>NZ_CP019431.1:0-621666 GCF_009866765.1 Pseudomonas sp. S35
GTGTCAGTGGAACTTTGGCAGCAGTGCGTGGAGCTTTTGCGCGATGAGCTGCCTGCCCAGCAATTCAACACCTGGATCCGTCCACTACAGGTCGAAGCCGAAGGCGACGAGTTGCGTGTCTATGCACCCAATCGCTTTGTTCTCGACTGGGTCAACGAGAAGTACCTGAGCCGCGTTCTCGAATTGCTCGATGAACATGGCAACGGCCTCGCGCCCTCGCTTTCTCTGCTAATAGGCAGCAAACGCAGCTCGGCACCGCGTGCCGCGCCGAATGCGCCGTTGGCGGCGAGTGCCTCGCAGGCTCAGGCCGCAGCGGCACCTGTTAATAACGCGCCCGCGCCGGTTGCCCAGACGTCTTCGAAACCAGCGTCGCAGAAAAACGCGCCTATTAATGAAGAACCGTCCCGCGACAGCTTCGACCCGATGGCTGGGGCGAGCTCGCAACAGGCACCGATCCGTGCCGAGCAGCGCACGGTGCAAGTAGAAGGCGCGCTCAAGCACACCAGCTACCTGAACCGCACCTTTACCTTTGAGAACTTCGTCGAAGGTAAATCCAACCAGTTGGCTCGCGCCGCTGCCTGGCAAGTGGCAGATAACCCCAAGCACGGTTACAACCCGCTCTTCCTTTATGGTGGCGTGGGCTTGGGTAAGACTCACTTGATGCACGCTGTGGGTAACCACCTATTAAAGAAGAACCCGAATGCCAAGGTCGTGTACCTGCACTCGGAGCGCTTCGTGGCTGACATGGTCAAGGCCTTGCAGCTCAATGCCATCAACGAGTTCAAGCGGTTCTATCGCTCCGTTGACGCCTTGCTGATCGATGACATTCAATTCTTTGCCCGCAAGGAACGTTCCCAGGAAGAGTTCTTCCACACCTTCAACGCCCTGCTCGAAGGCGGCCAGCAGGTCATCTTGACCAGTGACCGTTATCCCAAGGAAATCGAAGGCCTGGAAGAGCGCTTGAAATCGCGCTTTGGCTGGGGCCTTACCGTTGCGGTAGAGCCACCCGAGCTGGAAACCCGTGTTGCGATCCTGATGAAAAAGGCTGACCAGGCCAAGGTCGACCTGCCGCACGACGCTGCTTTCTTCATTGCCCAACGCATTCGCTCCAACGTGCGTGAGCTGGAAGGCGCGCTCAAGCGGGTCATCGCACACTCCCACTTCATGGGCCGCGACATCACCATCGAGCTGATTCGCGAATCCCTGAAAGACTTGTTGGCACTGCAGGATAAACTGGTGAGTGTGGATAACATCCAGCGCACCGTGGCCGAGTACTACAAGATCAAGATTTCCGACCTGCTATCCAAGCGCCGCTCGCGCTCGGTTGCACGTCCGCGTCAGGTGGCCATGGCCCTCTCCAAGGAGTTGACCAACCACAGCCTGCCGGAAATCGGCGATGTATTTGGCGGTCGCGACCACACCACTGTCTTGCACGCATGCCGCAAGATCAACGAACTTAAGGAATCCGACGCGGATATCCGCGAGGACTACAAGAACCTGCTGCGTACACTGACCACTTGATGACACCAGCGCAGCTTATCAAGGCAAGGGACTAGACCATGCATTTCACCATTCAACGCGAAGCCCTGTTGAAACCTCTGCAACTGGTCGCAGGCGTCGTCGAGCGCCGACAGACCTTGCCGGTGCTCTCCAACGTATTGCTGGTTGTCGAAGGCCAGCAGTTGTCCCTGACTGGCACCGACCTGGAAGTCGAACTGGTTGGCCGCGTGCAGTTGGAAGAGCCGGCTGAACCGGGCGAGATTACCGTGCCAGCGCGCAAGCTGATGGACATCTGCAAAAGCCTGCCAAATGACGCGCTGATCGACATCAAGGTTGATGAGCAAAAGCTGGTGGTCAAGGCAGGTCGCAGCCGTTTCACGCTGTCCACCCTGCCGGCCAACGACTTCCCAACCGTGGAAGAAGGCCCTGGCTCGCTGACCTGCAGCCTGGAGCAAAGCAAGTTGCGTCGTTTGATCGAACGCACCAGCTTCGCTATGGCCCAGCAGGACGTGCGTTACTACCTCAACGGTATGCTGCTGGAAGTATCCGAAGGCATCATCCGTGCGGTTGCCACTGATGGTCACCGTCTGGCGATGTGCTCGATGCGGGCCGATATCGGCCAGCCTGACCGTCACCAGGTCATTGTGCCGCGCAAAGGTATTCTCGAACTGGCGCGCCTGCTCACCGAACCGGATGGCAATGTCAGCATCGTATTGGGTCAGCATCACATCCGGGCCACCACCGGGGAGTTCACCTTCACATCCAAGCTGGTTGACGGTAAGTTCCCGGATTACGAGCGCGTGCTGCCTAAAGGCGGCGACAAGCTGGTGATCGGCGATCGTCAGGCCCTGCGTGAAGCGTTCAGCCGTACAGCGATCCTGTCGAACGAAAAGTACCGTGGTATTCGTCTGCAACTGGCTAACGGTCAACTTAAGATCCAGGCCAACAACCCGGAGCAGGAAGAAGCGGAAGAAGAAGTGGGCGTCGACTACAACGGCGGTTCACTGGAAATCGGCTTCAACGTGAGCTACTTGCTGGACGTGCTGGGTGTGATGACCACCGAACAGGTTCGCCTGATTCTGTCGGACTCCAACAGCAGCGCCCTGGTACAGGAATCCGATAACGACGACTCGGCTTACGTTGTCATGCCGATGCGTCTGTAATCATGCTCAGCAGAAGCTAGATGTCCCTCAGTCGCGTCTCGGTCACCGCGGTGCGCAATCTGCACCCGGTGACCTTCTCCCCCTCCCCCCGCATCAATATCCTCCACGGCGCCAATGGCAGTGGCAAAACCAGCGTGCTGGAAGCCATCCACTTGCTGGGACTCGCCCGTTCCTTTCGTAGTGCGCGCTTGTTGCCGGTTATCCAGTACGAACAACTGGCGTGCACCGTTTTTGGCCAGGTTGAACTGGCGGAAGGTGGGCACAGCAGCCTGGGGATATCGCGTGATCGCGGCGGTGAATTTCAAATCCGCATCGATGGGCAAAATGCACGTAGCGCCGCCCAGTTGGCAGAAATCCTGCCACTGCAACTGATCAACCCCGACAGTTTCCGTTTGTTGGAAGGCGCGCCCAAAATCCGCAGGCAATTCCTCGATTGGGGAGTGTTCCACGTGGAACCGCGTTTCATGGCCACGTGGCAGCGCCTGCAGAAGGCCCTGCGGCAGCGGAACTCATGGCTGCGGCATGGTACACTTGACGCCGCTTCGCAAGCGGCCTGGGACCGGGAACTGTGCCTGGCCAGTGACGAAATAGATGAATACCGCCGCGCCTATATCAAAGCCTTGAAACCAGTCTTTGAGCAAACCTTGAGTGAGTTGTTAGATCTCGAAGGGCTGACGCTGAGCTACTACCGTGGCTGGGACAAAGAGCGTGAACTGAGTGCAGTGCTCGCCACGTCCTTGCACCGGGATCAGCAAATTGGCCACACCCAAGCCGGCCCCCAGCGAGCTGACCTGCGCCTTAGATTAGGCGCTCACAACGCCGCGGATATCTTGTCCCGTGGCCAGCAGAAGCTGGTGGTGTGTGCACTGCGTATCGCCCAAGGCCACTTGGTTAGCCAAGCCCGGCGCGGTCAGTGTATTTATCTGGTGGATGACCTGCCGTCCGAACTCGACGAGCAACACCGCCGCGCGCTATGCCGCTTGTTGGAAGACTTACGCTGCCAGGTGTTTATCACCTGTGTAGACCACGAATTATTGAGGGAAGGCTGGCAGACGGAAACGCCAGTCGCTTTGTTCCACGTGGAACAAGGCCGTATCACCCAGACCCACGACCATCGGGAGTGAAGGCATGAGCGAAGAAAACACGTACGACTCGACCAGCATTAAAGTGCTGAAAGGTTTGGATGCCGTACGCAAACGTCCCGGTATGTACATTGGCGACACTGATGACGGTAGCGGTCTGCACCACATGGTGTTCGAGGTGGTCGACAACTCCATCGACGAAGCTCTGGCCGGTCACTGCGACGACATCAGCATCATCATCCACCCGGATGAGTCCATTACCGTGCGCGACAACGGTCGTGGCATCCCGGTAGATGTGCACAAAGAAGAAGGCGTTTCGGCGGCAGAGGTCATCATGACCGTGCTCCACGCCGGCGGTAAGTTCGACGATAACTCCTATAAAGTCTCCGGCGGTTTGCACGGTGTGGGTGTTTCGGTAGTGAACGCACTGTCTGAAGAGCTGATCCTGACCGTTCGCCGTAGCGGAAAAATCTGGGAGCAGACCTACGTCCACGGTGTTCCACAAGAGCCGATGAAAATCGTCGGCGACAGTGAATCGACCGGTACGCAGATTCACTTCAAGCCATCGGCTGAAACCTTCAAGAATATCCACTTCAGCTGGGACATCCTGGCCAAGCGTATTCGTGAACTGTCCTTCCTCAACTCCGGTGTGGGTATCGTCCTCAAGGATGAGCGCAGCGGCAAGGAAGAGCTGTTCAAGTACGAAGGTGGCCTGCGTGCATTCGTTGAATACCTGAACACCAACAAGACTGCGGTCAACCAGGTGTTCCACTTCAACATCCAGCGTGAAGACGGCATCGGCGTGGAAATCGCCCTGCAGTGGAACGACAGCTTCAACGAGAACCTGTTGTGCTTCACCAACAACATTCCACAGCGCGATGGCGGTACTCACCTGGTGGGTTTCCGTTCCGCACTGACGCGTAACCTGAACACTTACATCGAAGCCGAAGGCTTGGCCAAAAAGCACAAGGTCGCGACTACCGGTGACGACGCCCGTGAAGGCCTGACCGCGATTATCTCGGTAAAAGTGCCGGACCCTAAGTTCAGCTCCCAGACCAAAGACAAGCTGGTGTCTTCCGAAGTGAAGACCGCAGTAGAGCAGGAAATGGGCAAGTACTTCTCGGACTTCCTGTTGGAAAACCCGAACGAAGCCAAGCTGGTTGTCGGCAAGATGATCGACGCTGCACGTGCCCGTGAAGCTGCGCGTAAGGCTCGTGAGATGACCCGCCGTAAAGGCGCGCTGGATATCGCTGGCCTGCCAGGCAAACTGGCTGACTGCCAGGAGAAGGACCCTGCCCTCTCCGAACTGTACCTGGTGGAAGGTGACTCTGCTGGCGGCTCCGCCAAGCAGGGTCGTAACCGTCGCACCCAGGCCATCCTGCCGTTGAAGGGTAAGATCCTTAACGTCGAGAAGGCCCGCTTCGACAAGATGATTTCCTCCCAGGAAGTCGGCACCTTGATCACGGCACTGGGCTGCGGTATCGGCCGTGATGAGTACAACATCGACAAGCTGCGCTATCACAACATCATCATCATGACCGATGCTGACGTCGACGGTTCGCACATTCGTACCCTGCTGCTGACGTTCTTCTTCCGTCAGTTGCCAGAGCTGATCGAGCGCGGCTACATCTACATCGCTCAGCCACCGTTGTACAAAGTGAAAAAGGGCAAGCAAGAGCAATACATCAAAGACGATGACGCCATGGAAGAGTACATGACGCAGTCGGCCCTGGAAGATGCGAGCCTGCACTTGAATGACGAAGCACCGGGTATTTCCGGTGAATCGCTGGAGCGTCTGGTTAACGACTTCCGCATGGTGATGAAGACCCTCAAGCGTCTGTCGCGCCTGTACCCTCAGGAACTGACCGAGCACTTCATCTACCTGCCGGCGGTAAGCCTGGAACAGTTGGGCGATCACGCAGCGATGCAGGATTGGCTGACCCAGTACGAAGCACGCCTGCGCACCGTCGAGAAGTCCGGCCTGGTGTACAAAGCCAGCCTGCGTGAAGACCGTGAACGTAACGTGTGGCTACCGGAGGTCGAACTGATCTCTCACGGTCTGTCTAACTACGTCACCTTCAACCGCGACTTCTTCGGCAGCAATGACTACAAGACCGTGGTCACCCTGGGCGCGCAACTGAGCACCTTGCTGGACGACGGCGCTTATATTCAGCGTGGCGAACGCAAGAAGCAGGTCAAGGAGTTCAAAGAGGCACTTGACTGGCTGATGGCCGAAAGCACCAAGCGCCACACCATTCAGCGATACAAAGGTCTGGGCGAAATGAACCCGGATCAGTTGTGGGAAACCACGATGGATCCCGCTCAGCGCCGCATGCTACGTGTGACCATCGAAGACGCCATTGGCGCAGACCAGATCTTCAACACCCTGATGGGTGATGCGGTCGAGCCTCGTCGTGACTTCATCGAGAGCAATGCTCTGGCGGTGTCGAACCTGGACTTCTGATCAGGGCTCGACCTTCCAAACCAAAAGGCCAACGCTTAGCGTTGGCCTTTTTTATTGCGTGCAAATCACTGGTTTTTGAAATGCTCCACGTGGAACATCGGTGTTTGCCTAACCATGAGACGCCGTGGCCACACTCTCCAACCGGTACCCATACCCGTAGATCGTCAACAGTTGCCAACCCCTATCGGCGGTGAGCCCTAGCTTGTTACGCAGCCGATAAATATGCGTATCCAACGGCCGCGACGATACCATTTCTTCATGAGTCCAGAAGCGCTCATAAAGGTACTCACGGGACAGCGGCCGGGCCAGGTTGGCAAACAAGCAACTGGCCAGGCGGTACTCGCGTTCGGTGAGGTTGATGGGTTTGCCTGCACGAGTGACGGTGAGTTCGGCATCGTCGAACGTCAGGTCATTGAAGCTCTGCACTTCATGGGTTGCCGATTTCTGCAGGCCATGCCGACGCAGTACAGCAGTGACTCGCGCCTTGAGTTCATTCGGGCGGAAGGGTTTGCTGACGTAATCGTCGGCGCCACTGTTCAACGCGGTAACGATATCGCTTTCGGCATCACGGCTGGTGAGCATGATCACGGCCGGCGGTGACTCCATGTGTTCACGGGTCCAGCGTAGCAATGCGATACCGGTGATATCGGGCAGTTGCCAGTCGAGTATCAGCAGGTCAAACGTTTCCCGACGCAATTGACGCAACAGGTCTTCACCGCGTTCAAAGCAATGCAGGGTCCAAGGCTGTTCGGCGGTGCTGGGGATTTGTCGCAGTGTCTGTTCTACCCGTCGCAATTCAGCGGGTTCGTCATCCAGTATTGCGACACGCATGGGTGGGTCCTTTCTTCTCGAAGAGTACGGCAGTCGTAGTGAGAGCACGTACTGCGCAGATGCCGGTCATTGAATCTGAAGAATTGTGCGCAGATTCAATGGCCCCTTGGATCTCTCGGTACGCTGAGATCAATGAGCGGTCACCCCATTGAAAGTCCTCGATACCTATGTGGGAAAGATACCGGCTCCAGGCCATAAGGAAAAGGATCAGCCGACGCGTGCGCTGTCGTAAACTCCCGTGGCCTGATAGTGGATGGCCTTTGGCGCTCTACCCTTTATGCAGGAATACTTTTCCACAGTGCCGAAAATGCGCTTCACTGGGCGTTACGCCACCTTCTACCGTATGCCAACAACAGGGACACGCTGATCAATGATGCTCTGGGGCAAGGCCGAAAAACGTCAACCCACCCATGCCCAGCGGCTGTTCCACGGGCTGGTGCGTGAGTGGTTGTGGATCGGCTTGCTGTTGTTGCCGATCACCGCCTACCTGTCGATGAGCCCTGGCCTTGCCCTGAACAACCCGCTGTATGACAGTCTTCGCCGCGTGACCCCATTGCCAGTGGACCCGCGTATCTTGCTGGTGACCATCGATGACACCAGCTTGAAAAAGCTCGGCCAGTGGCCCTGGCCCCGTAGTTTGCACGCCGACCTGATCGACCGGCTAAGTGCTGCGCAACCCACCGGTATTCTGTTCGATGTGATCTTCAGCGAGCCCGGAAACCCGGCCAATGACAAACGCTTGGCCGACGCGGTGTGCAACGCCGGTAACGTCTTGTTGCCCCTGGCACGTGACGATTCCGCCAGCGCCAGCCAACCCGCGGCGCCCGTGCTGGCACTGCTCAAGTGTGCCAAGGGCGTTGGGCATATCAACGTTGAAGCGGACAGCGATGGCGTGGTGCGCAGCCTGTATATGCGCGAAGGCCCACCCGATGCCCCGGTGCCGCAACTGGCGTGGTTGGCCTATACGATGAGCGGCCAGCAACCGGCTGATATGCCGGGGGAACCTGAAGCGTCGATCACCCAGGACTGGCACCGGACGCATGCCGTTCGCATCCCGTTTATTGCCTCTGACACCCATTTCCCGAGTGTGTCTTATGTCAGCGTATTACGTGGTGAAGTCCCTCCCGAGCGACTGCGAGACCGTCTGATTCTGGTAGGGGCCACCGCATCCGGCATGGGCGATCGCTTTGTCACCCCGCTCTCTCCCATGGTTGGCACCACGGCAGGGGTGGAGATCCAGGCCAATGTGCTCAATGGCTTACTCCAAGGGCGCAGCGTTGTGGACCTGCTCCAATGGTTGTCGGCGGTGATGGCAACATCCCTGGTAGCGTTGCTGCTGGGTCTGCTGCTCTACCGTCCGCGTTATGCCCTATGGATGACGCTGGGATGTATGTTCGCGGCCTTGCTCGGCTCATTTGCTCTATTGCGGCTGGGCTACTGGTGGTCGCCTGCGGCTTGCCTGATCGGTTTGCTGCTCAGCTACCTGATCTGGAACTGGCGGCGTCTGAGCGTGATCCTGGCCTACTTTGGCTGGGAACTGGCGCGGCTGGATAACGAGCCCAAGGTTCTTCCCGAGCGCCGCCGTGCCCCCGCCAGCAAAGGTGATGTGTTGCAGGGACGCATCTTTGCCCTGGAGCAAGCGGTAAGCCGCACCCGTGACACCCGACGTTTTATGGCCGATGGGCTGGAGTGCCTGCCGGTGGCGACGCTGATCACCGACACCCAAGGCAATATCCTGCTGGCCAACCGCATTGCCCGCGAGGTGTTCGGCAATGACCTAGTCAACCAGAACCTCCTGGAGCAACTGGTTGACCTGGGTTATCCACCGCTGCACAACGGTGTGCGCCCTGCCCTTTCGGCGTTGGAGTTGGTTGAGTTTCGGGACATCCACCAACGCAGCCTGCGCATGGAGCTTGCCCCCTTGCTGCCGGCTGAAGGTGACGTGGCGCTGGGCTGGCTGTTGAGCCTTACCGACCTGAGTAAGGAGCGTGAGGCGCAGCAGCACCGCGAAACCATGTTGCGCTTCCTCTCCCATGACTTGCGTGCGCCTCACTCAGCGATCCTCGCGTTGCTGGATGTGCATAACACGCAGGCGCCGGTATTTGCCCAGATCGAACAGCAAGTACGCCGTGCCTTGAGCCTGACCGAATCGTTCGTCCAACTGGCAAAAGCCGAGGCCGACGGCTACCAGTTCCAACCAACGCTATTCGCCATGCTGGTGATGGATGCCTTCGACCAAGTGGCGGTGATTGCCCAGCTCAAGGGCATTCACCTTGTCCATGATCTGGATGAGGCCGATGAAGGTAGGGTGTCCGCCGATCAGTCGCTGCTCACCCGCGCATTGTTCAATGTGCTGGAGAACGCGATCAAATACTCGCCGTCTGGTACCACCGTGAGGTTGCGACACAGCAGCACCCAAGGCTGGTTGGAATGCCGCATCAGCGATCAGGGCCCGGGGATAGCCGCTGAGGATTTGCCGGAGCTGTTCAGCCAATACAAACGCTTTGATTCCGCGCAAGGCAGCGAGGGCCTGGGGTTGGGCCTGAGCATGGTCAAGGCGGTCGTGGAACGTCACGCAGGCCGCATTGACTGTGAAAGTACCGTGGGCAAAGGCACGACCTTCACCCTGCAACTTCCGTTGCTGGAAGACAGCTGAGCGCGCTGTTTGGCTGTGCATAAAAAACCGGTCGCAAGGACCGGTTTTTTTATGCTGAAAAAACTTATGCACGTTTTTAGCGATTTTATGAGCTCGAGAAATATGTAAGTAAATCAATTTCTTATAGAGCAAAAAAGCCAATTCGCCAACAAACCGTGCACAGGTTATCCACAGATGCTCACACCACCGGCGTGTCCACCACAATCGGCCCCGGCGGCAGCGAACCCATGTCGCGCTGTTGGGCTTCATTCCACGCTTGTGCGCGCTCATTCAGCGCAGCAATTGCCCGTGGGCCTTCGCCTTCGGCGTACATCGGCTCGCCAATCACCACGGTGATGGTGCCTTCACGCTTTGCCCAACCAGTCTTTGGCCAGAACTTGCCTGCGTTGTGCGCAATCGGCAGCACCGGCAGCTGGGCGTTGACCGCCAAGGCCGTACCGCCCCGGGAGAATTTGCCCACGGTGCCAAAGGGTACCCGCGTCCCTTCCGGGAAGATCAGCACCCATACGCCGTCCTTGAGCAGCTCGTCGCCCTTCTTGGCCACGTGCTTGAGTGCGGCCTTGGGGTTGTCACGGTCGATGGCGATCGGACGCAACATGGCCATGGCCCAGCCGAAGAACGGCACATACAGCAGCTCGCGTTTAAGCACTTGGCTCAACGGCGAGAAGTACGCCGAGAGGAAGAACGTCTCCCAGGTGCTCTGGTGGTTCGACAGAATCACGCAGGGCTGCTCCGGGACGTTTTCCGCGCCCTTGATCTCGAAACGGATGTTCAGGAACACCTTGGTCAGCCACAACGCGCAGCGGCACCAATAGACGTTGATAAAGCGATAACGCGCCTTGAACGGCAGGAAGGGTGCAATAAAAAAGCTCAGGGTGCACCAGAGAAGCGAACTGGTGCCCAGCAGCAGGTAAAAGAAAAAGGTTCTGATGGCCTGCAAGATCGACATGGCGGCATTTACCGTTGCGGGACACGGCCCGCCTGTTGGAAAGCGCACTCCCGAACACTCCTTGGCCAGGAAGTCGAGGGTGGCTAGTTGTTGATAAGTTCTGCGGCAACTGCCGCCAGATCGTCAAAAATCAAAGTGCCTACCGGCAGGTTTTTCGCCTGGGTCTTTTCGCCTTTCCCGGTCTTTACCAAAACTGGCTGAGAGTCGACGGCTTTGGCCGCCTCCAGGTCACCGAGGCTGTCCCCGACGAACCATATCCCAGCTAACGGCACCTTGTAATGTTCTGCAATGATTTTCAACATGCCGGGCTTGGGTTTGCGGCAATCGCAACCCTCATCCGGCCCATGGGGGCAGTACACCACCAGCCCCACCTCACCGCCCTGCTCGGCCACCAACGTGCGCAAGCGCGCGTGCATGGCGTCCAGGGTAGCGATGTCGTAGTAACCACGGGCAATGCCGGACTGGTTGGTGGCAATCGCCACTGTCCAGCCGGCTTTGCTCAACTGCGCGATGGCCTCGATCGAACCGGGCAGTGGAATCCACTCCGCCACCGACTTGATGTAAGCGTCGGAGTCGTAGTTGATCACCCCGTCCCGATCGAGAATCAGCAGTTTCACCATGATCAGCTCAGGGTCGAAATGTCAGCGATGTTGACGAACAAGCCGCGCAGACGCGCCAGCATGGCGTAGCGGTTTTTGCGCACGCCCGCGTCTTCGGCATTGATCATCACAGCTTCGAAGAACGCATCCACCGGTTCACGCAGGGTAGCCAGGCGCGCCAGTGCTTCGGCGTAGTTACGCTCGGCGATCAGCGGCTTCACCGCGTTTTCTGCCTTGGCAATGGCCGAGTTCAACGAGAACTCCTTGGCATCGGCAAACAGGCCAGGGTCGACGTCGCCGTTGCCCAGGCCTTCGGCCTTGCTCAGCAGGTTCGATACACGCTTGTTCACCGCGGCCAGGGCATCGGCTTCGGGCAGCTTGCGGAAGGCCTGTACGGCTTGTACGCGCTGGTCGAAGTCTAGCGCCGAACCCGGTTTCAGGGCACGTACCGACAGGTAGACGGAAACGTCCACGCCTTCGTCTTCGTAGCGCGCACGCAGGCGGTCGAACACGAACTCCAGCACTTGCTCGGCCAGGCCGGCTTGCTTGACCTTGGCACCGAACTGGCCGACGGCGAACACCACGGCCTGGGTCAGGTCGAGGTCCAGCTTCTTGTCGATCAGGATGCGCAGTACGCCGAGGGCTGCACGGCGCAGGGCGTACGGGTCTTTGCTACCGGTCGGCAGCATGCCGATACCGAAGATGCCCACCAGGGTATCCAGCTTGTCGGCGATGGCCACGGCCGCACCGGTCAAGGTGGTTGGCAGCTCGGCACCGGCACCGCGTGGCATGTACTGCTCGTTCAGTGCCAGCGCAACGTCTTCGGCCTCGCCATCGTTGAGGGCGTAGTAGTAGCCGGCAACGCCTTGCATCTCAGGGAACTCGCCGACCATCTCGGTAGCCAGGTCGCACTTGGACAGCAAGCCAGCACGGGCGGCCGAGGCCGCTTCGCCGCCAATGCGTGGTGCGATGTAGGCAGCGAGTTTGGAAACGCGCGCAGCCTTGTCGTAGACGCTGCCGAGTTTTTCCTGGAACACCACGTTTTGCAGGCGCAGGTTGAAGTCTTCGAGCTTCGACTTCTTGTCTTGCTTGAAGAAGAACTCGGCGTCGGTCAGGCGCGGGCGAACGACTTTCTCGTTACCGGCGATGATCTGCTGCGGGTCTTTGCTTTCGATGTTGGCCACGGTGATAAAGCGCGGCAGCAACTTGCCGTCCACGTCCAGCAGGCAGAAGTACTTCTGGTTGTCCTGCATGGTGGTGATCAATGCTTCTTGCGGCACGTCGAGGAAGCGCTCTTCGAACGAGCACACCAACGGTACTGGCCACTCAACCAGCGCTGTCACTTCGTCGAGCAGGCTTGGCGGCACGATGGCGGTGCCTTCCTGCAGGCGGGCCAGCTCTTCGGTGCGCTTGCTGATCAGCTCGCGACGCTCATTGGCATCGGCCAGCACGTAAGCGGCACGCAGGTCGGCGGCATAGTTCGCCGGCGAGGTGATGCGTACGGCCTCTGGATGGTGGAAGCGGTGACCACGGGAATCACGGCCAGCCTTCTGGGCGAGGATGGTGCAGTCGATGACCTGGTCACCGAGCAGCATCACCAGCCATTGGGTTGGGCGCACGAACTCTTCCTTGCGCGCGCCCCAGCGCATGCGCTTGGGGATCGGCAGGTCGTTCAGGGAGTCTTCAACGATGGTTGGCAGCAGGCTGGCAGTCGGCTTACCGGTGATGACCTGGCTGAAACGCAGTTTCGGACCGCTCTGGTCGATCTCGCTCAACTCCACGCCACACTTCTTGGCAAAACCAAGGGCGGCCTGGGTCGGGTTGCCTTCGGCATCGAAAGCCGCCTGGCGCGGCGGGCCGTCGAGGTTGATGCTGCGGTCCGGCTGCTGGGTTTCCAGCGCGGTCAGCAACACCGCCAGGCGACGTGGCGCGGCGTAGACTTTTTTCGCTTCAAACTTCAGGCCAGCGCTTTGCAGGCCTTTTTCGATACCGGCCAGGAATGCATCGGCCAGGGTGTTGAGTGCCTTGGGTGGCAGCTCTTCGGTGCCCAGTTCAACCAGGAAATCTTGAGCACTCATTGTGCAGCCTCCAGCTTAGCCAACACTTCATCACGCAGGTCCGGGGTCGCCATCGGGAAGCCCAGCTTGGCGCGAGCCAACAGGTAGGCTTGGGCGACGGAACGCGCCAGGGTGCGTACTCGCAGGATGTATTGCTGGCGCGCGGTTACCGAGATGGCACGGCGGGCGTCCAGCAGGTTGAAGGTGTGGGACGCCTTCAACACCATTTCATAGCTTGGCAACGGCAGCGGCTGGTCGAGTTCGATCAGGCGCTTGGCTTCGCTTTCATAGAAGTCGAACAGCTCGAACAGCTTCTCGACGTTGGCGTGTTCGAAGTTGTAAGTGGACTGCTCCACTTCGTTCTGATGGAACACATCGCCGTAGGTCACTTTGCCGAACGGGCCGTCAGCCCACACCAGGTCGTAGACCGAGTCCACGCCTTGCAGGTACATGGCCAGGCGCTCGAGGCCGTAGGTGATTTCGCCGGTCACCGGGTAGCACTCGATGCCGCCCGCTTGCTGGAAGTAGGTGAACTGCGTCACTTCCATGCCATTGAGCCAGACTTCCCAGCCCAGGCCCCAGGCGCCCAGGGTCGGTGACTCCCAGTTGTCTTCGACAAAACGGATGTCGTGGACCAACGGGTCCAGGCCCACATGCTTGAGCGAGCCCAGGTACAGTTCCTGGAAATTGTCCGGGTTCGGCTTCAGCACCACCTGGAACTGGTAGTAGTGCTGCAGACGGTTCGGGTTTTCGCCGTAGCGGCCGTCAGTCGGGCGACGACTGGGCTGCACATAAGCGGCGTTCCAGGTTTCCGGGCCGATGGCCCGCAGGAATGTAGCGGTGTGGAAAGTGCCGGCGCCTACTTCCATATCGTAGGGCTGAAGTACCACACAACCTTGCTCGGCCCAGTATTGCTGGAGGGCGAGGATCAAGTCTTGGAAGGTACGCACGGCTGGCGTAGGCTGGCTCACGAAATTCACCTGTTACTTGGGCTGCGATTTAAAGAGCGGGAGTATACCCGATTCGGCCCCGCCACCACTCCCTGGAGCCTTATGCCACGCTGCTTTTGGTGTTCTGAAGATCCGCTGTACATGGCTTATCACGATCAGGAGTGGGGAACGCCGCTACGCGATGCGCAGGGTTTGTTCGAGTTGCTTTTGCTCGAAGGGTTCCAGGCGGGCCTGTCCTGGATCACCGTTTTACGCAAACGCGAGCATTATCGAAAGGTCTTGTTCGGGTTTGATGCCCAGCGCTTGGCGCAATTGAGTGATGACGAGATCGAAGCGCTGATGCTTGACCCGGGCATCGTGCGCAACCGCTTGAAGCTCAACGCCACACGGCGCAACGCGGCGGCCTGGCTGGCGTTGGAAGACCCGGTGGGCTTGCTCTGGTCGTTTGTCGGCGGCGTGCCCAAGGTCAATCATTTCAAGGATCGCAGCGAGGTCCCGGCGATTACACCGCAGGCCGAAGCCATGAGCAAAGCCCTGAAAAAAGCCGGCTTCACCTTTGTTGGACCGACCATCTGCTACGCGTTCATGCAGGCCTCTGGCATGGTCATGGACCACACGCAGGACTGCGACCGTTACGCGGACTTGGTCAACGCCGGTTAGAATGGTCGATTTGCGCACCACACACGATCAGGAGTGACCTGTGGAAAAGTTTAAAGGCGCCTTGCTGGTAGGCGCTCTTCGGTTGTTTGCCCTGCTGCCTTGGCGCGCCGTCCAGGCCGTCGGTACGGCGATTGGCTGGATCATGTGGAAAACCCCCAACCGCTCCCGCGAGACGGTGCGGATCAACCTGTCCAAGTGTTTCCCGGACATGGACCCGGCCGCGCGCGAGCGCCTGGTTGGCCAGAGCCTGATGGACATCGGCAAGTCCCTGACCGAAAGCGCCTGCGCCTGGATCTGGCCGGCCCAGCGTTCCATCGACTTGGTACGTGAGGTCGAAGGCCTGGAAGTGCTGCACGAAGCCCTGGCCTCGGGCAAAGGCGTGGTCGGCATTACCAGCCACCTGGGCAACTGGGAAGTGTTGAACCACTTCTACTGCAACCAGTGCAAACCGATCATTTTCTACCGCCCGCCCAAGCTCAAGGCGGTGGACGAGTTGCTGCGCAAGCAGCGCGTGCAGTTGGGCAACCGGGTGGCGGCGTCGACCAAGGAAGGCATCCTCAGTGTCATCAAAGAGGTACGCAAGGGTGGCCAGGTGGGTATTCCCGCTGACCCGGAGCCGGCTGAATCCGCCGGGATCTTCGTGCCGTTCTTCGCCACCCAGGCGCTCACCAGCAAGTTTGTGCCGAACATGCTCGCGGGCCACAAGGCGGTCGGTGTGTTCCTGCACGCCCTGCGACTGCCGGACGGTTCGGGTTACAAAGTGATCCTGGAAGCGGCACCGGAAGACATGTACAGCACCGACACCGCAACGTCCTGCGCGGCGATGAGCAAGGTGGTGGAGCGTTATGTTGGCGCCTATCCGAGCCAGTACATGTGGAGCATGAAACGCTTCAAGAAACGCCCGCCGGGTGAAGAGCGGTGGTACTGATTCACCACTGAACGCAAGGTCGGCAAAAAACAATGTGGGAGCGGGCTTGCTCGCTCCCACATTTGGTTCCGCTTAAGCCTTTCGGTCGAGTTTCTTCAGGAATACGATCATCTCTTTTTCGGCCTGCTTATCGCCATGGGCTTGGGCCGCTTCTATGCCCTTATCCCATGCCAGCCGTGCGGCGCTCAGATCATTCAAGCCAAGTTGCGCCTTACCCAACAACTTCCACGCCGCCGAATACTTCGGATCAAACTCGACGCACTTGTGCAAATGCTCGGCCGCCTTGGCATTGTCCTTCAGATCCAGATAACCCTTGCCCAGCCCAAAGCGCAGCAGCGAATTATCCACACCCTTGGCGAGCATTTTTTCCAGGGATTCGAGCATTTGAACCACTCCGTTTGATCAAAAAAAGCTCAGCCCCACGTGGAACAACTTCTCCACATCGCGGATGTGTTTTTTATCCACAAGGAAAAGGATGACGTGGTCGCCGGTAGCGATCACCGTATCGTCGTGGGCAATGATCACCTCTTCGTCACGGATGATCGCGCCAATGGTGGTACCCGGAGGCAAACCGATATCGCGGATGGCCCTGCCGATCACCTTGCTCGACTTGGCGTCGCCGTGGGCAATCGCCTCGATGGCCTCTGCCGCGCCCCGGCGCAGGGAGTGCACGCTGACGATATCGCCACGGCGCACGTGGGCGAGCAAGGTGCCGATGGTCGCCAGTTGCGGGCTGATGGCGATGTCGATATCGCCGCCCTGGATCAGGTCGACATAGGCCGGGTTGTTGATGATGGTCATCACCTTCTTCGCCCCCAGCCGCTTGGCCAGCAGCGAGGACATGATGTTGGCTTCGTCGTCGTTGGTCAGGGCCAGGAAGATGTCGGCGTCGGCGATGTTTTCTTCCATCAACAGGTCGCGGTCCGAGGCGCTGCCTTGCAGGACGACGGTGCTGTCGAGGGTGTCGGACAAATGCCGGCAACGCGCCGGGCTCATTTCAATGATCTTCACCTGATAGCGGCTTTCGATGGCCTCGGCCAGCCGCTCGCCGATCTGCCCGCCGCCGGCGATAACGATGCGTTTGTAGTTCTCGTCGAGCCGGCGCATTTCGCTCATCACGGCGCGAATATTCGCTTTGGCCGCGATGAAAAATACTTCGTCGTCGGCCTCGATCACGGTATCGCCCTGGGGCAGGATCGGCCGGTCACGCCGGAAAATCGCCGCGACGCGGGTTTCCACGTTAGGCATGTGTTCGCGTAGCTGGCGCAGTTGTTGGCCAACCAGCGGGCCACCGTAGTAGGCCTTCACCGCCACCAACTGCGCCTTGCCGCCAGCGAAGTCGATGACCTGCAAGGCGCCCGGAATTTCGATCAGGCGCTTGATGTAGTGGGTCACCACTTGTTCCGGGCTGATCAGCACGTCGACCGGGATCGCGTCGTTGTCGAACAGGCCCGCGCGGGTCAGGTAGGCGGCCTCGCGTACCCGGGCGATCTTGGTCGGGGTGTGGAACAAGGTGTGCGCGACCTGGCACGCGACCATATTGGTCTCGTCGCTGTTGGTCACAGCCACCAGCATGTCGGCATCGTCGGCACCGGCCTGACGCAGCACCGTAGGAAACGACGCACGACCTTGTACGGTGCGGATGTCCAGGCGGTCGCCCAGGTCGCGCAGGCGCTCGCTGTCGGTGTCGACCACGGTGATGTCGTTGGCTTCGCTGGCCAAATGCTCGGCCAGTGTGCCGCCAACCTGCCCTGCCCCAAGGATGATGATTTTCATCCGGTCACTCCCTCAAAAACCATTCAGCCGCGTGCGGCGGCGATCTTGATCAGTTTGGCGTAGTAGAAGCCATCGTGTCCGCCTTCTTGTGCCAGCAATTGGCGGCCGTGGGGCTGCTTGATCCCGGCTGTCGTGGCCAGGTCCAGTTCCCGTGCGCCGCTGGTGCGGGAGAGGAAGGCTTGGATCACCTCGGTGTTTTCGGTAGGCAAGGTGGAGCAGGTGGCGTAGAGCAGGATGCCGCCGACGTCCAGGGTTGGCCACATCGCGTCCAGCAGTTCACCTTGCAGCGCGGCCAGGGCGGCGATGTCGTCAGGTTGGCGGGTGAGCTTGATGTCCGGGTGGCGGCGGATCACGCCGGTGGCTGAGCACGGCGCGTCGAGCAGGATGCGCTGGAATGGCTTGCCGTCCCACCAGGTGGCGGTGTCGCGACCATCGGCGGCGATCAGGTCGGCGCTCAGGCCCAGGCGTGCGAGGTTTTCCCGTACGCGCACCAGGCGCTTGGCTTCCAGGTCGACAGCTACTACACCGGCCAGGTCTTTTTCGACCTCCAGAATGTGACACGTCTTACCGCCCGGCGCGCAGCAGGCATCGAGCACCCGTTGGCCTGGGGCGAGGTCGAGCAAGTCGGCGGCCAGTTGCGCGGCTTCGTCCTGCACGCTGATCCAACCCTCGGCAAAGCCCGGCAGGCTGCGCACGTCAGTGGCGGCTTCCAGCACGATGCCGTCGACGCTGTACACGCACGGCGTGGCGTTGATGCCGGCGTCGGTGAGCAATTGCAGGTAGGCGTCACGGCTGTGATGACGGCGGTTGACCCGCAAAATCATGGGTGGATGCGCATTGTTGGCCGCGCAAATGGCTTCCCACTGCTCGGGCCAGAAGGCCTTGAGGGATTTTTGCAACCAGCGCGGGTGAGCGGTGCGCACCACCGGGTCATGTTCCAGCTCGGCCAGCAGGGCTTCGCTTTCGCGTTGGGCGCGGCGCAGCACGGCGTTGAGCAAGGCCTTGGCCCAAGGCTTTTTCAGCTTGTCGGCGCAACCGACGGTTTCACCGATGGCGGCGTGGGCCGGTACACGGGTGTAGAGCAACTGATAGAGGCCGACCAACAGCAGCGCCTCGACATCGGCGTCCGCGGCCTTGAACGGCTTTTGCAGCAGCTTGGCCGCCAGTGCCGACAGGCGCGGTTGCCAGCGGGCGGTGCCAAAGGCCAGGTCCTGGGTGAAACCGCGATCACGGTCCTCGACCTTATCCAACTGCGTCGGCAGCGAACTGTTCAGCGAAGCCTTGCCGTTGAGTACGGCGGCGAGAGCCTTGGCGGCGGCCAGACGTGGGTTCATTGCGCGGCCACCCCAAGTACGGTGCCCAGGGAAAATTTCTCACGACGGCTGTTGAACAAGTCGCTGAAATTCAGCGCCTTGCCGCCGGGCAATTGCAGACGGGTCAGACACAGCGCCTGCTCACCACAGGCGACCAACAGGCCGTCTTTGCTAGCGCCAATGATTTCACCGGGGGCGCCTGTGCCGTCGGCCAATGTGGCGGCCAACACTTTCAAGGCTTCGCCGTCGAGGGTGCTGTGGCAGACCGGCCACGGGTTGAAGGCACGTACCAAGCGCTCCAGCTCTACCGCCGGGCGGTTCCAGTCGATGCGCGCTTCGTCTTTGTTCAATTTGTGGGCGTAGGTGGCCAGGCTGTCATCCTGCACGTCGCCTTCCAGGGTGCCGGCAGCGAGACCGGCGATCGCTTGGATCACGGCCGGTGGGCCCATTTCGGCGAGGCGGTCGTGCAGGCTGCCGCCGGTGTCTTCGGCGGTGATCGGCGTAACGACTTTGAGCAGCATCGGGCCGGTGTCCAAACCTGCCTCCATGCGCATCACGGTCACACCGCTTTGAGCATCACCGGCTTGCACCGCGCGCTGGATCGGCGCCGCACCGCGCCAGCGTGGCAGCAGCGAGGCGTGGCTGTTGATGCAGCCCAGACGTGGGATATCCAGCACCACTTGCGGCAGGATCAAACCGTAGGCCACTACCACCAACAGGTCGGGCTTGAGCGCGGCGAGTTCGGCCTGGGCTTCGGCGTTGCGCAGGGTCGGCGGCTGCAGCACGGGAACGTTGTGCTCCAGCGCCAGCTGCTTGACCGGGCTCGGCATCAGTTTTTGCCCGCGACCGGCCGGGCGATCCGGCTGGGTGTACACCGCGACCACGTCGTAAGGGCTGGCAAGCAGGGCCTTGAGGTGTTCGGCGGCAAATTCTGGGGTGCCGGCAAAAACAATGCGCAGTGGCTCGGTCATGGGAGGTCTCGGTTAAAAGCAGTCACAAAAGAAAAAGGCTTGCCGCAGCAAGCCTTTGGAAGAAGGGCATCAAGCTTGCTGGCGATGCTTTTTTTCCAGCTTCTTCTTGATCCGGTCGCGCTTGAGCATGGACAGGTAATCGACAAACAGCTTGCCGTTGAGGTGGTCGCATTCGTGCTGGATGCACACTGCCAGCAGGCCTTCGGCAATCAGCTCGAACGGCTTGCCGTCGCGGTCTAGCGCCTTGATCTTCACGCGTAACGGGCGTTCGACGTTCTCGTAGAACTCCGGCACTGAGAGGCAGCCTTCCTGGTATTCGCCCATCTCTTCGGTCAGCGGTTCGAATTCCGGGTTGATGTACACCATCGGCTCGCTGCGGTCTTCCGACAGGTCCATGACCACGACGCGCTGATGCACATTGACCTGGGTGGCGGCGAGGCCGATGCCCGGGGCTTCATACATTGTTTCAAACATGTCATCGACCAACTGACGAACCTTGTCGTCCACTACGGCCACCGGTTTGGCGATCGTGCGCAGGCGCGAGTCGGGGAATTCGAGGATGTTCAAAATAGCCATAAGCGTAATTGCTGCACATGTGAGGTAAAGGCAAATCGGCGGTGGGATGGACCCATACGGCCGGTGTGAAACGCCCAAAAGCCGCGAAGGCTATGGCATTTCACGCGAACGCACATAATAAAGGAGATTCACCCCATGAGGAAATCGCTACTCGTCTTGCTGCTGTGGGCGCCGTTGGCCATTGCGTTGTCTCCCCAGCCAGGCCAGCGCCTGGATTTGGCGACGCAACAGGCCATCCAGCGCTTTTTACTGCATAACCGTATTCTTGATACACCTCAGGATCTGGACACAGCACCTTACATTGTCGCGGCCGATACCGGCCGCGTGCTGGGCGCCAACGGCGAACGTGTGTATGCCAGGGGCAACCTGGACCCCGCCCAGCCGAGCTACGGGATCTTTCGCCGAGGCCGGGTCTATACCGACCCGCAAACCCAGGAATTGCTGGGCATCAATGCCGACGACATCGGCACCGCACGCTTTGTGACGGCTGGCGACCTCAGCACCCTGGTCGTCCAGCGAATCACCCAGGAAATACGCCCTGGCGACCGCTTGCTCCGTGCCCAGGCGCCTGTCGAACTGGCACACCTGCATATCCCTAAATCCGCAGCCTTCATCGACGGGCACATTATCGATGTTCCCAAGGGCGTTACCCAGATCGGGGTGCTCGATGCAATCACCTTGAACAAAGGCCGGCGCGACGGGCTGGTGGAAGGTCAGTTGATGGCCGTCATCAAGACCGGTGCGACCGTCCGTGACGCCCTTACAGGGGCGCCCGTGAAACTTGCCGATGAACACGCCGGCCAGCTGCTGGTGTTCCGCACCTACGAAAAGCTCAGTTACGGCCTGGTCCTCAGCGCGTCACGGTCACTGGCGGTGATGGACCGTTTCGAGACTGTCCGTCATACGCAATAAATAGCCTGCTAAATAAGTTACCAACAGAGTTATCCACAGCTTTTTCCGATCAAGGATGATCTGATGTATCCGACCAACAGCCGTGAAATTTCCCCGTCAGAACTGGAAGCGCGACTACGCTTGCACAGGCTGCCAGAGGTGGGCCCAAAGCGTTTTCGCGTATTGATCGAAGCGTTCGGTAGCGCGTCAAAAGCCATCAGTGCTCCTGCCAGTGCCTGGCGCTCCCTGGGGTTGTCGTCCATCAGCGCCGATGCTCGACGCAGCCCTGAAGTGCGCGACGGTGCCGGTGCGGCATTGGCCTGGCTGGAGGGTCCGGCCCAGCATTTGCTGATGTGGGACCAGCCTGATTACCCGGCACTGCTGGCACAGATCGACGATGCGCCGCCGCTGTTATTTGTCGCTGGCGACCCAACTATCCTGGAAAAACCGCAACTGGCGATGGTTGGCAGCCGCCGCGCCTCGCGCCCCGGCATGGACACTGCCGCCGCGTTTTCCCGCAGTCTGGCGAGTGCCGGTTTTGTCATCACCAGCGGCTTGGCGTTGGGCATCGATGGCGCGGCGCATCAAGCCGCATTGGATGTGGGTGGCCATACAATCGGCGTACTCGGCACCGGGCTGGAAAATTTTTATCCACAGCGCCACCGACGGCTTGCAGCGGCGATGATTGCCCAAGGCAGCGCGGTAGTTTCGGAGTTCCCGTTGGACACTGCGCCCCACGCCGGTAACTTCCCCCGGCGCAACCGCATCATCAGTGGTCTGTCCCTGGGCGTGCTGGTGGTGGAGGCCAGCATGGCCAGCGGCTCGCTGATCACCGCGAAACTGGCGGCTGAGCAAGGGCGCGAGGTGTATGCGATCCCAGGTTCCATTCATCATCCCGGCGCCAAAGGCTGCCACCAGTTGATCCGCGAGGGCGCCACGCTGGTGCAGACCATCGAGCATATTCTCGAAGGCTTGCGCGGATGGCAGGCCTTCTCGCGGCCGGCGCCCATACCGGTGACGCACCCGCTGGTGGCGCTGTTGCACGCGGCCCCCCACACCAGTGAGGCCCTGGCCATTGCCAGTGGACGGCCTTTGTCCCAAGTGCTGGCAACCCTCACGGAGCTGGAGCTTGAAGGCCTGGTGATCTGTGAAAGTGGGCGCTGGCATGCGCGCGGCCAGCTTTTGTAGCTGCCGGTTTTTTGGAACTAGGTTTTGTAACGAAGATCGGTAAACTGCCCAGAGCTTTAGTCCGGAGAGTAAACAATGGTCAACAGGTGGCGTGTGCTGGAAGCCGCACGAGAAATTCGCGCAGGTGCGGTGATTGCCTATCCAACCGAGGCAGTCTGGGGCCTGGGCTGCGACCCTTGGAACGAAGAAGCGGTGGACCGGTTGCTGGCGATCAAGAATCGCTCGGTGGACAAGGGCCTGATCCTGGTAGCCGACAATATCCGCCAGTTCGATTTCCTGTTCGAGGACTTCCCGGATACCTGGATCGACCGCATGGCCAGCACCTGGCCTGGGCCGAACACGTGGCTGGTGCCGCATCAGGATTTACTGCCGCAATGGGTCACCGGTGTGCATGACACCGTGGCGCTGCGGGTCAGCGATCACCCCTTGGTGCGCGATTTATGCGCGCAGGTGGGGCCGTTGATTTCCACCTCGGCAAACCCCCAGGGACGCCCGGCGGCTCGCTCGCGGATTCGTGTCGAGCAGTATTTCCGTGGGCAGGTGGACCTGGTGTTGGGTGGCGCCTTGGGTGGGCGCAAGAACCCTAGCCTGATTCGCAACCTCGCGACGGGTGAGGTGGTGCGGCCTTCCTGAGACCGCGTCGTACCCATCGGGGGCAAGCCCCCGAAGAGGCCCTCAAGGCAACAGAATGGTCGACCCCGTGGTACGTCGACCCGACAGCTCCGTCTGCGCCTTCGCCGCCTGCGCCAGCGGATACCGCTGGTTGATATCAATGCGCACCTTGCCGCTCTGGATCATCGAAAACAGATCATCCGCCATCGCCTGCAGGTTCGTCGGGTTGTTGGCGTAGGTCGCCAGGGTCGGTCGAGTCACGTACAGCGAGCCCTTGGCCGAGAGTATCCCCAGGTTCACCCCATCCACAGCCCCTGAGGCATTGCCAAAGCTCACCACCAACCCACGTGGTGCCACGCTGTCCAGCGACGTCAGCCAGGTATCCTTACCCACGCCGTCGTACACCACCGGCACTTTTTTGCCGTCGGTCAATTCCAGCACGCGCTGTGCGACGTTTTCCTTGCTGTAGTCGATGGTTTCCCAGGCGCCGAGGGATTTGGCTAGGGCGGCCTTTTCCGGCGAACTCACGGTACCGATCAACTTCACGCCCAGCGCCTTGGCCCATTGGCAGGCCAGGGAACCCACGCCGCCGGCTGCGGCGTGGAACAGGATGGTTTCGCCACCCTTGAGTTCATAGGTCTGGCGCAGCAGATACTGCACGGTCAGGCCCTTGAGCATGGCACCGGCGGCTTGTTCGAAGCTGATGTCCTCCGGCAGGTGCACCAGGTTGGCGGCGGGCAAGACGTGCAGTTCGCTGTAGGCGCCAAGCGGCCCGCTGCCATAGGCCACGCGGTCGCCGACCTTGAATTGGCTGACTTCGCTGCCAACGGCATCAACCACGCCGGCGCCTTCTGCGCCCAGGCCGGACGGCAAGGCAGGCGGCGCATACAGGCCGCTGCGGAAATAGGTGTCGATGAAGTTCAGGCCAATGGCCTCATTACGCACCCGAACCTGCTGCGGGCCCGGCTCTGCCGGCGTGTAGTCGACATATTCAAGTACGTCGGGGCCGCCATGGGCGCTGAACTGGATACGTTTGGCCATCTGCACTTCTCCTGGGTTCGAATTTGCGTAGCCCCCTATCGGACTCCTAAGCTTGATCTTCGTCAACTGCGGCGGTGTGGGGTGCAGTGGTATCCTGTGCGCCCATTTGCCGCCGACGCCCAATGGCCTCGCGTAGCTTTGCCCGATTCAAGGTGATGCCATGACTACCCGCACCGAGGCTGTAAAGGCCTACCTGCTCGACCTGCAAGACCGCATTTGCAGTGCCCTGGAAACCTTCGAGACGGACACTCGCTTTATCGAAGACGCCTGGACCCGGCCTGCCGGCGGCGGCGGTCGCACCCGTGTGATCGAAAACGGTTCGGTGATCGAAAAAGGCGGCGTTAACTTTTCCCACGTGTTTGGCAGCGGCCTCCCGCCGTCCGCCAGTGCGCACCGCCCCGAGTTGGCTGGCCGTGGCTTTGAAGCCCTCGGCGTGTCGCTGGTGATCCACCCGCACAACCCCCACGTGCCGACTTCCCACGCCAACGTGCGTTTTTTCATCGCTGAAAAAGAAGGTGAAGAGCCGGTGTGGTGGTTCGGGGGAGGCTTTGACCTCACGCCCTACTACGGCAATGAAGAAGACTGCGTCCACTGGCACCGGGTGGCCGAACAGGCCTGTGCGCCGTTCGGTCCGGACGTGTACTCACGCTATAAGGCGTGGTGCGACACCTACTTCCACATCAAGCACCGCAACGAGCCCCGTGGCATCGGCGGCCTGTTCTTCGATGACTTGAACGAGTGGGACTTCGACACCTGCTTCGCCTTCATCCGCGCCATCGGCGATGCCTACATCGACGCGTACCTGCCCATCGTGCAGCGCCGCAAGGCCTTGGCCTATACCGAGCAGCAGCGCGAATTCCAGGAGTTCCGTCGCGGCCGCTACGTTGAGTTCAACCTGGTCTACGACCGCGGCACGCTGTTCGGTCTGCAATCGGGTGGGCGCACCGAGTCGATCCTGATGTCGCTGCCGCCCCAAGTGCGCTGGAGCTATGACTGGAAAGCCGAGGCCGGCAGCGAAGAGGCGCGGCTCACCGATTACTTCCTGCAGGACCGTGACTGGCTGGGCGTTGCCGCGCCCAAGGCGGCAGTCTGATGGACCGTTATGTCGTGTTCGGCAACCCCATCGGCCACAGCAAATCGCCGCTGATCCACCGCATGTTCGCCGAGCAGACCGGCGAGCAACTGGACTACAGCACCTTGCTCGCGCCGCTGGAGGACTTTACCGGCTGTGCCCGTGAGTTCTTTCTGCAAGGCCGTGGCGCCAACGTCACCGTGCCGTTCAAGGAAGATGCCTACCGCCTGGCCAACAGCCTTACCGAGCGCGCCCAACGCGCCGGCGCGGTGAACACCCTGAGCAAGTTGGCCGATGGCACGCTGCTGGGCGACAACACCGACGGCGCGGGCCTGGTGCGCGATCTGACGGTCAACGCAGGGTTGAGCCTGCAGGGCAAACGCATCCTGTTACTGGGTGCCGGTGGCGCCGTGCGCGGGGCGCTGGAGCCGTTGCTGGCTGAGCAGCCTGCTTCGTTGATCATCGCCAACCGCACGGTGGAAAAGGCTGAAATGCTTGCCGAGCTGTTCGACGACCTGGGCCCAGTGTCTGCCAGTGGTTTCGACTGGCTGCGTGAGCCGGTGGACGTGATTATCAATGCCACGTCTGCCAGTCTGTCAGGCGAAGTACCGCCGATTGCCGGCAGCCTGATCGAGCCGGGCAAGACGTTTTGCTACGACATGATGTACGCCAAGGAGCCCACCGCGTTCTGCCGTTGGGCCACAGAGCAAGGTGCAGCGGTGGCGATGGATGGCCTGGGCATGCTGGTTGAGCAAGCAGCCGAAGCGTTCTTCCTGTGGCGCGGTGTGCGCCCGGATTCGGCACCGGTGTTGGCTGAGCTACGCCGCCAGTTGGCCTGATACAGCCCCTTCCACATGTGAACCGCGTTCAGTTCTCGAAATGGAGGGGGCATTTGTCGGCCCCTTCCAGCTTCTTCAGCTCTTGCACCACCTGCGGCCTTGCCCCGCGCAACGTCAGGCTACGCCCCAAACCCTTCAACCGCCGCGCCTCCTGGTGCAGCATCTCCACCCCGGAATAGTCGATAAAGTTGATCTGCTGCGCTTCGATCACCACCCGCTCGCCCGCCAGGCTTTGCAGGCGCACTTGCAGGTAATGGCTGGCGCCGAAGAAGATCGAGCCGCCGACCCGCAGCACATCTTCGTCACCGTCGCGCCATTGCTGGACCCGTGGTTGCGAGGTGCGCTTGAGGTAGAAAAACAGCGACGCCAACACCCCGGCATAAATCGCCGTTTGCAGCTCCAGCAGCAAGGTGGCGACGCAGGTCAGGCTCATCACCACAAACTCGGCGCGGCTGACACGCAACAGTGCGCGAATACCGCGATGATCCACCAAGCCCCAGCAAATCAGCAGGATGCTCGCCGCCATGCTCGGGATCGGAATGTGCGCGATCAACGCTGCGCCAAACAGCGCAAACAGCGCCACCCATAATGCAGAAAATACCCCGGCCAACGGTGAGCAGGCGCCCGCCTCGTAGCTCAGACCCGAGCGGGTAAAAGAACCGGCCGACAAGTAGCCGGAGAAAAATCCGCCGACGATGTTGGATAAACCCTGCGCGCGAACTTCCTGATTCGCGTCGAGCAACTGCTGCGAACGCGCCGACAGCGAGCGGGCAATCGACAGGCTGGTCACCAGCCCCAGCATGCCCACCGCTACTGCACTCGGTAGCAGGCGCAGGATCATGTCCAGGTCGAGCGGCAACGGGCTGAACGGCGGCAGTTTGCCGATAAACGCACTGACCAGCGCCACATGCCCGAACATCGCCGGCCACAGCCATGCCGCGAGGCTGCCCAGGGTCAGGGCGATCAACAGTGTCGGCCAGCGTGGCATCAGGAATTTGAGCACTGCGCCTACCAGCAGAGTGCCCAGACCCAGGGCGAGTGAGGCGTGGTCCCATTCGCCGCCGTGGTCGATCAACGCCAGCAGGCTATTGATCGCCGTGGCCTGGCTCGGCAGGTCCAGCCCCAGCAGATTGGGTAACTGCCCGAGCGCGATCACCACGGCGGCGCCCATGGTGAACCCCAGCACCACCGAGTGGGACACAAAGTTCACCAGCGCGCCGAAGCGCAGCATGCCCAGCAACCACTGGAACACGCCCGCGAGGAACGTCAGCAACAGGATCAAGGTGATGTAGTCCTGTGATCCCGGCACGGCCAGTGGACTGACGCTGGCATACAGCACAATGGAAATCGCCGCGGTCGGACCGCAGATCAGGTGCCAGGACGAGCCCCACAGGCAGGCGATCAGCACTGGAATGATGGCGGCATACAGCCCGTATTCCGGTGGGAGACCGGCGATCAGCGCGTAGGCAATCGACTGCGGCAACGCGAGCACGGCACCGCTGAGACCGACCAGCGCGTCCCGGCCAACGCTGGCGCGGGTTTGGCGTGGGAGCCAGCTGAGGAAGGGCAAGAGTGTGTGGCGGTTGGGCCGGGGCATTTATAACTCGGCTGAAAAGGTTTGGCTCAAGGGTATCAGTACACGCCGAATGTTGTGGGAGGGGGCTTGCCTGCTAGGGTATTTGTAACTGGCAGACCGCAATCGGGGGCAAGCCCCCTCCCACATTGAGGCTGTGCCAGGCGTTAGAGCTTGGCTTTGACGGCTGCCAGCGCCTCTTTGCCATCCACGGTTTTCACCCCATCCAGCCATTTATCCAGCACTGCCGGATTGGCCTTGATCCACGCCTTCGCTGCCTCGCCATTGCTGACCTTGTTGTTGGCCACCTCGGCCATGATGCTGTTCTCCATCTCCTGGGTGAAACTCAGGTTGGTCAGCAGTTTGCCTACGTTCGGGCAGGCCTGTGCATAACCTTTGCGGGTCAGGGTGTACACGCTGCCGGTGTCACCAAAATACTTTTCGCCCCCTTTGAGGTAGTGCATTTTCAACTGCACGTTCATCGGGTGCGGGGTCCAGCCGAGGAACGTGACGAAGCGCTGTTTCTTCACCGCCCGCGACACTTCGGCAAGCATCGCCTGTTCGCTGGATTCGATCAGCTTCCACTGGCCCAGGTCAAAGTCGTTCTTCTTGATGATCTCCTGCAGCGAGATATTCGCCGGTGCGCCGGAGCCGATGCCGTAGATCTTCTTGTCGAACTTGTCAGCGAACTTGTTCAGGTCGGCAAAATCATGCACACCCGCGTCCCACACGTAGTCTGGTACGGCGAGGGTGAACTCGGTGCCGTCGAGGTTCTTCGCCAGTTGCACCACATCGCCATTGGCCACGAACTTGTCATAGAAACCCTGCTGCGCCGGCATCCAGTTGCCAAGGAACACATCCACCTGGCCGTCCTTGAGCCCACCAAACGTAATCGGTACCGCCAGGGTATCGACCTTGGGTTTGTAGCCCATGCCGGTCAGTAGAAAACCAGTGATGGCATTGGTAGCCGCGATGTCGCTCCAACCTGGATCGGCCATCTTCACCGTTTCACAACTGGCGTCTGCGTACACGTTGGCGCTGCCTAGCGCCAGGATGCCCAATACCACGGTTAATTTTTGCATGGCCTTCCCTCTGTATTTATTGGTTTTGGCAGGGTTGTGGATAACGTGCCTTGCGCTCCAGGTCATCGAGGTCGATATGGTTGCGCATGTACTGCTGACTGGCGTCTACCAGTGGCTGGTGGTCCCAGCTCTTCAGCTTGCCTTGGGTCAGCGCCTCGAACACCAGGCGCCGACGGCGTTGGCTGGCGAGCACCTGCTGGTGGATCGCCGGGATGTCCCATTTGGCCCGCGCTTCAGCCAGGAAGGCGTCGAACAGTGCCCGATGTTGCGGCGACTGGCTGAGTTCTTCCTGCTCCCGTGGGTCGTTGTGCACATCGAACAGCAGGCAGGGATCGTCCTCGCTGTAGATGAATTTGTGGGCGCCCCGGCGAATCATCATCAGTGGGCTGATGGTGCCTTCGGCCATGTACTCGCCGAACACCTCGTCGTGACCGCCCTGCCCTTGCAAGTGCGGGACCAATGAGCGGCCGTCCAGTGGCAGTTGTGGGTCGAGCTGGCCGCCAGCCAGCTCGACCAGGGTCGGCAGCAGGTCGGCGGTGGACACCGCGTGGCAGACGCGCCCCGCCGCAAACTGCCCCGGTGCACAGACCAGCAGCGGCACGCGGGCGGCCATTTCAAACCAGTGCATTTTGTACCAGAGGCCGCGCTCGCCGAGCATGTCGCCGTGGTCGCCGGAGAACACGATGACCGTGTCGTCGGCCAGGCCGGTATCTTCCAGGGTTTGCAGCAGCTTGCCGACATTACTGTCGATGTAGCTGCAAGCACCGAAGTAAGCCCGGCGCGCATCGCGGATCTTATCCACCGGCAACGGTTTGTCCCACAGGTCGTAGACCTTGAGCAGGCGCTGGGAGTGCGGGTCGAGATCAGCTTGCGCGGGTGTTACAGGCAATGGGATGTCGTTGTCGTCGTACAGGTCCCAGAACGGCTTGGGAATGGTGTACGGGTCGTGGGGATGGGTCATCGACACGGTCAGGCAGAACGGCTGGTCGCCGTCCTCGCGGATATGGTCGAACAGGTACTGCTGGGCCTTGAACACCACCTCTTCGTCGAAATCCAGCTGATTGGTGCGCACGCAGGGGCCGGCTTGCAGCACCGACGACATGTTGTGATACCAACTGGGGCGCACGTCCGGCTCATCCCAGTTCACCGCCCAGCCGTAGTCGGCGGGGTAGATGTCGCTGGTCAGGCGTTCTTCGTAGCCGTGCAACTGGTCCGGCCCGCAGAAGTGCATCTTGCCCGACAGCGCGGTGCGGTAACCGAGGCGACGCAGGTAGTGGGCATAAGTCGGTACATCGGCGGGGAAGTCCGCCGCATTGTCGTAGGCGCCGATCTTGCTCGGCAATTGGCCGCTGACCAAGGTGAAGCGCGACGGCGCGCACAACGGGCTGTTGCAATAGGCGGCGTCAAACACCACGCCCTGTTCGGCGAGGCGGCTCAGGTTAGGCAGCTTGATTGGGGAAGAACCGTAGAACGGCAGCATCGGCGCGGCCATTTGATCGGCCATGATGAAAAGAATGTTCTTGCGCTTCATGGGTTCTCGGCATTCCATAGGCGGTGTTTATGCGAATGAGCATGCGGCCCATGGAAAATCGGGTAAAGCCCATGAAAAGCAATGTCTAGGATAAGCACAGCTTATGTATGAAGCCCTGGGTGACTTGTCCCTCGACCTGCTGCGCGCGTTCGAAGCGGCGGCGCGCCATCGCAGCTTTACGGCGGCGGCGATGGAGCTGGGTACCACCCAACCGGCGATCAGCCAGCAGATCAAGCGCCTGGAAGAACAGTTGGCGGTCCGGCTGTTTGATCGTATCTACCGTGGCATCGAACTGACTGACGCCGGCGCGCTGCTGTTCGAGCATGTGCAAGGCGGCTTGCAGAGCATCAACCAGGGCCTCAGCGCCATCACCCAACAGGACCAGCACGAAGTGCTGCAAGTGGCCACCGACTTCGCCTTCGCCGCCTATTGGCTGATGCCGCGCCTGCACCGTTTCCACCAGGCCAACCCTCAGGTCGATGTGAGCCTGGTGACCAGCGAACGCAACCACGCCACCCTGCGCAGCGACATCGACGTGGCGGTGCTGTTTGGTGATGGCCGCTTCAAGCAGGGCGACAGCCTGTGGCTGTTCAATGAAGAAGTGTTCCCGGTGTGCAGCCCGCAGTGGCTCAAGGCCCAGGCGACACCCCTGACCTTGCAGAACCTGCATGACGTTCCCCTGCTGCACCTGCGCCAGGAAAACAACAGCCAGTGGTTCGACTGGAGCGGTGTGTTCCGCGAACTGGGCATCACCACCGTGCCGACCCCCGGCCAGCTGCGTTTCGATAACTACACCTTGCTGATCCAGGCAGCGATTGCTGGCCAGGGTGTGGCCATTGGCTGGCGCCATTTGGTGGATAACCTGCTGGAGCAGAACTGGCTGTGCCGGCCGATCAGCGAGACCGTGATCTCACGCTACGGCTATTACGTGGTGCAGCCCCAGCGCAAACGCCGTGGGCAGTTGGTCGAGCGCTTTGTCGAGTGGCTGGTGGCCGAGCAGGCCAACAGCGCGCAGTCGTTGACCGGGCTGGCCCTGCCGTCGATTGCGGTCTAGGATTTGGCGCCTATTGGATCCGGAGTCCGCCATGCAACGTATCAAGGGCTATCACGCCCATATCTACTTCGACGCGAGCACCCTCGAGCAGGCGCGCACGCTGTGCGAAGACGCTGCCAAGCTCTTCCCCCTGCGCATGGGCCGTGTGCACCAAAAGCCCGTAGGCCCGCACCCGGACTGGAGCTGCCAATTGGCGTTCGACCCCGAATACATCGGCGTGGTGCTGCCGTGGCTGGTCATCCATCGCAACGGCTTGGTGGTGTTCCTGCACCCGGATACCGGCGACGACTTGAAGGACCACACCGACTACGCAGTCTGGATGGGCGCCATGCGTGACCTGAACCTGTCAGCCTTATCTTAAATATAATCCCTAAATATGGGATTGATATTTATATATTGAGACTTTTCAGCCCTTAGGTTTATATTCGCCGCATCCGCTCTGAAATCAGGTGAAGCGATGCAGGCGCAATTGATCGCGCTCGATTGGGGGACCAGCTCCCTTCGTGCTTACAAACTCGGCCCCGCAGGCGTGGTGTTGGAACAACGCTCGCTGGCGTCGGGCATCATGCATTTGCCCAGCGAGCCCCGGGACATCGCCGGTGTGCGTTGCAGTGATGGTTTTGAATTGGCCTTCGATGCGGCCTGCGGTGACTGGCTCGACGCCCAGCCGGGCTTGCCGGTGATTGCCTGCGGCATGGTCGGCAGCGCCCAAGGCTGGAGCGAAGCGACCTATCGCAACACGCCTGTCGACGTCGCCAGCCTGGGCCAGGCGCTGCACACAGTGCGCAGCCTGCGCGGTGTCGATGTGCACATCGTGCCCGGTGTGATCGAGCAGGTCGGTCTGCCCAATGTGATGCGCGGCGAAGAAACCCAAGTGCTGGGTGTGCTGCAAGGGCTGGCCGCTGAGGTGTTGATCGGCCTGCCGGGCAGCCACTCCAAGTGGGTCGAGGTGGTCGATGGCTGCATCACTCACTTCGATACGTTCATGACCGGTGAAGTGTTCGCCGTGCTGAGCAAGCACAGCATCCTCGGCCGCACCCAACAGACGCCCGAAGCGTTCCAGGCTGACGCCTTTGACCGAGGCGTGCGCGTGGCGCTCTCCCAGGACGGCCAGCGCGGCGTGCTGTCGACCTTGTTCAGCGCCCGTACCCTGGGGCTCACCGCCGAGCTCGCCGCCGACCAGCAGCCCGATTATTTGTCTGGCCTGTTGATCGGTCACGAACTGGCCGGGCTGCCAGCCACTGCCCGCACGAACCCTATTATTTTGGTGGGCGCCGCGCCGCTGTGCGCCCGCTACCAGCGCGCCCTGGCCCTCTGCGGCTTTGCCCGCGTCAGCCTGGCGCAGGAAGCCACCGAGCGTGGCCTGTGGCAACTCGCCGTGGCAGCCGGGCTCACTCAACCTGTATCGGAGGCCTGACATGCTCAAGCAAGCACTCGCACAAAACGGTTTGATCGCGATCCTGCGCGGCCTGCGCCCGGATGAAGCCCAGGCGGTCGGCCAGGTGCTGTACGACGCCGGTTTTCGCGTGATCGAAGTCCCGCTGAATTCGCCGGACCCTTACACCAGCATCCGCACCCTGCGCGACAGCCTGCCCGCCGATTGCCTGATCGGTGCCGGCACGGTGTTGACGCCGGAGCACGTCGAGCAAGTCAAAGCCGCCGGCGGCCAAGTGATCGTCATGCCCCACAGCGATGCCAAGGTCTTGCGCGCCGCCAAAGCCGCTGGCCTGTACCTGTCGCCGGGTGTGGCCACGCCCACCGAAGCCTTTGCGGCGCTGGGCGAAGGCGCCGACGTGTTGAAGCTGTTCCCGGCCGAGCAAATGGGCCCGGCGGTGATCAAGGCGTGGCTGGCGGTATTGCCGGCGGGCACATTGCTGCTGCCGGTGGGCGGTATTACCCCGGACAACATGCAGGTGTTCACCGACGCCGGCGCCAAGGGGTTCGGGTTGGGTTCCGGGTTGTTCAAACCGGGTATGACAGTGGATCAGGTAGCGAGCCGCGCCCAGGCTTATGTCGCCGCCTGGAAAGCCCTGAGCTGATATCAAGTTCCGCGCCCACAGGCGCTGCATCTATAAGAGAGATAACAGATGAAAATCACCAAACTGACGACCTTTATCGTCCCGCCGCGCTGGTGCTTCCTCAAGGTCGAAACCGACCAGGGCGTGACTGGCTGGGGTGAGCCCGTGGTCGAAGGCCGCGCCCACACCGTGGCGGCTGCTGTTGAAGAACTGTCCGACTACCTGATCGGCAAAGACCCACGCAATATCGAAGACATCTGGACGGTGCTCTATCGCGGCGGTTTCTACCGGGGCGGCGCCGTGCACATGAGCGCCCTCGCCGGTATCGACCAGGCGCTGTGGGACATCAAGGGCAAGGCCCTCGGCGTGTCCGTCAGCGACCTGCTGGGTGGCCAGGTGCGTGACAAGATCCGCGTGTATTCATGGATCGGCGGCGACCGCCCGGCCGACACCGCCCGCGCAGCCAAAGAGGCCGTGGCCCGTGGTTTCACTGCGGTGAAAATGAACGGCACCGAAGAATTGCAGTTCGTCGACAGCTTCGAAAAAGTCGACCTGGCCCTGGCCAACGTCGCTGCCGTGCGTGATGCGGTGGGCCCGAACGTAGGCATCGGCGTCGACTTCCACGGCCGTGTGCACAAGCCAATGGCCAAGGTGCTGATGAAGGAGTTGGACCCGTACAAACTGATGTTTATCGAAGAGCCGGTGCTCAGCGAGAACTACGAGGCACTCAAGGAACTCGCGCCGCTGACCAGCACGCCGATTGCCCTGGGCGAGCGTCTGTTCTCGCGCTGGGACTTCAAGCGCGTGCTCAGCGAAGGCTACGTCGACATCATCCAGCCGGACGCGTCCCACGCCGGCGGCATCACCGAAACCCGCAAGATCGCCAACATGGCCGAAGCCTACGACGTGGCCCTGGCCCTGCACTGCCCGCTGGGCCCGATTGCCCTGGCAGCCTGCCTGCAACTGGACGCGGTTTGCTACAACGCGTTTATCCAGGAGCAAAGCCTGGGCATTCACTACAACGAGAGCAACGACCTGCTCGACTACGTGCGTGACACGGGCGTGTTCGACTATGACCAGGGCTTCGTGAAGATCCCCAACGGGCCGGGCCTGGGCATTGAGATCAACGAGGAATACGTGATCGAACGCGCAGCCATCGGCCACCGCTGGCGCAACCCGATCTGGCGCCATGCCGACGGCAGCTTCGCCGAGTGGTGATTTCTGCCTGAAAGAACACGGTCAAAAATGTGGGAGGGGGCAAGCCCCTCCCACACTTGATCCGGTTTCTTCAGTCAGCTCAGTTTCAGTCCTCAACAAACATAAGAAGAGGCAACCCCCATGCACCCTGAATCCCTCACCGGAAAGGCGTCTTTAGTCACGCCTACCCGAAAGCGCTACTTCATCATGGTGTTGCTGTTTATCACCGTGGTCATCAACTACCTCGACCGCAGCAACCTGTCGATTGCTGCCCCGGCGTTGACCAGCGACTTAGGGATAGACCCGGTGCACGTCGGCCTGATCTTCTCCGCGTTCGGCTGGACCTACGCCGCCATGCAGATCCCCGGCGGCTGGCTGGTCGACCGCGTGCCGCCGCGCATCCTCTACACCGTCGCGCTGTTGCTGTGGTCCATCGCCACGGTGATGCTGGGTTTCGCTGCCAGCTTCATTGCGCTGTTTGTGCTGCGCATGGCGGTAGGGGCGCTGGAGGCGCCGGCGTATCCGATCAACAGCCGTGTGGTCACCAGTTGGTTTCCGGAGCGCGAGCGCGCCACGGCCATTGGTTTCTACACCTCAGGGCAGTTCGTCGGGTTGGCATTCCTTACGCCGGTTCTGGCCTGGCTGCAGCATCACTACGGCTGGCACATGGTGTTTATCGTCACCGGTGGCGTCGGTATTTTGTGGGCGGCGATCTGGTACGCGGTGTATCGCGAACCCCGTGATTTCAAGGGCGTCAACGAGGCCGAGATCGAGTTGATCCGCGACGGTGGCGGGCTGGTCGACCTCAACGCACAGGCGGCCAAAAGCAAGGCGCCATTCAGTTGGGTTGACCTGGGCATTGTGCTGAGCAAGCGCAAATTGTGGGGGATTTACCTGGGGCAGTTCTGCCTGAACTCCACGCTGTGGTTCTTCCTGACCTGGTTCCCGACGTACCTGGTGAAATATCGCGGCATGGACTTCATCAAGTCCGGGATGCTGGCCTCCCTGCCGTTCCTGGCAGCCTTTGTCGGGGTGTTGTGTTCCGGGTTGTTCTCCGATTGGTTGATCCGCCGGGGTGCGTCGGTGGGCTTTGCACGCAAGTTGCCGATCATCAGCGGCCTGTTGATCTCCACGGCGATCATCGGCGCCAACTTCGTTGACTCGACACCGCTGGTTATCGCCTTCCTGGCTGTGGCGTTTTTCGGCAATGGCCTGGCCTCGATTACCTGGTCGTTGGTCTCGACGCTGGCGCCCGCACGGTTGCTGGGGCTCACCGGCGGCGTGTTCAACTTCATCGGCAACCTGGCAGCGATTACCACGCCGATCGTGATTGGCTTTTTGGCCAGCGGCGATTCGTTTGCGCCGGCAATCACCTATATCGCGGTGCTGGCGCTGCTGGGGGCGTTGTCCTACATCCTGCTGGTGGGCAAGGTCGAACGGATCGAGGTGTAGAAAAGCGGGCGCCTCCTGGGGCGCCCTTCTTTTTTTGGATTACGGCACCGACATCTCGTTACGGAACACATTCAACGGGTCCCAGTGTTGCTTGGTACGCCGCAGACGGCTTTCGATGATCAGGTTCGGGAAGAAGATGCTGTACCAATTGGGGTTTTTGGCATTGGCGGGGTTACCCCCGAGGTGCGTCATGTCCAGGTCGGGGTAGTTGATGTAGCAGCCCTCGAACTCGCTGTTGACGGGCACGCCGCCGTCATTGACGAAGGCCTTGAAATACAACCCCTGGATCCATCGCGCGTGAGCCTGATCCGAGGCGGCGCTGGCACCGCGCCAGTAACATTGCGGTTGCCACTTCAAGTAAGAGGAGCGCTGCGCCGCCGACGACTCTCGACGTACGCCCGGAGCGGGTTCATTGATGCGCCCGCCAAAGGATTGAATCTGGATCAGACTCTGGGTCAGCTCGTTGTCGGGGTCATCCAGGGTTAAGGTGTCCCAGATGGCCTGCAGTACCTGAGGCGTGAACCCCCCCTTCTGGTACGCCGACTTGTACCGTCCTCGCTGGTTGTCCCCTGAACCATTCAAGGTTTGCTGGCACGGTAGCCAATCCAGGCGTTGAGCGGCTTCCCGGGCAGCGGACAAAGAGTGGATGGTACGCCCGGCAGCATTGCCGCGTGGCATATGGACTACGTGAAACGGAACCAGCGACTCCGTGGCCGGTAGTGCGATGGCGGCGAGCATCCGGGTGACGAAATCGTCGAAGGGCGCCTGGTCGTTCAGTTCGCCATCCTTGTCCACGTAGTGAATGCCCAGGGTTACGTTGCCCGTGTGCTGATGGCGCATCTCCAGTTTGCTCGCCAATCCCCAGGTATCCGGGTTGTTCTGATTGCTGGCAAACCACAGTTGGTAGGCGGCCAGCAGGTTGTCGATTGCCGGTTTGGTCAGCAGCGCCCAGTCCCATTCCAGCACCAGCCAAAGCACCTCTTTCGGTGCGTCCGGCAATGCCTTGAAGTAATAGCTGGTGATGATGCCGAACTGGCCGCCCCCCGCACCGCAGCACGCGGCGAACAGGTTGAGTTCGTCTGGGTCTGTGCTGTCACGGGAGACGTGAACCGGAATCAAGCCGTTGCCCTGGGCGTTGGGGACCAGTATGTCGACCCCGTCCAGCCAGTCGCACACCAACCCGTGTTTGCGCGACAGCAACCCGTAGCCGCCGCCGCAGATATGCCCGCCCAGCCCCACGGAATAACAAGAGCCACCGGGCAGTGTCTTGCCGGCCAGTTTGTAGAGCGCGACATAGGCATCCCAATTCTGGCCGCCTGCTTCCAGGCGAACGGTGTAGCGATAGGGTAGGCCTGCCACCAGTTGGGATTGGATTTGCCCCGTCGCGTCATAGGCCAGTTGGTTCATTTGCCCAATATCCAGAATCGATAACACCTCGTTGGGAGCACCGGGCATTTTGTTAGCGACAAACCCTTCGTAACAGTGGCCGCCACTGCGAACCGTGATCCGGCCGTTGGCAATCGCCAGGGCCTGTGCAGCCGCGTCGATAATGTCCTGTGGGCTGTAACAGAGGTAAATCAGGTTGGCGCCATTGGCTGATGATTGACCTTGGGCGTTGCCCAGTGGCCAGCGCAGGTTGAAGCCTTTCTGCAAGGTTGAGTGACGGCGGTCCGAAGCGGTGACGAGATCAAATGCCATGATGTACTCCTAGGAGACAAGGATGACTTCTGATGCAGCTAACTTAACGACCGAAAGGCAAGGAATGCGGGGCTTGCGAGGTGGTTAGACGACAATAGGCACGAAGTGTGTTGGGGGGACGGAATGTCCCCCTCTCAAGCCTAGCGGAAAATCGAAGTATTGATGGCTAACTACAACGCGATCCACACTCCGGCCGGGATGGAACGTATTGACTGTCGGTATAGCCGGCTGCTTGGATAATTACTGACTATGACTCCATGAGTGGTGGCACGCCAGATTCACGCATTTTTACATGGGCCATTCCGTTTTCCTGAGTGACGGACTCGACAATAAAGGGTGTCCCGCTCTTGAACACATTATCGGCTCCATCATGAGTCGTTGCCTGGTAAGGTTTTCCGACGATAGTGAATACCGCATTGAGTGGTTGATGACCTTCGACCGCGTTGCTGTTACTCAATGAGGCGGTGATAAAGCCGGTGGGCTTGTAATGCTTTTGAGTGTGTTCAAGTTTTACTAGGTTTTTGACCTCTTTCTCGGACAAATAAGTCGTATGCGTATACATATTTCCCTTGTCCGATTGATTGTTCAGCGCGGCATTCATATAAGTAATGATACCTTCGCGCGAATGAGCCCATATTTTTGCCATGCTCGGATCTTCAGTATTTTTCAATGTAGGCTGTTTATTGGAACGGTCGGGCGTGGCTTTTTTGTTTACATAGTCCATAGCCGGCCCGTCTTTAAAGATGTTTAGAGCGCCTTCCCTCAAATGGCTAGCTGCATTTTGCTTTGCAGTTTCCTTGTCAAGTTTTTTCTGGTTCCTGGCCTGTTTTTCCTCATAAACAGCTTTCTCTTTTTCGCGTACATCGAGTACTTCTAATTGCTTAATGGCATCTACGGCAAGTTTTAAGTCTAAAACTGTAATTCGTGATGATGTGTCAATCATCCTCTCGGCAAGGCTTGCGTCAAGCGGAATTAATTTATGCTGTGCCTCTTTAAAGCCGCCGTTGCAGGATTTGTGTTTTAACGTCAACTGGGTATCGAACGTCCGGTCAAACTTTTCAGCCCAGTACACTTTCACCCCTTTGTGCGCGGAGAGGGTAAATTTGCCATCTTTTATCCGGGGATAGCCCTCCGTCCTGGACTCGGTGCTCCAAGGCGATGTGTACTTGGTGAAGTGCGCCAACTTTCTCTCGCTACTTGCGGCAGCACTGGAGAGCTCCGCTGCCAAAAGAGGATGTTTAGCCAGATGCTCGAGTTTTTTCGTTCGAAGTTCATTGCTGTTTTCTGTGAGCTTAATCTGGTCGTTGAGTCGCTCTGCTTTAGTTTGGAGTTCTTGAGAGGTGTCTGTTGGGTACAGCTCACGATGCACAAGGTGATTTCTAATCGTACTTAACATAGGATGACCTATTTTTCAGGTTAGTTAATCGCTGGTTGATTACGGCGTTCCCACGCTTGCGCACGTTCCTTGATGGACAAACTATCTGGCTCGACAGGGGCGCTGGATAATGTTGGCGGCTGTATAGAATCGTCCATAGCGTTCAGATGCTTTTGTATATCCAGACGTAGTGCGGGGATCGGTCTGTCAGTCGGTGTAGCGTCTGGGGAAATCGTACGAGGCATTGGCGTAGGCTTTACGATATTCGCAGCGAGTAAGCTCGTGTGTGGCTTGGCAACGGGTGGTTTGGCGGGTGTTTTTTCGAATGACTCCACCGTGACTGGGTAGCTGTTTATTTTTGTCTTCACCCGTTGTAAAAGGTTGCAACGCGCGATTTCTTCACCAGGTTTTACCAGCCCCATATCGGCGGGGTTGATAGCGGCCTTTGAAAACCCGGCATCCCGTAAGTTAAGTTTGTCGCGCCAGCTCATGTTGGGGCTGAACTTCCACCCGGTGTCCTCTGAGAAGCGCAAGTAGCCGTTTTTATACGGGGACTCTTTAAGGAGTGCCGACAGGTGATCGAGACTTTTCAATTCTTCGTAAACGCGTGAGCTGAATTGTTTTTCAGGGGGAATTGGCGTAGGCGTGGTGGACGCTAGAGCGGCGTCAGCCTGGGGATGGGGTTGTGGAAGAGTATTTACCTTCATCAAAGTATCCTTTCTGGCGTTATAGAACCAAAATTTGCCGAAGGATTATCAGTGAAGAGTAACCGTATGGGTGAAGCCGGCGTCGTGTTCTGCCGTAAGACAACGCATCAGATATTGGAGTCTTTCAGAGCAAGACAGTGCGCGCAAAAGCCTGAATAAAGAGGGTTCAACAGAGCTGTTGAACCCTCTGTTGGTCGCCTTAACCTGCGCGCGCGTTACGCACGCCGTGCGATAACGCCGCGCACAGGCTCAACACGCCATCGATGGCTTGCTGGTCATTGCTGGCATTGGCGATGTGATCGATCAGCGCCGACCCCACCACCACACCGTCTGCCAAGCGCGCGATGGCAGCGGCTTGTTCCGGCGTGCGGATGCCAAAACCGATGCTGATCGGCAGGTCGGTGTGGCGGCGCAAGCGGGCCACGGCTTCTTCGACGTGTTCCAGGGTGGCGGCGCCGGCGCCGGTCACACCGGCCACCGACACGTAGTACACAAAGCCGGAGCTGCCATTGAGCACGGTTGGCAGGCGCTCGTCGTCGGTGGTTGGCGTGGTCAGGCGGATAAAGTCGATGCCTGCGGCCTGGGCCGGGTCGCACAACTCGCCGTTATGCTCAGGTGGCATATCGACGACGATCAGGCCGTCGACGCCGGCCTCTTTGGCATCAGCGATGAACGTAGGCACGCCGTATTTGTGGATCGGGTTGAAGTAGCCCATCAACACCAGCGGAGTGTCGTTGTTGTCTTTGCGGAACTCGCGAACCATTTGCAGGGTTTTCAGCAGGTTCTGCTTGGCCTCCAGCGCGCGGATGTTGGCCAATTGAATGGCCGGGCCGTCGGCCATCGGGTCGGTGAAGGGCATGCCCAGCTCGATCACATCGGCGCCAGCTGCCGGCAGCCCCTTGAGGATCGCCAGGGAGGTGTCATAACCAGGGTCGCCGGCGGTGACGAAGGTCACCAGGGCGGCACGGTTCTGTTCTTTGAGTTGGGCAAAGCGCGTTTGCAGGCGGCTCATCAGTGTTTCTCCTGCTGGGACTGTTCCATATGGTGCATCACGGTTTGCATGTCTTTGTCGCCACGGCCAGAGAGGTTGACCACCATCAGGTGATCCTTGGGCAGGGTCGGTGCGCGCTTGAACACTTCGGCCAGGGCGTGGGCGCTTTCCAGTGCAGGAATAATCCCCTCCAGGCGGCAGCATTTGTGGAATGCATCGAGGGCTTCGTCGTCGGTCACCGAGGTGTACTGGACACGGCCGATATCATGCAACCAGGCATGCTCCGGGCCGATGCCGGGGTAGTCCAGGCCGGCGGAAATCGAGTGCGCATCGATGATCTGGCCATCGTCGTCCTGCAGCAGGAACGTACGGTTGCCGTGCAGCACGCCCGGTACACCGCCGTTGAGGCTCGCGGCGTGCTTGCCGGTTTCAATGCCGTGGCCGGCGGCTTCCACGCCGATGATCTCGACGCTGGTGTCATCCAGGAACGGGTGGAACAGGCCCATCGCGTTGGAACCGCCGCCGATGCACGCCACCAGGCTGTCCGGCAGGCGGCCTTCCTGGGCTTGCAGTTGGGTGCGGGTTTCTTTGCCGATCACGGCCTGGAAGTCGCGCACCATCGCCGGGTAAGGGTGTGGGCCGGCGACGGTGCCGATCAGGTAGAAGGTGTCGTCGACGTTGGTGACCCAGTCACGCAGGGCCTCGTTCATCGCGTCCTTGAGGGTGCCGGTGCCGGCCACCACCGGGATCACTTCGGCGCCCAACAGCTTCATGCGGAACACGTTGGCCTGTTGGCGCTCGATGTCGGTGGTGCCCATGTAGATCACGCACTGCAGGCCGAAACGCGCGGCCACGGTAGCAGTAGCCACGCCGTGCATGCCGGCGCCGGTCTCGGCGATGATGCGTTTTTTGCCCATGCGCCGTGCCAGCAGGATCTGGCCGATGCAGTTGTTGATCTTGTGCGCGCCGGTGTGGTTGAGCTCTTCGCGCTTGAGGTAGATCTTGGCGCCGCCGCAAAACTCAGTCAGGCGTTCGGCGAAGTACAACGGGCTCGGGCGGCCCACGTAGTCACGTTGGAAGTAGGCCAATTCCTCGTTGAATGCCGGATCAATCTTGGCCGCTTCGTATTCGCGGGCCAGCTCGAGGATCAACGGCATCAAGGTTTCAGCGACGTAGCGGCCGCCGAACGCGCCAAACAGGCCGTTGGCGTCAGGGCCGTTGCGTAGATCGGTCTGGGACTGAGTCATGGGACGCTCCAGGAAAGAAAGTGTGTAGGAAACAATGAGGGCCACTCTACCCCTGACGCACTACGCTGAAAACCGATAAGATCGCTGCAACCTGTCAGGAAAACTCACAGATGAGCCGAGATCTTCCGCCCCTCAATGCCCTGCGCGCGTTTGAAGCGACCGCACGACTCAACAGCGTCAGCCAGGCTGCCGAGCAGCTTCATGTGACCCACGGTGCGGTGAGTCGCCAGCTGAAAGTGCTGGAAGAGCACTTGGGTGTCAGCCTGTTCGTTAAGGACGGACGTGGCCTTAAACTCACAGATTCCGGGGTCCGACTGCGGGATGCCAGTGCCGAGGCCTTCGAGCGGTTGAGGGATGTGTGCGCTGAGCTCACCCAGAGCAGTGCCGATGCGCCGTTCGTCTTGGGGTGTTCAGGCAGCTTATTGGCTCGCTGGTTAATCCCGCGCCTGGGTCGCTTGAACGCCGACCTTCCGGACCTGCGCTTGCACCTCTCGGCGGGCGACGGCGATCTCGACCCGCGTCGTCCGGGCCTGGACGCGTTGCTGGTATTCGCCGAGCCGCCGTGGCCAGTGGACATGCATGTGTATGAGTTGGCCAGCGAGCGCATTGGCCCGGTCATGAGCCCACGTTTTGCCGGCTACGAGCGCTTGCGCCAAGCGCCTGCTTCGGCCTTGTGCGGCGAGGCGTTGTTGCACACCACGTCGCGTCCACAGGCCTGGCCCAGTTGGGCGCTGCAACACGGCATCACGCCCAGCGCGTTAAAGCACGGCCAGGGGTTCGAGCATTTGTATTATTTGCTGGAGGCGGCGGTGGCCGGTTTGGGTGTGGCAATCGCACCACAGCCACTGGTGGCAGAGGACTTGCGTGCAGGCCGCCTGGTGGCGCCGTGGGGTTTCAGTGAAACCCCGGCGCACCTGGCACTGTGGCTGCCCAAGCGCGCCGCAGACGGGCGCGCTCTACAGTTGGCGCAATGGCTCAAGGCTGAGCTGATGCGCCAACCGATTTAGTCACCGCGTTTGCACAACAGGTAAGCGGCCAGCAGGCCCAATGCGCCTACCGCTACACCCGCTGTAGTCCACGGGTGCTCTTGGGCGTAGTCACGGGTGGCAACGCTGGTTTCGCGGATTTTGACTTTGCTTTCTTCGTAGGCGTCGCTGATCAGATGGCGGGAGTGCTTAAGGGCATTCTCGGCATTGCTTTTGAGGGCCTTCAATGTTTTGCGCGACTCATCGGACGCATCGTCCTTGAGGCTCTCAAGGGACTTGAGCAGGCTCGAAATCTCGGCTTCCATGCTTTCCAGCGACGCTTTGCGTAAAGAAGTGTTGGCCATGTGGACTCTCCTGAAGTGATTGAGTGGCGTGTGTAGATACCGACTCCAGCGGTTTCAGAAAGTGCAGTAAATCTGAACTTTCGGGTGGGAACGGTCGCCAGAAGCAGTACGAAGAATGACTGCTAGGCTTCATAAACGACCCAAAGGAGATACGCCATGACTGATCACCACACCTACAAGAAAGTCGAATTGGTGGGCTCATCCACCACCAGCATCGAAGATGCGATCAACAATGCCTTGGCTGAAGCCAATAAGAGCATCAAGCACTTGGAGTGGTTTGAGGTGACTGAAACCCGAGGTCACATCAAGGACGGCAAAGCTGCGCATTTTCAAGTTACCCTCAAGGTGGGGTTCCGAATTGCCAGTAGCTGATAGGGCGAGTTGAACTTTGCCCGCTGGCCGATTGCCATAACCTGCGCTACAAACAATGGGTGCCGACGCCATGTGCGTCGGCATGTTCTTTTAGATCAGCGCAAGGAAAGTAACGGATGAAGAAGTTTCTGTTAGCGGTAGGGTTGTTGAGTCTCGCGGGTACCGCACTGGCTGCGGGCAAGCCTTGTGAAGAGCTGAAAAGTGAAATTGCAGCGAAAATCGACGCCAAGGGCGCTTCGGGTTATTCGCTGGAAGTGGTGGATAAAGGCGCTGCAACCGACGCAGAAGTGGTCGGTAGCTGTGAAGGCGGCACCAAGGAAATCGTCTACAAGCGCGGTTGATTGCGTGTTGCAGACATAAAATCGACGCACCTGTGGCAAGGGAGCGTCGGTTTTTTTTCGTCTGGGGTTTAGCCCTTCATCAACTGCGCCAGCAGCTCGTAGGAATGAATCCGGTCGGCGTGCTCATACAAGTCGCAAGTGAAGATCAACTCGTCGGCGCCGGTCTGTTCGATCAGCACCTCCAGTTTGGCGCGGATCTTCGCCGGGCTGCCGACCATTGCCAGGCCGAGGAAACTGCCCACTGCGTCTTTCTCATGGGGCAGCCACTGCCCGTCCATGGTCTCTACCGGCGGGCGTTGCACCAGGCTTTGCCCACGCATCAGCGCGAGGATGCGTTGGTACACCGAGGTGGCCAGGTAATCGGCTTGCTCGTCGGTGTCGGCGGCGACCAGCGGGATGCCGAGCATCACGTAGGGCTTGTCCAGCACGGCCGACGGCTTGAAGTGATTGCGGTAGACGCGAATCGCCTCGTGCATCAGGCGCGGTGCGAAATGCGAAGCGAAGGCGTAGGGCAAGCCGCGCTCGCCTGCCAGCTGTGCGCTGAACAGGCTGGAACCGAGCAGCCAGACCGGTACGTTGGTGCCGGTGCCGGGTACGGCGATGATGCGTTGGTCGGGTGTGCGCGGGCCCAGGTAGGCCATCAGCTCGGCAACATCTTCAGGGAACTCATCGGCGCTGCCGGAGCGTTCCCTGCGCAGGGCGCGGGCGGTCATCTGGTCGGAACCCGGTGCGCGGCCCAGGCCCAGGTCGATACGGCCGGGGTACAGGCTTTCCAAGGTGCCGAACTGTTCGGCGATCACCAGCGGCGCGTGGTTGGGCAGCATCACGCCGCCGGAGCCGACGCGGATGGTTGATGTACCACCCGCCAGGTAACCCAATAACACCGAGGTGGCCGAGCTGGCGATGCCGTCCATATTGTGGTGTTCAGCCACCCAGAAACGGTTGTAGCCAAACTTTTCCACATGCTGGGCCAGGTCCAGGGAATTGCGCAGCGACTGCGCCGGACTGCCATTGGCTCGCACCGGAACCAGGTCGAGGGTCGAAAACTTCACGTCGGACAGCGATTTCATAAGCCTGCTTCTCCAAGGGGGCGCGCAGGCTTTTTAGACGATCCAAAACCTGCCGCTTCATGTGCATGCTCTATGCAATGAGGGCATATACCCGAGATTCAATAGTGAGCGTGAAAATTCCTACTGAATTGCTAGGTTTCTCCGACAAGAAGATGAACTTTGCCAGGCTGTCTATCCTCAGAACCCTTACTGACGCAAAACCACCGTTCGAGGAGACCGCTATGAGTATCGTTAAAAAAGCATCCGCGCATTGGGAAGGTGACCTGAAGACGGGCCTGGGCTCCATCTCCACGGAAACCGGCGTACTGCGTGAAGCGCCCTATGGCTTCAAGGCGCGTTTTGAAGGCGGCAAGGGCACTAACCCGGAAGAACTGATTGGCGCGGCCCATGCTGGCTGTTTCTCCATGGCGTTTTCCATGATTCTGGGTGATGCGGGGCTTAAGGCTGACAGCATCGACACCCAGGCCGAAGTGACGCTGGACCAAGTAGATGGCGGTTTTGCGATCACCGCTGTGCACTTGATCCTCAAGGCCAAGATCCCAGGCGCGAGCCAGGCGCAGTTCGATGAGCTGAGCAAGAAGGCGAAAGAAGGCTGCCCGGTGTCCAAAGTGCTGAATGCAAAAATCAGCCTGGATGCCACGCTGGTTAGCTAACCCCGTAGGTCCACTGTGGGAGGGGGCTTGCCCCCGATAGCGGTCTAATCAGTGACAGAGATGTTGCCTGATCCGCCGCTATCGGGAGCCAGCCCCCTCCTACATTCATTTGTGCGTTAAATCAGAACTCGTGTTTCCAAACTGTGGTCGAATAGCCATATGCAGCCTAGGCGCACACCCGTGCGCACTGTATTCAGGGAGCTTCACACATGAAACGTTTTGCCTTGGCGATCATCTGCGGTGTGTTGGCCACTTCGGCTGTGGCCGCGCCCAAAGATTGTGAAGAGCTCAGGAAAGAGATCGAGGTCAAGATCCAGGCTAATGCGGTGCCTTCCTACACCCTCGAGATCGTCAGCAAGGAAGAAGCGGACAAGCACGACGTAGCCATGGTCGTCGGCAGCTGTGAGAATGGGACGAAGGCGATCATCTACCAGCGCAACAACGACTGATCAGAGACAGTTCACGCTGCGTTCTTCTGCCAGCAACTGACGGCTTGAGTCGTATAGCCGGATGTTGGGTGTGAACGCCAGCGAGCGTCCCTCCAGCACATAGCGCTGGCCCGCTTGGAAGTGGTCGTACTGCAAGGTCATGAAGCACGTGCGCTCCTGCATTTCGGTCATGCCGCCCAGGCCTGCGCCGGCGGGCACTTCAAAGTCAAAGCGCACCATCAGCTCATGGGCCCCGGGCGGCATCTGGAAATAGCGCCCGTCGTTGAGGTTTTTGCCGTCCAGACGCTGTGCCATCACCAACTTGGCCCTTGGCGTTGGCGTGATGAAATCGACCCAGGCCTGCTGCGGGTCGGCTGCAGGCAAGGGGGTCGAAGTACAGGCGCCGATGAACACGATGGCGACGCAAAGCAAGAGCTGACGCATGACAGGCACTCGGCGATAGGACGGGTAGTTCTGTCAGTATAAGCACGAACCTAACACCCAGGAGCAGTCAGGGCATGGTCAGGCGTTTTCTTCCGGGGTTGATGGTGGTGCTGCTCAGTGGTTGCTCCAGCGTCAGTTATTACGGGCAACTGGCGAGCGGTCAGTGGCAGCTCCTACGGGCCAGGGAGCCGGTTTCAGAGGTCATCGCCGACCTTTCCCGGCCGCAGCCATTGCGCGACCATCTCGCTCAATCCCAGAAAGCGCGAACCTTCGCCAGCGAACATCTGCACCTGCCTGACAACCAGAGTTACCGGCTGTACGCCGATATTGGTCGGCCTTATGTCGTCTGGAATGTCTTCGCCACCCAGGAATTTTCCCTGTCGCCCGAAAACCACTGCTTCCCCATTGCCGGTTGCGTGGCCTATCGCGGTTATTACAGCCAAGGCGCGGCGCGCGGTGAGGCGGCGTTATTGCGCCAGCAAGGCATGGATGTGTCGGTTGGCGGCGTCGAAGCCTATTCCACCTTGGGCTGGTTCAATGACCCGATCATGAATTCGATGATGCACTGGGGCGATGAGCGGCTGGCCACGCTGATCTTCCATGAGCTGGCGCACCAGCGTTTCTACGTGAAGGACGACACCGAGTTCAACGAGTCATTTGCCAATTTTGTCGAGCAGGAAGGCACTCGCCAATGGCGCGCCGCCCGTGGTTTGGCACCCACCGGCAATGGCTCTGTGCAGCAGCGTGACCAATTTACCCAGCTGATTCTCGACACCCGCAAGCGCCTGGAACAACTCTACGCTCAACCGTTGGCGGCTGATGTGATGCGCCAAGCCAAGGCGGCCGAATTCGAGCACTTGCGCCTTGAATACCGGCAGATGCGCGACAGCCAGTGGGGTGGCGACAAACGCTATGACGCCTGGATCAACCAGCCGATGAACAATGCGCGGCTGTTGCCGTTTGGTCTGTATGACCAATGGGTGTCGGCGTTTGCGGCGTTGTTCCGGCAGGCAGGTGGCGATTGGCTGAAGTTCTATGCTGCGGTTGAGCAGCTGGGTGAATTGCCGGTGGCGCAGCGCAAGGCTGCGTTGAGGCAGTTGGCGGGGGTTGATCTGTAGGGCCTCATCGGGGGCATAGGTATCTACACAACTTCCCGTGGATGCTGAATCTATGGCAAATGGGCTGTTGTGGTGAGCGGGCTTGTCCCGCGCTGGGCTGCGAAGCAGCCCCATCAAAGCCACCGCGTTTTTTCAGAAAAACCAAGTTGCCTGGTTTTGGGGCTGCTGCGCAGCCCAGCGCGGGACAAGCCCGCTCACCACAGAGTTATGTATAAGCCGGATAAGGTGGGAGGGCGCTTGCCCCCGATGGCGGCCTCAAGGCCGCTGCAAAAACGCCTGATGCATCTGCGCCAACGTCTCAAAGTGCCAAGTCGGCGCCTCGGCGTTCAACTCTTCAAAGCTACCAAACCCATAACCGACCGCCGCCGAATCCAGCCCATTGCTGCGCGCGCCGATCAGGTCGTGCTTGCGATCACCAATCATCAAGGTGGTGGCCGGGTCCAGGCCTTCCTCGCGCATCAAATGGGCGATCAGCTCGACCTTGTTGGTACGCGTCCCGTCCATTTCGCTGCCGTAGATCACCTTGAAGTGCTTGGCAAAGTCGAAATGCCTGGCGATTTCACGGGCAAATTCCCACGGCTTTGAGGTGGCGACATACAGCTGGCGGCCTTGGCTGCTCAAGTCCTGCAGCAGCGGCATCACACCGTCGAACACGCGGTTTTCATACAGCCCGGTGACCTTGAAGCGCTCGCGATAGAAATTCACCGCCTCCCACGCCTTGGCTTCATCGAAGTCGTAAAACTGCATGAACGCTTGCAGCAACGGCGGGCCGATGAAGTGTTCGAGTTTGGTCAGGTCCGGTTCATCGATGCCCAGTTTGCCGAGGGCGTACTGGATCGAGCGGGTGATGCCTTCACGCGGATCGGTGAGGGTGCCATCCAAGTCAAACAGCACGGTTTGGTAAGGCAGGCTCATTGGTCGAATCCTTCAGCCAGGTGCAGGTCTTTGAGCTTCACGTAGTTCGCGGCGCTGTAGGTGAAAAAGGCGCGCTCCTTGTCCGTCAGCGCGCGGGCTTGTTTAACCGGGCTGCCCACATACAAGAAGCCGCTGTCGAGTTTCTTGCCCGGCGGCACCAGGCTGCCGGCGCCGATGATCACGTCGTCTTCCACCACGGCGCCGTCCATCACGATGCTGCCCATGCCGATCAGCACGCGGCTGCCCACGGTGCAGCCATGCAGCATGACTTTGTGGGCGATGGTCACGTCGTCGCCGATCAGCAGCGGGAAACCGTCAGGATTGAACGGCCCGGCGTGGGTAATGTGCAGCACGCAGCCATCCTGCACGCTGGTGCGCGCACCGATGCGGATGCGGTGCATGTCGCCGCGAATCACGGTCAACGGCCATACCGAGCTGTCGGCGCCGATTTCGACATCGCCGATCACCACCGCCGAAACATCGACAAAAGCCCCGGCGCCCAGGGTTGGCGTGTGGTTCTGATAGGTGCGAAGGGTCACGATAGGCTCTCTCTCTTCTGCTGATAGCTGCGGTGGGCGTTGATTGTAATTAAGATGGCCCCATCTTTGTTCTTACATGTTTCTTCAGCCAAGGTGCCAACCGTGAGCGCGAACAACCCTCTTCTGCAGTCCTACGACCTGCCGCCGTTCTCGGTGATCCGTGCCGAGCACGTGCAGCCGGCCATCGAACAGATCCTTGCCGACAACCGCGTTGCCATCGAAGGCATCCTGCAAAGCCAGGGTAAAAATCCTACGTGGGCTGGCCTTGTACTGGCCATGGACGAATTGAACGACCGACTGGGCGCCGCCTGGAGCCCGGTCAGCCACCTCAACGCGGTGTGCAACAGCGCCGAATTGCGTGAGGCCTATGAAAGCTGCCTGCCGGCATTGAGCGCGTATTCCACCGAAATGGGCCAGAACCGTGCACTGTTCCAGGCCTTCGAAGCCCTGGCCAACAGCCCCGAAGCCGCCGGTTTTGATGTGGCGCAAAAAACCATCCTTGAGCATTCTTTGCGTGACTTCCGCCTGTCGGGTATCGACCTGCCGCCTGAGCAGCAGAAGCGTTATGCCGAAGTGCAGAGCAAACTCTCCGAGCTGGGCAGCAAGTTCTCCAACCAACTGTTGGACGCCACCCAGGCTTGGACCAAACACGTCACCGATGAAGCCACCCTCGCCGGCCTGACCGACTCGGCCAAGGCGCAAATGGCCGCTGCCGCCCAGGCCAAAGGCCTCGACGGCTGGCTGATCACCCTGGAGTTTCCTAGCTACTACGCGGTGATGATCTACGCCCAGGACCGCGCCCTGCGTGAAGAAATCTACGCGGCCTACTGCACCCGTGCGTCGGACCAAGGCCCGAATGCCGGTCAGAACGATAACGGCCCGGTGATGGAACAGATCCTCGACCTGCGTCAGGAACTGGCTCAACTGCTCGGCTTCGCGTCGTTCTCGGAACTGAGCCTGGCCACCAAAATGGCTGAATCCAGCGACCAGGTCCTGAGTTTCCTGCGCGACCTGGCCAAGCGCAGCAAGCCGTTTGCCACCCAAGACCTGCAACAACTCAAGGCCTACGCGGCTGAACAAGGCTGCGCCGACCTGCAAAGCTGGGACAGCGGTTTCTACGGCGAAAAACTGCGCGAGCAGCGCTACAGCGTGTCCCAGGAAGCCCTGCGCGCCTACTTCCCGATCGACAAGGTGCTGGGCGGCCTGTTCGCCATTGTGCAGCGCCTGTACGGCATCGAGATTGCCGAGCAGAAAGGCTTCGACACTTGGCACCCGGATGTCCGCTTGTTTGAAATCAAGGAAAACGGCCAGCACGTCGGCCGCTTCTTCTTCGACCTCTACGCCCGCGCCAACAAGCGTGGCGGTGCCTGGATGGACGGCGCGCGCGACCGCCGCCGCACTGTCGATGGCGTGCTGCAAAGCCCGGTGGCCAACCTAGTGTGCAACTTCACCCCGGCCGACAGCGGCAAGCCTGCCCTGCTGACCCATGATGAAGTGACTACGCTGTTCCACGAATTCGGCCACGGCCTGCATCACCTGTTGACCCGCGTCGAGCACGCTGGCGTATCCGGTATCAACGGCGTGGCCTGGGATGCGGTGGAGTTGCCGAGCCAGTTCATGGAGAACTGGTGCTGGGAGCCGGAAGGCCTGGCGCTGATCTCTGGCCACTATGAAAGCGGTGAGCCGCTGCCTCAGGACCTGTTGGAAAAAATGCTCGCGGCCAAGAACTTCCAGTCTGGCCTGATGATGGTGCGCCAGCTGGAATTCTCGTTGTTCGACTTCGAAATGCACGCCACCCACGGTGATGGCCGCAGTGTGGCGCAGGTGCTGGAAGGCGTACGTGACGAGGTGTCGGTGATGCGTCCGCCAGCCTACAACCGCTTCCCCAACAGCTTTGCGCACATCTTCGCCGGTGGTTACGCGGCGGGTTACTACAGCTACAAGTGGGCCGAAGTGCTGTCGGCGGATGCCTTCTCCAAGTTCGAAGAGGACGGCGTACTCAATGCCGATACTGGTCGCGCGTTTCGCGAGGCAATCCTGGCCCGCGGTGGTTCCCAGGCGCCGATGGTGCTGTTCGTCGATTTTCGCGGACGTGCGCCGTCGATTGACGCACTCTTGCGCCACAGCGGCCTGAGTGAGGACGCGGCAGCATGAGTGAAGGGCCTGTGATCACCAAGAAGCAATTTATCGCCGGGGCGGTCTGCCCGGCGTGCAGCGAGCCGGACAAGCTGAAAATGTGGACCGAAGACAACGTGCCACACCGCGAGTGCGTGGCCTGCGGGTACACCGACACCTTGAACGACCAAGGGCTGTCAGTGCCCAAGGAACTGGGTACGCGGGTCAATACTTCGGCGCTCAAAGCGCCGGCGGACCCCAAGGTTCAGGCAGTGCAATTCTTCCCGAACCCGAAGTTGAAAAAAGACTAAAAGTTTTACGCACATCCAATGTGGGAGGGGGCTTGCCCCCGATAGCGCAAGGCCAGTCAGGCTCTAAATTGGCTGACCCACCGCTATCGGGAGCCAGCCCCCTTCCACATTTTTTTGCCTGCGTTTATTCGACTTAGGTCGCTGAATCCATTCTCCACATCCTTAGCCTGCTATCATTTGTAACCATTGATTGCCAAAAATACACGAGCCGCTCCCCAGAAGCGGCCGAACAAACCCGTGACCACATGATGAGGTGCACCCATGTCTGATCAAGATCAAGACAACCCCCGGCGTGACTTTCTACGCAAATCCTTGACCTTGATCCCGGTGGTCACGGTTGCCAGTACCGGCCTCGGCGGCTCGATATTGATGGTTGCTCCGGAGCCGGCCCAAGCCGCGCCAGCCAAGCCTGCAACGAGCGACAAGGCTTACGAGCCGAGCTATTTCACCGCAGAGGAATGGGCGTTTATCAACGCCGCCGTCGAGCGCCTGATCCCCGCCGATGCCCAAGGCCCTGGCGCCCTGGAAGCCGGCGCGCCGGAATACATCGACCGTCAGATGAACACACCGTATGCCAGCGGCGCGCTGTGGTTCATGCAAGGTCCGTTCAACGCCGACGCTGCGCCGCAGATGGGCTGGCAGAGCAAACTGGTGCCCAAAGAGATCTATCGCCTGGGCATTGCCGCGACGGACGCTTGGTCGAAAGCCTTCAACGGTAAAGCTTTTGCTGCGCAAGACAGCGCTACCCGAGACGATATGTTGCACCGTCTGGAGGCTGGCGGCAGTGAAATGGCGGCGCATTTCGAGGCGGTGCCCGCCAAGATGTTTTTCAACCTGCTGCTGCAAAACACCAAGGAAGGCTTCTTCTGCGACCCGATCCACGGTGGCAATAAAGGCATGGTCGGCTGGACCATGATCGGCTTCCCCGGCGCTCGCGCCGACTTTATGGATTGGGTGGAACGCAACGAGCAATACCCCTTCCCGGCTGTTTCCATCCGTGGCGAGAGGGCATAAACGTGGCGACCATCATGAAGAAAGTGGATGCAGTGATCGTAGGCTTCGGCTGGACCGGCGCGATCATGGCCAAGGAGCTGACGGAAGCCGGCCTCAACGTGCTGGCGCTGGAGCGCGGCCCGATGCAGGACACGTACCCGGACGGCAATTATCCCCAGGTCATCGACGAATTGACCTACAGCGTGCGTAAGAAACTCTTCCAGGACATTTCCAAGGAGACGGTGACCATTCGCCACAGCGTCAATGACGTCGCCCTGCCTAACCGTCAGCTCGGCGCTTTTTTGCCGGGCAATGGCGTGGGCGGTGCGGGCCTGCATTGGTCGGGCGTGCACTTTCGTGTCGACCCCATCGAGTTGCGTATGCGCAGCCATTACGAAGAGCGCTACGGGAAAAACTTCATTCCCAAGGACATGACCATCCAGGACTTCGGCGTCAGCTACGAAGAGCTGGAGCCGTTCTTCGACTACGCGGAAAAAGTATTCGGCACCTCCGGCCAGGCCTGGACGGTGAAAGGGCAATTGGTGGGCGAAGGCCGTGGCGGCAACCCGTATGCGCCGGACCGTTCCAACCCGTTCCCGCTGCAAGCGCAGAAAAATACCGTCTCCGCACAGCTGTTTCAGAAAGCGGCTGCCGATGTAGGTTACAAACCCTACAACCTGCCGTCCGCCAACACCTCGGGGCCGTACACCAACCCCTATGGCGCGCAAATGGGCCCATGCAACTTCTGCGGTTTTTGCAGTGGCTACGTGTGCTACATGTACTCCAAGGCCTCGCCGAACGTGAACATCCTGCCGGCGCTGCGCCAGGTGCCGAACTTCGAGCTGCGGCCCAATTCCCACGTACTCAAGGTCAACCTCGACAGCACCAAGAAAAAAGCCACGGGTGTGACCTACATCGATGCCCAGGGCCGCGAGATCGAGCAGCCGGCGGACCTGGTGATCCTCGGTGCATTCCAGTTCCACAACGTGCGCCTGATGCTGCTGTCGGGCATCGGCAAGCCGTACGACCCGATCACCAATGAGGGCGTGGTCGGGCGGAACTTCGCCTACCAGAACATGGCCACCATCAAGGCCTTCTTCGACAAAGACACCCACACCAACAACTTCATCGGCGCGGGCGGTAATGGCGTGGCGATGGACGACTTCAACGCGGACAACTTCGACCACGGCCCCCACGGCTTTGTGGGCGGCTCGCCGATGTGGGTCAACCAGGCCGGCAGCCGGCCGATTGCCGGTACGTCCAACCCACCCGGCACCCCGGCTTGGGGCAGTGCGTGGAAGCGCGCCACCGCCGATTACTACACCCATCAGGTGTCGATGGACGCCCACGGCGCCCATCAATCCTACCGGGGCAACTACCTGGATCTGGACCCGGTTTACCGCGATGCCTACGGCTTGCCGCTGCTGCGTATGACGTTCGATTGGCAGGAAAACGACATCAAGATGAACCGCTTCATGGTCGAGAAAATGGGCAAGGTCGCCGAAGCGATGAGCCCCAAGGCGATTGCCGTGCTCGGCAAAAAAGTCGGCGAGCATTTCAACACCGCGTCGTACCAGACCACCCACCTCAACGGTGGCGCAATCATGGGCACCGACCCAAAAACCAGTGCGTTGAACCGTTACCTGCAGAGCTGGGATGTACACAATGTGTTTGTCCCAGGCGCGTCCGCTTTCCCACAGGGCCTGGGCTACAACCCGACAGGCCTGGTGGCAGCGCTGACCTACTGGTCGGCCCGGGCGATCCGCGAGCAGTACCTGAAAAACCCCGGCCCACTGGTTCAGGCATAAGGAGCGATGACCATGAAAGCACTTGTTATCGCGACCTTTGCGCTGTTCAGCAGTTGCTCGATCAGCGCCGCCGAAAGCGACCTGATCAAACAGGGCGAATACTTGGCCCGCGCTGGCGACTGTGTCGCCTGCCATACCGCCAAAGGCGGCAAGCCCTTCGCCGGTGGCCTGCCGATGGAAACCCCGATTGGCGTGATCTACTCCACCAACATCACCCCAGACAAGACCGGCCTGGGCGACTACAGCTTCGAAGACTTCGACAAGGCCGTGCGTCATGGCGTCGCCAAGAGCGGTAGTACGCTTTACCCAGCGATGCCATACCCGTCCTATGCGCGTGTCAGCGACAGCGATATGCAGGCGTTGTATGCGTACTTCATGAAGGGTGTGGAGCCGGTCGCCCAAGCGAACAAGGCCAGCGACATTCCGTGGCCCTTGAGCATGCGTTGGCCGTTGGCGGCGTGGCGCTGGATGTTTGCGCCGGAGGTGGCGGACACCCCGGCCGCGGACGCCGACCCGGTGATCAATCGTGGCGCGTACCTGGTCGAAGGCCTCGGCCACTGCGGCGCATGCCATACACCGCGTGCCCTGACCATGCAGGAAAAAGCCCTGAGCGCCACCGATGGCAATGCGTTCCTGTCTGGCAGTGCGCCGTTGGAAGGTTGGATCGCCAAGAGCTTGCGTGGCGACCATAAGGACGGCCTCGGCAGTTGGAGCGAGGAGCAACTGGTACAGTTCCTCAAGACCGGTCGCAGTGATCGCAGCGCGGTGTTTGGCGGCATGAGCGACGTCGTAGTCCATAGCATGCAGTACATGTCGCAAGACGACCTGACCGCGATCGCCCGTTACCTCAAGAGCCTGCCGGCGGTCGATCCCAAGGACACGCCGCATGTGTACGACAAGCAGGTGGCCCAGGCGCTGTGGAAAGGCGATGACAGCCAGGCGGGTGCGTCGGTGTATATCGACAACTGCGCGGCCTGCCACCGTACCGATGGCCACGGCTACACACGGGTGTTCCCGGCGCTGGCGGGCAACCCGGTGTTGCAGACGGCGGATGCGACCTCGTTGATCAACATTGTGTTGAACGGCGGCACCCTGCCAGCCACGCACGCGGCGCCGTCCACCTTCACCATGCCGGCGTTTGCCTGGCGCCTGTCGGATCAGGAAGTGGCGGATGTGGTCAGTTTCATCCGTGGCAGCTGGGGCAATAAAGGTGCGCCGGTCAAAGCCAGCGACGTGGCCGACCTGCGCAAGCACGATATGCGAACCACCTCGGGCGATGACCTGGGGCAGGTCACGCAAAAGCACTGATTCCTGGCTAGCCGCCAAACGGCACTGGTCAGGAACCCCGCGCCTCGATACTGTATATAAAAACAGTATCGAGGCGCTTTTATGTCTACTCCGCTGCCGCCCCGTGGCCGGGGCACGGCCACCAACCTGCACAACCGCTTCGCGCCTACGGTCAGCGTGGCCGAGGACGATGGCTGGTACCAGGAAGTGCCACCGACCCAGGGCACCGAAGTGCGCATTGAGACGGCCAAGACCATCATCACCCGCAATAACTCGCCGGATTTACCCTTCGATCGTTCGATCAACCCTTATCGCGGCTGCGAGCATGGCTGTATCTATTGCTATGCGCGGCCCAGCCATGCCTATTGGGACATGTCGCCGGGGCTGGATTTCGAAACCAAGCTGATCGCCAAGAGCAATGCCGCCGATGTGCTGGAGCAGCAATTGTCCAAGCCGGGCTATGTATGCGCGCCGATCAACCTGGGTTCCAATACCGACCCCTACCAGCCCATCGAGCGTGAATACAGGATTACCCGGCAAACCCTCGAAGTACTGCTGCGTTATCGGCACCCGGTCACCATCATCACCAAGGGTTCGCTGATCCTGCGCGACCTCGACCTGCTCACCGAACTGGCCCGCCAGCGCCTGGTGGCGGTGATGATCAGCCTCACCAGCCTGGACGACGAGCTCAAGCGCATCCTGGAACCGCGCACGGCAGCGCCCAAGGCACGGCTGCGGGCGATCCGGGTGATGCGCGAGGCGGGGGTTCCGGTGGGCGTGCTGTGTTCGCCGATGATTCCGATGATCAACGACAGCGAACTGGAGAGCCTGCTGACCGAAGCCCACGCTGCTGGTGCGCAAAGCGCCGCCTACATGATGCTGCGCCTGCCGCTGGAGGTGGCGCCGTTGTTCGAGGAGTGGCTGGCGGCGCATTACCCGCAGCGCGCAGCCCATGTGATGAGCCTGGTGCGTCAGGTACGTGGTGGCGAGGTGTATGACAGCCGTTTCGGCGTGCGCATGCGTGGCGAAGGGCCGTTTGCCGATTTACTCGCACAGCGTTTCAGCAAGGCGATCAAGCGCCTGGGGCTCAATCGTCGTGAGGGGTTTAATCTGGATTGCACGGCGTTCTGTCCGCCGGGCAGACAGATGGCGTTGTTGTAGACTGATCAGGAGGAATGCACCTTCCTTGTAGGAATAGTCGCGTTTTGACATCACTGAAACCCGCGATCTAGAGCGGTTCATTCAGTTTGAGTTAAGTTTCGACGGTTACTTTGATCAGCGAGTGACTGATGAGTCGGCACCTGGGTTTTTGGAGTTTTACAACTATTCCACTGGCCGGGCGTCGAACTGTCCTGAACACTCCCCTGCATTAATCAAGAGGATGAATCATGAGTGATAAGGATAAACAGCCGTTGGCTGCGTCGGCTTCAGCCCCTCAAGTGGCGGAGTCCGCCGATGCAGCGCTCAAGCACATCGTTGACGGTTTTTTGCATTTCCATCACGACGTCTTCCCCCAGCAGGAAGAACTCTTCAAGAAACTCGCCACGGCCCAGAGCCCAAGGGCGATGTTCATTACCTGCGCCGATTCGCGCATCGTGCCCGAGCTGATCACCCAAAGTTCGCCGGGCGACCTGTTCGTGACCCGTAACGTCGGCAATGTGGTGCCGCCCTACGGCCAGATGAACGGTGGTGTTTCCACGGCCATCGAGTACGCGGTACTGGCCCTGGGCGTGCAGCACATCATCGTGTGCGGGCACTCCGACTGTGGTGCCATGCGCGCTGTACTCAACCCAGACAGCCTGGAAAAGATGCCGACGGTAAGGGCCTGGCTGCGGCACGCCGAGGTCGCCAAGTCTATGGTCGAGGACAACTGCGACTGCGCCAATGAAGGCGAGAGCATGAAAGTGCTGACCGAAGAAAACGTCATCGCCCAACTGCAGCATTTGCGTACCCACCCTTCCGTGGCATCGCGCATGGCCAATGGCCAGTTGTTCATTCACGGTTGGATCTACAACATCGAGACCAGCGAAATCCGCGCCTACGATGCTGACCAGTCGGCGTTCCGCTCGTTGAGCGGCGACGGGCCGATCCCTTCAGCGACGCCTAAAGCGCGCTTCTAAAACACTTCCCTGCCGGGTAAAGCGGTGGCTGCCATGGATGCAGCCAGGCCTTACCGCGCCCGGCGAATGCCTCGGGAGAGTCATCATGCGTGCTGCTCAATTGAAAGCTGTTTTGCCACGGGAGCTGCTCGCCTCGGTGGTTGTGTTTCTGGTCGCCTTGCCGCTGTGCATGGGGATCGCGATCGCGTCCGGCATGCCGCCGGCCAAAGGCCTGATCACCGGCATTATCGGTGGCCTGGTAGTGGGTTGGTTGGCGGGTTCGCCGCTGCAAGTCAGCGGCCCGGCGGCGGGTTTGGCGGTGCTGGTGTTCGAGTTGGTGCGCCAGCACGGCATGTTGATGCTGGGCCCGATCCTGTTGCTGGCGGGCTTCCTGCAACTGGTGGCCGGGCGCTTGCGCCTGGGCTGCTGGTTCCGCGTGACGGCGCCAGCGGTGGTGTACGGCATGCTGGCGGGGATTGGCGTGCTGATTGTGCTGTCGCAGATTCATGTGATGCTGGATGGCGCCCCCAAGCCTTCCGGCCTGGACAACCTGGCGGGCTTCCCGGCCGCCTTGGCCGAAGCCATCCCGACCCTTGGTGGCGGGCTCGGCTGGCAAGCGGGTTTGCTTGGGTTGTCGACGATGCTGGTGATGTACCTGTGGGATAAATTTCGCCCGCAACCGCTGCGGTTTGTGCCGGGTGCCCTGCTTGGTGTGGGCCTGGCAACGGTCACCAGCCTGGTGCTGGCATTGCAGGTCAAGCGCGTGGAAGTGCCGGAAAACCTGGCCGATGCCATCGACTGGCTGCGGCCCAGCGACCTGCTGAACCTGGCCGATCCTCAATTGCTGATTGCAGCCTTCGCTGTGGCATTTATCGCCAGCGCCGAAACCCTGCTTTCTGCCGCGGCCGTCGACCGCATGCACAGTGGGCAACGTTCAGATTTCGACAAAGAGCTTTGCGCCCAAGGCGTGGGCAACATGCTCTGCGGTCTGGTCGGTGCGTTGCCGATGACCGGCGTGATTGTGCGCAGTTCAGCCAACGTCCAGGCCGGTGCCACCACCCGTCTGTCGGCGATGTTTCATGGTGTGTGGTTGCTGGGCTTCGTATTGCTGCTGTCGAGCGTGCTGCAAAGCATCCCGGTGGCGAGCCTGGCGGGCGTGTTGGTGTACACCGGGATCAAGTTGGTGGACGTAAAGGCGTTCAAAGCCTTGGGGCGCTACGGGCGGATGCCGATGTTTACCTATGCGGCCACCGCGCTGGCGATCATCTTTACTGACCTGCTGACGGGAGTGCTGGTGGGCTTTGGCCTCACGTTGGTCAAACTGGCGCTCAAGGCATCACGGCTGAAAGTCAGCCTGATCGACCTGCCCCAGGATGGCGAGATGGAGCTGCGTTTGACCGGTGCGGCGACCTTTCTCAAAGTGCCGGCGTTGACTCAGGTGCTGTCGACGGTGCCTGCGGGGACCACGGTGCATGTACCGCTCAATAACCTCAGCTATATCGACCATTCCTGCCTCGAGTTGCTGGAGGAATGGGGGCGGGCCAATGCGGCGAAGGGTTCGAAGCTGGTGATTGAGGCGCGAGGTTTGAAGCGACGGCTCGAAGGCCGGGTCAGGACGACGACGGGGATCGGTTCGGCGCCATCAGTCGGCTGATGAAGCCGGATCAAAAAGTGGGAGGGGGCTTGCCCCCTCCCACATGTGTTTTGCGTCTATCTTAAGATTCAGGCGGGTTGGTCCAGCGCCAACTCAACCCCCAACTGCCGCGACAGGCACGGCCAGCGCTTCCACGCAGCCTCGGTGTTCGGGCTTTTCAGTTGCTCGCGGTAGGTCTCGACCGACTCCAGAGCAAAGCTCTCTTCGTTGAGCATCTCGTCCACCGCCAGGTGCACGGCTTCATCGAGTTTGTTGGCAAATTCCTCGCCGATCAACTGATGGGCAATCAGGTTCGCCACGGTGGTATCCGCCGGAATCAACGGCTGGCCGAAGTGCTTGATATACAGATCGTTTACTTCTTCCACCAGCCGATGGGCCAGGTAGGCCTCGTCCAGCAGTCCGTCGAGGCCTTCGTGACCCGCCAGGATCGCTGGTGGTTGCAGGAAGAAATGCTCGGCAATCTTCAGTACCGGCTTGATCTGGCTTTCGATACCGGCCTCGCGGGCCACGTCATTGGCGGCGTCGAGCAAGTCCGGGACGAGGTCAATGTAGGCTGTGACAAAGCGTGCCATGACGATGTTGCGATCACCGTCAGCCAGGGAAATGGCCGAATGCAGGTGCGGCAATTGTTTTTCCAGTTGCTGGGCAAGCTGGCCCGAGGTGGCTTCGTGTTGATGGGCACGGGAAATCTGCTCGCGCAATGCGGCGGTGTTCATGGACGCTCCAGTGATGCAGGCATAGGAAAAGGGAGAGGATAAGTTAGCTCGTTTATACGAGGCCATCAGACGTATTTGTCATAATTGTTTCATGGTTATGCGCGGGCGTTATATCGAATTGCCATCGTTCGTCGGAAAAACGATTCCGCAGCCTATTTCATTAGTTTTTTCCCACCTTTTTTGCTCATTTGCCCCTACACATTGCGGGGTTGCAGAGCCTGTCTATACTCGGGTTTGTACGCGATTAGCTGATGACGCCAGACTGCATAAGCAGGCAAGGCTAAGCGGTTGTAAGCAGTATGGAAGCCGCTCCCTTCGACGCAGGTGCAAACCGGCGGGATAACAAGAACGATAAGGGGAACCCGCAATGATGCGACATCCACACGTTTGGATGGGCCTCCTGTTGTGGTCGGTATTCGGCCAGGCGCACGCCGCCTGGACAACGAATATGGCGCCAGGGGCAACAGAAGTCAGTCACGCTGTGTTCGACCTGCACATGACCATTTTTTGGATCTGTGTGGTGATCGGCATCATCGTATTTGGCGCCATGTTCTGGTCGATGATGGTCCACCGGCGCTCCACCGGCCAGGTCGCGGCCAAGTTCCACGAGAGCACCACCGTGGAAATCCTCTGGACCGTCGTGCCCTTGCTGATCCTGATCGCGATGGCCATTCCGGCAACCAAGACCCTGATCAACATCTACGACAGCAGTGAGTCGGATATCGATATCCAGGTCACCGGCTACCAGTGGAAGTGGCATTACAAATACCTGGGCCAGGATGTGGAGTTCTTCAGCAACCTGGCCACGCCTGCCGAGCAGATCCACAACCAGGCCACCAAGGGCGAGCATTACCTGCTCGAAGTCGACCAGCCGCTGGTGCTGCCGGTGGGCGCCAAGGTGCGCTTTCTGGTCACCGCCGCCGATGTGATCCACTCCTGGTGGGTGCCGGCCTTTGCGGTCAAGCGCGACGCCATCCCCGGCTTCGTCAACGAAGCCTGGACCCGTGTCGAGAAGCCCGGCATCTACCGTGGCCAGTGCGCCGAGTTGTGCGGCAAAGACCACGGCTTCATGCCTATCGTGGTCGAGGTCAAGTCCAAGGCCGACTACGAAACCTGGCTGGGTGAGCGCAAGGCCGAGGCGGCCAAGCTCAAGGAACTGACCTCCAAAGAGTGGACCCTTGAAGAGCTGGTGGCCCGTGGCGACAAGGTCTATCACACCACCTGCGTGGCCTGTCACCAGGCCGAAGGCCAGGGCCTGCCGCCGATGTTTCCGGCGCTCAAGGGCTCGAAAATCGCCACCGGGCCCGCCGCCGATCACCTGAGCATCGTCTATCACGGCAAGCCTGGCACTGCGATGGCGGCGTTCGGCAAACAGCTTTCGGAAGTCGACATCGCTGCCGTGGTGACTTACGAGCGCAACGCCTGGGGTAACAACAAAGGCGACATGGTCACGCCAAAAGACGTGCTGGCCATCAAACAGGCGGAAAGCAAATGACAGCCTTCATTGCGTTTGCCCCGACCCGCCCCGCCCATTCGTTTGCAGGAGAACGGCCATGAGCGCTGTGATCGATGACCATGGCCACGCCGGTGACCATGCCCACGGCCCCGCCAAGGGCTTGATGCGCTGGGTGCTGACCACCAACCACAAGGACATCGGCACGATGTACCTGTGGTTCGCGTTTGCAATGTTCCTGCTAGGCGGCTCGTTCGCCATGGTCATCCGTGCCGAACTGTTCCAGCCCGGCCTGCAGATCGTCGAGCCAGCATTCTTCAACCAGATGACCACCATGCACGGCCTGATCATGGTGTTCGGCGCGGTGATGCCGGCGTTTGTCGGCCTGGCCAACTGGATGATCCCGCTGATGATCGGCGCGCCCGACATGGCCCTGCCGCGCATGAACAACTTCAGCTTCTGGCTGCTGCCGGCGGCGTTCCTGTTGCTGGTCTCGACGTTGTTCACCCCTGGCGGCGGGCCGAACTTCGGCTGGACCTTCTACGCCCCGCTCTCCACCACCTATGCGCCGGAAAGCGTGACGTTCTTCATCTTCGCCATCCACCTGATGGGCATCAGCTCGATCATGGGCGCGATCAATGTGGTTGCGACCATCCTCAACCTGCGCGCCCCGGGCATGACCTTGATGAAGATGCCGCTGTTCGTGTGGACCTGGCTGATTACCGCGTTCCTGCTGATCGCGGTGATGCCGGTACTGGCCGGCTGCGTGACCATGATGTTGATGGACATCCACTTCGGCACCAGCTTCTTCAGTGCGGCCGGCGGTGGTGACCCGGTGTTGTTCCAGCATGTGTTCTGGTTCTTCGGCCACCCCGAGGTGTACATCATGATCCTGCCGGCCTTCGGCGCCGTCAGCTCGATCATCCCGACCTTTTCGCGCAAGCCATTGTTTGGCTACACCTCGATGGTCTATGCCACGGCAAGCATCGCGTTCCTGTCGTTTATCGTGTGGGCGCACCATATGTTCGTGGTCGGTATCCCGCTGGTGGGCGAGTTGTTCTTCATGTACGCCACCCTGCTGATCGCCGTGCCGACGGGGGTGAAGGTGTTCAACTGGGTCAGCACCATGTGGCAAGGCTCGCTGACCTTCGAGACGCCGATGCTGTTTGCGGTGGCCTTTGTGATCCTGTTCACCATCGGCGGCTTCTCCGGGTTGATGCTGGCGATTGCCCCGGCGGACTTCCAGTACCACGACACCTACTTCGTGGTGGCGCACTTCCATTACGTACTGGTGCCGGGGGCGATCTTCGGGATCTTCGCCTCGGCTTACTACTGGCTGCCGAAATGGACCGGCCACATGTACGACGAAACCTTGGGCAAGCTGCATTTCTGGCTGTCGTTCGTGGGGATGAACATGGCGTTCTTCCCGATGCACTTCGTCGGGCTGGCCGGCATGCCGCGCCGGGTGCCGGACTACAACCTGCAGTTCGCCGACTTCAACATGGTCTCGTCGATTGGCGCGTTTATGTTTGGCGCCACGCAGATCTTCTTCCTGTTCATCGTGATCAAGTGCATTCGTGGGGGCAAGCCGGCGCCGGCCAAGCCGTGGGATGGTGCTGAAGGGCTTGAGTGGAGCGTGCCTTCGCCGGCGCCGTACCACACCTTCACCACGCCGCCGGAGGTCAAATGAACACCATTGTGTATCGCGAGCGCGGTCAGTGTGGGAGGGGGCTTGCCCCCGATGGCGGCTTGCCAGTCGCCATCGCCATTGGCTGTGAGACAGCTATCGAGGGCAAGCCCCTTCCCACATTGGCCTCATTCACATGGGGTGATCGCCATGGCTGAATCCGTGCCCCTCAAGCGGCTGGTCACGCGCCTGTTGATCCTGGTGGTGGCGATGTTCGCCTTCGGCTTCGCCCTGGTGCCGATCTACGACGTGATGTGCAAGGCGTTTGGCATCAACGGCAAGACTGCCGGGCAGTACGAGGGTTCGCAGGTGGTGGACCCCTCGCGCCAGGTGCGGGTGCAGTTCCTGTCCACCAACGCCATCGACATGGTCTGGGACTTTTATGCCAAGGCGGACGAGGTGGTGGTCAACCCAGGCGCCGTGACCGAGATGCTGTTCGTGGCCCACAACCCGACCAATAAGCCGATGACCGCCCAGGCGGTGCCCAGCATTTCCCCGGCCGAAGCGGCGATGTACTTCCACAAGACCGAGTGTTTTTGCTTCACCCAGCAAGTGTTGCAGCCCGGCGAGCGCATCGAGATGCCTGTGCGCTTCATCGTCGACCGCGACATGCCCAAGGATGTGAAGCACCTGACCCTGGCGTACACGTTATTTGATATCACTGCGCGCCAACCGCCGGTGGCTGCCCACAGCGGCGGCTAGCTACTGTTTGCCCCCTTATTCGGGAGAGTAAATACATGTCGACTCATGATACGTACTACGTACCAGCGCAAAGCAAATGGCCGATAATTGCCACGTTTGGCCTGCTGATCACCGTGTATGGCCTGGGCGTGTGGTTCAACGACCTGAAGGCCGCGCGCCCGGAATCCCACGGCCCGTGGATCTTTTTCGTCGGCGGGTTGCTGTTGGCCTATATGTTGTTCGGCTGGTTCGGCGCGGTGATCAAGGAAAGCCGCGCCGGCCTGTACAGCCCGCAGATGGACCGCTCGTTTCGCTGGGGCATGAGCTGGTTCATCTTTTCCGAGGTGATGTTCTTCATCGCCTTCTTCGGTGCGCTGTTTTACGTGCGGCATATGTCGGCGCCCTGGCTGGCCGGTGAAGGCTCGAAGGGTGTCGCGCACATGCTGTGGCCGAACTTCGAATTTGCCTGGCCGTTGCTCAATAACCCCGACCCAAAACTCTACCCGGCGCCTGAGGGCACTATCAGCCCGTGGGGCTTGCCGCTGGTCAACACCATCCTGCTGGTGAGCTCAAGCGTGACCATCACGATCGCCCACCATGCGTTGCGCAAAGGTCATCGCGGCGCGCTGAAAATCTGGTTGGCGATCACGGTGTTGCTGGGCCTGGCATTTCTCGGGTTTCAGGCTGAGGAATACATCCACGCCTATAAAGAGCTGGGCCTGACCCTGGGCTCCGGCGTGTACGGCGCGACGTTTTTTATGCTGACCGGTTTCCACGGCGCCCACGTGACCATCGGCACCATCATCTTGTTTGTGATGCTGATGCGCATCCTGCGTGGGCACTTCAATGCCGAGCACCAGTTCGGTTTTGAGGCGGCCAGTTGGTATTGGCACTTTGTGGATGTGGTGTGGATCGGGCTGTTTTTCTTTGTCTACGTGCTGTGAGGCGTCTTACCACGGCGCGTGAGAAACCAGTTGGCCGCTGAAAAAGCCCCAGGTGATCAGCGCCAGCGTGATCACGGCCAGTACGACACGCACGGTCAAGGCGGTGACGAGGCGGTTGGAGTGGCCCTCGTCCTTGACCAGAAAGAACAAACCACTGAACAGGCTCACAACAGTCGCGATCAGCATCAGGGCAATAGCGGCTTTGAGCATGGTCTGGCTCCTGGACATTGATGAAGAGCGGCGGGCAATGAAAACAAGTATAGCCAGCGCCATGAAACAGTTTCGCCCCGGTATTGCGCCGACATTGGTGGTGTTGGTGCTGCTGCCGTTCATGGTGGGCCTGGGGTTCTGGCAACTGTCGCGCGGGCATGAAAAGCAGCTGCTGCTCGACCGCTATGCCGAGCGCCGTGCGGCCGCGCCCATGAGCAGTGAGCAACTCAATGACAGCGCAGATCCGGCGTTTCGCCGCGTGCATTTGCGCGGTCAATTCGACGCCAACCACAGCGTACTGCTCGACAACCGCATGCGTGATGGCAAGGCCGGTGTCGAGTTGCTGCAACCTTTCCACGATCAGGCCAGCGGCCAGTGGCTGTTGCTCAATCGCGGCTGGTTGCCGTGGCCGGACCGGCGTACCCCGCCCGCTTTCACCACGCCGCAGCAACCGCTGAATCTCGATGCCTGGGTGTATGTCGCCCCCGGCGAAACCTTCCAGTTGCATGCCGACCCGGCTGGCGCGCCGTGGCCGCGATTGCTCACCGCGTTGCATCCCGCTGCGCTCTGGGCAGAGCTGGGCCGCAGCGGTTTTGCCTACGAACTGCGCGCTGAAGCCGGCCCCGGTACGTACGAAACCACGTGGCCGGTAGTCGCCATGGGCCCGGAGAAACACTTGGCCTATGCCGTGCAGTGGTTCGCCATGGCGCTGGCGCTGTTGGTTCTTTACCTCTATCTCGGATCGCACAACAAAAAGGAGAAGCCCCATGGGAGCGGCCACGAATCCACTCAACATGTCTGAACTGCCCGATCGGCGCAAAGGCCGCTGGCAACTGCTGCTGATCCTGCTGATGGTGATCGGCCCGATGGTGCTGGCCACCTTTATGTACAAATTGCAGTTCTGGGTGCCGGACAGCCGCAGTTACCACGGCGAGATGATCGGCAATGGCCAGACCCGCGCGGACATTGGCGTGCAGGCCGATGAACAGCGCTGGCAACTGCTGGTCACCGCGCCCACAGCGTGTGCAGTCGATTGCCAGCAACTGGTGTACCTCTCGCGCCAATTGCAGATCGGCCTGGGCCGCGATGCTTCACGCGCCAGCCACGCCTTGGCGAGCGCGCAGCCGGTGGGCGCCGACTACGAAGCCAAGCTGAAAGCCCAATACCCGCAATTGCAGCGTTATGCGCTGGATGTTTCGACCTTCACCAAAAACGCCGCCGCACCGGGCGAGGCGCAACTGTGGATCGTCGACCCCCACGGCAACCTGGTGCTGCGCTACGACGCCAAGGTCAAGGGCAAGGACCTGCTCAACGACCTGCGCCACCTGCTGAAACTGTCGAATATCGGATAAGGGCATCGTCATGGCCAAACCTGGATTTCGCCTCGCGTTGTTTGCCACCTTGCTGGCGCTGATCGTCGTGCTGCTCGGCGCCTACACCCGCCTGACCCACGCCGGCCTCGGTTGCCCGGACTGGCCCGGCTGCTACGGTTTTATCAGCGTGCCGCAAAGCGAGGCCCAGTTGGCCCATGCGCAATTGCATTTCCCCGACACGCCGGTTGAGGCCGACAAAGGGTGGGCGGAGATGACCCATCGCTACTTCGCCGGCACCTTGGGCGTGCTGATCGTGCTGCTGGCAGCGCGCTCTTGGAGTCATCGGCGCGACCCGGGCCAGCCGGTCAAATTGCCGCTGTTTCTGCTGGCCGTGGTGTTTGCCCAGGCGGCGTTTGGCATGTGGACGGTGACGCTCAAGCTGTGGCCGCAAGTGGTGACGGGCCATCTGCTGGGCGGCTTTGCCACCGTGAGCCTGTTGTTTTTGCTGACCTTGCGTCTGTCTGGCGTGCTGCCCGCGTTGATCGTGCCCAGGCGCCTGCAATATTGGGCCACCGCTGGGCTGGTGCTGGTGATCGGGCAGATCGCGCTGGGCGGTTGGGTCAGCTCCAACTACGCGGCTGTCGCCTGTGTCGACTTACCCACTTGTCATGGCGAATGGTGGCCGGCGGCAGACTTTGCCAATGGCTTTCACCTGACCCAGCACATCGGCCCGAATTACCTCGGCGGCCAACTCGACAGCGAAGCGCGCACCGCGATCCACCTGACCCACCGCATCGGCGCAATCATCGTTACCCTGGTCCTGCTGGGGCTTGCCTGGCAGTTGCGTGCAGTGGGCATGACGCGTCTGGCGGGCTTGTTGCTGATCGCCCTCGCCGCGCAAATCTGCCTGGGCTTGAGCAATGTAGCGCTCGGCCTGCCGCTGGCTGTGGCGGTCGGGCATAACGCGGGCGGCGCAGGCTTGCTGCTCACCCTGGTGCTGGTCAATTACCACGCCCGTACCAGCCTGGTGCGGGTGCGCAATCAGGTCCCGTTCGGCTGGCGCTTTATCCCGCGCAAACACGTATCGGGCCTCATCACCCTTAAAGGAGAGATGCCATGGCGACCTTGATCGGCGCGCGTCGCGATCAGGCAATCTGGCGTGACTACCTGGAGCTGACCAAGCCGAAAGTGGTGGTGTTGATGCTCATCACCTCCCTGGTGGGCATGTTCCTCGCCACCCGCGCCGGGGTGCCGTGGGCAGTGCTGGTATTTGGCAACCTGGGCATTGCCCTGTGCGCGGGCGGCGCGGCGGCGGTCAACCATGTGGTGGATCGGCGCATCGATGCGGTGATGGCGCGCACTCACAAGCGGCCGCTGGCGCAGGGCCGCGTGTCGCCGATTGCGGCGCTGGCCTTTGCATTGTTTCTGGCTGTTGCAGGCTTGGGCCTGTTGCTGGCGTTCACCAATGCCCTGGCGGCGTGGCTGACCTTGGCCTCGCTGCTCGGCTACGCCGTGATCTACACCGGGTTTCTCAAGCGCGCGACGCCGCAGAATATCGTTATCGGCGGCCTGGCCGGCGCCGCGCCGCCATTGCTGGGTTGGGTTGCCGTCACTGGCCATATCAGCGCCGAACCGCTGCTGCTGGTGCTGATCATCTTCGCCTGGACCCCGCCACACTTCTGGGCCCTGGCCATCCACCGCAAAGAGGAATACGCCAAGGCCGACATCCCGATGTTGCCGGTGACCCACGGCGAGCACTACACCAAGGTGCATATCCTGCTCTACACCTTTGCCCTGCTGGCGGTGAGCCTGATGCCCTACGTGATCCATATGAGCGGCCCGCTGTACCTGGCGTGTGCGCTGGGATTGGGCGGGCGCTTTCTGCAATGGGCCTGGGTGTTGTACCGTGGCGGTCGGCCGCACGCGGCGATCAACACGTTCAAGTACTCTATCTGGTACTTGTTGCTGCTGTTTATCGCCCTGCTCGTAGACCACTACTTATTGTTGAACCTATGACTCGAACTCAAAAAACCGTCTTCATCCTGGTGGCCATTGTCGCGTTGATCATGGGCCTGACCGTCAACAAAGTGCTCAGCGGCAAAGGCCAGGGCGACCCCACCGCGCTGATCGACGCGGGCATCATCCTGCTGCCGCAAAGCCGCCAACTGCCGCCAGTGACCATGACCAATCAGGACGGCCAGCCGGTGCTGGTCAATGAGTTGAAAGGCAAGTGGAGCCTGCTGTTCTTCGGCTACACCTTCTGCCCGGACATCTGCCCGACCACTCTCGCCCAGTTGCGCCAGATCAAGAGTGAACTGCCCAAGGACGCTGTGGATAAGTTGCAAGTGATCCTGGTCAGCGTCGACCCGCATCGCGACACGCCGACTCAGCTCAAGCAGTACCTGGGCTATTTCGACCCGCAATTCGTGGGCCTGACTGGCGCGAATGTGGAGGAGGTGCAGAAGGTGTCGAATGCAGTGAGCATTCCGTTTATTCCGGCGGATACCAGCAAGCCGAACTACACCGTTGATCACAGCGGCAACCTGGCGCTGATCGGCCCGGATGGGACGCAGCGTGGATTTATTCGTGCGCCGTTGAACAACCAGAAGCTGGTGGCGCAGTTGCCGGGGTTGTTGCAGCGCAAGTAGATGCACAGCAAAACAAATGTGGGAGGGGGGCAAGTCGAATCGTCGCACCGCCCTCCCACATTTTTTGATCTCCGGTGAATTGGAGATCGGGTAGATCAGAACGCCGGCTTGATCGCGCCTTGGTACTTCTCTTCGATGAATTTCTTCACTTCAGGCGTGTGCAGGGCGGCAACCAGCTTCTTCACCGCGTCCGAATCCTTGTTGTCTTCGCGGGTGACCAGGATGTTCACGTAAGGCGAGTCGTTGCCTTCGATGACCAGTGCGTCCTTGGATGGGTCCAGCTTGGCTTCCAGGGCGTAGTTGGTGTTGATCAGTGCCAGGTCGACCTGGGTCAGCACGCGTGGCAGCGTGGCGGCTTCCAGTTCGCGGAATTTCAGCTTTTTATCGTTCTGGGTGATGTCCTTGATGGTCGACAGGATGTTCGTCGGGTCCTTCAGGGCAATCAGGCCGCTCTTGGCCAGCAGCAACAGCGCACGGCCGCCGTTGGTGGCGTCGTTCGGGATCACTACGTTGGCGCCGCTTGGCAGCTCGGCCAGGGTCTTGTACTTGCTGGAGTAAGCGCCCAGGGGTTCGAGGTGCACCGCGCCAACGCTCACCAGGTGAGTGCCCTTGGCTTTGTTGAATTCATCCAGGTACGGCTGGTGCTGGAAGAAGTTGGCGTCCAGGCGCTTTTCAGCCACTTGTACGTTGGGCTGCACGTAGTCGGTGAAGACTTTGACCTGCAGGTCCACGCCTTCTTTGGCCAGGACAGGTTTCACGAATTCCAGAATTTGCGCGTGCGGCACCGGCGAGGCAGCGACCGTAATGGTCTCGGCGTGAGCGGAAAACGCAGCAACGGCGGCGAAAGCAACCAGTAGTTTTTTCATCCAACAAGCTCCTTGTTCGGGCATGTGCCGGCTTTCGGCCGGCAATGGCCGTTATTTTCGAGAAAAGTGCACCACCAGCCGGTCGCCGACGGTTTGCAGAATTTGCACCAGGATCAACAGCATCACCACGGTGACCACCATCACATCGGTCTGGAAACGCTGATAACCAAAACGAATCGCCAGGTCACCCAGGCCACCAGCACCGACCACACCGGCCATTGCCGTGTAGGACACCAGTGTAATCGCCGTCACCGTAATCGCCGCGAAGATGCCGGGGCGAGCTTCAGGCAGCAGCGCATTGGTGATGATCTGCCGGGTGGTGGCGCCCATTGACTGGGTGGCTTCGATGATGCCGCGGTCCACTTCGCGCAGGGCGGTTTCCACCAATCGTGCAAAGAACGGCGTAGCGCCTACGACCAGCGGCGGGATCGCGCCTGCCACACCCAGTGAGGTGCCGGTGATCAGTACGGTGAACGGGATCATCACGATGAGCAGGATGATGAACGGCAGCGAACGCAGGATGTTCACGATCAGCGACAGCAGCGCGTACAGGCCTTTTTGCTCGAACAGCTGGCGCGGACTGGTCAGGAACAGCAGCACGCCCAACGGCAGGCCCAGCAGCACAGTGAAGAACAGCGAGCCGAACAGCATGATCATGGTATCGCCGGTGGCGAGCCAGATTTCCGACCAGTCGATATTGGCGAAGAAACTCATCAGGACTTCCATTAGCGCAGCACCTCCATGTGGACGTCTGCGGCGGTGAAGCGGGCGAAGGCCGCTTCCATGTCACCGCCGGTGACGGCGAGGGTCAGTTGCCCATAAGGGATGTCTTTGATGCGGTCGATACGACCGGCAAGGATGCTGTAGTCCACCCCCGTTTCACGGGCGACGGTGCCCAGCAGCGGCGCGTAGGTCGCGTCGCCCTGGAACGTCAGGCGCACGATGCGGCCCGGTACGTGGGCGAAGTCATCGCGCTGCTCACCTTCATCGACCTGCTCGGCTTCTTGTACAAAGCGTTTAGTGGTCGGGTGCTTGGGGTGCAGGAATACGTCGGCCACCGAGCCTTGCTCGACGATCACGCCGGCGTCCATCACCGCCACTTGGTCGCATACGCGGCGGATCACGTCCATTTCATGGGTGATCAGCACGATGGTCAGCTTCAACTCGCGGTTGATCTCGGCCAGCAATTGCAACACCGATGCGGTGGTCTGCGGGTCGAGGGCGCTGGTGGCTTCGTCGCACAGCAGGATCTTTGGCTTGGTCGCCAGGGCGCGGGCAATACCGACGCGCTGTTTCTGGCCGCCGGACAACTGCGCCGGGTATTTCCTGGCGTGGTCCGACAGGCCGACGCGGGCCAGCAGTTCAGCCACGCGCAGGTCGATGTCCTTGCGCGACAGCTCGCCGGCCAGGGTCAGTGGCAGCGCGACATTATCGGCGACGGTCTTGGACGCCAGCAGGTTGAAGTGCTGGAAGATCATCCCGACCTGCTGACGGAAACGGCGCAGGCCATTGGCGTCCAGGGCGGTGACTTCTTCGCCGTCCACCGTGATCTGGCCGCCGCTGGGTTCTTCCAGGCGGTTGATCAGGCGCAGCAGGGTACTTTTACCCGCACCCGAGTGGCCGATCAGGCCAAACACCTGGCCGTTCTCGACGCGCAGGCTGGTGGGGTGCAGGGCGGGGATATCCTTACCGGCGACGCGGTAGGTTTTATGGACGTTTTGAAACTCGATCACGTAGCGAACCTTGTGGGGCGCATTGAAAAGGGATCAGCGGTTAGCCGGGCGCGCATTTTAGCCTGTCCGTCTAGTGTTTCTTAGCATTTATTTCGCATCCGACCTGCGATTTGGCAATAACGCGATCAAAGGTCATAAAAAAGGAACGGCCCAAAACACCATCAGTCACTACTTAAGCAACTCGATTTCCCAGGTGCCGTGCCTGGGGTTTTGCTCAAACGAGCCGGGGACCGCTCTGGCCACTTTGAATAAGGAGTTTTGACTGATGAGTACCAAGAAGCCAGTTGCCCCGCCGAAGAGTGAACTCGCGGGTACCGACACGCTGGACCGTGGTAACACCAACGCCAAATTACACAGCTTGGAACAGTTTCGCTCAGACGCCACGGGCCAAGCCCTGCGCACCAACCAGGGCGTGAAGATTTCCGACAACCAGAACAGCTTGAAGGTCGGCGCGCGCGGGCCTTCGCTGCTGGAAGATTTCATCATGCGTGAAAAGATCACGCACTTTGACCATGAGCGCATCCCGGAGCGCATCGTCCACGCCCGCGGTACCGGCGCTCATGGTTACTTCCAAACCTATGAAAACCATTCGGCGCTGACCAAGGCTGGTTTCCTACGCGACCCAGGGCATAAAACCCCGGTATTCGTGCGTTTTTCCACCGTGCAGGGCCCGCGTGGTTCCGGCGATACGGTGCGTGACGTGCGCGGTTTTGCGGTGAAGTTCTTCACCGACGAAGGCAACTTCGACCTGGTGGGCAACAACATGCCGGTGTTCTTCATCCAGGACGCGATCAAGTTTCCGGACTTTGTGCACGCGGTCAAACCCGAGCCGCACAACGAGATTCCTACCGGCGGCTCGGCCCACGATACCTTCTGGGATTTTGTTTCGCTGCAGCCGGAGTCGGCGCATATGGTGATCTGGGCCATGTCCGACCGTGCGATTCCAAAAAACCTGCGCAGCATGCAGGGGTTTGGGGTGCACACCTTTCGCTTTATCAACGCCAAGGGTGAGTCCAATTTCGTCAAATTCCACTGGCGCCCTACGGTGGGTACCTGCTCCCTGGTGTGGGACGAAGCGCAAAAGCTTGCAGGTAAAGACACTGACTACCACCGTCGCGACCTGTGGGAGTCCATTGAAGGCGGCGATTATCCAGAGTGGGAGCTGGGTGTGCAGGTGATTCCGGAAGACAAGGAGCATGCCTTCGACTTCGACATCCTCGACCCCACCAAGCTGATTCCCGAAGAGTTGGTACCGATCACGCCGCTGGGCAAGATGGTGCTCAACCGCAACCCGGATAACTTCTTTGCCGAGGTCGAGCAGGTTGCGTTTTGCCCGGGTCATATCGTGCCGGGGATCGATTTTTCCAATGACCCGTTGCTGCAAGGTCGGCTGTTTTCCTACACCGATACGCAGATCAGCCGGCTGGGTGGCCCGAACTTTCATGAGCTGCCGATCAACCGGCCAGTGGCGCCGTTTCACAATGGCCAGCGCGATGCCATGCACCGCATCACCGTGGATAAAGGGCGTGCTGCGTACGAGCCGAACTCGATTGATGGCGGTTGGCCGAAAGAAACCCCGCCCGCGGCCGAGGACGGTGGCTTTGAGTCTTATCACGAGCGTATCGACGCGCATAAAGTGCGTGAGCGCAGCGAGTCGTTCGGCGATCACTTCTCTCAGGCGCGCTTGTTTTTCCACAGCATGAGCAAGCACGAGCAGGAGCACATCATCGCGGCCTACAGCTTCGAGTTGGGCAAGGTGGAGCGTGAGTTCATTCGTGCGCGCCAGGTTAATGAGATCCTGGCCAATATCGACCTGGAGTTGGCCAAGCGCGTGGCGCAAAACCTGGGTTTGCCGGTGCCGAAGAAAGGCACAGTGGCGCAGCGTGAGGCGTCGTTGTCACGCTCGCCTGCATTGAGCCAGGCCAACCTGTTGTCCGGCGACATCAAGACGCGCAAGGTGGCGATTCTGGCTGCGAACGGTGTGGATGGTGCCGCGATTGCTGCCTTGAAGAAGGCGCTGGAAGCCGTAGGCGCGCAGGCCAAATTGCTGGGGCCGACGTCGGCACCGGTGACCACGGCAGATGGCAAGAGTTTGGCGGTGGATGCGTCGATGGAGGGTTTGCCGTCGGTGGCGTTTGACGCGGTGTTTATCCCTGGCGGGAAAGAGTCGGTGAAGGCGCTCAGCGGTGACGGCGTGGCATTGCATTACGTGTTGGAGGCGTACAAGCACCTCAAGGCGATTGCGGTTGCCAGTGATGTGAAGCCGCTGCTGGACCAGCTCAAACTTGAAGCGGATGCGGGGCTGATCGTTGGCTCGGATGCGAAAGCGTTCAAGGCGTTTTTTGCCGCGATTGCTCAGCATCGGGTTTGGGATCGTGAGCCGAAGGCTAAAGCGATTGCGGCTTAAGTTTTTGGTTGGTTGTTAGATTGCTATCGGGGGCAAGTCGCACCGCCCCCGATAGCCTTATTGCGCCTTGCGCGGAATTAAAACCACCTGCGCCGGAATCCTCTTCAGGATCTGCCGGTGAATCGTCAGTTCGTACGCCGAATCAATGCGTTTCACCCGTTTGGTCAGGAGCGTGGCCAGCCACGGGTAGTCCTCGGTGCGCGGCGCCTGGATGCTCACATCACACTGGTAGTTCACCACGTCGGTGGCGATCGCATCCAACTGATGGCGCAGTTCTTCGATGTCCGTGAGGTTCAGCGCCACCGTGGTGCTGGGCGCTGCCGGGTCGATGACCTTGGCCGCAGGCTTGGCTTCGGCGGCTTTGAGGGCCTCTTCGGCTTTATCGAGCTCGGCTTTGCGTGCATGGGTAATCGCGCTGTTGACGCCGCCGGTCAGCGCCGGTGCCTTGGGCATCAGCGCACGGGCGCGGCTCAGGGCGGTGGCGGCGGCGTTGACGTCACCCTTTTGCAGCACGATCTGGCTGCGCTGCAGGTAGGCTTCGGCCAATTGGCGCTGGTAAGGCTCCAGCGTTGCATCGTTGGGCGACTGGGCCTGCAACGCGGCAAGCTGGTCTTCGGCGGTGGCCAGCTCGCTGCTGGCCAGGTTTTGTTCCAGCTGCGCGATGGCCGCAGCACGCGGGTCCGGGGCCTCAGGGGCGGCGGGCGGTGTACTTTGGCAGGCGCCCAGCAGCAGGGAAAATGCGGCAAGGAGCAGATAACGGGAGGTGAACAGCTTCATTCCTGCGACTCTCTATTTGCGCAAAAAGCGAGCAAGTCTACACCCCTCGACGGGGCAGGACAAAACTCAGCAGAAACAGGGCGGCGGCCGCGACCACAATCGATGGCCCGGCCGGCGTGTCCTTGAACCACGACAACGCCAGGCCCCCGCAGACTGCGAACATCCCCAGCAGGCTGGCGCCGATTGCCATCTGCTCCGGTGAGCGGGCGTGACGTTGGGCGGCGGCTGCGGGAATGATCAACAGCGACGTGATCAACAATACGCCGACAATCTTCATCGCGACAGCGATCACCACGGCGATCAACAGCATCAGGGCCATGCGCAGGGCTGATACGGGCAAGCCTTCGACCTTCGCCAACTCTTCATGCACCGTGATTGCCAGCAACGGGCGCCACAGCACTACCAGCAGTGCCAACACAGCGGCGCTGCCGCCGAGAATCCAGGCAAGATCGGTGGGGCTGATCGCCAGCAGGTCGCCGAACAGATAGGCCATCAGGTCGATGCGCACTTCATGCATGAAGCTCAGCACCACCAGGCCCAGGGACAGCGTGCTCGGTGCCAGGATGCCCAGCAGGGTGTCCGAGGCCAGCGGCTGGCGCTGTTGCAGGGTCACCAGCAACACCGCCAGCAGCAGGCAGCCCACGGTTACGGCAATGGTCGGGCTCACATCCAGCAAAAAGCCCATGGCCACGCCCAACAGCGCCGCATGGGACAAGGTGTCACCAAAGTACGCCATGCGCCGCCAGACCACGAACGAGCCCAATGGGCCCGCTACCAGCGCCAAAGCCAAGCCTGCCAGCAGGGCGTAGAGCAGAAAATCAGCCATGCTTGCAGCTATCTCCATGAACGTGGGTATGAGGTGCCGCGGGGTCGTCAACGACGGCGCCATGCAGGTCATGGGCGTGGTCGTGATGGTGGTGGTAGATCGCCAGGCTCTGGGCGTTCTTGCCGAACAACTCGACAAACGCCGGGTCGCCGCTGACCTGTTCCGGGTGGCCAGAGCAGCACACGTGACGGTTGAGGCACACCACTTGGTCGGTGGTGCTCATCACCAGGTGCAAGTCGTGGGAGACCATCAGCACGCCGCAACCGTGACGGTCGCGCAGGCGGGTGATCAGGCTGTACAGCTCGGCCTGGCCAGCGACGTCGACACCTTGCACGGGCTCATCGAGCACCAGCAGTTGCGGCTCGCGCAACAGGGCGCGGGCCAGCAGTACGCGCTGCATTTCACCGCCGGAGATGCTTTGCACCGGGCTGTCGATCACCTGTTCGGCCCCGACTTCCTTGAGTGCCGCTTGCGCACGGGCGCGATCCACCCCCGGCACCAGGCGCAGGAAGCGCAGCACGGAGAGCGGCAAGGTCGGGTCGACATGCAGCTTTTGCGGCATATAGCCGACGCGCAGCTTGGGCTTGCGCCACACGCTGCCGCTGTCGGGCTTGAGCAGGCCGAGCACGGCGCGTACCAGGGTGGTCTTGCCGGCGCCGTTGGGGCCGATCAAGGTAACGATCTGCCCCGGCTCCACGCTCAGTGCGATGTTGTCCAGCACCTGTTGCCCGGCGAACGTGACCCCAACCTGTTCCAGGCGGATTAACGCGTTGCTCATCAAGCCCCCTGGCAGCCCGAGCACAGGCCGACCACTTCGACCGTTTGCCCTTCGACCTTGAAGCCAACGTCGGCGGAGCTCTTGATGATCGCGTCGCTGATGCTTTTTTGCTCAAGCTCGATGGCGGCGTGGCACTCGCGGCAGATCAGGAACTGGCCCTGATGCGCATGCTCCGGGTGGTTGCAGCCAACAAAGGCGTTGAGCGAGGCGATACGGTGCACCAGGCCGTTTTCCAACAGGAAATCCAGCGCGCGGTACACAGTCGGCGGCGCGGCGCGGCGGCCGTCCTGCTCGCTGAGTACGCCGAGGATGTCGTAGGCACCCAGCGGCTTGTGGCTCTGCCACACCAGCTCCAGCACGCGCCGACGCAAAGCGGTCAGTCGCAGGCCTTTCTGCGCACACAGGGTGTCGGCCTCCGACAGCGCGGTATGCACGCAGTGAGAGTGGTCGTGGGGACGGCTGGCAAGCGGTGTTTTAGGCATGAGCGGCGACAGATATTTGATAGAGACGTTATTATGTTACCCGTTCCTACGCCATTGAGTGGTCATCGTGTCCCGACTTTTTCCCGTTTTTGTCGTATTTGTCGCCAGTTTGTTCATGGCTGGCGCCGCTCAGGCCGAGGTCAAGGTGCTGACCAGCATCAAGCCACTGCAGTTGATTGCCGCCGCGGTACAGGACGGCGTGGCGGTTCCGCAGGTGTTGCTGCCCCCCGGTGCGTCGCCGCATAACTTTGCGTTGCGTCCATCCGACGTACGGCGCGTGCAGTCGGTGGACCTGCTGTACTGGATCGGGCCGGACATGGAGACTTTCCTGCCTCGCGTACTCAAAGGTCGTACAGCGACGACGGTAGCCGTGCAGGATTTGCCAGGCATGAAATTGCGCCGTTTCGGCGAAGATAGCCACTCTCATGCCGATGATGCCGACGAACATGATCACGATCACCGCCCAGGCAGCGTGGATGCGCACTTGTGGCTGTCCACGGTGAATGCGCGGGTGATCGCCGCGCGCATGGCCGCCGACCTCAGCGCCGCTGATCCGCAGAACGCCGAACGTTATCAAAGCAATGTGAAAGCCTTCGACGGCCGCCTGGATGCGTTGGATGCGCGCCTGAAAAAGCGCATGGCAAGTATCGGCGACAAACCTTACTTCGTGTTCCACGAAGCCTTTGACTACTTCGAAGATGCCTACGGGCTCAAGCACACCGGCGTATTCAGCGTGGCCGCCGAAGTGCAGCCCGGCGCCCAGCATGTGGCAGCCATGCGTACGCGTTTGCAGGAAGTGGGCAAGACCTGTGTGTTCAGCGAGCCGCCGTTGCGTCCGCGTTTGGCCGAGACGCTGGTGGCCGGGTTGCCGGTGAAGTTGGCGGAACTGGATGCGTTGGGTGGCTACACCCCGGCCACGGCACAGGGCTATGAGCAGGTGCTGGAGAAATTAGGCAACGACCTGGCCGGGTGCCTGGAGTCGCTCTAAGCCGCTCTGGGGGCCAAATGTGGGAGGGGCCAAGCCCCCTCCCACATTTTTTGCCCTGGCAGGTCTTCAGAGCGCGAACGGCAGTTGGATTGTGATCTGCTGGCGTTGTACCAGCCGATGCTCGAACTCGGCGGGATCGTGAATCAACACATCCTGGCCGGCAAACGACTCAGCGGCGATCAGGCGTGACAGCCAGAACCGCACGCACGCCACGCGCAACATGGTCGGCCATAGCTCGGCTTCCTTCGCGGTAAACGGTCGCAGCCCGGCGTAGGCGCCCAACAATGCACGGGCGCGTTGCCCGTCGATCACACCATTGTCATCCGAGCACCAGTCATTCAGCGCGATGGCCACGTCGTACAGCATCGGGCCCGAGCAGGCGTTGTAGAAGTCGATCAAGCCTGTCAGGTGCGTGCCTTCGAACATCGCGTTGTCACGGAACAGATCGGCGTGGACGTTGGCACGCGGCAGCGCGAGGATGTGTGCCTTGTGCGCGGTGATTTCATCCAGCGCATCCTGCAGCAGTCGCTGCTGTGCTGGGTTCAGGTGCGAGATCAACTGCGCGCCTTCGCTGAGCATCCACTCCAGCCCGCGATCAGTCTTGCGCTCCAGCACCTTCTCGCCTTGGGTGGCCAGGTGCAGGTGGCCAAGCAACTCGCCCACCTGGGCGCAATGCTGGGCGTTGGCTTCCTTGATGTGCTTGCCGGCCAGGCGCGGTTGCAGCAGCGCCGGCTTGCCCTTCAACTCGCGCAACGCCACGCCGTCGGTGGTGCGCAAGGCGTAAGGTACGGGCAGGTCGGCGTCGTGGAGCACGTCGAGCAGCTCGATGAAGAACGGCATCTCGGCGACCGGGCCGCGCTCAACCAGGGTCAGGACGAACTCGCCCTGTTCCAGGCTGATAAAGAAATTGGTGTTTTCGCTACCGGCAGCAATCCCCTGGAAATCAAGCAGGCGGCCGAGCCCGTAAGGGGCGAGAAAGGTTTCCAGCTCGGGCCGAGCCAGGGGGGTGAACACAGACATGGTTAAAACTGCCAGTACGGGCGCCGCAGGGTGCGGCGCCAATTGAAGTTAAGAAATCATTTCCATTCGAAGATCTTCCATGACGGGATCAGCATATCCGGCTGGTCAGAGCGGATGAAGTTCGCGTCGGTTCCGTCCGCGCGTACCAGGAAATACGGTGGAGCGCCTTTCGGGGTGACCTTGATTGCGTACAGGAAGCCGTTTTGGCGGTATTCCTGGATGGTCTTGTCGCCTTCCGTGCGAATGGTCACTTCCGGGTCGCCCGAAGGGGCGCTGTCTGCCGCCAAGGCAGCCATCGGAGCGAGTGCAATCAAGCCAGTGAACAGCAGGCGATTGAATGTACGCATGATAACCTTGTCCCTTTGTTTTCATTGGTCCGGCTATTCTAGCGCCTGACCCGCCGAAAAGGTTGATCCTGCTCATGAGCCAAGCACCCCTCGTCCTGGTGGACGGTTCTTCTTACCTGTACCGCGCCTTCCACGCGCTGCCACCGCTGACCACTTCCAAAGGCCTGCCGACCGGTGCGGTCAAGGGCGTGTTGAACATGCTCAAAAGCCTGCGCAAGCAGTACCCGGACAGCCCCTTCGCGGTGGTGTTCGACGCCAAGGGTGGGACTTTTCGCGATGACATGTACGCCGAATACAAGGCCAACCGCCCGAGCATGCCCGATGACATGCGCGTGCAGATCGAGCCGCTGCACCAGAGTGTGATCGCCCTGGGCTTCCCGCTGCTGTGTGTCGAAGGCGTCGAGGCCGATGACGTGATCGGCACGCTGGCCCGCAGCAGTGCGGCCGCTGACCGCCCGGTGGTGATCTCCACCGGTGACAAGGACATGGCGCAGCTCGTCGACGGGCACATTACCTTGGTCAACACCATGACCGGTAGCGCTATGGACGTGGACGGCGTAAAGGAGAAATTTGGCGTCGCTCCGGAGCAGATCATCGACTATCTGGCGTTGATGGGCGATTCGTCCGACAACATCCCGGGCGTTCCGGGTATTGGCCCCAAGACCGCTTCCGGCTTGCTGGTGGGCGTGAATGGCGGCCTCAAAGAGCTTTATGAGCAGTTGGACATTGTGCCGACCCTGCCGATTCGAGGCGCCAAGACGCTGCCGGCCAAGCTCGAAGAGCACAAGGAGATGGCGTTCCTTTCCTACCAATTGGCGACGATCAAGATTGATGTGCCACTGAATGTGGGTCTGGACGATTTGCACCTGATTGAACCGGACCGCGAGAAGCTGCTGGAGCTTTACACCGTGCTGGAGTTCAAGAGCTGGATTGACGAGATCCAGCGCGATGCCAAGCGGGTCGATCTGAAGGCCGCGCCTGTTGCTGAGGCAGCCGTTGAACCCGCAGCGCCTGTAGAAGCGTCCTACACCACGATCCTTGACCAAGCCACGTTCGACCTCTGGCTGAAGAAGCTCAACGACGCGAAGTTGTTCGCGTTCGACACCGAAACCACCGGGATCGACGCTCAACAGGCGCAATTGGTGGGGGTATCCTTCGCCGTGCAGCCTCATGAAGCGGCCTACATCCCGCTGACGCATTCCTACATTGGCGCGCCGGAACAACTGGATCGTGACACCGTATTGCTGGCCTTGAAGCCACTGCTGGAAGATCCGAGCAAACTCAAGGTCGGCCAGCACGCCAAGTTCGACATGAACATCCTGGCCAACTGCGCCATCGGCGGCGACCCGGCAAACGGCATTACCGTGCGTGGCATCGCGTTCGATACGATGCTTGAATCCTACGTGCTGAACTCCACCGCGACGCGCCATGACATGGACAGCCTCGCCAAGAAGTACCTGGACTACGACACGGTCGGCTTCCAGGACATCGCCGGCAAAGGCGCCAAGCAGCTGACGTTTGACCAGATCGCACTTGAGCAAGCCGGCCCGTACGCAGCTGAAGATGCCGATGTGACCTTGCGTTTGCACCAGGCGCTGCACGCGCAACTGGCCGCTATCCCGAGCCTGGCCAGCGTGCTGACCAACATCGAAATACCGCTGGTGCCGGTGCTGGCGCGCATTGAGCGCCAAGGCGCACTGGTGGATGCGAAGTTGCTCGGCGTTCAGAGCATCGAGCTGGGCAACAAGATGGTTGAGTTGGAGCGCCAGGCGTTCGAGATCGCCGGTGAGGAGTTCAACCTGGGCTCGCCCAAGCAACTTGGGGCGATTCTCTACGAAAAGCTGGGCATGCCGGTGCTAAAGAAGACGGGCAAGGGCCAGGCGTCTACCGCCGAAGAAGTGCTGGCCAAACTGGCCGAAGATGACTATCCGCTGCCCAAGGTGCTGATGCAGTACCGCAGCATGAGCAAGCTGAAAAGTACCTACACAGACCGCCTGCCGGAGCAGATCAATCTGCGCACCGGGCGTGTCCACACGTCTTATCATCAGGCAGTGGCGGCAACTGGCCGCTTGTCTTCCAGCGACCCGAACCTGCAGAACATTCCCGTGCGCACGGCCGAAGGGCGGCGGATTCGTCAGGCATTCGTAGCGCCCAAGGGCTACAAGCTGTTGGCGGCGGACTATTCGCAGATCGAACTGCGGATCATGGCGCACTTGTCGAAGGACGAGGGGTTGATGAAGGCCTTTCGCGACGACCTGGACGTGCACACCGCCACGGCGGCCGAGGTGTTTAAAGTTGAATTGGCTGATGTCACGTCCAACCAGCGGCGCAGTGCCAAGGCGATTAACTTTGGCCTGATCTATGGCATGGGTGCGCAGAAGCTCGGCAAGGACATTGGCGTCGATACCAAGACGGCCAAGGCCTATATCGATGTGTATTTCGCCCGCTACCCAGGGGTTCGCGAGTACATGGAGCGCACTCGCGCCCAGGCTGCCGATCAGGGCTACGTAGAAACCTTCTTTGGTCGCCGGCTGTATTTGCCGGATATCAACTCCAATAAACCGCAGGAGCGCGCGGCCGCAGAACGCACCGCGATCAATGCGCCAATGCAGGGCACGGCCGCAGACATCATCAAGAAAGCCATGGTGTTGGTGGATAACTGGCTGGCCGACTCGGGCCTGGATGCCAAGGTGATCCTGCAGGTGCACGACGAATTGGTGCTGGAGGTGCGTGAAGACCTGGTCGCGCAAGTCAGCGAGAAGGTTCGCGAACACATGAGCGCGGCGGCACAGTTGGATGTGCCCTTGGTGGTTGACGTAGGCGTGGGCGATAACTGGGACGAAGCCCACTGATTTCGCTGCTTTGCCACCTCTTCGCGGGGTGGCAAAGCGCTTTATATCGGAAACCGCCGTCGGTTATTTCCAATAGATTTTCGATCCTGCCGGAACTTAACCCGTGAATCGCTACTCAGAGTTACTGAATGGGTGGTGAAGCCCTTCAATGCTCCTATGTTGTGTTAAGTGTTGGCAGATATCTGGACCCCGCCCTAGCGGTCCGGAACTTGAACCCCGAACTTCCCCTCCCCATACGAAGTCCGGGGTTTTTTTTGCCTGCAGAAAAGTTACTCGGCGATTTCCGCGCCCTTGTCCGCCAATTCCATCCAGCCCGCCAGTACCGTGTAGGCGTCTTCCAGGCCCAGGCGCTTAGGCGCTGAGAACAGCTGGATAGTGATCGCATCGCCCCAACCCTTGCGGATTTCGGCCTGCACTTTGAGTAACGTGTTCTTGGCCGCGCCGTAGGTGAGCTTGTCGGCTTTGGTCAGCAGGATATGCATCGGCATGCCGCTGGCGACGGCCCAGTCGAGCATCAACAGGTCGAAGTCGGTCATTGGATGACGGATGTCCATCATCAGAATCAACCCTTTCAAACTCTCCCGGCCACCCAGGTATGCCTCCAGGTGACGCTGCCAGTGCAGCTTCAGCGGGATGGGTACTTTTGCATAACCGTAGCCCGGCAGGTCGACCAGACGCCGATCATCGTCTAGCTTGAAGAAATTGAGCAGTTGCGTGCGGCCCGGAGTTTTCGAGGTGCGCGCGAGGCTGGCGTGGGTCAGGGTGTTCAGCGCGCTGGACTTACCGGCGTTGGAACGGCCGGCAAAGGCGACTTCAAAGCCCTCGTCATCGGGGCATTGGTCCACTTTGGCGGCGCTGAGCATGAAGGTGGACTGTTGGCACAGGCCGAGGATGGGATTCTTGAGTTGCATGAGATTTCCGATGTGGGCGGTGCCGAGAAAGGGTGCGGCAAGCGGTGTCGTTTCCGTTTCAGTAGCGCCAGTATATAATGCCGCAGATTTTGTGTGTGCTTTGTCCCAGCGAAGGATGAGGTACACGGGAGCGAAAGACCTTTATTGCGCATTAGAACGCAAAACGCTCTCAAACCCTGAAAAGGTCGATGTATGACCTGATGGTTGCTCGCTTTTGGTGCCCTGATCCGGTTTACGGCGCTCAGGCTACACAGGAATCGGAAGCGCTGTACAACCGAGTTTGCGTGGCCACGCTGGTGCAACACGTGGCCCAGGGTTTCAAGGCAATGCCGCCGCGTGGTTTGTGCATGGACTGCAGTACTGAGGATTACCAGGCCGTCATTGAGTTGATGGTGAGTAAACCCGGTAGATAACTCTTAAACCCTTAGCCGTAGTTGGATTAGCTGATGAACAAACTGATCGTGAGTCTGCTGTTGACCATGGGCATCACTGGCGCCGCCGTCGCTGCAGAGGGCCCCCTCAAGGGTGATGCCACTGCCGGTCAAGCGAAAGCCGCCGTATGTGGTGCTTGCCACGGCCCGGATGGCAACAGCCCGGCGCCGAACTTCCCCAAACTGGCCGGCCAGGGTGAGCGTTACCTGACCAAGCAGATGCAGGATATCAAGAGCGGCAAGCGCACGGTGCTGGAAATGACCGGCTTGTTGGCCAATACCAGCGATCAGGACATGGCGGATATCGCCGCGTATTTTGCCAAGCAGAAAGGCAGTGTGGGAGCTGCCGATCCTAAGTTGGTGGCCCGCGGCGAGAAGCTGTTTCGTGGCGGAGACCTGGAAAAAAGGATTCCGGCCTGCACCGGTTGCCATTCACCGAATGGCGCAGGTATCGAGGCCGCGGCCTTTCCTCACTTGAGCGGCCAGCACGCGCCCTACATCGCCAAGCAGTTGACCGATTTTCGCAAGGAAGAAGGTGGCCGGGCCAACGATGGGGACGCAATGATCATGCGTACCATCGCCCGCAAGCTGAGCGACGAAGACATTGCAGCCCTCTCCAGCTACATCCAGGGCCTGCACTAAGCGCCTGCAATGTTAACGCTCGATTAATCGCGCGATGCAAGCATAAAAAGGGTGGCCCAGGCCGCCCTTTTTTGTGGCCGGTGCCGTTACACTAACGAACTCATGCCCGCGCAGACCTGTCACACCTAAAGGTCGCGCGAGGCGACTTTATTTGTCCAGGAGTAAAGCATGCGTAATCTGATCCTCAGCGCCGCTCTCGTCACTGCCAGCCTCTTCGGCGTGACCGCACACGCTGCCGACGTACCGCTTGAAGCCGGTAAAACCTACGTGGAACTGGCCAACCCAGTCCCTGTTTCGGTACCAGGCAAGGTCGAAGTGGTGGAGCTGTTCTGGTACGGCTGCCCGCATTGCTACGCCTTTGAGCCGGTCATCAACCCTTGGGTCGAAAAGCTGCCTAAAGACGTCAACTTCAAACGCATCCCAGCCATGTTCGGCGGCCCGTGGGATGCCCACGGCCAACTGTTCCTGACCCTGGAAGCCATGGGCGTGGAGCACAAAGTCCACAACGCCGTGTTCAATGCGATCCAGAAAGAAGGCAAGCGCCTGACCAAGCCAGACGAAATGGCTGACTTCGTTGCCACCCAAGGTGTCGACAAGGACAAGTTCCTGGCCACCTTCAACTCCTTCGCTATCCAGGGCCAGATCAAGCAGGCCAAGGAGCTCGCGCAGAAGTACGGCGTACAAGGCGTACCGACCATGATCGTCAACGGCAAATACCGTTTCGACCTGGGCACTACCGGTGGTCCTGAGGCGACCCTCAACGTTGCTGACCAGTTGATCGCCAAAGAACGCGCAGCCAAGTAAGGGGCCCGTCATGCGCCGCTGGGGTACCGAACGCGTCGTTGGTCTGCATGATCCGCAGGTCAATGAACATCACCTGGAATCCACAGGTTTGCCGGCAGATAACCGCCTGCGCCTGCTGAGCTTCAATATCCAGGTGGGCAACAGTACCGAGAAGTACCGGCACTACCTCACCCGTGGCTGGCAGCACTTGCTGCCCCACAACGGGCGGGCCGGTAACCTGCAGAAGATCGGCGACCTGTTGAGCGATTTCGACCTCGTCGCCCTGCAGGAAGCCGACGGCGGCAGCCTGCGCTCCGGCTACATCAATCAGGTGGAGCATCTGGCCCATCTTGGGGCTTTCCCCTACTGGTATCAGCAGCTCAATCGCAACCTCGGGCGCCTGGCGCAGCACAGCAATGGCGTGCTCAGCCGTCTTAAGCCGACCGCCATCGAAGATCACCCATTGCCTGGCCCCAAGGGTCGTGGGGCGATCCTGGTGCGTTTTGGCGAAGGGCCGGAAGCCTTGGTGGTGGTGATGATGCACCTGGCGCTCGGTGGGCGTACGCGCAACCTGCAACTGGCCTACGTGCGCGAGTTGATTGGCAAATACAAGCATCAGGTACTGATGGGGGACATGAACACCCACGCCAATGACCTGCTGCTGAACTCCCCGTTGCGCGACCTCGGGCTACTGGCGCCGCAAGTCGAAGCCACGTTTCCCAGCTGGCGCCCGCAACGCTGTCTTGACCATATCCTGCTCAGCCCAAGCCTCACACTGGAACGTGTGCAGGTGCTGGCGCAGCCCATTTCCGATCACCTGCCGGTCGCGGTCGAGATTCGTCTGCCGGGTTCGCTCACGGCTGATGCATTACCCGCATTGAGCCCAGGCACCAGCGGACCCCTTGCATGAGCGACGACGCCCAGCGCTGGAAAGAAAAATACCTGCTAAGCATCGAGCAACAAGAAAAGCTCGAACGCCGTTGGGCTGCCCGCCTCGACCTGCTGCGCCGTGGGCTGGTGCGCAGTACGCTGGCGGCGGAAGGCACCGACCGCGCGGTTGACCAATGCATGAAGGAAATGCGCGATGTGGTGCGCACCGACGACATGGACGCCGCCCTCGCCGCCTTGCTGCCGCGCCTGGAAAAGGCCGTGCTGGATTCGGAGCAGCGTCGCGAAACCCGGGTCGAACAGATCGGCACCGCGTTGACCTCCCTGGTCACCCAATTGCAAAAGCTGCCGCTGCCCCGCGAAGTGGCGCGTCCATTGAAGACCTTTGCCAAGCAGTTGGACGGCCGCATCAGCCAGGCCCGTGAGATTCCCCTGTTGCTCAGCGAATTGAGCGGCCTGCAAGGGCAGGCGCTGAACAACCTGGAGCCGGACGCTGAGGCTGCACGCCCTGGAACGGGTTTGTTGCAGCGCCTGTTTGGTGCCAAGGAAGCCGCGAGCGAAGCCGTCGCCAGCGAACCGCTTGCCAACCCGGCGCCCCAGCCCGCTGTGCCCAAGCCCGCCGTCGAGCCTCAGGAACCCGAGCAATCCGATGAATTGGCGCAAGCGTTGAAGGCCTTCGCGCCACAGGCGCCAGAGCCGGCTGCCGTGGAACCTGAGCCCGCCAAGGCCGCCAGCGAAACGTTTGTGTATGAGGCGCCTGCGCAGAGAGTCGCAGAGCCTGCGCCTGTCGCCGAAGCTGTAGCGCTCGAGGAGCCAGCACCGCAGGTGGATGAGCCTGCAGCCGAAAGCGCCCTCGCCGCCTTTATCGAAACGCCGCCGGTTGCACTCGAGGCGCCGGATGAGACGGTGATCGGCAGCCTCTCGCTCCCACCTGTGCTGGAAGTCGAAGAGCTCGATCCCGACGAACTGCAAGCGGACGGCCCGTATTCCTTGCCGGACTCTCCAGAGCCGTCCTACAGCTCCGTGGCCAAGCATATCGAAGACACCCTGCTCGGCCTGCTGGAAGGGCTGGCGTTGCCCGAGCGCCATCGGCCCCAGGCCGAAGCCATGCGCGTGCGCCTTGCCCATGGTTTGAACTGGTACGAACTGCTGCCGATCCTCGACGACCTGGCGGTGCTGATGCTGGCGATCACCGACAGTGGTCAGCACGAGTTCGAGGCTTACCTGAAACAACTCAACGAGCGTCTGGAGGCTTTTCAGGGGCATCTGCAAGTGGCCAGCGACGGCCATGCCGACAGCCGCTCCGCCGCCAGGGAGCTGGACACGCAGATTCGCGAACAGGTCGACGGCCTGCAAAGCAGCGTGCAGGAAGCGGCGGACCTGGACAGCCTCAAGCACGTGCTGGAAAGCCATCTAGAAGGTTTGCTCGGCACCATGGACGAGCACCAGCAGCAACGTGACCAGCGCGAGCAGGAAGTGGCGGCGCGCTTGAAGGGGCTGGCCGAGCGGGTCGCCAATATGGAACAGGAAGCCCAAGGCTATCGCGAGCACTTGGAGGTACAGCGCCAGAAGGCCTTGATCGATCCACTCACCGGCTTGCCCAACCGGGCTGCCTGGAGCGAGCGCCTCGATCATGAGGTCAACGCCTGGCACCAGCACGGCAACAGCCTGTCGCTGGCGATGCTGGACCTGGACCACTTCAAGCGCATCAACGACGGCTACGGCCACCTGGCCGGTGACAAGGTGTTGAAGATCATCGCCAACGTGCTGCGCAAGCGCCTGCGCCCGAGCGACTTTATCGCGCGGTTTGGCGGTGAAGAGTTTGTGTTGCTGATGCCCAACTCATCTCTGCCGGACGCCCTCGGCGTAGGTGAAGTGCTGCGTGCTGCGATCGAGGCCTGCCCATTCCACTTCAAGGGCGAGCCGGTGACGATCACCGTATCCATGGGCGTGGCGCAATTCCAGCCGGGTGAGCGCAGTGACTTGGCGCTCAAGCGAGCGGATGAGGCGTTGTATCGAGCCAAGGCGGCGGGGCGCAATCAGGTGCAGGCGGCGTAAAAGATGTTCCATTTTGTAATTTGACCGCCGGGCTGTAGACGGTACGTTACACTGTTGCATTATCGTCTTCAGCGTACCGTCCTCCGCCATGAAATCCTTGTACTTCGCCTTTGTGCTTCTTCTGCTCGCCGGCTGCGCCAGTGGTCCCCGCCTGGACACTCGTCACCCATCGGTAAATCACGACAACCGCGTGCAGTTCGTGGTCGTCCACTACACCTCCACCAACCTTGAGCGATCCCTGGCCCTGTTGACCCATGGCGAGGTCAGTGCGCATTACCTGATTGGCGACGACGCCAGCGCCACCATCTACAAGCTGGTGGATGAAAGCCAGCGCGCCTGGCATGCGGGGGAAAGCGAGTGGATGGGGCGTACCTGGCTCAACTCCAGCTCCATCGGCATCGAAATTGTGAACCCTGGCTATAAGGACACGCCCACAGGCCGCCTGTGGTACCCGTACTCCGAGGCCCAGGTGAAATCGCTGGTGGTGTTGCTCAAGGACATCAGCAAGCGCAATGGCATCGACCCCAAGAACATCATCGGCCACAGCGATATCGCGCCACTGCGCAAGCTCGATCCGGGGCCGCTGTTCCCTTGGAAGCGCCTGGCCGACGAAGGCCTGGGTATATGGCCGGATGCCCAGGCCGTCGCGCGTTTCCAGGTGCAATATGCGGCTGAGTTGCCGAGCATTGCCTGGTTCCAGGAGGAGCTGGCGTTGCTCGGTTACCCGACGCCCCAGACTGGCGAGTTGGATGTCGCCACGCGCCATGTGATCGCGGCGTTCCAGATGCGCTTTCGGCCTGCCTTGTTCGTAGGCGAGCCGGATGCCGAAAGTGCTGCCATCCTGCGTGTCCTCAACCGGCACTAAGCTTTAAAGCGGCAACGCCATGTAGAACTGCGTGCCCTGCCCCGGCCGCGAATACACGCCCATGCGGCCGCCGTGCAATTGCACGATCTCCTTGCACAGCGCCAGCCCCAGGCCGGCGCCGCCTTTCTTGCGACCCACTTGGACGAAGGGTTCGAAAATACGCCCTTGTTGGCCATAGGCGATACCTTCGCCGTTGTCCTCGACACTGACGATCACCCGCTCACCATGACGGCGCGCCTGCAGGTGGATCTGCCCGCCGTCGGCGGTGTGACGCAGGGCGTTGCCGAGCAGGTTGTCGAGCACGCGTTCCAACTGCGCCTGGTCGGCATACAGTCGTGGCAGGTCGGATTGGACCTCTACCAGCAGCTCGATGCGCTGCGCATGGGCGGGCTCAACAAAGCGCGCACGCGCATGTTCAAGCAAATCGGTCACGTCGCACGGCCCCAAGGTGAGTTTCTGCAGGCCGTTCTGGTAGCGCGAGAAGTTGAGCAGGTCGTTGATCAACTGCATCAGGCGCTGCATTTCTTCATTGACCGTATCCAGCAGGTCCGCTTCGCGGGACTCGGCCGGGAACTTCGCACGTTCGCGGAACAGGCCGAACGCCATGTGCATGCCCGTCACCGGTGTGCGCAGTTCATGGGAGGCACGCAGGACGAATTCGCTGCGTACCCGTTCGAAGGCACGCTGTTCGGTTACATCGTGCAGCACCATCACCGCGCCGAGAATATGCCCCTCGGTATGGCTGACAGGCGTGAGGCTGTAGGTCAACAGGCGCAACTCGCCCTCGACTTCCACTTCCAGATCGTCCGGCGCCCGTTCCAGGTTGCCGCCGCGCAGCACCAGTTGCAGCTGTTCATCCAATTCAGGGCGCATCAGCGCTTCGCCAAGGCCTTGGCCGAGGCGTTCCTCGTCCCAGCCCAACTGGCGCTGTGCCACGGGGTTGAGATGCTCCAGGCGGCCTTGGCGGTCGATCATCAGCAGGCCATCGTCGATGCTGTCGAGCACGGCTTGCAGGCGCTGCTGGCCGGCCAGCAGTTCGTCGACATTGGTCGCCTGATGCTGGCGCACCGCCTCGGCCATGAGGCCGAAGCGGCGGGTCAACAGGTTCATTTCCGCTGCCGAGGAGATCGGCAGCGTCACCTCGAAATCACCCTGGCCGATCTTGTCCGCCGCGTTGGCCAGTGCCTCGATCGGCCCGCCAAAGCGCCGGGCGATGCCATGAGCGGTGACAAAGCCGATGATCAGCACCGCAAGCCCCACCAGCCCGAGCAGGCCGGCGATCAACAAGGCGCGCTCGCGGGACTTGTGCTCGCTGGCGCTGATGTTTTCCAGGGCCTGCTTATGCTCGGCAATCAGCCCGTTGCGCAGCACATTGAAGGTCTCGGTGAGTTTTTCCTTGCTGGCGGGGGGCGGTGACGCTTGTTGGGATTGGTCGAATGCATCGAGCAGGTCCTGGTATTGGGCCCGCGCCTGGCTGAAACCGTTGCCATGGCTATCGCGCCGTTCATGGGCGATACCTTGGTCGAGCAAGTCGAAGTACCGTTTTTTGGAGGCTTGCAGCGCCGCGGGGTCGGGGCGTTGCTCGAGCATCATGATCAACTGGTCGCCCAGGCTCTGGCGCAGCTTGAGGCCCAGATCCAGGGTGACGAAGTTACTGCGAATCAACGACTCCTGGGTCTTGGCCATCTGCATGACGCTGACCAGCCCGAGGATCAATCCCAGCAGGGCGACGGTGATCAGCGCTGAGATGCTCAGGAATAGCCGAGTGCGCAGTTTCATCGCTAACTTCATAGGGTACAGCTCACAGGTTGTACTGTTTGCGTTTGCGGTACAGGGTCGACGCGTCGATGCCGAGGGTGCGCGCAGCCTGGTCCAGGGTGTCGCTGGTGGCCAGCACTGCACCGATATGGGCTTTCTCCAGCTCATCCAGGCTCAGTGCCGCGCCAATACGCGGGGCATTGTTGGTCGGTTGCTCGGCCATGCCCAGATGGCTGATTTCGACCTTCTCCTGAGGGCAAATGATGCTCGCACGCTCCACCACGTTACGCAGCTCACGGATATTGCCCGGCCAGCGATAGTTGAGCAGCGCCTCACGGGCTTGATCGCTGAAGCCCCGCGCCGGGCGTGCGTATTCCTTGACGAAGCGCGCCAGGAAGCGGTCGGCCAGGGTCAGGATGTCTTCACTGCGTTCACGCAGCGGCGGCAGATGCAGGGTGATGACGTTGAGGCGGTACAGCAAGTCCTCACGGAAGCGCCCGTCGCGCACCATGTCTTCCAGGTTCAGGTTGGTGGCCGCGAGGATGCGCACATCGGCGCGCCGGGTGACAGGGTCGCCCACGCGCTCGTATTCCTTGTCCTGGATAAAACGCAGTAACTTGGGTTGCAACGTGAGGGGAAAGTCGCCGATTTCGTCGAGAAACAGCGTGCCGCCGTCCGCCTGGTTGACTCGGCCCAAGGTGCTCTCGCTGGCGCCGGTAAAGGCGCCGCGGCTATGGCCGAACAGTTCGCTTTCCATCAGCTCGGCCGTCAGCGACGGGCAGTTGATGGTCACGCAGGATTTCTTCGCACGCTTGCTCCAGCCGTGAATGGCGCGGGCCAGTTCACCTTTACCGGTACCGGATTCGCCGAGGATCAGGATGTTGGCATCGGTGCCGGCCACCTGGCGTGCGGTTTCCAGCACCACCATCATCGACGGGCTGTGGGAGTCGAGGCCGTCCTTGGGTTGGCGCACGGCACCTTCCAATGCCTCCAGGCGCGCGGAGAGTTGGCGCACTTCCAACTGCTTGGCGGTGGCCAGGCGCAATTGATCGGGGCTGCAAGGTTTGACCAGGTAATCGGCGGCACCGGCCTGGATCGCGTCCACGGCGGTATCGACGGCGGAGTGGGCGGTGACGATCACCACCCGCATCCACGGCGCCTGGATACGCATCTGGGCCAGCACGTCCAGGCCGTTGTCTTCGCCCAGGCGCAGGTCGAGGAAGCACAGGTCGAACACCTGGCGTTGCATCAAGGCGTCCGCCTGGGCCGCGCTGTTGGCGGTGGCGACGGTATAGCCTTCATCTTCCAGGCAATAACGGAAGGTGCGGAGGATCGCGGATTCGTCATCCACTAAAAGAATGCGGCCTTGAAGTTCCTTGGCTGATTCCATCTGTCCCGCGCTCCTTAACTATGAATGATGGTGTTTAGTCCCGGAATAATCGGGCAAGTTGCATGGTTTATTCTGATTGATAAAAGGCATTGCCGTGCAGGTATCTGCATCTCTTCCTACAAAGCCCCGTCTACTGGCGTTTTCATGTCGTCTTGCCACTTCGGCAACCCATCCGTCGCTTTCGATCCTTTGATCCGACCGCTGACCATCGTGCATTTCGCACGGCCCGCAGGGGGCGATCGTGCAGGATGCTGCGTAGGTGCCCAGCGTTTAATTCATAACATGCTGATTTTATTGGTTTTTATTTTGTAAAAAAGCTGGCATGCGCTCTGCAATACCTCTCCCAACGAATAATCAAAATGCGGGAGAACATCAGCATGACTCGCCAAACCCTCAGCCAATTGCGTGTATCGCCACTGCGCTTGCAGCAAGGCATGTTTGCCAGCTTGGCTGTGATGGTCACGCTGATTGCGGGCCAGCAGATGCAGCATTGGCAGCAGAGTCAGCAGCAGACCCCGCAGTTCGAACGTCCGGCGATGACCCAGACCCATTTCAGTTCCATTGGCAGCCGTACCGTCGGTAGCGCGCCTGCTGATGCGACCGCCCCGCAATTGAGAGTGGCTGACCAGGATTCCGCCCTGGGTGAGCTGCCTACCCAAGAACGTTGGGTGTTTTAGGCAAGACATACGGTCGCTTGTGTTGAGCGCCCGTACGGCACTACCGCAGTTACCTCTATAGAAGCGTAAGGAGAATCACCATGTTGAGTTGGGCAATCACATTTCTGATCATCGCCATTGTGGCTGCAGTCCTGGGCTTCGGTGGTATCGCGGGCACCGCCACGGGTATCGCCAAGATTCTGTTTGTGGTCTTCCTGGTGATGTTCATTGCGTCGTTCTTCTTTGGTCGTCGCGGCCGAGGCTGAATATGACCTCCCTGTCCTTTAAAGCCATGGCTGCCGCCCTGATTCTGGGTGGCAGCGGCCTGGCAATGGCTGCCAATGATGGCCAATCCCGGGCCAACCAGTTGCTCAGTGCGGACCCTCAGTACCGCGAGACCTGGCAAGGTGTGGTGAAGAAAGAAGAACGCCTGCCGGAATGGGTGATGAACCTGTCGGGTACGGCCGAGCAAATGAATGCCGTTGAAGAGGATGGTGACAAGTACCTGGTCGGGCCACTCTGCGAAACCGCAGACACGTGCCTGAACAAGCGCCTGATCGTCGCCTTCAGCCTCGACAAAGAAGATGCCTACGCCATGCTGGTCGAAGTCCCGGCTGGCCTGCCGGCGGACAAGTCCCCCACACGGCACGCCGATTACCGCTTTATCGGTAAGCCGGATGAAGGCATGCAGAAACTGCTCATGGAGCAGCTGAAGAAAGATCCGAATTGGTACTAGGTTCTGTCTGACGCGTTTGTCGTCTGCGGGGCCGGCGTCCATAGAAAGAAGCCTGCTCGCTTCTTTCTGTCTGCACCGCTCGCCAAGGGCGGTGCATGACCAAGGGGCCGGGTTGCTCTGATCAAATGGGATCGGCGTGACCTACGGGTACAGGGAGTGCCTGCGCAAGGGCCGGGTCAGGTGAAAAGCTGCGACGCAGGTTCACAAGTCCATGACTTGCTGAACTTGCGGCGGGCTTGTGACTCTCATCCTCGGCTTCTATGCCGCCCGTAGTCGCAAATTTTTGTTTTGCCTGTTCCCAACCATTACTTGGTATGTCGGGACGACCATCTATCGAGAAAGTTTTGTCGTGGCTATAGGACATTTCTGACGCGCTACCGCCGAATCCCCAGGTATTTCCGCCAATGCACCAAACACGTGCAGAATCTCTGCGCGAGCCTGAATTGGCCGGTTCACGGCATATTCACCTGACAAAATGTCGCATTTGAACTGACCGTTCGGACAGTTATTATGAAAAAAAGTCATGCCGATTCGGCATAGGGTAGGCGTTTACGGCATTAGACGTAGTCCCCTTGCATCGGAATAGTTGCGCCTTTTTTCGCCTGCCAGTAAGCCATTTCGGCCACGCTGCGGTGACCTTTCATGGAGGCAGATGCACACACTTTTTCGCTTTCGAGCGGTCCAGCTGGCGCATTTGCCTTAAGTTCACTTGAAGTAAGGGTAATGACATGAAGAAGGCAAAGCTAAGCCTCGCCTGGCAGATCCTCATCGGTTTGGTGCTGGGGATTGCAATCGGTGCAGTGCTTAACCATTTCAGTGCTGAAAAGGCCTGGTGGATCAGCAACGTACTGCAGCCAGCGGGCGATATCTTTATCCGCCTGATCAAGATGATCGTGATCCCGATTGTGATTTCCTCGCTGATCGTCGGTATTGCCGGTGTCGGTGACGCGAAAAAGCTCGGTCGCATCGGCGTCAAAACCATCCTTTACTTCGAAATCGTCACCACCATCGCCATCGTGGTCGGCCTGTTGTTGGCCAACCTGTTCCACCCTGGCGCAGGCATCGACATGAGCACCCTGGGTACGGTGGATATCTCCAAGTACCAGGCGACCGCCGCCGAGGTGCAGCATGAGCATGCGTTCATCCAGACCATCCTCAACCTGATCCCGTCGAACATCTTCGCCGCTGTTGCCCGTGGCGAGATGCTGCCGATCATCTTCTTCTCGGTGCTGTTTGGCTTGGGCTTGTCGAGCCTCAAGCCTGAGCTGCGCGAGCCGCTGGTGACCATGTTCCAGGGCGTGTCCGAGAGCATGTTCAAGGTCACCCACATGATCATGAAGTACGCCCCGATCGGCGTATTCGCACTGATCGCGGTGACCGTGGCCAACTTCGGCTTCGCCTCCCTGCTGCCGCTGGCCAAGCTGGTGATCCTGGTTTATGTCGCCATCTTGTTCTTCGCTTTTGCAGTATTGGGCCTGATCGCTCGCCTGTTTGGCTTCTCGATCCTCAAGCTGATCCGTATCTTCAAGGATGAGCTGGTGCTGGCCTACTCCACCGCCAGTTCCGAAACCGTGCTGCCGCGTGTGATCGAGAAGATGGAAGCCTACGGCGCGCCGAAGGCGATCTGCAGCTTTGTGGTGCCGACTGGCTACTCGTTCAACCTCGACGGTTCGACCCTGTACCAGAGCATCGCGGCGATCTTTATCGCCCAGCTGTATGGCATCGACCTGTCGATCGGCCAGCAATTGATGCTGGTGCTGACCTTGATGGTCACCTCCAAAGGCATCGCCGGTGTGCCGGGCGTGTCCTTCGTGGTACTGCTGGCGACCTTGGGCAGTGTGGGTATCCCGCTGGAAGGCCTGGCGTTCATCGCCGGTGTGGACCGCATCATGGACATGGCGCGTACCGCCCTCAACGTGATCGGCAATGCCCTGGCGGTATTGGTCATCTCCCGTTGGGAAGGCATGTACGACGACGCCAAGGGCGAGCGCTACTGGAATTCCCTGCCGCACTGGCGCACCAAGCAAGCCCTGCCGACCGCCCAAGCCACTCGCGGCTGATCGCAGCACAGCTTGAACACAAACCCCGGTAAATCCGGGGTTTGTCGTTTCTGCCAGCCCCGCTATCATTCGCCCCATCTTTCGGGGGATTCAACTGATGCTCAATGGCCTGTGGCTTGGCTTCTTTGTCGTGGCAATGGTGTCAGCACTGGCGCAATGGCTGGTGGGCGGCAATGCCGGGATTTTTGCGGCAATGGTCGAAAGCATTTTCGCCATGGCCAAGTTGTCAGTGGAGGTCATGGTGCTGTTGTTCGGTACCCTGACCTTATGGCTGGGCTTTTTGCGCATCGCTGAAAAAGCCGGGATTGTCGATTGGCTGGCCAAGGCCCTGGGCCCGCTGTTTCGTCGCCTGATGCCGGAAGTGCCGGCCGGCCACCCCGCCATCGGTTTGATCACCCTCAACTTCGCCGCCAACGGCCTGGGCCTGGACAATGCCGCCACGCCCATCGGCCTCAAGGCCATGAAGGCGTTGCAGGAACTCAACCCCATCCCCAATACCGCCAGTAACGCGCAGATCCTGTTCCTGGTGCTCAACGCCTCGTCGCTGACGCTGCTGCCGGTGACCATCTTCATGTACCGCGCCCAGCAAGGCGCCGCCGACCCGACGCTGGTGTTCCTGCCGATCCTGCTGGCCACCAGTGCGTCGACCCTGGTGGGCCTGCTCTCGGTGGCGGTGATGCAGCGCTTGCGGTTGTGGGATCCGGTGGTGCTGGCGTACCTGATCCCGGGTGCGCTGGTACTGGGCGGCTTTATGGCGTTGCTGGCAACGCTCTCTGCCACAGCGCTGGCCGGCCTGTCGTCGATCCTCGGCAACCTCACGTTATTCGGCCTGATCATGCTGTTCCTGGTGATCGGCGCGTTGCGCAAGGTGAAGGTGTACGAGGCGTTTGTCGAAGGGGCCAAAGAAGGCTTCGACGTGGCCAAGAACCTGCTGCCTTACTTGGTCGCGATGCTCTGTGCCGTTGGCGTGTTGCGCGCCTCCGGCGCCTTGGAGTTTGGCCTGGAAGGCATTCGCCATGTGGTGGCCTGGACCGGCATGGACACGCGCTTCGTCGATGCGTTGCCGACCGCGATGGTCAAGCCGTTCTCCGGCAGTGCCGCGCGGGCGATGCTGATCGAGACCATGCAGACACAAGGTGTGGACAGCTTCCCCGCCTTGGTGGCGGCGACGATCCAGGGCAGCACGGAAACCACCTTTTATGTGTTGGCGGTGTACTTCGGTTCGGTGGGCATCCAGCGGGCGCGGCATGCGGTGGGGTGTGCGTTGCTGGCGGAGTTTGCCGGAGTAGTGGCGGCGATTTCGGTGTGCTACTGGTTCTTTGGTTAAGGCTTAGAGGGCTATCGGGGGCTTGCCCCGATGAGGCCCTCAGCGTTTCACCGCACCGTTGCCCTGTTGAACCACCCACTCCACCACCTGCCTGTTCAACTGATCCCCCGCCGACCCAAACGCGGCCACCACCGCCGGCACCTGGGTATCGCTCACCGGCTGGCGCACTTCAAACCGGCGGCTGGCAATAATCCGTTGATCCCGCCCACGTACCAGCCGCGCATCCAGGCGAATTACCACTTCCACGGCCGTGCCGTGGTATTCGCTCTGGAATGCCTGCAATTGCCCGCCCAACTCGTAATCGGCCTGCAGGTTGGTGTCGTCGGTACTCAACAGCGTCACCCGCCCATCGCGTTGGAAACCGTCCAGCAGGCGATTGCGCAACAGTACCGGCGCCGGATCGCTCCAGCGTGAATTCGCATAGCTGCTGATCAGGTCGCCATTGGGCACCACGGCAATGCGCGGGCTGTCGAGGAACTCGCTGGTTTGCGGCTTGGTCAAGCGCAGCGACCAGCCCAGCGACGTACCTTGTGTGACGGGCTGGCTGGCGGCCAGGCGGTACACGTTTGAAGGGTCGGCCTTAGGCAGGATCGAGCACGCGCTGACCAGCGCCAAGGCGACCGGGGCGATCATTTGATAAGCACGCTTCATGGCGTGAACTCCTTGTTCTTGTCGCTGCCCAGCAGGTAGCCGCTGGGGTTGGCTTCCAGGCGCCGGGAGATGGCACGAAGCGAACCGAGGGTCTCGCGCAGCTCGCGCACGGCCGGCGCCAGTTCGTTGAGGCCCTGCATGCCACTGTTCACCGAGTCCTTGTTGTCGCTCAGCAAGGTGTTGATGGTGGCGGTACTTTGCTCCAGGGATTTCATCGCCTGCTCGGCACTGCCGAAGGCCTGTTTACCTTGATCGTTGAGCAGGCCGTTGGCGTTACGCATCAGCACCGTGGTTTGCTCCAGGGCAGCGCTGGCCTGTTTGCTCACTTGCATCAGTTGCTGCATCACTACCTTGATATCACCGCGCTGGTCGGCAATCGCCCCGGTGGTCTGCTGCAGGTTGTCCAGGGTTTTACTGATGCGGTCGACGTTTTCTGCCGAGAACATGCCGTTGGCGTTGTGCAACAGCAGGTTGATGCTGGTCATCAGGTCGTTGCTGTTGTTCAACAGACGGGCAATGGGCGACGGCGAGGCAATGATCTGCGGCAAGTTGCCGTCCTTGCCCTTGAGCACCGCGCTCTGGGGCGTACCGCCGCTGAGCTGGATGATCGAGGTGCCGGTGATGCCGGTCAGCGCCAGTTTGGCCTGGGTGTCTTCCTTGATGGGCGTCTGCCCGGCCAGGCGGATGCGCGCGAGTACACGGCGCGGGTCCTTGGGGTCCAGGCTCAGGCTGATCACGTCGCCCACCTTGATCCCGCTGTACTGCACCGAACTGCCCTGGGACAGGCCGCTGACCGCCTCGTTGAAGATCACTTCGTAATCCTGGAAGGCGCTGTCGACGCTGGATTTGGCCAGCCACAGGCCAAACAGCATCGCGCCGACCACCACGATCACGCTGAACAGACCGATCATCACATGATGGGCTCGGGTTTCCATGTCATACCTCGTTGAGCGGTTGAGCGGCATCCAATGCCGCGCGGCCCCGGGGGCCGTGGAAATATTCGTGAATCCAGGCGTCGTCGGTTTGCGAGACGACATCGATGGCGTCCGCCACCAGCACTTTTTTCTGCGCCAGCACCGCCACGCGGTCGGTGATGGTGTACAGCGTGTCCAGGTCATGGGTGACCAAAAACACGCTCAGGCCCAGCGCGTCGCGCAGGGTCAGGATCAGTTGGTCGAATTGCGCCGCGCCAATCGGGTCGAGGCCGGCAGTGGGTTCGTCGAGGAACAGGATATCCGGGTCCAACGCCAGGGCACGGGCCAGTGCTGCGCGCTTGATCATGCCGCCGGACAGCGACGCGGGGTACTTGTCGGCCGCCGACAGCGGCAACCCGGACAGGGCCAGTTTGACCGCCGCCAGGTGCTCGGCATCACGGCGGCTGAGGCCGGCGTGTTCGATCAGCGGCAGTGCGACGTTTTCGGTCACGGTCAGCGAGGAAAACAGCGCGCCCTTCTGGAACAGCACGCCGAAGCGCCGCTCCACCAGCGAGCGTTCGTGTTCCGGCAGGGTCGGCAGGTTTTTGCCGAACACCCGCACCTCGCCTTCGCTGGGCCGACGCAGGCCGACGATACTGCGCAGCAGCACCGACTTGCCGCTGCCGGAGCCGCCCACGACCGCGAGGATTTCACCCTTGTACAAATCCAGGTCGAGGTTTTCGTGCACGCTCTGGCTGCCAAAGCGATTGCACAGGCCACGCACCTCAATCACCGCCTCAGCGGGCGCACGGTGTAAGCGACTCACCAGCCCATCTCCATAAAGAACAGCGCGGCGACCGCATCCAGCACGATCACCACAAAGATCGACTGCACCACGCTGGAAGTGGTGTGGGCGCCGACCGATTCGGCACTGCCGCTGACCTTGAAACCTTCCAGACAGCCGATGGCGGCGATCAGGAAGGCGAAGATCGGCGCTTTCACCATGCCCACCAAAAAGTGTTGCACGCCAATGTCCGATTGCAGCAGCGAGAGAAACATCGCCGGCGAAATATCCAAGGCCACGGCGCACACCACGCCGCCGCCGACAATCCCCGAAAGCATCGCCAAAAACGTCAGCATCGGCAGCGCCACCAGCAGCGCCAGCACGCGGGGCAACACCAGCAGCTCCATCGGGTCCAGGCCCAGGGTGCGGATCGCGTCGATTTCTTCATTGGCCTTCATCGAGCCGATCTGTGCGGTGAACGCACTGGCGGTGCGGCCGGCGATCAGGATCGCGGTGAGCAACACGCCGAATTCCCGCAGGAATGAGAACGCCACCAGGTCCACGGTGAAAATCGTCGCGCCGAAGCTTTTGAGCACGGTGGCGCCGAGGAAGGCCACTACCGCGCCGACCAGAAATGTCAGCAGGGCCACTATGGGCGCCGCGTCGAGGCCGACCTGTTCCAGGTGCGCAACCATCGGCGTGATGCGCCAGCGTTTGGGGCGCAAGATGCCACGGGCGAAGGTTTCGAGGATCAGGCCGATAAAGCCCAGCAATTGCTTGCTGTCCTGCCACACCGTATCCACCGCGCGGCCGATGCGCGCAAGCACCTGGATGCCAGTGGCCTCTTCCGGGGCTTTTTCCGGTACGCAGAAGTCGTTGAGTGAGCGGTAGACGGTTTTTAGCAGTGCGCGGTCGGCTGCGGACAGGCTGCAATCGGTCTGCTCGGCGGATTGCTCGATACGGGTGGGCCCCAGCAATTCCACCAGCAGCGAGGCGCCGGCTGTATCCAGGGCGCCGAGGCCGTTCAGGTCAATGCGGGCGCCGGCGTCGTATTGGCCGTCGAGCTTGTCCGACAGCTTTTTCAGGCTTGCGTAGTGGGCAAGCGTCCAGTCCCCGGTAATCCTGAGTAACGCAGGGGTGGTGGACGTATCGAGTTGGGCTGCGCCGGCTGTGGTGCTACTGGTCATAAGCTCCGAGCTTGTATTGGCTATCCACAATTGCTACGTAATAGCACGATACAGCCTACTGTGGGTTGTCCGTTTGTGCTGCGTCAGTCACTTTAAAGCGCAGCACGCCGATCACCTGGCCGTCTTCGGTCAACACCCGCACTTGCCAGCGGCCCACCGCATCGGCCGGGAAGTTCTGCTTGTGGGTCCAGGCGCGATAGCCTTCCTTGCGCCCGCCGTGGATATCCAGGGCGATGCGGTCGACCTCTTTGCCGTTGAATTTCCACACATGGTAGATCCGCTCATTCAGCCCGCGTGGCGCGTTGATCGCGGTATAGGCGTACAGCCCGCTGCTGCGCAGTTGGGCGGCGCTGACTTCCTTGAGGTCATCGCCCGGCGTGCGGTCTTGCAGCTGCGTGCTGATGGCCACTTCGGTCATCCACAGCGTGGCTGGCGGTACCCAACTGCGCAGGAACCAACCCGCGCAGCCAATGGCGGCCGTTACGCCCAGCAGCATCGCCCAGCCCTTGAGGCTGCGCAGCGGCATGCTCACCGCCAGGCTTGGGATCGACAACGCCATAGCCACGCCGAGGGCGAGTTTGTAGCTCTCGGCGGTGGTCAGGTGCAGGATGATCGGCAGCGCGGTCAGCAGCGCGGCGAACAGCGTCAGGGTGTGCAGCGCCAGGAACAGCGAGCGCTTGGGCGCCAGCCATTTGTAATACAGCGGGTCGATGATCGACACCAGCGCCGCCGCGCCGAGCAGGCCGGTGAACACCGATTGGCCGCTGTTCCAGGCGGTGGTGATGAAAAAGAACGGCAGCACGAAGAACAGACTTTCCTGGTGGATCATCTGGGTCGCGTAACGCAGCAGCGGTTCGGGGATTTCCCGCTTGAACACTTTGGTAAACAGCTGGGTGAAGCTGTTCTCCAGCATCAACCACAGCCAACTCACCAGCATGATCACTGCGATCCAACTGGCCATGCCCTGCTGGCGGTCGACCAGGATGAAGCTGCACACCCCTGAGATAAAGCCGCCGAGTGCAATCACCCCTGGGTAGCGCTTCATCAGTTCGAGGATGCGGGTGATTAAACGGGTCACGTTTTGCATTCGGCGGTTCGCAGTCTTTGTAGGAAAAAATCCGAGACAGAATAACGCCTTAGCCCGGTGTGCGGTGCCCGATTACGTGATCCGTTTGCGATAAACCCGCATGCCGATCAACACAATGGCGATCAGGCCGAGCACCCCGGCGCCGATCCAGTTCAGCATGTCGTAGCTCAGCAGCGGTTTTTCGATACGCCAGTAGCCTGGCTGCTTGAGCACCTCGCGCATGGCCTGGTTGGCCTGGGTCAGGGTGACGGCCTTGATGCGTTTGACCGGGTCGCTGAGGTGGCCTTTGTCGTAGTCGGCCGCGGCTGCCCAATAGTAGTCGGCCAGGGCGCTGTTGCCCTGCACGGCCCAGGCTTGCCGCGCGATGGCGGCCTGTTGCAGGCGGGCGAAGGTGGCTGGGTCGAGGCCGTCCTTGAGCAATTGCGCGGTAAGGTCATGCAGCACCTGTTCGGCTTCGGCGAGGTTTTCCCGCTCAAGGTCGGCATTCAGGCTGAGGAAACCAACGCCGCCGAGCACTTCCCGTTCGCTCCAGGGGCCGTAGGACAAACCGTGTTTGAGGCGCAGTTGGCGGTACAGCGCCCAGTCGAGGTAGTCCTTGAGCAGGTCGTAGGTTTCATCGTATTGGTCATCCAGCACCGGTTCGGGGAACAGCCAGTGCAGCTTGGCGCTGTTGCCGACCCAACCGTGGATCAGCTCACGTTGATGGAGGGCGGTGTGCTGGATGTCCGGCAGGGGCCTGTGCTCGGAGGGGTCGACCGGGTCGAGTGCGCCATAGGTGCGTTCCAGGTAGGCCGGCAGCAGTTTGTCGAGGTCGCCGACGACGATCAGGGTCATGTTGTTGGGCGCGTACCAATTCTTGCGCAGTGTTTGCAATTGGTCACGGCTCAGGTGATCGACCTCGGCGCGTTCGGCGCATTTGAGGCCCAACTCGACGGCCAGTTGATTGCTGGCGGTGTGGCCCAGGTCCTGACGGTCCAACAGGCGTTGCAGGTGCGAATAGTGGCCGCCGTCTTCGCGCTCGACGACTTTTTTGGCTGCGTCGATATTGGCGTCGGTCAGTTCGGTGCGGGTGATGATTGCCAGCAGAAGGTCCAGCACTTTGCGCTGGTTGTGCGCCGGCGCCTCGATCACGAAGGTGGTGTCGGCGTTGCTGGTGTAGGCGTTCCACTCGCCGCCCAGGGCTTGCATGCGCTCTTCGAGGTCGCCTTCGCCGCCGCCGTCGATACCACTGAACAGCAAGTGTTCGAGCAAGTGCGGCAGTTCCTTGTCCTCGCAACCGAAGTCATCCAGGCCTACGCCGACCACCAGGCGGATCGCCACGTGCCCGCGTTCGGTGCCCGGCTTGAGCAGCAATTGCAGGCCGTTGGGCAAGGTGTAGCCCTCGACTTGCAGGCGGTCAAAGGCAAAGGCGTGGGCAGCACCCATGAGCAGGCAGGCGAATAACAGGCGACGCATAACTGGCTTCCTGGCGAGTGAGGTCAGCTTTAACTGACTTCACGGGCCATCGTACGTTCAGGGCGAATGCGTGATGTCGACAATATCTTCGGCCGAGAGCGCGCCGGTGTCGGAGGTTTCCAACACGACATACGCACTGCTGCAAAACAACGAATTGAGGCGTTTCATGTCAGCAATCAGCTCCAGGTGCAGGGAACTGGTCTCCAGGCTCTGTACGACTTTGCGTTGCAGCCGGCTCACATGAGCGTGTGCCAGGCGGCGTTCCTGGGCGCGAAAGCGGCGCTTCTCGCGCAGCAATTGGCGGGCACTTTCCGGGTCGGCGCTGAGGAAGACCGACAGCCCGAGGCGCAGGTTGGCAATCAACTGACCGTGGAGCCCGGTGAGTTCTTCCAGGCCGACTTCAGAAAACTGGCGGCGCTGGGAGGTTTTCTGCTGCTGGACTTTGCGCAGCATGCGCTCGATCAGGTCGCCGGCGAGCTTGAGGTTGATCGACAACTCGATGATCTCGGCCCAGCGGCGGCTGTCCTGCTCACTGAGGTCTTCGCGGGGCATTTGCGCCAGGTAGAGTTTGATTGCGCTGTAGAGCGCTTCGACGTCGTCGCTGAGGCTGCGCATTTCCTGGGTGATGGCAGTTTGCTTGCCGCGCAGCACTTCCTGCATCGCCATCAGCATGTTGTCGATCAGGTCGCCCAGGCGCAGGGTCTCGCGAGCGGCGTTGGCCAGGGCCAGGCTGGGGGTGGTGAGCGCCGTGGGGTCCAGATGGCGTGGTTTGGCCTTGCCATTGAGCTCTTCACGCTCGGGCAGCAACCACGCGCACAGACGGGCCATCGGGCCGATGGTGGGCAGCAGGATCAGGCAGCGGCTGACGTTGTAGAGCAGGTGGAAGGTGATGACCATGCCTTGGGTGCTGTAGTCCAAACCATCCATCCAGCGTACGAGCGGGTCGAGTACCGGGATGATCAGCAGCAGGCCGATCAGTTTGTACAACAGGCTGCCCAGGGCCACCTGGCGCCCGGCGGCGTTTTGCATGTTGGTGCTGAGGAAGGCCAGCACGCCGCTGCCGATGTTGGCGCCGATCACCAGGCCGATAGCCACGTGCAAGCCGATCACGCCGGCACCGGCCAGCGTTGCGGTCAGTAGGACGGCAGCCAGGCTGGAGTAGGAAATCATCGCGAACAAGGCGCCGACCAGGGCATCGAGCAAGATGTCGCCGGTCAGCGAGGCGAAGATGACCTTGACGCCCTGGGCGTGGGTAATCGGCCCGGCGGCTTCGACGATCAGTTGCAGTGCAAGGATGATCAGCCCGAGGCCGATGCCCACCCGCCCCAACTGCCCCGCCCGCGTCTGTTTGCGCGACAGAAAGAAAATAACGCCGAGAAAGATCAGCAGCGGCGACAGCCAGGACAAATCAAAGGTCAGCACGCGGGCCATCAGTGCGGTGCCGACGTCGGCGCCGAGCATGGTCGCCAGGGCGGGCATCAGGCCCATCAGGCCCTGGCCGACAAACGAGGTCACCAGCATGGCCGTGGCGTTGCTGCTCTGCACCATTGCCGTGACCAGGATGCCCGCAACAAACGCCAGCCAGCGTTTGGACATGTTATGCCCAATGACCTGACGCAAATTGGAACCGTAGACCCGCAGGATCCCGGTACGGACGATGTGCGTGCCCCAGATAAGCAGGGTCACGGCGGAAAGCAGATTGAGCAAGGTCAGCATGCTCGGCCCCCCGTGTAGGTGCGCTCCAACAGGAGCGAAGGAAAGTTACCGCGTGCCGCTCTACGTCTTGTACTTAAGCTGTAGTTGGCGAATGGGCTCCGCGCCAGCATCGCATAGCTAAAGTGGGGATTGAAACAAAACTGTCATGAAGTCAGCTGTGTGCGGATGAAAAAAACGGGACGCAAGCGCCCCGTTTTTTCGACTGGCTCGGGTTATTGACCCGGGATGTCCTTGCGCAATTTCACCGGATCCTGCTGTTTCCTCTTTTTCGCGATAGCGGTGCGCATCTTGATGTTCACCGCTTCCACCGCCAGCGAGAACGCCATTGCGAAGTAGACGTAGCCTTTTGGCACATGCACGTCGAAGGATTCGGCGATCAGCACGGTACCCACCACCAACAGGAACGACAGCGCCAGCATTTTCAGCGACGGATGCTTGTCGATGAACTCGCTGATGGTGCCAGCAGCCAGCATCATCACCAGTACGGCCACCACGATCGCGGCCACCATGACCGGCACATGAGAGACCATGCCGACAGCAGTGATCACCGAGTCCAGGGAGAACACGATGTCGATGATCGCGATCTGGATGATGGTGTAGATGAACTTGCCACCGGCGCCTTTCGGCTCGTCTTGGGTTTCGTCTTCACCTTCCAGGGCGTGGTACATCTCTTGGGAGCTTTTCCACAGCAGGAACAGGCCACCGAAGAACAGGATCAGGTCGCGACCGGAAATGCCTTGGCCAAACACCACGAACAGGTCGGCGGTGAGTTGCATGACCCAGGTGATCGACAACAGCAACAGGATGCGCGTGACCATCGCCAGCGCCAGGCCGAAGATCCGGGTGCGCGCCTGCATATGCTTGGGCATGCGGCTGACCAGGATCGAAATCATGATGATGTTATCGATGCCCAGGACGATCTCAAGAGCCGTCAGGGTGAAGAAGGCAATCCAGATTTCCGGATTGGTCAGCCATTCCATGTGTATTCCTTTGAGCGTGTGTTAGACCGCGCCGGCGTAGGGCCGGCGCAGTTGGGTTGTACGATTATAGAGTGCTGAACAGCGGAAAAATCCCCATCAGCAATGCGGCGAACATTATGCACAGACACACCAGCACTGCCCACTTCAGGGTGAAGCGCTGGTGATCGCCGAATTCGATACCGGCCAGGGCTACCAGCAGGTAAGTCGACGGTACCAGCGGGCTGAGCAAGTGCACGGGTTGGCCAACGATGGAGGCGCGGGCCATTTCCACTGCGCTGATGCCGTAGTGGCTGGCGGCTTCGGCCAGCACCGGCAGCACGCCGTAGTAGAACGCGTCGTTGGACATGAAGAAGGTGAACGGCATGCTCACCAGCGCGGTGATCACCGCCAGGTACGGGCCCATCGCTTCAGGAATGACCGCCAGCAGGCTCTTGGACATGGCGTCGACCATGCCGGTGCCGGACAGGATCCCGGTGAAGATACCGGCGGCGAAGATCAGCCCCACCACCGCCAGTACGCTGCCAGCATGGGCGGCGACGCGGTCTTTCTGCTGTTGCAGGCACGGGTAGTTGACGATCATTGCGATACTGAACGCCACCATGAACAGCACCGGCAGCGGCAACAGGCCGGCGATCAGGGTGCACATCAGGGCCAGGGTCAGGGCGCCGTTGAACCAGATCAGCTTCGGACGGCGGGCGTCCGGGAATTGCGACACGCTGATTTCGCTGTGGTCGATCTCGTCGCCTTGCAGGTGCAGTTCACCCAGGCGTGCACGTTCACGTTTGCCGTACATGTAGGCAATCACCAGGATCGCCACCACACCGGCGGCCATCGCCGGGATCATCGGTACGAAAATGTCCGAAGGGTCCACGTGCAGCGCACTGGCGGCGCGGGCGGTGGGGCCACCCCAAGGGGTCATGTTCATCACGCCACCGGCGAGGATGATCAGGCCGGCCATGATCCGCGGGCTCATGCCGATGCGCTGGTACAGCGGCAGCATGGCGGCCACGCAGATCATGTAGGTGGTGGCGCCGTCACCGTCGAGGGACACCACCAGCGCCAGCACGGCGGTACCGACCGACACCTTCAGCGGGTCGCCCTTGACCATCTTGAGGATCTTGCGCACGGCCGGGTCGAACAGGCCGGAGTCGATCATCAAGGCAAAGTAGAGGATGGCGAACATCAGCATCACGCCGGTCGGCGCAAGCTTGGTGATGCCTTCGAGCATCATCGGGCCGATCTTCGGCGCAAAACCGCCGAACAGCGCGAACAGGATTGGCACGATGATCAGGGCGATCAGCGCGGACAGGCGCTTGGTCATGATCAGGAACATGAACGTGATGACCATGGCAAAGCCAAGGAAAGTCAGCATAGGAATACTCCAGGCGTAGCGCGGCTAGGGAATGGCGAACCGAGTGGGGTCAGCGCAGAACGAAAGGCACGAGGCGTACGGGGGGAGTTGGGGCGAACAGGCGGGTACGGGCGGACATCGGGAATCACCATTGTTGTTGTAAACAGCCGGTCTTTTGCCGGCAGTGGGGGCGATCCTAGACGTGAAAGCTTTCAGCCAGCTTTCGCTGGCAAAACAGGTGACGGTGGGCGGATGCACGGTCTACAGGAATACATCGGTCAACGGTGGAAGGGGGCTTGCCCCCCGATGGCGGCGTATCAGTATCAAATGTCCTGACTGATGCACTGCTATCGGGGGTGAGCCCCCTCCCACCGTTGAGCTGTGTTGATCTGGGCTACGTCAGGGCAGCTCAAGGCCGCCGGCGGCCTTGTGCAGTTTGCGCAGGTGCTCGCCGACCTGCTTGAGGTTGGCTTCGCACGCGGCGATCTCGGCGGCGCGGGAAGGGTCCAGCAGCGCCCTCACCTCTTTATCCAGTTCGCCGGTCAGCGATTGCAGCTGTTTTTGGCGTTCGGCGCTTTCCGATTCCAGGCGCTTGGCTTCCGACGGTTGTGGCAGACCGTAGCCGCCGCTGCCAAGCAATTCCGCTGGCCGGCTGAGGAAGCCGCTGTTGGCGAGGATCTGTTGCAGCGTGGCGTTGGCTTTCTCCATACCGCCGTTTTTCAGCTCGCGGGCACCGAGGTAGCGTTGTTTGACCTCGTCCTGAGCCAGCATCAACTGTTTGCGAAAGCTGGCTTGTTCCAGCAACAACAGGGCGGCGCTGGTACGCAGGTCGGCCCGGTCGAACCAAGGGCGGCGTTCGGCGGCACTCAACGATAGCCAGTCTTCAACTTGGGTCTGTTTGATCGGCAGGTGTTTGCGCAACACGTCGAACATCGCTTGGTAGCGTTCGCGGAACGAGTCGAAGTGATAGCCCATGCGCAGGGCCTCACGTTTGTCATTCAGCACGCTGGTATCGGCCAGGCCACGGGCTTGCAGCACTTCAAGCAGGCCGTTGGGGGTGATGTTGTCCAGGCCGGTCAGTTGCGGGTTGGCGCTGCCGCTGCGTAACAGCTTCAGGCTTTCGACTGCACAGTTATTGGATATGAAGAAGTAGTTGCCGTCGTAGCTCCAATGCATTTCTGCGGCGTGCTCGACGGTGTCGTTGATTTCCTGGCGTGACAGCTTCAACGGCACCGAGGCCAGGCCGCGCAGCTCGGTCTTGGTGTATTCATCGATCACCTGGGCCAGCGGCAACACGAACAGGCGTGACGGGTACTTGCCCACCAGGCCGTCCCAGCTCGACAGTTGTACGTCGCCGACAAAGGCGCGATAGGACAACACCAGGTGCTGGTCCAGGTCCAAACGGCAATCTGGCCCACGGGGGCGGCCCGGTGCGCAGATCACCAGGCGCAGCATGCTGTGGCCCCAGCGGCTGACTAGGTTCTGGTTGGCTTCGGCCAGCAGGTAGTCGATTTCATACACGCGTTCTGGGTCCACATGGCCCAGTGGTGTTTTGGCGAAGTCGTTGCCGGCATTGAGGAACGGGTAGGCCTTGGCGCAGGCGTCCTGTTCAGGTGGCGCCCAGCCGAAGTGTTGCTGGTAATAGCGGAACAGCGCGGGGCGCCGGCAGGCGTAGCTTGGGTCGAGGAGGAAGTATTCCATGTTGACCGCGACGAACTCCAGCGGGCTGCTGGTTTCGTAGAGGTCCGGGCTGCGCACGACCTGGCGGTTGTGCTGCTCGCGTTCGCCGCGCCGGCCGACATATTGCGGCCAGCCGGCCAAGTCCAGCAGGCGCGGGTCATCGCTGAGGGTGAACCGGCGTTCATTCTGGCCACGGCATTGATCAGGCAGGCCGATCAAACCGGTGATGCTGTTCTGGCGGCTGCAGCGCTGGATCAGCGTGCGCTCGTCGTTGGACCACAGGCGAGCACGGTCATAGATGTGGGTCAGTTCATGCAGCACGGTGGCGAGCATTTCCCGGCGCACGGTGCCGTGGGGGCGATTGGTTTTCTGGGTGGCGGCGCTGCCGTCGGTGAGGCTCGCGAGCAGGTTGCGATTGAGGTCCAGCTCGGACACCAACGACGCCTGGCCGTAAGCATTCTCGGGCATCTTGTCGGTCCAGCCGACATCGATGCGCCGGTCCAGCTGCTCGATAAAGCGCGGCGGCAGTGAGCGCATCGCTTCATCGAGCAATGCCTGGCTGGCCTGCTGTTCGGCCGGGCTCAGGCCTTCTGTCTTGAGCCGCAGTTGCAGGCTGGCCTGGGCGGCGCTGGCACACAGCAGCACAGTCCCGGCCAGGAGCCAGGCAGCGAGGCGCCTCACAGAGCGAGAATAGCTTCGGCGAGGGTCTGGTCGCTGGCGTCGCGGGCTTGCGGCAAGCGGGTGCGCAGGGTATCGAAGGCGGCTTCCAGTTGTGCACCACGAATTTCGCCGTGGGTGGCGACGAAACTGGCCGCATCATCGTGGGCTTCGCGCACGACTTTGGAGTCACGGATGGAGGTGGTGGTGTCCGAAGTGAAATCAATGGTGCGGCCAGAGGCGCGCACAATGATGTTACTGGTGGCCACCAGGGTTTGCGCCTGGGCAACGTCGGCCAACAACAGCAGGCCAAGGGTGGCGGCGATCAGCGGGCTACGCATGGAATAACTCCGAATACAAAGATGGAAATACAGGGATGATTATTGGACGAGAATTGCCTGCGCCAGTTCAAGGTCGCTGGCATGAAGTTTTGGTTGGGTACGGCGCAGGTAATCCAGTGCCGACTCCAGCCGTGCGCCCCGCCATTGGCCGTCAGTGGCGATGAACGCGGCGGCGTCATCCTGGGCGGCCGCGACTACTTTGCGGTCAAACGGTGCCGAGGTCACTTTACTGGTGGCGTAGGCGCTCGCGACGGTGCTCTGGATGGTCAGGTCAAAGGCAGATGCCAGCGGTGACCATCCGGCGAAAACACACACAGGGACAATAAACAAGCGGTATGAAAAAGCCATGGGACTCAACAACTGAAAGCGAGCGCCAAGGCTAGCGCAACGCCCGGGCGAGAGCCAGCGCGAAGGCATGAGGGAGCGCGCGCGCTCCCTTTGCGGCAGGGCTTAGATCGCCAGAATAGCCTGGGCGAGCTGTGCGTCAGTCGCGGTGTCCAGTTGGGGGGCTTGTTGACGGATCTGTGCCAGGGCGCTTTCCAGCTTCACGCCACGAATGGCGCCTTCACTGGCGACAAAGCTGGCGGCGTCGTCCCGGGCGGCGCGCACGACCTTGTTGTCACGCAGGGAGGACGTGGCATCGGAGGTAGCGTCGGAAGTGGCCTTCAGGGCGCCGACGATAGAATCGGTGGTCACGATGAAGCTGGTTGCGTTGGCGTTGGCAGCCAAGGCCAGCAAGGTGGCAGCGCTGAGCAGTCGAAGACGGGACATGGGGTGACTCCTGTAAATGAACAATGAAGGTGGCGCAGACGCTTGCCACGTACCGGTTGGATAGTAGGCCGCGGCTTATCGGTTCGGATAGTTTTTGTAACGCGGCAGCAACTGTACCAGTCATTGTAGAGATTGTTAAAACTGTACTTGTTTTGCGTCGGGCCCTCGGTGTGAGCGGCAAGACCTGAAAGCAACAAAGCCCGCCTCCAGTCTCCCGGGGCGGGCTTTGTCTTGAAAAATCAGTGCTGGCAGTGGACCCGGTGGGTCAGGGCCAGCGGGCGCCAATTAGCGCCAGAACGGCTTGCTCAGCTCTTCGTAGCGTTGAGCTTCGCTGATACCGGCGTCAGCCAGCAGACGCGAATCCAGGCGAGCCAATTGGTGGCGGCTGGACATGCGGCGCTGCCACAACATCAGGTTGGCGAGAACGCGCAAAGGCAGGGAAGCCTGGGTGTTTACAGCTTTTTCTTCGAAGAACAGTTCGGAACTGAGTGTACGTTCCATGATGACATCCTTCCGCTTATGGCGGGATTAGGTAGTGGTTTAACTGATGCCAATGATCCTCCTCCGGCGCAAGACTCTCTAGATACAGTTCACCTGTATTGTGAGGGGCCAGTTAACTGTTTATAGGTGCTGTACTGTACGGAAATGGGGCAACTGTACCTGTGCGCACTTAAATGGTGCGATTTGGCGGTTTTTGGTCAGGCGAGTAGCTTATTTCTGTAGGAAAAGACCGGTACAGCAGTACAGTTTTTTCCAGATATGAGGGTCGTACCGCCGAGCTGATGAAACTGTGTTTGCATCAGCTCGGATCTGTACCAATCAAGCCTTGAGCATGTGCCCGGTTTCTTCCAGGTTAATGTGCCAACTCAGTGCTTCGCGCAGGATATGCGGGGTGTGTCCGCCGATGGCACAGGCCGCGTTGAAGTAACTGTTCAGCGCATCGCGGTACGCCGGGTGCACACAGTTGTCGATGATCACCCGTGCACGTTCCCGTGGCGCCAGGCCGCGCAGGTCAGCGAGGCCGACTTCAGTGACAAGGATGTCGACGTCATGCTCGGTATGGTCCACATGGCTGACCATCGGCACCACGCTGGAAATCGCGCCGGCCTTGGCAATCGACTTGGTGACAAAGATCGCCAGGTGCGCATTACGCGCGAAATCCCCGGAGCCGCCGATGCCGTTCATCATTCGCGTGCCGCAGACGTGGGTGGAGTTGACGTTGCCGTAGATATCGAACTCCAGCGCGGTGTTGATGCCGATAATGCCCAGGCGTCGCACCACTTCAGGGTGGTTGGAAATTTCCTGCGGGCGCAGCACCAGCTTGTCTTTGTAATGCTCCAGGTTGCCGAACACGTCGGCATTGCGCCGCTCCGACAGGGTGATCGAACTACCCGAAGCGAAGCTCAGCTTGCCGGCATCAATCAGGTCGAAGGTCGAGTCCTGCAGCACTTCCGAGTACATGGTCAGGTCTTCGAACGGCGAGTCGATCAAGCCGCACATCACCGCGTTGGCGATGTTGCCGATACCCGCTTGCAGCGGGCCGAGCTTGTTGGTCATGCGACCCGCATCAACTTCCTGCTTGAGGAACTGGATCAGGTGGTTGGCGATCCCTTGGGTGTCACTGTCGGGCGGCGTGACAGTCGATGCCGAGTCCGCCTGGTTGGTGATGACAATGGCGACGATTTTTTCCGGCGGAATGGGAATCGCGGTGCTGCCGATGCGGTCGTCGACCTTCACCAGCGGAATTGGCGTGCGCGTTGGCCGGTAGGTCGGGATATAGATGTCGTGCAACCCTTCCAGGTTCGGATTGTGCGCCAGGTTGATCTCGATGATCACTTGCTTGGCGAAAATTGCGAAACTGGCCGAGTTGCCTACGGAGGTGGTGGGCACGATATGCCCAAGCTCTGTGATCGCGACGGCTTCGATCACGGCAATGTCCGGCAGCTTGAGCTGGTTGTTGCGCAGTTGCTCGACGGTTTCCGACAGATGCTGGTCGATAAACATCACCTCGCCGGCATTGATGGCCTTGCGCAGGGTGCTGTCGACCTGGAACGGCATGCGGCGCGACAGTACGCCGGCTTCGGTCAGTTGCTTGTCCAGGTCGTTGCCCAGGCTGGCGCCGGTCATCAGGGTGATTTTCAGTGGTGACGTCTTGGCGCGTTCGGCCAGGGCGTGGGGGACGGCCTTGGCTTCACCGGCTCGGGTGAAGCCGCTCATGCCGACGGTCATGCCGTCCTCGATCAGTGCGGCGGCATCTGCCGCGCTCATGACCTTGTTCAACAACGAAGGCAAGCGGATACGATCACGGTACATGAATTGTTATCTCAGGCTACGGAAGCAAGGTGGGCAGTGTAGTGATTTCAAAAAGTTTCGGCCCGCTACCATGGTCGAATGCCGAGTAGCGATTTAGAGCCTTTGGTCGGGTTTCATGCGGTAATAAAAAACCCCAGCCTACTAAAGGCCGGGGTTTCGAGTATTGCGTTGAAGCAGTGTTACTCGACGGCTTTGACCATGTCTTCGATGACCTTCTTGGCGTCACCAAAGACCATCATGGTCTTGTCCAGGTAGAACAGTTCGTTATCCAGGCCGGCATAACCACTGGCCATCGAGCGCTTGTTGACGATGATGGTCTTGGCCTTGAACGCTTCGAGGATCGGCATGCCGGCAATCGGCGAGTTCGGGTCGTTCTTGGCGGCCGGGTTGACCACGTCGTTGGCGCCGAGCACCAGTACTACGTCGGCCTGGCCGAATTCGGAGTTGATGTCTTCCATTTCGAACACCTGGTCGTAAGGCACTTCTGCCTCGGCCAGGAGGACGTTCATATGGCCGGGCATGCGACCTGCCACCGGGTGGATCGCGTACTTCACGGTCACGCCGCGATGGGTGAGCTTTTCTGTCAGCTCTTTCAACGCATGCTGTGCGCGTGCCACCGCCAGGCCGTAGCCTGGGACGATGATCACGGTGTCGGCATTGGTCAGCAGGAAGGTTGCGTCATCAGCCGAGCCGGATTTGACCGGGCGTGCTTCTTTGGAACCGGCAGCGGCACCCGCATCCGGCGCATTGCCGAAACCGCCGAGCAGTACATTAAAGAAGGAGCGGTTCATCGCCTTGCACATGATGTACGACAGGATCGCGCCGCTGGAGCCCACCAGGGAGCCGGCGATGATCAGCATCGAGTTGTTCAGCGAGAAGCCGATACCCGCTGCGGCCCAGCCGGAATAACTGTTGAGCATCGAGACGACCACCGGCATATCGGCGCCGCCAATCGGGATGATGATCAGCACACCGAGCACGAACGCCAGGGCCAGCATCAGGGCGAAGGCGGTGAGGTTGCCGGTGAACATGAACGCCAGGCCCAGGCCCAGCGTGAGCAGCCCAAGCACCAGGTTCAGCTTGTGCTGGCCACCGAACTGTACCGGTGCGCCCTGGAACAGGCGGAACTTGTACTTGCCCGACAGTTTGCCGAAGGCGATCACCGAACCCGAGAAGGTGATGGCACCGATGGCTGCACCGAGGAACAGTTCCAGACGGTTGCCCGCAGGGATCGCGTCGCCCAAGTGTTTGACGATGCCCAGCGATTGCGGCTCAACCACGGCGGCAATCGCAATGAACACCGCCGCCAGGCCGATCATGCTATGCATGAACGCCACCAGTTCGGGCATCTTGGTCATTTCTACGCGCTTGGCCATGATCGAGCCGGCGGTACCGCCGACCAGCAGGCCGACAATCACGTAGCCGATACCAGCCGTGGCCAGCTCAGCGCCGAGCTTATAGATCAGGCCCACGGTGGTGAGCACCGCCAGCGCCATGCCGAGCATGCCGAACAGGTTGCCGCGCCGCGAGGTGGTCGGGTGCGACAGGCCTTTGAGGGCCTGGATGAAACAGATCGACGCGATCAGGTAGAGCGTCGTTACCAGATTCATGCTCATTACTTCTGCACCTCTTCTTTCACAGCTTTGGGCGCTTTCTTCTTGAACATCTCAAGCATCCTACGCGTCACCAGGAAGCCGCCGAACACATTGACCGCCGCCAGAGCGACCGCCAGGGTGCCCATGGTCTTGCCCAATGGCGTAACAGTGAGGGCCGCAGCCAGCATGGCGCCGACGATCACAATCGCGGAAATCGCGTTGGTCACCGCCATCAGTGGCGTGTGCAGCGCGGGTGTTACGTTCCAGACCACGTGGTAACCGACATAAATCGCCAGCACAAAGATGATCAGGTTGTAGATACCGGGGGAGATAAGCTCTTCCATCGTCTGAATCCCTGCTTAGGCGTTTTTGCGGATGACTTGGCCGTCGCGGCACATCAGGCACGCGGCGACAATGTCGTCTTCGAGGTTGAGTTCAAACTGCCCTTCCTTGTTGAAGACCAGCTTCAGGAAGTCCAGCAGGTTGCGCGCGTACAAGGCTGACGCGTCGGCGGCGACGGCGCCGGCCAGGTTGGTCGGGCCGCAGATGATCACGCCGTTTTCCACGACGGTTTCATCGGCCACGGTCAGCGGGCAGTTACCGCCTTGGGCGGCGGCGAGGTCGATGACCACCGAGCCGGGTTTCATCTGCGCGACGGTCTCTGCACTGAGCAAGGTCGGTGCCTTGCGGCCCGGGATCAGCGCGGTGGTGATAACGATGTCGGCTTGTTTGGCGCGCTCGTGCACGGCCAGGGCCTGGCGCTGCATCCAGCTGGTGGGCATGGGGCGCGCATAGCCGCCAACACCGACGGCGCATTCGCGCTCTTCATCAGTTTCGTAGGGCACGTCGACGAACTTGGCGCCAAGGGACTCGATCTGCTCTTTTACCGCCGGGCGTACGTCAGACGCTTCGATCACCGCACCCAGACGTTTCGCTGTGGCGATGGCCTGCAAGCCAGCAACACCGGCGCCGAGGATCAGCACGCGTGCGGCTTTGACGGTACCGGCAGCGGTCATCAGCATCGGCATGAAGCGCGGATAGTGATGAGCAGCCAGCAGCACGGCTTTGTAACCGGCGATGTTGGCTTGCGAGGACAACACATCGAGGCTCTGTGCCCGCGAGGTGCGTGGCGCGGCTTCGAGTGCAAAGGCGGTAATGCCCTGCCCGGCCAGCTTGGCGATGGTTTCGTTGCTGAACGGGTTGAGCATGCCCACCAGCACGGTGCCGCTTTTGATCAGCGCTAGTTCGCTGTCGGTGGGCGCCACCACCTTGAGGATCAGTTCGGCGCCAAACGCATCGCTGGCGCTGCCAATGGTTGCGCCTGCCGTTTCGTAGGCACTGTCGAGGACGCTGGCTTTAATGCCTGCGCCGCTTTGTACAGTGACCTTATGGCCCTGGCCGATCAGCTTTTTGATGGTTTCCGGGGTGGCAGCCACCCGCGTTTCACCGGTCTGGGTTTCGAGAGGAACACCAATGTGCACGTCAAATCTCCTGCATGATCTTTTTGCTTTTGATCTTTTTGTAAAAAGGCCAGTGCACCGCGAGTGGCGCAACTGGGGCGGCCGATCAGCACGATCCCGCTGAAATGACAGCGGGGCGCGGCATTTTGCAGGCGAACTTTACGGCCTTCAAGGGATTATGACGGGTGACGAAAAATTAACTACAAGTCACCCTGTGACTGATTGTCGCAACATGCTGAAATAACCCCTTTAAATACAGGTATTTAAAGGGTCGCAGCTGATTGGTGGGTGTTTTGTCATGGTTGATGTGAATAGTCGGGCATTGGCCTGTTAGTGTCGCTGAAAGCCACGAGAATCATGGCCTTAAGCCGTATTTTTGATGAATAGGTACAGTCTGTGAAAATGCGACATATACGTATATCTGTAGGATCTGAATTTTACTGACTACAAAGTCAGCAATTACTGATTTGCCTTTAATTGTTGGGGCTATAACGCTGGGATTGATCAATCAGCCAGTCCCGGAACGCCTGCAGTGAGGCTGATTCGACTTTTCTGTCAGGAATCATCAGGTAATAAGCCTTCGAGCTGGTTAGCGCCTCCGGGCTGGCGATCACGAGTTGGTGCTCGTCCAGCTCTCGCTGAATAAGGAACGGTGGGATCAGCGCAATGCCCATGTCGTGCATGGCGGCCTGGGACAGCATCGAGAATAGCTCGTAACGCGGGCCTGTCATGTCGCGTGGCACGCTTAGCTGCTGGGCGTTGAACCATTGGCGCCAGGCATATGGGCGGGTGGTCTGCTGAAGCAGTGGCAGTTCCGCGATCTGCTGTGGAGTGAATCGCTTGCCGTCATCCAAAAGGCGCGGGCTGCACACCGGGACGGGATTTTCTCCCATCAGCCGGTGGGACTCGGTACCGGACCAGTCAGCGTCGCCAAAGTAAATCGCCGCGTCGAACTCGGTATCGGCGAACAGAAAGGGGCGCGTGCGGTTGGTCAGGTTCACAGTCACCTCTGGGTGCTGGCGTTGAAAATCTTTCAGGCGAGGGATTAGCCATTGCGTGCCAAACGTGGGCACTACGGCCAACTCGATGGTGTTGGCGCCCTGTTGGCCCATAACCGACAAGGTGTCGCGTTCTACTGCATCCAACTGGGTCGCCACCCTGCGGCTGTAGGACAGTCCCGCTTCTGTCAGCTTCACCCCGCGCCGTGAGCGTCGAAACAACTCGACACTCAAAAACTCCTCAAGGCTGGCGATCTGTCGACAAATGGCGCCCTGGGTAATGGAGAGCTCGTGCGCAGCCTTGGTAAAGCTTTCGTGGCGGGCTGCCGCTTCAAAGCTGACAAGGGCGGTGGTGCTGGGGATTTTTCGGCGCATGTACCTTGTCCTCACTCATAAAGTGCTTTTTAGCGCTTTTTATGTATTTCGGAGTGAGAAATTAGCACAAGCCTATGCAGAAACCTCGTTTGCTCTCCTCGCCTCCCCGGCCTAGGCTCCCTCCACGACTTCTGATGATCTTCACGAGGACTTATTCATGGCTGGCAAGGCAAGCTTCAACTGGATCGATCCACTGCTTCTGGACCAACAGCTCACCGAAGAAGAGCGCATGGTGCGCGACAGTGCTGAGCAATTCGCCCAGGACAAGCTGGCACCGCGCGTGCTCGAAGCTTTCCGTCATGAAAAGACCGACCCTGCAATCTTCCGTGAGATGGGCGAAACCGGTTTGCTGGGGGCGATGATTCCCGAGCAGTACGGTGGTAGCGGCCTGAACTACGTCAGTTACGGGTTGATTGCGCGGGAAGTGGAGCGCGTCGACTCCGGTTACCGCTCGATGATGAGTGTGCAGTCGTCCCTGGTGATGGTGCCTATCAATGAGTTCGGCACCGAGGCGCAAAAACAGAAGTACTTGCCGAAACTGGCGTCCGGCGAATGGATCGGCTGTTTTGGTCTGACCGAGCCCAACCATGGTTCCGATCCGGGCGCGATGATCACCCGTGCGCGCAAAGTGGATGGCGGCTACAGCCTGACGGGCGCGAAGATGTGGATCACCAATAGCCCTATCGCGGACGTGTTCGTGGTGTGGGGCAAGGACGACGCCGGCGATATACGCGGTTTTGTCCTGGAGAAAGGCTGGAAGGGCCTGAGTGCGCCGGCGATTCACGGCAAGGTCGGCCTGCGTGCCTCCATCACGGGTGAGATCGTGATGGATAACGTGTTCGTCCCGCAAGAAAACATTTTCCCGGATGTACGGGGCCTGAAAGGTCCTTTCACCTGCCTCAACTCGGCGCGTTACGGTATCTCTTGGGGCGCGCTGGGCGCTGCGGAGTTCTGCTGGCACACCGCTCGCCAGTACACCCTTGATCGGCAGCAGTTCGGTCGTCCCTTGGCGGCAACCCAGTTGATCCAGAAGAAGCTGGCCGACATGCAGACCGAGATCACCTTGGCCTTGCAGGGCTGCCTGCGCCTGGGGCGCATGAAGGACGAAGGTACGGCGGCGGTAGAGATTACCTCGATCATGAAGCGCAATTCCTGCGGCAAGTCGCTGGATATTGCCCGTATGGCGCGGGATATGTTGGGCGGCAACGGCATTTCTGACGAGTTCGGTGTGGCGCGTCACCTGGTGAACCTGGAAGTGGTGAACACTTACGAGGGTACTCACGATGTGCACGCCTTGATTCTGGGTCGTGCGCAAACCGGTCTTCAGGCGTTCTATTAATAGGAGGGCGGTATGGGCGCGCTGTCGCATCTACGGGTACTGGATTTGTCGCGAGTATTGGCCGGGCCTTGGTCGGGTCAGATTCTTGCGGACCTTGGGGCTGAGGTGATCAAGGTCGAGCGTCCCGGTAACGGTGACGACACGCGCGCTTGGGGGCCGCCCTTCCTAAAGGATGCGCTTGGCGAGAACACCAGTGAGGCGGCGTATTACTTGTCCGCCAACCGGAATAAAGAGTCGGTGACTATCGACTTCACGCGGCCGGAGGGGCAGAAGCTGGTGCGGGATCTGGCGGCGAAGTCCGACATCCTGATCGAGAACTTCAAAGTGGGTGGTCTGGCGGCGTACGGGCTGGACTATGAGTCGCTCAAGGCGGTCAACCCGGAGTTGATCTACTGCTCGATCACGGGCTTCGGCCAGACCGGGCCGTATGCGACGCGTGCGGGCTATGACTTCATGATCCAGGGGCTGGGCGGGCTGATGAGTCTGACCGGTCGGCCGGAGGGTGACGAAGGTGCTGGGCCGGTGAAGGTGGGCGTGGCACTGACTGACATTCTCACGGGGCTCTACTCGACGGTGGCCATTCTTGCTGCGTTGGCGCATCGCGATCATGACGGTGGTGGGCAGCATATCGATATGGCGTTGCTCGATGTGCAGGTGGCCTGCCTGGCGAACCAGGCGATGAATTACCTGACGACGGGAGTGTCGCCAAAGCGTTTGGGTAATGCTCATCCGAATATCGTGCCTTACCAGGACTTTCCTACAGCCGACGGTGACTTCATCCTGACGGTGGGCAATGACGGGCAGTTTCGCAAGTTCGCTGAGGTGGCTGGGCAACCGCAGTGGGCCGATGACCCGCGGTTCTCCACTAATAAGGTGCGGGTGGCCAACCGTGCGGAGCTGATTCCGTTGATTCGCCAGGCGACCGTCTTCAAGACGACAGGCGAGTGGGTGGCGGCGCTGGAGCGTGTGGGGGTGCCTTGCGGGCCAATCAATGACCTCGCACAGGTGTTTGCCGACCCTCAGGTCAAGGCGCGTGGGCTGGCACTGCAGTTGCCTCACGCGTTGGCGGGGATGGTGCCGCAGGTTGCCAGCCCGATTCGTCTCTCCAAGACCCCTGTTGAGTACCGTCGTGCACCTCCTTTATTGGGCGAGCATACGGCTCAGGTGCTGCAGGGTATTTTGGGGCTGGCGCCAGCGAATGTGGCTGAGTTGAGAGAGGCAGGAGTGATTTAGGTGTTTTCTTCTATATAGAAGGAAGAGCGTACTGGTGGTTTTTTAATCAACTTCAATTGTTTGATAGAAAAACCAAATTAAGGGTTGACGCCAGATTCTGGAAGCCTATAATTCGCCCCACTTCCGGCGCAGTCGAAACAGAAAACTCCTTGGTAAACAATGAGTTACGCAGTTTTCGGCAGCAGGTGCTTCAGTTCATCGAAGCCAAAAGGAAGTTGAAAAAGAGGTGTTGACAGCAGCGTGTAACGCTGTAGAATTCGCCTCCCGCTGATGAGAGATCTGAAGCGCAAGTGGTTGAAGTTGTTAAGGATTCCTTGAAAACTTCTTAAAATAATCACTTGACAGCAAATGAGGCTGCTGTAGAATGCGCGCCTCGGTTGAGACGAAAGATCTTAACCAACCGCTCTTTAACAACTGAATCAAGCAATTCGTGTGGGTGCTTGTGGAGTCAGACTGATAGTCAACAAGATTATCAGCATCACAAGTTACTCCGCGAGAAATCAAAGATGTAACCAACGATTGCTGAGCCAAGTTTAGGGTTTCTTAAAAACCCAAAGATGTTTGAACTGAAGAGTTTGATCATGGCTCAGATTGAACGCTGGCGGCAGGCCTAACACATGCAAGTCGAGCGGTAGAGAGAAGCTTGCTTCTCTTGAGAGCGGCGGACGGGTGAGTAATGCCTAGGAATCTGCCTGGTAGTGGGGGATAACGTTCGGAAACGGACGCTAATACCGCATACGTCCTACGGGAGAAAGCAGGGGACCTTCGGGCCTTGCGCTATCAGATGAGCCTAGGTCGGATTAGCTAGTTGGTGGGGTAATGGCTCACCAAGGCGACGATCCGTAACTGGTCTGAGAGGATGATCAGTCACACTGGAACTGAGACACGGTCCAGACTCCTACGGGAGGCAGCAGTGGGGAATATTGGACAATGGGCGAAAGCCTGATCCAGCCATGCCGCGTGTGTGAAGAAGGTCTTCGGATTGTAAAGCACTTTAAGTTGGGAGGAAGGGCAGTTACCTAATACGTGATTGTTTTGACGTTACCGACAGAATAAGCACCGGCTAACTCTGTGCCAGCAGCCGCGGTAATACAGAGGGTGCAAGCGTTAATCGGAATTACTGGGCGTAAAGCGCGCGTAGGTGGTTTGTTAAGTTGGATGTGAAATCCCCGGGCTCAACCTGGGAACTGCATTCAAAACTGACTGACTAGAGTATGGTAGAGGGTGGTGGAATTTCCTGTGTAGCGGTGAAATGCGTAGATATAGGAAGGAACACCAGTGGCGAAGGCGACCACCTGGACTAATACTGACACTGAGGTGCGAAAGCGTGGGGAGCAAACAGGATTAGATACCCTGGTAGTCCACGCCGTAAACGATGTCAACTAGCCGTTGGGAGCCTTGAGCTCTTAGTGGCGCAGCTAACGCATTAAGTTGACCGCCTGGGGAGTACGGCCGCAAGGTTAAAACTCAAATGAATTGACGGGGGCCCGCACAAGCGGTGGAGCATGTGGTTTAATTCGAAGCAACGCGAAGAACCTTACCAGGCCTTGACATCCAATGAACTTTCTAGAGATAGATTGGTGCCTTCGGGAACATTGAGACAGGTGCTGCATGGCTGTCGTCAGCTCGTGTCGTGAGATGTTGGGTTAAGTCCCGTAACGAGCGCAACCCTTGTCCTTAGTTACCAGCACGTTATGGTGGGCACTCTAAGGAGACTGCCGGTGACAAACCGGAGGAAGGTGGGGATGACGTCAAGTCATCATGGCCCTTACGGCCTGGGCTACACACGTGCTACAATGGTCGGTACAGAGGGTTGCCAAGCCGCGAGGTGGAGCTAATCCCATAAAACCGATCGTAGTCCGGATCGCAGTCTGCAACTCGACTGCGTGAAGTCGGAATCGCTAGTAATCGCGAATCAGAATGTCGCGGTGAATACGTTCCCGGGCCTTGTACACACCGCCCGTCACACCATGGGAGTGGGTTGCACCAGAAGTAGCTAGTCTAACCTTCGGGAGGACGGTTACCACGGTGTGATTCATGACTGGGGTGAAGTCGTAACAAGGTAGCCGTAGGGGAACCTGCGGCTGGATCACCTCCTTAATCGACGACATCAGCTGCTCCATAAGTTCCCACACGAATTGCTTGATTCATTGAAGAAGACGATAAAGAAGCAGCCCGAAATTGGGTCTGTAGCTCAGTTGGTTAGAGCGCACCCCTGATAAGGGTGAGGTCGGCAGTTCGAATCTGCCCAGACCCACCAATTTTGTGTGGGAAACGCCTGTAGAAATACGGGGCCATAGCTCAGCTGGGAGAGCGCCTGCCTTGCACGCAGGAGGTCAACGGTTCGATCCCGTTTGGCTCCACCACTACTGCTTCTGTTGTTGAAAGCTTAGAAATGAGCATTCCATTGTGATGATGGTGAATGTTGATTTCTAGTCTTTGATTAGATCGTTCTTTAAAAATTTGGGTATGTGATAGAAAGATAGACTGAACGTTACTTTCACTGGTAACGGATCAGGCTAAGGTAAAATTTGTGAGTTACTCAGTTTTGAGTATTATCGAATTTTCGGCGAATGTTGTCTTCACAGTATAACCAGATTGCTTGGGGTTATATGGTCAAGTGAAGAAGCGCATACGGTGGATGCCTTGGCAGTCAGAGGCGATGAAAGACGTGGTAGCCTGCGAAAAGCTTCGGGGAGTCGGCAAACAGACTTTGATCCGGAGATGTCTGAATGGGGGAACCCAGCCATCATAAGATGGTTATCTTACGCTGAATACATAGGCGTAAGAGGCGAACCAGGGGAACTGAAACATCTAAGTACCCTGAGGAAAAGAAATCAACCGAGATTCCCTTAGTAGTGGCGAGCGAACGGGGACTAGCCCTTAAGTGGCTTTGAGATTAGCGGAACGCTCTGGAAAGTGCGGCCATAGTGGGTGATAGCCCTGTACGCGAAAATCTCTTAGTCATGAAATCGAGTAGGACGGAGCACGAGAAACTTTGTCTGAATATGGGGGGACCATCCTCCAAGGCTAAATACTACTGACTGACCGATAGTGAACTAGTACCGTGAGGGAAAGGCGAAAAGAACCCCGGAGAGGGGAGTGAAATAGATCCTGAAACCGTATGCGTACAAGCAGTGGGAGCCCACTTTGTTGGGTGACTGCGTACCTTTTGTATAATGGGTCAGCGACTTATTTTCAGTGGCGAGCTTAACCGAATAGGGGAGGCGTAGCGAAAGCGAGTCTTAATAGGGCGTCTAGTCGCTGGGAATAGACCCGAAACCGGGCGATCTATCCATGGGCAGGTTGAAGGTTGGGTAACACTAACTGGAGGACCGAACCGACTACCGTTGAAAAGTTAGCGGATGACCTGTGGATCGGAGTGAAAGGCTAATCAAGCTCGGAGATAGCTGGTTCTCCTCGAAAGCTATTTAGGTAGCGCCTCATGTATCACTGTAGGGGGTAGAGCACTGTTTCGGCTAGGGGGTCATCCCGACTTACCAAACCGATGCAAACTCCGAATACCTACAAGTGCCGAGCATGGGAGACACACGGCGGGTGCTAACGTCCGTCGTGAAAAGGGAAACAACCCAGACCGTCAGCTAAGGTCCCAAAGTTATGGTTAAGTGGGAAACGATGTGGGAAGGCTTAGACAGCTAGGAGGTTGGCTTAGAAGCAGCCACCCTTTAAAGAAAGCGTAATAGCTCACTAGTCGAGTCGGCCTGCGCGGAAGATGTAACGGGGCTCAAACCATACACCGAAGCTACGGGTATCACGTAAGTGATGCGGTAGAGGAGCGTTCTGTAAGCCTGTGAAGGTGAGTTGAGAAGCTTGCTGGAGGTATCAGAAGTGCGAATGCTGACATGAGTAACGACAATGGGTGTGAAAAACACCCACGCCGAAAGACCAAGGTTTCCTGCGCAACGTTAATCGACGCAGGGTTAGTCGGTCCCTAAGGCGAGGCTGAAAAGCGTAGTCGATGGAAAACAGGTTAATATTCCTGTACTTCTGGTTATTGCGATGGAGGGACGGAGAAGGCTAGGCCAGCTTGGCGTTGGTTGTCCAAGTTTAAGGTGGTAGGCTGGAATCTTAGGTAAATCCGGGATTCTAAGGCCGAGAGCTGATGACGAGTTAACTTTTAGTTAACGAAGTGGTTGATGCCATGCTTCCAAGAAAAGCTTCTAAGCTTCAGGTAACCAGGAACCGTACCCCAAACCGACACAGGTGGTTGGGTAGAGAATACCAAGGCGCTTGAGAGAACTCGGGTGAAGGAACTAGGCAAAATGGCACCGTAACTTCGGGAGAAGGTGCGCCGGTGAGGGTGAAGGACTTGCTCCGTAAGCTCATGCCGGTCGAAGATACCAGGCCGCTGCGACTGTTTATTAAAAACACAGCACTCTGCAAACACGAAAGTGGACGTATAGGGTGTGACGCCTGCCCGGTGCCGGAAGGTTAATTGATGGGGTTAGCTAACGCGAAGCTCTTGATCGAAGCCCCGGTAAACGGCGGCCGTAACTATAACGGTCCTAAGGTAGCGAAATTCCTTGTCGGGTAAGTTCCGACCTGCACGAATGGCGTAACGATGGCGGCGCTGTCTCCACCCGAGACTCAGTGAAATTGAAATCGCTGTGAAGATGCAGTGTATCCGCGGCTAGACGGAAAGACCCCGTGAACCTTTACTATAGCTTTGCACTGGACTTTGAATTTGCTTGTGTAGGATAGGTGGGAGGCTTTGAAGCGTGGACGCCAGTCTGCGTGGAGCCAACCTTGAAATACCACCCTGGCAACTTTGAGGTTCTAACTCAGGTCCGTTATCCGGATCGAGGACAGTGTATGGTGGGTAGTTTGACTGGGGCGGTCTCCTCCTAAAGAGTAACGGAGGAGTACGAAGGTGCGCTCAGACCGGTCGGAAATCGGTCGTAGAGTATAAAGGCAAAAGCGCGCTTGACTGCGAGACAGACACGTCGAGCAGGTACGAAAGTAGGTCTTAGTGATCCGGTGGTTCTGTATGGAAGGGCCATCGCTCAACGGATAAAAGGTACTCCGGGGATAACAGGCTGATACCGCCCAAGAGTTCATATCGACGGCGGTGTTTGGCACCTCGATGTCGGCTCATCACATCCTGGGGCTGAAGCCGGTCCCAAGGGTATGGCTGTTCGCCATTTAAAGTGGTACGCGAGCTGGGTTTAGAACGTCGTGAGACAGTTCGGTCCCTATCTGCCGTGGACGTTTGAGATTTGAGAGGGGCTGCTCCTAGTACGAGAGGACCGGAGTGGACGAACCTCTGGTGTTCCGGTTGTCACGCCAGTGGCATTGCCGGGTAGCTATGTTCGGAATAGATAACCGCTGAAAGCATCTAAGCGGGAAACTAGCCTCAAGATGAGATCTCACTGGGACCTTGAGTCCCCTGAAGGGCCGTCGAAGACTACGACGTTGATAGGTTGGGTGTGTAAGCGCTGTGAGGCGTTGAGCTAACCAATACTAATTGCCCGTGAGGCTTGACCATATAACACCCAAGCAATTTGACTACTCGAAAGAGCATCAGATTGCGGTGTGTGAAGACGCAATGAACCGAAAGTTCGATGCTCACAAAACACCGAAAGCTATCACATACCCAATTTGCTGAAGCGAGGCCAACTGGCCGCGACTCAGTACCCGAATTTCTTGACGACCATAGAGCATTGGAACCACCTGATCCCATCCCGAACTCAGTAGTGAAACGATGCATCGCCGATGGTAGTGTGGGGTTTCCCCATGTGAGAGTAGGTCATCGTCAAGATTAAATTCCAAAACCCCTGTTTGCTCACGCAAACAGGGGTTTTGTTTTTGTAGAAGTCCATGAATTTCATCGGCGTGTCGCTATTGCAACGCTCCGGTACACAGAATTTCTTGACGACCATAGAGCATTGGAACCACCTGATCCCATCCCGAACTCAGTAGTGAAACGATGCATCGCCGATGGTAGTGTGGGGTTTCCCCATGTGAGAGTAGGTCATCGTCAAGATTGAATTCCGAAACCCCTGTCTGCTAACGCAGACAGGGGTTTTGTCGTTAAGCGGAGCTGATCAGAACAGCTCGCTTGACGGCGTCTCACGTTGCGCGGCGGTTCGGCTGAAATGGTGCTTTAACGCGCATCACATTGCATGACAGCACCTACTCAAAAGACAGTGTTCGAAGGGGGCTGCGCCAAGCGCTACAAATGACAAGCCGGTGCAGGCTGGATGCTTGTACGACAACCGCTTGTCAGTTTCCTACGGGAAAAGAAGATTTATCCCACAAAACACTCAGTTTTGCCTCAGCTTGGCCGAAAGCCTGACGAGCCATGCGTGCCCCGAAATAGAGCGGCCCGACAAGTTGCCTATACCGTTACATGGAATGTTCCACTCGGCACGCTCACCCCCCTTTGGCAAAAAGAAGTCGATGAAATGAATCTCAAGTTCAGTCATAAAATCTTGTTGGCCGCGTCAGGCGTTGTGGTTCTAGCCTTTGCGTTGTTTACCCTTTACAACGACTACCTCCAGCGCAGCACCATTAAGCAGAACCTGGAGTCATCCATTCAGCAGTCGGGTGAACTCACTGCCAGCAGCGTGCAGAACTGGCTCAGTGGCCGAATATTGGTGCTTGAAAGCCTGACGCAAAACGTTGCCCACCAAGGCAATGCGGTAGACCTCCCTGGGCTGGTCGATCAACCCGCGTTCACCTCGAATTTCCAGTTCACCTATGTTGGCCAAACCAACGGTGTGTTCACCCAGCGTCCGGACGCTAAAATGCCCGACGGCTATGACCCCCGTCAGCGCCCTTGGTACAAACAAGCCGTGGCTGCCGATAAGCCTATGCTTACACCGCCCTATATGGCCGCGGTGGGTGGTCAGATCGTTACCATCGCTATGCCGGTGAAAAAGAACGGCGAGCTGCTCGGCGTGGTCGGTGGTGACCTGAGCCTGCAAACCCTGGTGAAGATCATCAATTCGGTGGATTTCGGCGGCATCGGCCATGCGTTTCTGGTCAGTGGCGATGGCCAGGTCATCGTCAGCCCTGACGAGGACCAGGTGATGAAAAACCTCAAGGACATCTACCCAGGCACTAATGTCCGTATCGAAAAGCTCAACCAGGACGTCGTCCTCAAGGGGCAGGATCGCATTCTGTCGTTCACCCCTATCAGCGGCTTGCCCGGTGCAGATTGGTATATCGGCCTGTCGATCGATAAAGACAAGGCCTACGCACCGCTGGGTAAATTCCGCACTTCTGCGCTGATTGCCATGTTGATTGCCGTGGTCGCGATTGCGGTGCTCTTGAGCCTGTTGATTCAAGTGTTGCTGCGCCCCCTCACGACGATGGGTGTTGCCATGCAGGATATCGCTCAGGGCGAGGGTGACCTGACCCGCCGCCTGGCCGTGACCAGTAAAGATGAATTCGGTGAGGTAGGCAGTGCGTTCAACCGATTCGTAGAGCGTATCCATGCTTCGATTTCCGAAGTGTCTTCCGCAACACGACAAGTGCACGACCTGTCCCAGCGCGTGATGGCATCTTCCAACGCCTCGATCATCGGCTCCGACGAGCAGAGCGCGCGTACCAACAGCGTGGCCGCAGCGATCAACGAACTGGGTGCGGCTACCCAGGAAATCGCGCGTAATGCCGCCGATGCGTCGCAGCACGCGAGCGGTGCCAGCGAGCAAGCCGACGATGGCCGCAAAGTGGTCGAGCAAACCATTCGGGCAATGTCGGAGCTGTCGCAGAAGATCAGCCTGTCTTGCACTCAGATCGAGACTCTGAACGCGAGCACCGATAACATCGGCCATATTCTCGATGTGATCAAAGGCATCTCCCAGCAAACCAACTTGCTCGCCCTCAACGCCGCCATCGAAGCTGCGCGGGCAGGGGAAGCCGGGCGCGGGTTTGCCGTGGTGGCCGATGAAGTGCGCAACCTGGCCCACCGTACCCAGGAGTCGGCCGAAGAGATTCATAAGATGATCACGTCGCTGCAGGTGGGGTCGCGTGAAGCGGTGACCACCATGAATGCCAGCCAGGCTTCCAGCGAAGAGAGCGTTGAAGTCGCCAACCAAGCCGGTGAGCGCCTGGTCAGTGTGACGCAGCGGATCGTCGAGATCGATGGCATGAACCAGTCCGTCGCGGCGGCCACTGAAGAACAGACTGCCGTGGTGGAAACCCTCAACGTCGACATCAACCAGATCAACCTGCTGAACCAGCAGGGCGTGACCAACCTCAACGAAACCTTGAAAGACTGCGATGCGTTGTCACAACAGGCCAATCGCTTGAAGCAGTTGGTCGACAGCTTCAAGATCTGACCCGTCGAGCCTATAAGTAGGAGCGAGCAACTCGCTCCTACTGCTTGCCCAACAAGCGGCGCACGTTGTCCAGCGCGCTGTCGGCGAACCCTTGCACAAACTGCTCAAAACCTCCCTGCGCCGTGTCTATGGGCTCGGCAATGATGGTCCAGGTCACCCTGGAACTGTGCGCGCCAAGTGCGTCTACGGTGATCGCGGCCCACAGCCTGGCTACGCCCAGGGTGTTGTAGATTGTGGTCCAGGTCATGTGCATGGCGTGCTCGTCCCGGCTGTTGAGTTGTTCCACCACGCAGTTGCCATCTCGGAAGAACTTCGTGCGCAGAGCGCCCACGCCGGTGCCGATCATGTCGATATGCGTCAGGGCAGGGATGAACACATCGAAGCCTGCAAACTGTCCCACCATGTTCCACAGGCGCGAGGCGTCGCAGTCGATCACGACAGAGGCCACTATGGGCACGCCTTCAGGGTTGCGAATTAACGTATCGGGTTGCAGCGGTTTCATGAGTTCGTCCTGAGGCGTTTCAGAGAAAGCCGATGGCCTTGAGGTGGTTGCAGCCTTTGCTCAACAGCACCGGATCTTTGTCGGGGTACTGTTCCCCCATTTGTTGAACACCATGGCGTGCGTTGTCGTGGCGAATCATCGAGGTATCACCGATGTCTTCATCCAGACGATCGAGATAAAACCCGAGTACCCCAAACAGTGCGTTGTCCGGACTCACCGTTCGCAGCGCCTGCTGCCAGTGTGCAATGCTCACCCGCTCGAACCTGTAGCCCGCCCGGCTGAACGCGTCCAGGTAATCCTCCCAGCTCAACGGCTGTGGGTTGTGCAGGTTGAACACGTTGCGCTCGGCGTGAAAGCCAGTGCAGTGGAACGCAATAAAGCGCGCCAGGAAGTCCACGGGCATCAGGTCGAAATTCAACGCCAACCGGGGCATCAGGCCCAATTGCAGCGACCCCTTGAGCATCAGCATCAGACGATTCTTGTGCGGCTGGCAAACGCCGTTGCGGCTATTGAAACTGATATTTCCCGGGCGATGGATATTCACCCAGGCCCCTTGTTCAACCGCACGCCCCAGCAGCCGCTCGGCGACCCACTTGGACAGGTTGTAGCCATTTTTGATGTACAGCGGCGGTGTGGCCGCCGCCGGGGCTTCCAGAACGTGCCCCTGTGAGTCGACGCCGCTGGAGGCCGAGAGTGTCGAGACAAAGTTGAAGACTTTCTTGCTGCGGGTTTCGCACAGGCGCAGGCATTCGGCTATGGGCGCGACGTTATCCCTGGCCAGCGAGGCGTAGTCCATCACGTGGTTGACCCGCGCTGCGTTATGCACCAGTACGCCGAAGTCCTCGGCGAGATGCTCATACATGTCGCAGGCCAAGCCCAACTGCGGCAGGCTGATGTCGGCGGCGAAGACCTGCACTCGACTCAAGTCCATGTGTTCCAGGCGGTACTCACGCAATGCTTGGGTAAATCGCGTCATTGCACAGCTCCCCGGCACTTCCCGAACCAGGCACGCCACTGCGGTTGCACCGCCCGCCAGCAACGCCTCGACGATATGAACACCGACGAAGCTGTTGGCGCCTGTCACGATCACTTTATGCGGGTCGCCTGCACGGTCATCGGGCAGTGTGCTGATTGCCCATTCCCGTTGAGCGTCCTGAACCGCCTGGCCCGTGGCAGCGTCGGGAAGCTCACCCTCCTCCAGCAGCGTTGCCAGCGTACGAATCGTCGGTACTTCAATGAACTGGCTCAACGCGAAGCTGCGTCCCAATTGCTCGCGCACGCTTAGCAACAGGGTCGACAGCAAAATCGAGTGGCCACCGAGGTCGAAGAAGCTGTCATCAATTGAAAACTGAGTAGCCGGTCGAGTCAGTAACTCGCCCCACAGGTTGCTCAATCGCGCTTGGAGCGGGGTGTGCGCAGCGCGAGGAGGGGTCTGCAAGAGTGGCTGGAACGGGAGCGCCAGCAACGCCTTGCGGTCGACTTTACCGTTGCTGGAGTAAGGCATGTCCGGCAACTCGCCCCAGAACCCAGGCTGCATGTAATCCGGTAGCCACTGCCGCGCATGTTGCTGCAGGGCCGCCACCGTGGCACCGGGTTCAGGCTGGGCGACAAAGGCGCAGACCCGAGTGTCGCAGTCGATCACCACTGCTAACTGGCGATACAGCCGGCTGTCACGCAGGCATTGTTCAATTTCCTGGGGCGCGACCCGAAAGCCGCGGATCTTCACCTGATCATCACGGCGTCCGCCCAGCACAATTCCTTTGGCTGTCCACTGTGCCAGGTCACCGCTGCGATAAGCGCACAGCGCCTGGCCATCGCCTATTGGCAGTTCGATGAACGGGCTGGCCGCCAGCGGCGGCGCATTCACATACCCCAGGCTAACCCCAGGACCGATGATGTACAGCTCACCCATCACGCGCTCATCCACCGGTTCGAGGTTTTCATCGAGTATCAGCACTTGGCTGTTCGTGATCGGATGGCCGATGTTGTGAGGGTTGTCGCCGGGGGCCATCCTTCGGTGCGTGATCAGCACCGTGGTTTCGGTGGGGCCATAGAGGTTGTGTAACTGACACTGGCCTGCGAGCCGTTCGATCACATGGGGTTCGCAGGCATCGCCGCCAGTCAGCAGGTGCGTCAAGCCCAGGGGGCGGTCCAGCGGCAGGATACCGAGCAGCGCCGGCGGCAGGAAAGCATGGGTGACGCGCCGCTGACGGAGCAGTTCCACCAGTTGCTGAGGGTCGCGCTTTTGCTCCTCGCTGGGCACGATCAACTGGGCACCAGCGATCAATGCGGGGAAGATATCGATCAACGACGAGTCGAAACTCATGGGTGAAAACTGCAACACCCGACTTCGCTCATCCAGCGCCATACACGCGCCGAACCAACTGGCGAAGTGCGCCAGGTTGCCGTGGCTGAGTAGCACGCCCTTGGGCTGGCCTGTACTGCCCGATGTATAAAGCACCATGCTCGGCGTATCCGGGCAGCAGCGATTGTGGATCGGCCGGTCGGCGTCGCACAGGCCGACAGCACTCACATCCACGGCAATGAAACGCTCGCGTAACGGGTGCTGGCCAGTATCCAGCAATACGCATGCCCCGGCACTTTCGAGCATGGCCTGATGGCGTTGCGGGGGGTGGTCGGGGGCCAGTGGCAGGTACACGGCACCACAGCCCTGCAGCGCCAGAATGCTGGCGTACAACTCGATGGACTTCCCCAGGCATACACCGACCACTGGCACGGCCTCAAATGCTGCCAGCAAGGGGCGCAGTCGTTGCTGGATCGCGATGACCCGTAGGTGCAGCTGATGGTAAGTCACTTCGTTGCCCGCGATGTTCAGTGCCGTCCGGTTGGCGAAGGTACGAAGGCTGTCCTGTATCCGCTCGATCACCGGTACCTGCGCTTTGTGCATCAATGCAGGGTCGTCCGTACGATTGAACCGATGCATGAATGCCAGTGCCTCAAGCCCCTGCAAACCCCGCTCTGGCCAGTCCGTGGCGATCGCGCGTGTAGAGAAGTGCTCGGGATCCCGCGAAAAACCGCTGACGTGCAGCGCAACCCAGTCTTCCAGCGCGCTCGTCACCTGTCGGCGCAGTCGTTGGCCATTGCCACTGGGCTCCTCGGCAATGTCCAGCACGGCACGCAAGCGTTGGTCAGCGTCATAGCTGCGCAGTTGCACCGCCGGTAACCCACTGTCGGTTATCGGGCCAACCCCCACGCGCAGCCTCATACAGGCTGCTTGGCCGATGTCGACCAATAACGGCAGGCTACCGTCCTCAATCCAGAGGTCGACGGCCTCGTCACCCGATACATGCCCGTACTGGTCCAGCACCTCCCGGATGGCGGTGAGTGCTCGGCTGGTGCCGTGCCAGCCGATGGTCAGGCGCCTCATATCGGCACCGGCAAGTAGGTGTCCAGCGCGTGTGCCACGCTCGGCGTCTGCAACAAACCGCTATGTCGCAGAAAATTCATGATATTGCCCATCAACGGGTGCTGGCGGGTAATGGGAAACGCCAGCGCCGTTATTTCATCGCGTAGCGCGTTGCGCAGCGTGGCGCTGATGTCGAGGTGTTCGATCAGGTGCAGGTCGAAGTTTTTTTGCAGCTCGTTGGTCAGGTAATGCGCAAGGAACGTCGGTAGTACCTGGGCGATGCTGTCACGGTCATCCGGACTCGCGGCTTGCCAATAAAGCTGCACCAGCCGGGTCCAGAATTGCGCGTGGCGGCCCTCGTCAAACAGATGGTCGGCCATCAGGCCGCAAATGGAGGCTTTGACACTGGCGTCCTTGGAAAAGGCCGCCACGTCCTGGGTTACGCTGTTTTCAGCGATGGCCACGGCGATCAGCGCCACGGCATCGTGCAGGTGAGCCGGTGCCTGCGCCTGTGCCGCCGGCAGTGCACGGCTCAGTTCGATTTGCTCGGGCAGGTCGAGTGGTTGTATGCCCGTCATGGCGATGGTTTGCTGCAAAAAGTCCAGTGCGACCAAGGCGTGGTAGTCCTCATCTACCACCACCGTCATCGCATCCACGCGGCAGTCAAGCGGGAAGGGCACCGCGAAGCGATTCTTGGCAATGCTGCGGGCAGTCGTGTCGACGATTTCGGTCTCGAAGATCACCACGTCGTTGATGAATTTGTAGAAGCTTTGCAGCAGTACGAAGTCGCGCCAGTGCGGGCAATGCTCCACAAATGTCGCATTGAGGACCAAGGGCTGGCGGCACAGCGGATAGATCAGCTTGTCATCGTTTTCCAGCAGGCGGCGAGGGCGGGTGCGGACCGTTGCACGGCGCTCCCAATCGTCGGCAATCGCGTGGTAGCTGGCGCTGTTCATGGTTGCACCTCTTGCAGCGAGGCCCTTACCTCGTCCCAGAACGTGATGCGGCTTTCCACCGCAGCAAGGGCCGCCTCGTAGGCCTGTTGCGGGTAAGTCGGGTCTGCGCTGGTCAGGCGCTCAAGCAACTGTTCTGCTGCCGGGCCATGATTCTCTGTGTCCAACTCGATGTGGCGCTTGAGATAGGTACACAACGTGGGCGCCTGGTGATGGATGAGCGCACCCTGGCGCAGGATGTCCTCGAACATGCTGGGGATGACTTGCTCGCGACTGTGAAAAAACGCGGCTGCCACACAGTGAGTGGAGGCGTTCAGCGCGATGTGCAGTGTGTCGTCGACAAAACGCGCTACGCCCGCAGGAACATCGACCCTGTGCAAGGCAGCACTCGCGTCTACCCCTTCGCGTTGCAGCGCGATGAAGCGTTTGATCGCCAAGGTGCAGGCACCGACTTCGACCATGGCTTGCAGGTACCACTCGAAGTGGCTGCAGTGGCCTTGACTCGGGTGTTCGTCTGACTCCTCGCCCAGCACGATCTCATTGATCAGCCGTGCGGCTTGCGCATCAGCGGGTGGCAGCCAGGGCAGGCGCGTGCAGGTCAGGTCCTGTTGCAGGCGCTTGGTGAGGGTCATGAAGTCCCAAACAGCGAATACATGGCTCTCCATAAAAAGTTGTAACTTTCGAAGTGAAGTTATTTCCATAAATAACGCGTGGCTGCATAACTTCCGTTTTCTTTGTTCAAGTAACGATTGATACATGGTGGATGCCTATAAGTTGTTGCGTCTACTGTGAACGCAACGTTGAGCTTTCATGAACGGCAAGAAGACAAACAGGTGTAAGCCAAGCCTGGCGCAAGCGAACGCTCGAACGCATGGGGCTATGCCGTCGATTGAAGTGTCGGGTTTAGTAATAAAATATAATAAGCGGGTTAAACAATTTGGCGAGCATATGAATGTGTTAGATGTTTTTCTAAATAATATTAGCTGTCAGTAAGTTGCTTTATTTGATGTGGGAAGTTTCTCTGTCGCGGGCGCTACCCTGTTGAGAGGGAGCCCCGCAGCGTTAGAGGGTCAAGACGCACACTGGAGCACCTCGTTAAGGGGTGTCTTCCAGGCCATTGAGGTAGGTGGTGATCACCTCCATCCCTCGCATCAAGTGGTTGCGCAGTGTCAGGATGCTTGCGTCGACTTTTTTCTGTGCCACCAGGTTCAGCAACTCCCGGTGATCTTCCTGGGATGTTTCACCCAACCCCATCGCCTCAAGGTTGAAACGCAGGAAGCGCTCTTCCTCGTTCAACCCATGTTCCACCAGCCTGAGCAACCGCTGGTTGGGGGCCTTGCCATACAGGGCCATGTGAAACAGTCGATTGAGGCGGCCAATCTCGGTGTAGTCTTTTTCCTGCTCCAGTGCACAGATGAACGCTTCAGCCTCGGCGAGATCGGTTTCGGTCAGCAAGGGAATCGACAAGCGTAATGCCTCGGACTCCAGCAGCATCCGTAGTCCATAGGTTTCCGCCGAATTGTCTTCGATCAGCGGTGCAACCACGGCGCCCTTGTGGGTCACCACATGCAACAGCGATTGGGCCTCCAGTTGGCGCAAGGCTTCTCGTACGGGCATGCGGCTGACGCCAAACAGGCTGGCCAATTCTTGTTGACGCATCGCAGTACCGCAGGGCAATCGGCCATCGAGGATTGCATTTCGCAAGGTTTCTTCAATTACGGAGCGAGCAAGGTGGGCGGGAATAGGGCCGCTGATCTTGATGCTGTTCAAAGGGGTCGGCTTCTGCGTCACGGTTACGCTATCCTCCTCGTTAGAAGGGTGGTGGCTAATTGGATCCAATGAACACTAGAGACTGCCCATACGCTTGTCAAACAGGCACAGTTTCGGCTTGTAAGCGGTTCAACACCAGGCTCCCGAAGCCCACCCGAGGCTTCTCGCGTGTCTGACAAGGCATGGCCATTTTACGACATTCACGCATATCGATATTTCCTAACGGTATTTAAATTGCCGTTCTTATACCTATAAAGTCACTCTCCTGTCTGACCGGGAGTGAACTCATGTCCGCCACCTCTACTGTTCCAACAGCGATCCCTACTGCCCAATCTTTCGAGATTCGACCACTGCCCGGCAGTGTCGGTGCCGAGATTATCGGCCTGGACCTGTCCCGGCCAGTCAATGACCAGGATTTTGCACGCATTCACCGTGCGCACCTGGATCATCACGTTGTGGTCTTTCGCGACCAACGCATCACTCCCGAACAGCAGATTGCCTTCAGCCGCCGTTTCGGCGTGCTGCAGATCCACGTGCTCAAACAGTTCCTGCTGGCCAACCACCCGGAAATCCTGATCGTCTCCAACATCATTGAAAACGGCCAATCCATCGGCCTGGGCGACGCGGGTAAATTCTGGCATTCGGACCTGTCCTATAAAGCACTGCCGAGCCTGGGCTCAATGCTGCATGCCCAGGAGCTGCCCTCTGAAGGTGGCGACACCTTGTTCGCCGACATGCACAAAGCCTGGGACCAATTGCCCGAGCACCTACGCAAAGCAGTGGATGGCCGCAGCGCCGCCCATTCCTACACCGCACGCTACAGCGAGACCAAATTCGAAGGCAACTGGCGCCCCACACTCACGCCCGAGCAGTTGGCGCAAGTCGCCGAAGTGGTGCACCCGATTGTGCGCACCCACCCGGAAAACGGCCGCAAGGCGTTGTTTGTCAGTGAGGGCTTCACCACCCGCATCGTCGGCCTGCCCGAAGACGAAAGCCGCGACCTGCTTGCCCAGCTCTACGCCCACAGCGTGCTGCCACACAACATCTATCGCCATCAATGGCAGCCCCACGACTTGGTGTTCTGGGACAACCGCTCGTTGATCCACCTCGCCGCCGGTTGCCCCAGCTACCTGCGCCGCAAGCTGTTTCGCACCACCATCCAGGGCGACGCGCCTTTCTGATTCGGAGCATGACCATGTCCAGGAACATCCCATTTGCACGATTGGCCGCCACCGTTGGGCTGGGTATCAGCCTGCTGGCTGGCAGCCTGGTAGCGCCGGCAGCGGCCCAGGCCGAAGGCGAGATCCGCATCGCCGAACAATTCGGCATCGTCTACCTGCTGCTCAACGTGGTGCGCGACCAAAACCTCATCGAAAAATACGGCAAGCAGGAAGGCATCGACATCAAGGTCGACTGGACCCAACTGTCCGGTGGCGCGGCAGTCAACGATGCGCTGCTGTCTGGCTCCATCGATATCGCCGGTGCCGGCGTCGGTCCGTTGCTGACCATCTGGGACCGCACCCACGGCAAGCAGAACGTCAAGGCCGTGGCATCCCTGGGCAACTTCCCGTACTACCTGGTCAGCAACAACCCCAAGGTCAAGACCATCGCCGACTTCACCGACCAGGACCGCATCGCCGTGCCTGCGGTGGGCGTTTCGGTGCAGTCGCGTTTCCTGCAATACGCCGCCGCCAAGCAGTGGGGCGACAAGGAGTTCAATCGCCTGGACAAGTACACCGTCGCCGTCCCGCACCCTGACGCCACTGCCGCACTGATCGCCGGCGGCACCGAGCTGACCGGGCACTTCTCCAACCCGCCGTTCCAAGACCAGGCCCTGGCCAATCCCAACGTGCACGTGGTGTTGAATACCTATGACCTGCTCGGGCCGAACTCGCCGACGGTGTTGTTCGCCACCGAAAAATTCCGCAACGACAACCCGAAAACCTACAAGGCGTTTGTGGACGCACTGACCGAAGCTGCGCAGTTCGCCCAGAACGACAAAGGCGCCGCAGCCGATACCTACATCCGTGTGACCAAGGCCAAGATCGGCCGCGCCGAGCTGCTCAAGATCATCGACAACCCGCAGTTTGAATTCAGCGTCACACCGAAAAACACCTACCCGCTGGCGGAGTTCCTCTACCGCGTCGGCGCCATCAAAAACAAGCCTGAATCGTGGAAGGACTACTTCTTCCAGGACGCCAAGCCCCTGCAAGGAAGTTGAGATGAACGCGCCCTTGCAAGGCCACACGGCCAGCAACCTGCACACCGTCGCACCGTTGCTGGCGGTGGATAGCGTCAGCCTCGAATACCGCACCCCCGAACGCGTGGTGCGGGCCACCCACCAGGTCAGCTTCGAGATTGATCCGGCTGACCGCTACGTGCTGCTCGGTCCTTCGGGCTGCGGCAAATCCACGTTGCTCAAGTCCATCGCCGGGTTTATCAAACCTTGCGAAGGTGAGATCCGCCTGCTGGGGCAAAAGGTCGAACAACCAGGCCCCGATCGCATCGTGGTGTTCCAGGAATTCGACCAGTTGCCGCCGTGGAAAACCGTTAAACAAAATGTGATGTTCCCGCTGCTGGCGTCCAAGACCCTCAAGCGCCGCGAAGCGGAAGAACGCGCCCTGCATTACCTCGACAAAGTCGGCCTGAGTGCCTTTGCCGATGCGTACCCTCACACCTTGTCGGGCGGCATGAAAGCCCGCGTAGCCATCGCCCGCGCCCTGGCCATGCAGCCGAAAATCCTGCTGATGGACGAGCCCTTCGCGGCTCTCGACGCGCTCACTCGGCGCAAGATGCAGGAAGAACTGCTGCTGCTCTGGGAAGAGGTGCGCTTCACCCTGTTGTTTGTTACCCACTCCATCGAAGAAGCGCTGGTGGTGGGCAATCGCATCCTGCTGCTGTCGCCGCACCCGGGGCGCGTGCGTGCGGAAATCCACAGCCATCAATACGACCTGCACAGCCTCGGCGGTGTAGCGTTCCAGGCGTCGGCGCGGCGGATTCATCGCTTGTTGTTCGATGAAACCAGCGCAGCGGAGCCCGAGTTGGGTTTCGCCGATATCCGCATCGCTTACTAAGGGGGCAACCCATGCGCCAGGAATACGAAATCACCCTCGAACCGTTGCTCAGCGTCCCCGTAGAGCGCGAACTGCCGCTGCGCCAACGCCTGTGGCAACAAGGCTGGCTGCGCAAGGGCCTGATCCTGATCGTGCTGGCGCTGCTCTGGGAAGCGGTCGCGCGTTATCAGAACAACGACCTGCTGCTGCCGAGCTTTTTGCAGACCTTTAGCGCGCTGTCCGACGGCCTGCTCAGCGGCGAACTGTTGAGCAAGGTCAGCATCTCGCTGGTGGTGCTGATCAAGGGCTACCTGATCGGTATTGTGCTGGCGTTCGCCCTGACCACACTGGCGGTGTCGACCCAACTGGGGCGTGACCTGCTGAGCACCCTGACCTCGATGTTCAACCCGCTGCCGGCCATTGCGTTGCTGCCGCTGGCGCTGCTGTGGTTTGGCCTGGGCCAGAACAGCCTGATTTTTGTGCTGGTGCATTCGGTGCTGTGGGCGCTGGCGCTCAACACCTATTCGGGGTTCCTCGGCGTGTCCGAAACCCTGCGCATGGCCGGTCGCAACTATGGCCTCAAGGGCATGCGATTCGTGCTGTTCATCTTGATCCCGGCTGCGCTGCCGTCGATCCTCGCGGGCCTGAAAATCGGCTGGGCATTTGCCTGGCGCACGTTGATTGCCGCCGAGTTGGTGTTCGGCGCCACCAGTGGCAAGGGCGGGCTGGGCTGGTACATCTTCCAGAACCGCAATGAGCTGTACACCGACAAAGTATTTGCCGGGTTGGCCGTGGTGATCCTGATCGGCCTGCTGGTGGAAAACCTCGTGTTTGACACCTTCGAGCGTCTCACCGTGAAGCGTTGGGGCATGCAGCGCTAAACAGGAATAATTGCTCTTTGCCCGCCGTGAACCCGATAATGCCGGCCGAATCCGACGCTGCAGGCAGCGTCGCAATGCTCTGGTAAAGGGATTTACGACCATGCGTTCTTTGGTTTTCGCGGCAGCGTTGCTGTGCTCATTTCAGGTGTGGGCGACCACCAGCCCCGAGGCGCTCTACATGCCCAAGCCGGTGTACCCGCAAGGCATGAACAATGTGCAGGGGCGCGCTCAAATCGGCCTTAACCTGCACAACGATGGTTCGGTCAGTGACGTGAAGGTGCTCGATGCCAGCGCCCCGGCCTTCGGTGAGGCCGCCGTCAATGCCGCCCGACAGTGGCGTTTCAAACCCTGGACGGTCACTGCGGATATGCCGGCAGTGATCGACGCGAAAAACGACATGATCTTCTCGCCCACAGGCGATATCACCGTGCCCTTTCGCAGGCCGGTCAATGAGGTGGTTGGCCAGGTGTGCAGCGCGCTCAACAATGAAGTCACGCTATGGCGTCGCGACCAACCCTCACGCCCTCTGAGCGCCATGCGCAGTTTTGCGCTGGTGCGTGCCTACCTGGTGTTGCCGGTGCTCAGTGGCACCCTGGACTATCCTGCCAGCCTGCTGGCCTCGGATGAGCTGGACAATGCCCTGCCGGAGATCGTGCGCAAGTGCCGGAACCAACCCAAGAGCCGCTACATCGACCACCTTCCCGAAACCGTGCGCGTGCGGTTGTAAAAATCCCTGCTACGATTGCGCCCAGCTCACTCCCTCACGATCACGAGTGCTTGGCATGCAACTACCGGATATGAACCTGCTGGTCGCCCTTGACGCCTTGCTCGACGAGGGCAGTGTGGTGGGCGCCGCACGGCGGATGAACCTCAGCCCGGCGGCCATGAGCCGCACCCTCACGCGCATTCGCGAGGCCGTGGGCGACCCGATCCTGGTGCGTGCCGGTCGCGGCCTTGTGCCCACGCCCAAGGCCCTGCAACTGCAAGGCCAGGTGCGCAACGTGGTGGAACAGGCGGCGCTGCTGTTTCGCTCGGCCGACCAAGTGGATCTGAGCACGTTGTGCCGCCGTTTCAGCGTGCGCGCCAATGACTTTTTCATCGGCGTGTATGGCGGTCGCCTGTTCGACACCCTGGAGCGCGTGGCGCCGCTGTGCGAGCTGTGTTTCGTGCCCGAGGGCGACACCGACGACGAAGCGTTGCGCGAAGGCCGCCTGGACTTGCGCGTGAGCAACACCATGCCGGCCAGTCCCGAGGTCAAGGTGCAGAACCTGTTTTCCACCACCTTCGTCGGCCTGGCACGGCAGGACCACCCGTTGTTCGACGAAGAGATCACCGCCGCACGTTTCGCCAGTTATTCCCATATCAGCATTTCGCGGCGCGGCATCGCCCGTGGGCCGATCGACACCGCGCTCAATGCCCAGGGCCTGGAGCGCCGAGTGGCGATGATCGCTCCAGGGTTTCACGGCGCGATGTTCATGCTGCCCGACTCCGACCTGATCCTGCCGGTGCCCAAGGAAGCGCTCTACAGCGCCAACCGCCTGAAGCTGCCCCTGCGCGCCTTCCCATTGCCGATCTCCTTGCCGACCCTGGTCTTGGCCCAATCCTGGCATCCGCGTTTCGACAAGGACCCGGCGCACAAATGGCTGCGTGAGACGATGCGCGAAAGTTGCCACGCCACCTGGCTGCAAGCCCAGCCGACCTGAATCTCCAGCGTACACAGGGCAAATGTGGGGGCTTGCCCCCTCCCACAAGGGTTCTGTAGTGAACCAAGGATTGCGTCCCGCGCACTTATACCCTGTCAACATGTAACTTTTTGTCATGTGTGTGCCTGATTAAACTGCTCGGGTATTTCCCATTTCGAGTTACCTGTTCATGACTTCCCTCGCTGCCCCCGCCCTTGAGGCCGCAGCCAAGCCCGCCGCCATGACCCCGCCCGTATTCGGCCCGCGCATCATCATCGGCCTGGTCGGCGTGTTGCTGGCAGTGCTGGTATCCGGCCTCAACGAGATGGTCACCAAGGTGGCCCTCGCCGATATCCGCGGTGCGCTGTACATCGGTTTTGACGAAGGCACCTGGCTGGTCGCGGCCTACACCGCCACCTCGGTCGCGGCGATGGCCTTTGCGCCCTGGTGTTCGGTGACGTTTTCCCTGCGTCGCTTCACGCTGTGCGCCATCGGCCTGTTCACCGTGCTGGGCATCCTGTGCCCGTTTGCGCCGAACTACGAAAGCCTGCTGTTGCTGCGTACCGTGCAAGGCCTGGCCGGTGGCGCGCTGCCGCCGATGCTGATGACCGTGGCGCTGCGCTTCCTGCCGGCCAACGTCAAGCTGTATGGCCTGGCCGGCTACGCGCTCACCGCCACCTTCGGCCCGAGCCTCGGCACGCCGTTGGCGGCGCTGTGGACCGAATACGTCGGCTGGCAATGGGCGTTCTGGCAGATCGTCGCGCCGTGCCTGCTGGCGATGGCTGCCGTGGCTTACGGCCTGCCCCAGGACCCGCTGCGCCTGGAGCGCTTCAAGCAGTTCAACTGGCGCGGCCTGCTGCTGGGCTTCCCGGCGATCTGCATGCTGGTGATCGGCATCCTGCAAGGCAATCGGCTGGACTGGTTCGAGTCGGGCCTGATCACCTTTTTGCTGAGTGGCGGCGCGCTGCTGCTGGTGCTGTTCATGCTCAATGAATGGTCGCACCCGATGCCGTTCTTCAAGTTGCAGATGCTCGGCCTGCGCAACCTCTCGTTTGCGTTGATCGTGCTGGCGGGCGTGCTGATGGTGCTGACCTCGGTGATCATCATCCCGTCGAGTTTCCTCGCGCAGGTCCAAGGTTATCGGCCGCTGCAAACCGCGCCCGTGATGCTGCTGATGGCGTTGCCGCAGTTGATCGCGCTGCCGCTGGTGGCCGCGCTGTGCAACCTGCGCTGGGTCGATTGCCGCTGGGTGCTGGGGATCGGCCTGAGCATGCTGGTGCTGTGCTGCATCGGCAGCGCGCACCTCACCTCGGCGTGGATCCGCGATGACTTTTATGGCCTGTACCTGTTGCAGATCTTCGGCCAGCCTATGGCCGTACTGCCGCTGTTGATGCTGTCCACCGGCAGCATTCAGCCGCAGGACGGGCCGTTCGCCTCGGCCTGGTTCAACACCGTCAAAGGCCTGGCCGCCGTGGTCGCCACCGGCGTGCTGGATGCGCTGACCACCCAACGCCTGCACTTTCACTCGACCATGCTGGTGGACCGGCTCGGCAATTCGCCCCTGGCCGACGTTGATGCACCGGGCCTCGCCCATCGGCTGCACGAGCAGGCCGTGGTGCTCACCTCTTCGGACCTCTATTACGTCATGGGCGGTGTCGCCGTGGCGTTGATCCTGCTGATTTTCTGGATGCCCACGCGGATCTTTCCGCCTCGCGCGCCGACCTAGCCAAAAGGAATTTTCATGAAACGCAAAGATAAAATTGCCGTCTCTGTCATCACCGTATTTGCCGTCGGCGTGCTGGTGTATCTGGTCGCGCCAGGCCTGCTGGGCAGCAGGCACCAAAGCACCAACGACGCGTTCATCGCCGCCGACTTCACCTTGGTCGCGCCGCGTGTGGCCGGGTTTATCAAGGACGTGTTGGTGGAGGACAACCAGCAGGTCAAGGCCGGCCAACTGCTGGCGTTGATCGATGACCGTGATTTGCGCGCCGCTGCCCAGGCCGCCGACGCTGACACGTTGGTCGCCCAGGCCCAACTGAAAAACGCCACCGCCACCCTGGAGCGCCAAAGCTCGGTGATCGCCCAAGCCCAGGCCACCGTCGCCGCAGACCGCGCCGAAATGGCCTTCGCCGAACACGAACTGAACCGCTACAACCACCTCGCCGGCGTGGGCGCCGGCACCGTGCAGAACGCCCAGCAAGCCAAGACCCGCATCGACCAGGCCACCGCACGCCTGGCCAATGCCACGGCGGTGCTGGCGGCCGAGCGCAAGCAGGTGGAAATCCTCACTGCCCAGCGCGATGCCGCCGAAGGCGGGCTCAAGCGCGCCCAGGCCGCGTTGGAAATGGCCAGTTATCAGCTGTCCTACACGCGCATCGTCGCGCCGGTGGACGGCATGGTCGGTGAGCGTGCGGTGCGGGTGGGCGCCTATGTGACACCGGGCAGCAAGATCCTCGCCGTGGTGCCGTTGGCCGAGGCCTACGTGGTGGCCAACTTCCAGGAAACCCAACTGTCCCACATGCACGCCGGCCAAGCCGTGCAGGTGCGGGTCGACAGCCTCGACGGCGAGTTGCTCAACGGTCATCTGGAGAGTCTTGCACCGGCCACAGGGGTGACGTTCGCCTCGGTCAAACCGGACAACGCCACCGGCAACTTCACCAAGGTGGTGCAGCGCATTCCGGTAAAAATCGTACTGGAACCCAACCAGCCGCTGACTGAGCGCTTGCGCGTCGGCATGTCGGTGGAAGCCAGCGTCAACACCCAGCCGGTCGCCCGCCAGCACGAGGTGGCCCAGCAATGAAACGAGTTGCCTGCCTCACCCTCAGCCTGATCAGTCTGAGCGCCTGCACCGTCGGCCCGGATTTCCAGCGCCCGCAAAGCCCTCAAGTGACACAATGGAACGAGCCCCAAGGCCGCCAAGCCGACAGCCGCGCTGTGAGTGACCCGCTCCAGGAGCGCTGGTGGGACGTGTTCCACGACGCACAACTGTCCGCCCTCACGCGCCGTGCGCTCACCGATAACCTTGACCTGAAACTGGCCAGCAGCCGCCTGGAGCAAAGTCGCGCTGTGCGCCAGGTGACCACCGCCGAGCGTTACCCCAACGTCGATGCCACAGGGGCTTACCAGCGCAAACGCAACAGCGGCAAAGGCTTGAGTGACCCGTCCGGCGAAAACGGGCGGTCCGCCTTCAGCCAATGGGACGCGGGCTTTTCCGCCTCCTGGGAGCTGGACTTCTGGGGCCGCGTCAAACGCGAAACCGAAGCCGCCGACGCCACCCTGCAAGTCGCCGAAAACGACCGCCGCGCCGTGCTGTTGTCGGTGCTGGCCGAGACCGCCCAGGACTACATCCAACTGCGCGGCGTGCAAAACACCCGCGCCGTCACCGAGCAAAACCTCGAGGTTGCACGCCACAGCCTCAAGCTCTCGCAACTGCGCCTGGCCGACGGCGTCGCCACCGACCTGGACGTGGCCGAAGCCGCTGCCCAGGTCGCGGCCATCGAAGCGCGCCTGCCGGATTTGCAGCAACGCCAGGACCAGTTGATCAACGCCCTGAGCCTGCTGATGGGCGAGCCACCGCAAGCCCTGCATGCGCAATTGTCCAAGGACGCCACGGTGCCGCAAACCCAGCGTCAGGTCGCCATCGGCCTGCCCTCGGAGCTTGCCGAACGCCGGCCGGATATCCGCCAGGCCGAAGCCCGCCTGCACGCGGCGACCGCCAGCATCGGCGTGGCCAAGGGCGATTTCTATCCGCGCATCACCCTGTCCGGCAGCCTCGGCTCCCAGGCCATGCAGCTGTCGGATTTCGGGTCCTGGGGCTCACGCGCCTTTGCCTTCGGCCCGCAGTTCAGCCTGCCGCTGTTCAACGGCGGTCGCCTGCAAGGCATGGTGAATTTGCGCCAAGCCCAGCAACAGGAAGCGGCGCTGGCCTATCAGCAAACCGTGCTGCGCGCCTGGCATGAGATCGACGACCAACTGACCCGCTACAACGCCAGCCAACTGCGCCGCGACAGCCTCGCCGAAGCCGTACGCCAGAACCAGATCGCCCTGACAACCGCGCAGCATCAGTACGTCGAAGGCGTGGCGGATTTCGTCAATGTGCTCACCGTGCAAAGCGCGCTGCTGGCGACGCAGGAGCAGTGGGTGGAAAGCTCGACCGGTGTGTCGTTGGCCATGGTCGGGTTGTACAAGGCGTTGGGCGGCGGCTGGGAGTCGGTGTATCCGCTGTAGGCCGTTAACCGCTGAACTCGCGCAGTCGAGAGTAGGAAGGGTCTCTATTTTGGTATGGGCCAAAAAAGCGGGAACGCGAGCATTACTGTTGCGGGCTATTCCCTAGAGTGTCCTCGCTATGTCCATTGCTGAAAATCCTTACGCACCGCCGCAAGCCGATCTCACCGTTGCAGCGGCCCGACCCGCTGCCTTTTTTGTGGTGGCCCAGCGCAAGTTGCTGGTGATGATGCTGTTGTCCTACGGCTTTTATGGCTTTTACTGGTTGTATAAGCACTGGGATGCCTATCGCAGCGCTACCGGTACCAGAGTGCTGCCTGTTGTTAGGGCATGTTTTTCGATTTTTTTCGCTTATTCGCTCGTCCTGAAAATCAAGCGGGCGCTCGATTTGAAAGATGCGTCCTATCGATGGTGGCCTCATTACTTCGCCCTGGGGTGGATAGGCTGCGCCCTTTTACCCTTTACCTATATCTGGTTTGTATCGCCTTTGACGGCAGTCAAAGTAGGTGTCTGCTTGACCATTGTTCAGGTTGCCCTGATGGCGCAGATTCAGCGGGCAGTGAACCACCTAGAAGATGATCCACAAGGCACAGCCAACAGCCGTTTTACCTGGGCCAACGTAATCTGGATGGTCATCGGCGTGAGTTTGTGGGCGCTGGGAATAGCGTCTGTGTTCCTTGCCCCGTACTAGAAGTGAGCTTGCTCGCGCAGAACCAGTAGTTGCCGCGTGCATGCAGAATGCACGCGAAGTTGTTGATGTCTTTCAAGAATCCATCAGCGATTCTGCAAAAACACCACATACCCCCGAAACCACTCGCTCGCCTGCAAATACCCTGGTTCCTCCCACTCCCCACCCTGAATCAACCCCACCTTGAACGGCAGCCCCAGCCGATTCATGCGCGGTAAATACGCCGCGTAATCCGGGATGCTGTGGCGGCCTTGATACGTCTGCACCACCACCTCATCGACCACTCCGTTGAGTTGGGCAATGGCGGCCGAGTCGGCGTTGCTGCTCCAGTCCATCAGGCCGGTGATGCTCAGGCGCAAGTCGGCGGGCAGGCGGTGGCGCAGGTCGCGCAGGAAGGTGGCGTATTCATGCAGGTATTGGGTGCGGGCGTCGAAGTCGATCTGGATGCCGACTACCGGGTTGCCCGCGTCGCGCCAGCGTTGCACCTGGCCGAGCAGTTGGGTGTAGACGCGTTCCGGCCAGTGCAGGGTGTGGGCGCGGTACACCACCCAGACTTCACCTTCAGTGATGCGCGGCACGCTGGTGCCTTGGGCGATCATCCGCACGCCACGCTCCGGCGCGCGGCGGGTTGAGTTGATCTGGCCCTGGAGGATGTACAGGGTCTTGGCCTGTTTGAGGACCGGCTGCGGGGTGACGCCGCTCCACAGCCAGAAGGCGTCATAGTCGCGCGCGTCGACGGCGGCGAAGGCCGGGCTTGCCAGCAACAGCAAGCCTAGCCACAGGTGTTTCACCAGTAGTACTGCAGGGATTTGCCCCATTGGGTGTCGCCAAAGCCGGTCTTGAGTTGGCGGAACCAGGCTTTACGCACAGCCGGTTCGACGTCCTGGCCGCCGCAGCTGTTATAGCCGGCCGGCGCGTAGCAGTTGATGGCGCGGAACAGGGCATAGGCCTTGTCGTTCTTCGGCGCCTTGGCGTTGCCGATCACCTGTTTGTAACCGTCCAGGCGCGAGAAGGTTTCGCCCTTGAAGTCCGACGCGCTGCTGCCCAGGCTGCCGGCGGCGCGGGCCTGTTCCAGGGGCATGCCGTCGAGGTTGTTGCGCAGGATGAATTCGCCGAAGCAGTTCAGGGCTTGCGGGTTTTTCGCGTCAGCCTGCAACGTCGCGGCCGTTTGCGCGATGCTCGGGCAGGCGTAGCCGGATTCGGCTTTGTCACCGTTCCACTGGAACAGCTTCAAGGTCTGGTTGCCGCTGTAGACATAACCCAGGCTGGTGCCCAATTTGTCCTCGGCGGGCGAGGCGGGCAGTTGCTTGAGGTCGTCGGCGAAGGTGGCGTACTGGCCGCGCAGCAGGTCTTTATAAAGCAGGACGAATTGCGCGGTCTGGCGTTCCAGCGGGTCGCTGGCCTGGGCGATCTGCTGGCGCAGCAACTGCGGCCCGGCGACAGTGCGCAGCAAGATGTAGCGCACCTGCTGGGCGCTGATCGGCGAGTCGCTGGCGAACACCTTGGCCAATTGGCCACTGCGTTCGTAGTTCATCGCCAGGGCCAGTTCCAGTTGGTCGCGTTGCAGTGGCAACTTGGCTTGGGCGAGCAGTTTCAGCCATAGGGCTTCGGCGCTTTTCCAGTCCTTCTTATCTTCGAGGGCCAACGCCCGCAGGGTCTGTTGACTGAAGGCGAAGTAATCCAGGTTCGACGGCACGTCCTGGGGCAGATGCTTCAACGCGGCGTCGGGTTGGTGCTCGACGTACAGCGCAAAGGCCGCTTGCAGGTAGTCGTAAAGCGCCGGCGCGTTGGCGAACGTGGCTTTCTGCTGGTCGAGGGCTGCGCGGGTCAGGCGTGGCGGGGTGCTGGCGCGCATCAACATCAGGTCAGTGACCGTTTGCAGCAGCGGCTCCTTGAGGTTGGCGCTGTTGACCATCAGCAGCTTGAGGTCGGCTTCTTCCACCAGTGCGTCCAACGACACATTGCGCTGGGCCTCGGTGGCCTGGGTCAATTGCCAGGCGAAGTCTTCGGCCAGTTTGTCGTTGTCGTTCGCCAGCCAGTGCACGCGGCGCAGCAGGCCGTGGGCGGACGTTGCGTAAACACCTTGTGGATAAGTGCTCAGGTACCCCAGAAACCCAGCTTCGGCCTGGCTCAGGGCAGACTTATCCACATGCTCAAGCTGCGGCATGCCGTACTCATCGAAGGCTTCGGCCTGGGCCTGATTGAGTGACGTGCGCGCGGTCATGTACAGCGCGGTTTCCTTCAGCCAAGGGATCGTCGACAGGTGGGTGGCGGCGAATCCGCGCTCGGCGTCACTGAAGCGGCCGCTGTAGAAGTCAGCGGCGGCTTGCAGGTAGCTGCGAAAGAGCAGGCCGTGGGCGGACTCGATGGGGTCAGTCACCACCTGGCCATCCCAGTCACAGGTGGTGAGCAATTGCAGGCGAGCCTTTACCAGCGCCGTGCGCTCGGTGCTTGGCATGTCGGCGTTGATCACCTGGCGGATAAACGCGGTGGCGCTGTCATCGTCGTTGCTGCGGCAGCGGCTGCCTTCGCCATCGACGAAGGCTTCGCCGGCGGTCTTGTATGCTTCGCGCGTGATCCCCAGGCCGGTCAACAAGGTGTCCAGTTCGGCAGTGGGCGACTGGTCCGAGTCGGCCTGCGTCTGTGCGCTGGAGGCGGGTGTCAGGCGGTACACCGCAAAGGGCACTGGGCCAAAACCCTGGGACAGGTCATCTTCACTCAAGGCGTTGGGTGTCAGCGCCGCGTTCTTTTTGTCGGCCAGCAACAGGCGCAGGTTGGCCCGGCTGTCGTTGCCAGGGCTCAGGAACGGCAGGTTGTTGCAGGGGTCGAGGCTGTCACGCGATACCCGCCAATCCGGGTAGCACGAATCGTCGGAACTGGCCTGGGCCTGGAGGGAGATGCCGGCCAGCAGGGCGAGTGCCAGGGGTGACAGAAAACCGATGCGCATAGCGTGTCCTTGATCCTGAGTCCTTGGAGGGAGGCAATCATAGCCTGATCCGACGCGTGCTTCGGTGAAGCCCCACACAAATTGCCGATTTGTCCGATTCCAGCAGCGACTCAAGGGCTTTTGTCCTAGAGTGGCGGGAGTTTGCGCAGGTGCAATCAAGGCAGTGGCGGGGAAATCGAGGTGCGTCGGTCTGTGGTAGAGCAAAACGAAAAGGTCGGGGCGCTGCCCGCATTCAACCGTCTCACGTGGGAAGGGGCGGGTTGGCTGAGCCGTCTATGGTGGGTGCCGATCCTGGCGCTGGCGCTGGCCCTGCGGTTTTATCACCTCACGTCGGCGGCGATCTGGGGAGACGAAGGTTCCAGCCTGCTGCTCAGCGAGTACGCCCTGGGCGACCTGTGGTTTCACGCCGCCCATGATGTGCACCCACCGCTGTACTTTTTCCTGCTGCGTGGCTGGATCGAGCTGTTTGGCGACAGCATCTGGTCGATTCGCGGCATGAGCGCCATCCCCGGTGTCATCACCGTGGGCCTGGGTATTTGGCTGACGCGGCAACTGTCCACCCGTCGCGCGGCAGTGCTGGCGGGCGTGCTGCTGGCGCTGCTGCCCACGGCCGTGCGCTACAGCCAGGAAGTGCGCATGTATTCGCTGCTTGGTGTGTGGCTGCTGGGCGCCACGCTGGCGCTGGTGTACTGGCTACGCCGACCCGAGCGCACGCGCTACCTGGCGGGGTATGTCCTGCTGATGAGTGCCGGGTTCTATACCCACTACTTCACGGCACTGTGCGTGCTGGTGCATTGGGCGTACCTGGGGCTGTTGAGTACGGCACCCGGCCAGCGCTTGATCAAGCGCCCGGCGTGGTGGGTTGCCAATGTCGTGATTGTGTTGCTGTATCTGCCCTGGCTGCCGAACCTGTTGGACCTGGTGCAACACGTTGACCAGCTCAAGGTGGGCGGGGACATTGGCTGGGAAGAGCCGGTCAACCTGCTGTCCCTGCCGTCGATGATCTGGCAGTTCGTGCTGCAGGATGAAGGCGTTGGTTTCTGGTCGCCGCTGTTCTGGCTGTTTCCCCTGTTGCTGGTCTCGGTCGTCGTGGTAACCGCCTGGCGCGAGCGCGAGCGCTATCGACCCGCCGGCCTGCTGGCGCTGTTCTTCCTGCTGCCATTGCTGCTGGTGTACGGCGTGTCGTTTATTTCACCGGTGTTTATCGAGCGTTACCTCACGGTGTACGCCTTGGGTTTGCCGATCCTGCTGGCGCTGGCCATCGACCGTTCGTCGTGGCTGGGCGCGGCGTTGTTCGTACTGGTCGTGGGCGTTGAACTGGTGGGGCTCAAGAACAACTTCGCCGTGGATGAACACGACCAGTTCAACGTGCCCGTGGAATTCGTCAACCGCAACTACCAGGAAGCCGACCGCATCGTACTCAGCGACATGATGTGGTACCTCAGCTACGTCTATTACGACCAGACCGACGCCCAACTGCAGCTCTACACCCCGCCCAAACCTGACGGCACGCCGACTCGCCCCAACGCCTACGGCTTCGGCACGCTGGTGGACCAGGACGGCGGCCGCATCTACCTCGACCACTTGTCGGCATTGCCCGAAGGCACCCGCCGCGTGTGGCTGATCAGCAGCAACGAAGCCCCGGACGATTTCGCCCCACTGCCGACGGGCTGGCGCGAACTCAGTCGCCAGGACGGTGGTGGCGCCAGGGCGCGGTTATTCGTACTGTGCAACGCGCCGTCGGCGCCATCCGAGGGCTGCCGCTAGACTCGACTCAACCGCCTTTATCTGGAGCCCACCATGGAATCGCCCGTGCATAGCTTGTCGTCATTGTTCAAACAGCTGGGCCTGCCGGATGACCCGGTGAGTATCGAACAATTTGTGACCGTCCATTCGCCACTCAAGCCGGAGCTGCACCTGGCGGACGCGTTTTTCTGGACGTGCAGTCAGCGGGCATTTTTGCGCGAGGAGATTTTGGAGGATGCGGATTGGGCGGAAGTGGTGGATGAGTTGAATGTGATGTTGCGGGGTGGGCGAGGGGGGCAGAAGGCTTAGGCAAGCCAGCCCACATTGCGAATCGCTGAAGATCAGTACCCTTCCACCCATCCGCAAAATTGTTTCAAAACTTGACGGTCTCCCGTTCATCCACCATATTGATAGTTAGCAAACTAACTGTATGCGAACTATCCAGTGCCTCAATCCCTCGAACAACTCCAGATGAACCTCAGCAGCAGCATGGTGGTGGGCGCCCGTAACTGGCGCAAAATCTGCCAGACCACGCTGGTCAGCTATGGCATCTCCGAAGCCTGCGCCGTGCCCTTGTTGATGATCGGCCGCTTGGGCGACGGTGTGCATCAGGTCAAAGTGGCCCAGGCCTCCGGCATGGAAAGCCCATCCCTGGTGCGTCTGCTCGATCGCTTGTGCACTGACGGCTACGTGTGCCGCACCGAAGATGTTCACGACCGTCGCGCCAAGGCCTTGAGCCTCACCGAGCGTGGCCGCGAGTTGGTGCACGCGGTGGAAGTGCAATTGGTGCGCCTGCGCCGTGAAGTGCTGGCGGACATTCCGCCCACCGACATGGAAGCCGCGCTGCGTGTGCTGCGAGCCTTTGAGGCGGCGACGCTGTGAACGGGTTCTTTACCGGGTTTCCACCGGCCCGCGACTGGTTCTATGGCGTGCGCACCTTCGCCGCGTCGATGATCGCGCTGTACATCGCCATGCTGATGCAAATGCCGCGTCCGTACTGGGCGATGGCCACGGTGTATATCGTCTCCAGCCCGTTTGTCGGGCCCACCAGTTCCAAGGCGTTGTACCGCGCCGTCGGCACTTTGATGGGTGCGGCGGCGGCGGTGTTTTTTGTGCCGATGTTCGTGCAGTCGCCCTACATTCTGGTGGTGGTGATTGCGCTGTGGACGGGCACGTTGCTGTTCCTCTCCATGCACCTGCGCACCGCCAACAACTATGCGCTGATGCTCGCCGGTTACACCTTGCCGTTGATCGCCTTGCCCGTGGTGGATAACCCCCTGGCCGTGTGGGATGTGGCCGAAGCGCGTACCGAAGAAATCTTCCTCGGCATCGCGGTCGCGGCGGTGGTGGGCGCGATGTTCTGGCCGCGCCGCCTGATGCCGGTGTTCGATGGCTCGGTGGCCAAGTGGTTTGCCGATGCCCAGGTCTACAGCCAGCGCTTCCTGACGCGCAACGTGCAGCCTGAAGAAGTCAGCAGCCTGCGCGGCGGCATGGTCGCCACGTTCAACACCCTCGAATTGATGATCGGCCAGTTGCCCCACGAAGGCGCACGGCCGCAGACGGTGCGTAACACCAAGGAACTGCGCGGGCGCATGATCCATCTGCTGCCGGTGGTGGACGCCCTCGACGATGCGCTGTACGCCATCGAACACCGGGCGCCGGAATTTCTCGACCGGCTTACGCCGATACTGCAAGCCGCGAACCAGTGGTTGGAAGACACCCAGCAAAGCGCGCCACTGCAAAGCTGGCGTTCATTGCGTGACCAGGTCGACGCCCTGCAACCCCACGGCGAGGCATTGGACGACCGCCACACCCTGCTGTTTTCCAACGCGCTGTACCGCCTCGGCGAATGGATCGACCTGTGGCAAGACTGCCGCAGCCTGCAAGCGGCCATCGAATGCGAAAGCCAGGACACCTGGCGCGCCGTGTACCGTCATTGGCGCCTGGGCCGGCTCACGCCGTTTCTCGACCGTGGCCTGATGTTCTACTCGGCGTTTTCCACGGTCACCGCGATCATCGTCGCCTCGGTGCTATGGATTCTGCTGGGTTGGACCGACGGCGGCAGTGCCGTGATCCTGGCAGCGGTGGCATGCAGTTTCTTCGCCTCGATGGACGACCCGGCACCGCAGATCTATCGGTTCTTTTTCTGGACCGCCATGTCCGTGCTGTTCGCCAGCCTGTACCTGTTTCTGGTGCTGCCCAACCTGCACGATTTCCCGATGCTGGTGCTGGCGTTCGCGGTGCCGTTTATCTGCATCGGCACGCTCACCGTGCAGCCGCGTTTCTACCTGGGCATGCTGCTGACGCTGGTGAACACGTCGTCGTTCATCAGCATCCAGGGCGCCTACGACGCGGATTTTCTCAACTTCGCCAACGTCAACCTGGCCGGGCCCGTGGGCTTGCTGTTTGCCTTTGTGTGGACGTTGGTCGCGCGGCCGTTCGGCGCCGAGTTCGCCGCCAAGCGCCTGACCCGTTTCAGCTGGCGCGACATCGTCGGCCTCACCGAACCCGCCACCCTGGCTGAACATCGGCACCTGGCCGTGCAAATGCTCGACCGCCTGATGCAGCACCTGCCGCGCCTGGCCCTCACCGGCCAGGACACCGGCATCGCCCTGCGTGATTTGCGCGTGGCGCTGAACCTGCTCGACCTGCTGGCCTACTCGCCGCGCATCCTCGGCGTGCCACGGGTGTTGCTCAACCAGGTGGTGGAAGGCGTCGGCGCTTACTTCAAGGCTTGCCTCAAGGCGGGTGAACGCTTGCCCGCGCCGAGCGGTCTGCTGATGACCCTCGACCGCACACGCCGCGCCCTCAACGGCCAGGGCCTGCAAGACGAAGACGATACCCGCCTGCACCTGCTGCATGCGCTGGCTGGCCTGCGCCTGGCGCTGCTGCCCGGCGTCGAATTTATTGGTGGCACGGAGCAGGAAGCGCCGCTGCCCGATGGAGCGCCTTTATGATCGGTGATCTGGATATCAGCGGGGTGTTCCTGCCCACGCTGCTGGTGCTGATGGGCATTACGTATGTGTTGTTTCTGGTGGTGCACGGGCTGTTGACGCGCATGCACTTCTATCGCCTGGTCTGGCACCGGGCATTGTTCAATGTGGGGCTCTACGCGCTGTTGCTGGGCGCGGTGGACTCACTCAGTCGATACCTGATGACATGAAAAAACCTTTTTTGACCATCGGCCGTGTAGTCCTGACGCTGTTGATCGTGAGCTTCGCGGTCGTCGTTGTGTGGCGCATGGTCATGTACTACATGTTTGCGCCCTGGACCCGCGACGGGCACATCCGTGCCGACATCGTGCAGATCGCCCCGGACGTGTCCGGGCTGATCCAGCGCGTGGACGTGCGCGACAACCAGTTGGTGAGCAAGGGCCAGGTGCTGTTTGCCGTCGACCAGGACCGCTTCAAGCTGGCCCTGCGCCAAGCCCAGGCCGCCGTGGCCGACCGCCAGGAAACCCTGGCCCAGGCCAGCCGCGAGTACAAGCGTAACCGTGGCCTGGGCAACCTGGTGCCGAGCGAGCAACTGGAAGAAAGCCAGTCCCGCGTTGCCCGCGCCCAGTCGGCCCTGGCCGAAGCGCAAGTGACGGTGGATTCGGCCCAACTCAACCTGGACCGCTCGGTGATCCGCAGCCCGGTGGACGGCTACGTCAACGACCGCGCGCCGCGCACCCAGGAGTTTGTCACCGCCGGCCGCCCGGTGCTGTCGGTGGTGGACAGCAATTCGTTCCATATCGACGGCTACTTCGAAGAGACCAAGCTCGACGGCATCCACGTCGGCATGGCCGTGGATATCCGCGTGATCGGCGACAACGCTCGCCTGCGCGGCCATGTGCAGAGCATCGTCGCCGGCATCGAAGACCGCGACCGCAGCAGCGGCTCCAACCTGCTGCCCAACGTCAACCCGGCGTTCAGCTGGGTGCGCCTGGCCCAGCGGATTCCGGTGCGCATCGCTTTTGACGAGGTGCCGGCGGACTTTCGCATGATCGCCGGGCGCACGGCCACGGTGTCGATCATGGGCGACAAACCCAATGACGGAGCCACGCCATGAAACAACTGTTGGCCATCGCCGCGCTGGGTGTGCTGCTGTCGGCCTGCCAGGCCGTAGGCCCGGACTACCAACTGCCGGACAAGGTGGCCGTCAACCGTGGCGACCTGCAAGGGCCAATCGCGGGCGAGGGCGCCAACGTGGTGTCGGCGCCGGTGCCGACCGATTGGTGGAAGCTGTACAAAGACCCGCGCCTGGACGAACTGGTGCGCCAAGCGATGGCCTCCAACACCGACCTGCGGGTGGCCGCTGCCAACTTGCAGCGCGCGCGGTTCCAGACCCAACAGGCTGAATCCGCCGGCGGCTGGAGCCTCGGCGCCAAGGCCGAGGCGCAGCGTCTGCAGGAGTCCGGCGAAGCGTTTTTGCTGGCGGACAAAGTGCCGGTGGATAACATCGGCAGCGTCGGCATCACCACCTCATATCAGTTTGACCTGTTCGGCACCTTGCAACGCGGCATCGAAAGCGCCCAGGCCAGCGCCGATGCGGCCCAGGCCGCCGCCGATATTGCGCGCATCACCTTGGTCGCCGATGTAGTGCGTTCCTACACCCAGGTGTGCGCGGCCAACGAAGAGCTGGCGATTGCCAACGAGTCCCTAAACCTGCAAGCCCAGAGCACCACACTGACCCAACGCTTGCGCGACGCCGGCCGTGGCGATGAAACCCAGGTCACGCGCTCGCAAACCCAGTACAAATCCCTGCGCGCCGACATGCCGCGCTACGAAGCGGCGCGCCAGGCCGGGTTGTTCCGCCTGTCGATGCTGCTGGCCAAGCCGCTGGACCAACTGCCCGCGGGCACCGGCAACTGCGCCGAGCTGCCGCACATCGCCCAGTTGCTGCCGGTGGGCGACGGCGCGGCGCTGCTCAAGCGCCGCCCGGATGTACGCCAGGCCGAACGCCAACTGGCCGCCGCCACCGCCCGTATTGGCGTGGCCACCGGCGCTTTGTACCCAGACATCGCCATCGGTGCCACCGTGGGCACCGTCGGTCTGCTCGACAACCTCGGCCAGCCGGCCACCAACCGCTGGGGCTTTGGCCCGATGATCAGTTGGACCGTGCCGACCAACGGCGCCCGCGCCCGCATCCACGAAGCCGAGGCCGCGACCCAGGGCGCCCTGGCGCATTTCGACGGGGTGGTGCTCAACGCCATCCGTGAAACCCAGACCGGTCTTGCGCAATACACCGCGCAGTTGCAACGGCGCGACGCACTGGCCGAAGCGGGTGAGTCGGCCAAGGAAGCGGCGGGGCAGACCCACCGCTTCTTCCAGGCCGGCCGCGCGTCGTTCCTGGCCGACCTGCAAGCCACCCGCACCTACACCGATGTGCGCGCGCAACTGGCGGCGGCGAACACCCAGGTTGCCATGAGCCAGATCGATCTGTTCCTGGCCTTGGGCGGCGGCTGGGAAAGCGGACGAACGCCAGGTGCGCCGGCCAGCAAACCCTGAACCAATAGCTATGCTTTGACAGGCGGGTCGCCGTGACGACTCGCCTGACACTGCTCGCGTTTGCTCATGGGGATTCCAATAATGAAAAACCCTTATGCTCCCGCTTTCTGGTGCGTGCTCTTCGCACTGGTGCTGTTATCGGCCGCGTATTTCTACGGCGTCATGCTCGCTCACCAACTCGACAAGGCGATGGTGTTTCTCGACAGCGCCTGCCTGGTGATCGGCACCTTGTCCATCGGCGTCGTGGCCTGGGCCTCGTACCAAAACCAACGGGTCAAGAAAAAACTCCTCGAACAAGGCAAGACCCGTGTGGCGATCTGGGACACCAAGGTCGCGCTGCGCCGGGTCGAAACCGTGTTCGACCGCTATTTCTGGGGCAGTTATTGGCAGCCCGGCCGCACCTTCCAGGAAGTCATGGGCGACCTGACCGGCACGCCGTTGGAAAAAAGCCTCGAAGTCCTGAAAAAACAATGCGTCGCGCTCGATAAACAGGTAGCCGATGGGCGGCACTGGCTCAGTAATGCACGGGAACTGTCCGATGTCGCCACCCAGATGGCCCGTGAGCGCTACCAACTGGACTTCTGCGACCCCAAGTCCGATACCCCCGGCAATGCGGTCATACACCGCGAGTTTGAGGTGCTGGTGTACACCTGGACGGCGCGGTTGAAGAGTTTCGATCACCAGTTGGATGAAATCGAGCTGGAGTATTCCTGAACTACTACTGAACTGATCCCTCTGAAAGGCTGGGCCGTTTGCGGCCGCCAGTGCTAATCTTCCCCCGCTTTCGGCGGGCTTGAGCCAACCCCTACAGGGTTCAAGGAAGACAGCCCACTTCTCACAGGATTTGATCAGGTCACTTCATGAATAAGCCAGCAGTCGTTCTTTTGGGTTTTGTTGTCGCCGTAGGCGTCGTCAGTGCAGGCGGCGCCTGGTACACCGGTAAACAACTGGAGCCGGTGCTGCAAACCGCGATCCAGAACGCCAACAAGGAACTGCAGACTTCCATGGCCGGCGTCGATGGCACCGTGGCCCTGGAGCTGGTCTCCCTGGACCGTGGCGTGTTCAGCAGCACCGCCCATTACCGCTTGAAAGGCCAGGGTTCGGTCTTCGGCGAAGAAAACCCTAATCCCGAACTGCTGTTCGTCGACCATATCGAACACGGCCCGCTGCCGTTCTCGCGCCTGGTGACGCTCAAGTGGCTGCCGGTCATGGCCACCAGTCACTACGAGCTGGAAAAAAACGCCACCACCGAGAAGTGGTTCGCGGCCGCCAAAGACGTGTCGCCGCTCAAAGGCGTGGCCAATATCGGCTATACACGCTCGGTCAACGGCAACATCGAGTTTCTGCCCCTGGAGTTCAAGGACGCCGCAGCTTCGGCGAGCTTCTCCGGCGCCAACCTGAATTTCGATAGCACTGCCGAAGGCCAGAAGGTCAAGGCTGACGGCTTCATGAACAGCTTCAAGATCGCCGGGCTCGACGCCAAGGGCGAAGCCTTCGAAGCTGAACTGTCTGGCCTGACTATCGCCAGCAACCTGGAAAAGTCCACCTTCGGTTTCTACACTGGGCAAAACACCGTTGAACTGACCGACAGCAAGTTCACCTTCGGCCCGCAGAAAGCCGTGCTGACCGTCAAAGGCTTCGAGCAGAAAGACTCCAGTGAAACCAAGGACAACAACCTGGCGGGTCGCGTCGACTACAAAATCGACGAGATCGGTTACCAGGGCAAACCGGTGGGTTCGGCCGCCTTGGCGGTGAGCATGAAGAATGTCGACATCCCGGCGATGCTGCTGTTGACCAAGCTGTACCAGGACAAGATGCAGCCGGTGCAAGCCGCTGCGGCCGCCGGCCAACCGGCGCCGGAGCTGCAACTGAGCGAAGCCGAGCAGGCCCTGGCCGAAGCCAACGTGAATCAGGTACTGGCCGCCAAGCCGCAAGTGGCGGTGGAAAACCTGTCGCTGAAAACCACCCACGGCGAAAGCAAGTTCAGCCTGTTGGTCGACCTGGCCAAACCGGCGTCTATGGAACTGCCGCCGGTTGAGCTGGGCAAGCAGATGATTGCGCTGCTGGACGCCAACCTGACCCTGTCCAAGCCGATGATCGCTGACGTTTCCGCGCTGCAGGCACAACTGGGTGGCGTGACCGACCCGAAAGCCATCGAGCAGCAATCCCAGATGGCCGCCGAGATGGTCAGCGGCATGGCGGTGGGCACGCAGTTGGCGACACTGGTGGGCAGCGACGTGGTGTCCAAGCTGCACTACGCCAACAATGAAGTGACGTTCAACGGCCAGAAGATGACCGTCGAGCAATTCATTGGGTTTGTGATGGCCAAAGTCGGCGCGGTCAGCGGCGCGCAGTAAATATTTCGCCCTGGCTCGCAAATAAGTAATGGGGCAGCGAGCGTGCCCGCAACAGAGGTCAAACGGCTGGCGTTTACCCGTCCAGCGCCCCTCTGTTGCAGGCAAGTGCGCTCCCATATTCACATTTCAGATTTGCCCCGCAATTCTGAACAATTGTTCTGAATTGGCCTTCTTCCTACTTTCCTAAGAGATAGTTCACACAGGAAAGCTAGGCCGGGTCATTAGACGTCGGCACCCTGCAGCAAATCGCGCAGGACCACCTATCGTTACAGCTTTCCGTGTGTAAGGAAGCTCACGATATGTTGCGAAACCTACCACTCAGTGCATCAGGCCGGTTGCGACTGCTTATCGGCGCAGCCTTATGCAGCCAACTGTTGATGCCCACCTTCGCCATGGCCGATCCCGCCTATGACGCCCTGATCATTCAGGCGCGCAACGGCAACTTCACACCTGCGCTGACCCAACTGCGCCAGCTGTCCGCCGAGCGCCAGACGCCGGGCCAGGTCAGCGATCACCTGGTGATTGCCGGGTGGGCCGGCCAGGACGCCGAAGTGCTGAAGGTGTACGAGGCCGAGGGTAAACATCGCAACCTCAGTACCCAGGCGCTCGCTACCGTGGCGCGCACCTATCGCAATCAAAAACAGTGGGCCCAGGCTGAGACGGTCTATCGCCAGGCGCTGTTGCGTGAACCGAATAACATCGACCTGCAACTGGGCCTGGCCCTGACCCAGGCCGACGGCGGCAAGGCCAGCGAAGCCGTGCAACGCACCCGCGCGCTGGTAGCCGCCAAGCCCGATGACCCCAACCGACGCATGGCGCTGGGGTATGCGCTGACCCGTGCCGGCCTGAACTACGACGCGTTGTTTGAATTCGACCAGGCGTTTATCCGGGCCGGCGACAAACCTGACGTTGCCCGTGAATACATCGTCGCCCTGCAAAAGGCCCGCTTGCCGGAACCTGCGTTGCGCCTGTCGGCCCAGCGCCCGGGCCTGCTGGACCCGGTGACCCAGCGCCGCCTGGAAGGCGACCTCGCCGCCGAGCGTGTGCGCATGGCCGAGTTCGCCACACGCAGCGAAAAAGACCGCTACGTGATCGCCGACCGCGCCCTGGCGGACTACGACAAACTGCTCGCCCGCTGGACCCCGGACGCCACCGCCCATGACGACGTGGTGCGCTGGCGCATCGACCGCCTGGGCGCACTCAAGGCCCGGGCGCGCACCGCCGAGGTGATCCGCGAGTACGAAGTGCTGAAAGGCGAAGGCGTGCAACTGCCGACCTACGCCGTGCGCTGGGTGGCCGCGTCCTACCTCGACCAACGCCAGCCGGAAAAAGCCGAGCCGCTGTATCGCCAGGCCCTGAGCGCCACCGACGCCGAGCCCGATGACCGGGTCGAAGACACCACCGCGCTGTTCTACGCCTTGCAGGAAAGCGACAAGGGCGAGGATGCCAACGAGGTCGCCAAGGGCCTCGCCAACAGCCAGAAGCCTCGTGTCGAACTCAAGGGCCTGCCCGTCGGCAACCCCAACGATGCGTGGATGGACGCCCAGCAACTGTCGGCCCAGGCCGGCGTCTACGGCGGTGACCTGCCGGGCAGCGAAGCCGGTTTGGAAGCGCTGGTCGCCAAGGCGCCGGGCAACGTTGGCCTGCGCCTGGCCCAGGCTGACATGTACCGCGCCCGCGATCTGCCACGCCGCGCCGAAGGCATTCTCAAGGAAACCGAAGCCCAGGCCCCGCGTGACATCGGCCTGGAAGTGAGCCAGGCCTACACCGCGATGGACTTGCAAGAGTGGCGACAAATGGATGTGCTCACCGACGACGTGGTCGCGCGCAACCCCGACAACCGCCAAGTGCAGCGCCTCAGCCGCCTGCGCGATGTGCATGACATGGCCGAACTGCGCGTCGAGGCCTACACCGGTAAAAGCTTCGGCGGCGGCAACAACAGCGATGCGGGGGCGGTGTCGGGGAGCCGCGACTGGGGCATCGAAAGCCGGCTCTACACGCCGCCCATCGACGAAGACTGGCGCCTGTTCGCCGGTGCCGGCTATGCCCGTGCGGATTTCGAAGAGGGCACCGGCCAGCATCGTTGGCAGGTGGTCGGCGTAGAGCGGCGCACCCGCGACATGACCATCGAAGCCGAAGTGTCCAACCACTCCTACGGCGATGGCTCCAAACAAGGCGCTGCGGTCTCGATCGCCCGTGACATCAACGACAACTGGCAATACGGCGGCAGCCTCGGCTACCTGCTGAGCACCACGCCGTTGCGCGCGTTGAATGACGGGATCACGGCCAACGGCGGCAGCGGGTTTGTCCGCTGGCGCGCCAATGAAAGCCGCGAGTGGAAACTAACCCTCAGCCCGTCCCATTTCAGCGACGGCAATGACCGCTTCGAAGCTTTGCTCAGCGGCCGCGAAGGCCTCTACAGCTCGCCACGGGTGCAAGTCGACCTGGGCCTGGAAGTCGGCGCCAGCCGCAACAGCAAGGAAGACACGGTGTACTTCAATCCGAAGTCGGATTTCACCGTGCTGCCCGTTCTCAACATCAACCATGTGCTTTATCACCGCTACGAGACCCAGTGGAGTCAGCAGTTCCAGGTCGGTGCGGGTACCTATAGCCAGCGCGATTACTCCACCGGCGGCATGGCCTTGATTGGCTACGGCCAACGCTTTCGCTGGAACGATGTACTCGACGCCGGCGCCAACCTGAGCCTGATCAGCCGACCTTATGACGGTGATCGCGAACGCGATCTGCGCCTGCTCGTCGACCTCACTTACCGTTTCTAAAAGAGCCTGACCATGACCTTCCTCAGCCGTTGCTTGTTGGTTCTGGGTGTATTGCTGGCCAGTGCCTGCGCCCAACAACCCGCCCCTTTCACCCCGCCTGCCGAGCGGCCGACGCCGCTCAACGAACAGGCGTGGCCGAAAAACCACTTCCTGGGCATTGCCTACCACGACGTGTCGGATCGCGATCCCGACCAGGCCGTGGTGGCGGTGCGCACCGAGCGTTTGATCGAACAGTTGGCCTGGCTGCGCGAGAACGGCTACCAGGCGGTCAGCGTTGACCAGATCCTGGCCGCACGCCGTGGCGGCCCGGCATTGCCGCCCAAGGCGATCATGCTCAGCTTCGACGATGGTTATTCGAGCTTCTATACCCGCGTGCTGCCGATTCTGCGCGCCTACCGCTGGCCGGCCTTGCTGGCGCCGGTGGGCAGCTGGATCGATACGCCGCTCAACCAGCCGGTGGACTTTGCCGGCTCGCCACGGCCGCGTGGTGAGTTCCTGACCTGGCAGCAGATTCGTGAAGTGTCCCAGTCTGGCCTGGTGGAAATCGCCGCGCACACCGATGCCAATCACAAAGGCATCCTGGCCAACCCCCAGGGCAACCTCGAGCCGGCCGCGACCTCCCTGCGTTATGACCCGGCCACGGGGCGCTATGAAAGCCAGGCGCAGTTCGATGCGCGGTTGCGTGCGGATGTGGTGGCGATCTCCAACAAGATCCAAACCGTGACCGGCAAGAAACCACGGGTCTGGGTCTGGCCATACGGCGCCGCCAAAGGCACCTCGCTGGCCATCGTCGGCGAACAGGGCTACCAGATGGCCCTGACCCTGGAAGACGGCCTCGACAGCCTTGGCGACCTGATGAACAGCCCGCGCTTCCTGGTGGCCTCCGACCCGGATGGCGAGCACTTCGCCAACAGCATCGTCGCCGTGCAAACCCCGGTACCGCTGCGGGTGCTGCACGTGGACCTGGACAACGTGTACGACCCGGACGCGGCCCAACAGGCGCGCAACCTCGACCAACTGGTGCAACGCGTGGTGGACATGGGCGCCGGTACGGTGTTCCTGCAAGCGTTCGCCGACCCCAAGGGTGACGGCCTGGTGCACTCGCTGTACTTCCCCAACCGCCACCTGCCGGTGCGCGCCGACCTGTTCAACCGCGTCGCCTGGCAGTTGCATACCCGTGCCCATGCCAGCGTGTATGCGTGGATGCCAGTGCTGAGCTTTGCCCTTGACCCCAAGCTGCCACGTGTCACGCGTTGGGACCCGGAAACCGGCAAGGTGGCCACCGACCCGGATCAATACAAACGCCTGTCGCCGTTCGACCCACAGGTGCGCAAAATCATCGGCGAGATCTATGAAGACCTCGCGCGCAACAGTGCCATCGACGGCGTGCTGTACCACGACGACGCGGTGTTCTCGGACTTCGAAGACGCCAGCCCCGCCGCGCTCAAGACCTATGCCGCCAACGGCCTGCCGGGCAGCATCGAGGCCCTGCGCGCTGACCCTGCGGTGATGCAACGCTGGACGCGCTTCAAGAGCCGCTACCTGATCGACTTCACCAATGAGCTGACCGCCAAGGTCCGCGCTATCTCTGGGCCGCAGGTGCTGACCGCGCGCAATATCTTTGCCGAGCCGATGCTCAACCCGCAGAGCGAAGCCTGGTTCGCACAGAACCTCGACGACTTCCTCCAGACCTACGACTGGACGGCCCCCATGGCGATGCCGCTGATGGAAGGCGAAACGCTGAAGAACTCCAACGCCTGGCTGGAAAAACTGGTGGCCACGGTCAAGGCCCGCCCCGGAGCCTTGCAGCGAACCGTATTCGAACTGCAAGCCAAAGACTGGCGCACCCCGGCAGCCCCCGACCTGTCCGCCGAACAAATGGCTGAATGGATGGGTGTACTCAAGCGCCAGGGTGTCACGAGTTTTGGCTACTACCCGGACAACTTCCTGGAAAACTCCCCGGACCTGAAGACTGTGCGTCCGGCCCTTTCCAACCAATGGAACCCTTGACCATGTTCGACAGAATCCTGGCTTTATTCGTGCTGGCACTGGTATTGGGTGTGCCCCTGGGCTTGATCTTCCTGGTCACCGGGCAGTTCCTGATGGACTTCGTGTTTTTCTACCCGCTGTTCATGTCGGCGTTGTGGATCGCCGGCGGCTTGTACTTCTGGCTGCACTGGGAGCGCCACTGGCCCTGGGAAGAAGACACCCCGGCGCCGACCCTGGCCGGCAACCCGCTGATCTCGATCATCATCCCTTGCTACAACGAGGGTGATAACGCTGCCGACACTATCCATGCGGCGCTGGGCCAGCTGTACCCGAACATCGAAGTGATCGCGGTCAACGACGGCTCCAAAGACAACACCGCTGCGGTGCTCGACGCCCTGGCGTTGGAGCATCCGCGCCTGCGGGTGCTGCACCTGGCGCAGAACCAAGGCAAGGCCGTGGCCTTGCGCATGGGCGCTGTGGCGGCGCGCAGTGAGTACCTGGTGTGCATCGACGGCGATGCGCTGCTCGATAAAAATGCGGCGGCCTACATGGTCGCGCCGATGCTCGATAACCCGCGCCTGGGCGCCGTGACCGGCAACCCACGCATCCGCACACGCTCGACCTTGATCGGCCGCGTGCAGGTGGGCGAGTTCTCCTCGATCATCGGTTTGATCAAACGTACCCAGCGCGTGTTCGGGCGGATCTTCACGGTGTCGGGTGTGGTGGTGGCGTTCCGTAAGAAGGCACTGGACCGTATCGACTACTGGTCCACCGACATGATCACCGAAGACATCGACGTCAGCTGGAAGCTGCAACTGGACCACTGGAGCATCTTCTACGAACCCCGCGCACTGTGCTGGATCCTGATGCCCGAAACCGTCGGCGGCCTGTGGAAACAACGCCTGCGCTGGGCCCAGGGCGGCGCTGAAGTGCTGTTCAAGAATATCCGTGGCATTTGGCAATGGCGCCACCGCTACCTGTGGCCGCTGCTGTTCGAATACTGCCTGTCCACCGGTTGGGCCTTCACCTTCCTGCTGTCGGTGATCTTCTGGGGGCTGGGCAAGTTCATGGTGTTGCCGCAGGCGATTACCGTGGACTCCCTGGTGCCGCCGGCGTTTACCGGGCTGGTGTTGGCGATGGTGTGCCTGGTGCAGTTTGCGGTGAGCATCCTGATCGACCGGCGCTACGAGAAAGACCTGTGGAAAACCCTGTTCTGGACCGTGTGGTACCCGATGGTGTTCTGGCTGGTCAGCCTGTTCACCACCCTGGTCAGTTTTCCCAAGGTGCTGTTCAACCAGCACCAGAAGCGCGCGCGCTGGGTCAGCCCGGACCGCGGTATCAAACCTGCTGAAGAGGAGGCGTGATCATGAAACTGGTCAGAACTCGCCAAAGTACCGTGATGTGGATCATCGACGTGATCTTGACCCTGATGGCCTGGGCCGGGCTGGTCTGGCTGTTGGTGCGCGGGATCAACTCGATGCTGGAAACCCACGGTGGCCCACGCATCGAGGCGCCGATTTTCGCCGCGCTCAACACGTTGCAGATCTACCTGTGGATTGCATTGTTCAACGCGGTGATCCTGGTCACCTGGGCGCGTTACCAGCAACGCAAGGGACGCAAGTTCGCCCAGCGCCGCGCCGAGGCCAAGGCCCTCTCCGACAAGAGCCTGAGCGAGAGCTTCAGCCTGGCGGAAGGGGACCTGGAGCAACTGCGCCGGCCGGGCGTACTGGTGATCCACAACGACGAAGAGGGCGGCGTGTCGGAAGTCAAAGCCCATGTTTCCCGTGACGTGGAAAAGCCAGGCTTGACCCTGGTGCCGGGCAAGGACCAGAACAAAGACGCCAGCTAGTGTTGTAAACCCAAAAGCCCTGATCAGTTAAGGGCAACCCCAGTACCCGTGGCGAGGGAGCAAGCTCGCTCGCCACGGGTAACTTCTCGCGCATTGTATTTATTGCGACCCAATTCACAAAAACGCCGCGAACTTTTCGGCGTTTTCCGGTACTAACTTATCTCGGCAATAACTTGATGGCCAATTAGTGGCAACTTTCAAGTTATCCGACGAATCGCTATCAAAACAGCTGCCGCCTGTCGGAATACTATTTCAAGTTTCAGGCTGCCTACTTGTTTGATAATTTTTTGTTGTTATCAATCAATGTGTTGCGTGGATAGCTAGTACGATTGTGCAACTAACTCAACTTCTTGGGTTGGTGCGATTTCGATGTTAGTTTCGCGGCCCTTGATTTTCGACGGACCGAATATGTCTTTTCTATTACCACGGACTCGGTATTTTCTATGCACTTTACTGCTCGCTTATTTGAGTATTAACAGTGCTGTGGCCGCCCCTACGCCAGGGGATCAGGACCTGATCCGCGATCGCCAGAACCGCCTCCTCGAAGAGCAGCGCCGCCGCCTGGACGAGCTCCAGGACCTGCCCGGCAAAGCCAGCAAGCCACAGGCGCCGGCACTGCCTGCCGACACCCGTTGCTTCCCCATCCAGGACATCGAACTCAAGGGCGCCGACAGCCTCTCCGCCGCCGACCGCACACGCTTGCTCAAGCCCTATGTCGGCCAGTGCCTGGGCGTTGCCCAGCTCAATCAACTGCTCAAGGTCATCACCGACCATTACATCACCAAAGGCCGCGTCACCAGCCGCGCCTACCTGCCGCAGCAGGACCTTTCCAGCGGCCATCTACAGGTGCTGGTGGTCGAAGGCAAACTCGAAGGCTTGAAGGGGGCCCAGGGCAGCACGGTCACCGACCGCGAGCTGGCTATGGCGTTTCCGGGCAAAGTCGGCGCGGCGCTCAACCTGCGCGAAGTCGAGCAACTGGTGGATCAACTCAGCCGCCTGCCGTCCAAGCAGGCGCAGATGGAATTGACCCCCGGCAGCCAGATCGGCGGCAGCGAAGTATTGGTCAAGAACCAGCCGCAAAAGCCTTGGCGTGCCAGCCTGTCGCGCAATAACGACGGCCAGAAAAGCACCGGCGAACAGCAGTGGGGCGCGGGCCTTGAGTGGGACAGCCCGCTGGGCCTGGCCGATCAACTGATCCTGCGCGGTGGCCATGACGCCATCAGCGACCACCAGAAAACCTCGAAAAACAGCATGCTCTACTACAACGTGCCGTGGGGCTGGTGGAACTTCAGTTACACCTACAGCGAGAGCGAGTACCGCGCGCCGGGCGACCTTGACGGCTACAAGTACAAGCAAACGGGCGACAGCCAGAACCACCAGGTGCGTGCCGAGCGCGTGGTGCATCGCGATGACGTGAGCAAGACCTCGGTCAACGTCGGCCTGACGCATCTGCGCACCAACAACTACTTCAACGACGAGCGCCTGGACGTCAGCAGCAACCGCCTCAGCGAGTTCCAGGTGGGCATCAACCACGGGCGCCGCATCGGCAATGCCTTCGTCAACCTGGATGTCGGCATGCAGAACGGCACCGGCGCCTTTGACGCCCAAAAGGATGACCAGGAACGCATCCGCGGCAACCTCACCCCAACCCCGCGCTACCGCAAATACACCGCCACAGTGAGCTACCTGCAACCCTTCACGCTGTGGGGCGAATCGTTGAGTTTTTCCAGCCTGGCCACCGGACAGCGCAGTGAAGACGTGCTGTACCCGGCGCAACGCATGAGCCTCGGCGGTTCGTACTCGGTGCGCGGGTTCAAGGACCAGCAACTGACCGGCGACAGCGGCGGCTACTGGCGCAACGAAGTGCGCTGGGCACGCCCGGTGACCCTCGACTGGATGCGCCCCGCCTTTGCCGAATACGGCGCCAGCGTCGGCTATGACCAGGGCGTGATTCGCAACGATCGCTACAACGATGACCAGCACGGCAGGGTGTCGAGTAACTCCCTGGAGCTGTTCGCTCGCGGCAAAAACGTCAGCACCAGCGTGACCTTTGCCCACTCCCTGGAGCGACCTGGCGTGATGACCGAGCGCGAAGCGCCGATCTATTTCCGCCTGGATTTCTACCTGTAATTCAACGCCCGCAGCCTTTGAGATTTTGAATATGGACGTTCGCCCTGTTACTGCCCTGAAAACCCTGAGCCAACGCGGCCTGGCCTTGATCCTGGCCAACGCGCTGTTCTGGCAGCCACTGCTGGCCCAGGCCGACGGGATCGTGGTCAGCGGCCCGGGCACCACGCTTGGCCAGGCGGGCAACGGCGTGCCGGTGGTGAACATCGCCACCCCTAATGGCAGCGGCCTGTCCCACAACCAGTTCAAGGACTACAACGTCGGCCCGGGCGGCGTGATCCTCAACAACGCCAACAGCATTGTGCAAAGCACGCAACTGGGCGGGATCATTGTCGGCAACCCGAACCTCAAGGGCGGCGCGGCGAATGTCATCCTCAACGAAGTCAAAGGCGGCAGCCCCAGCCAATTGCGTGGCTACACCGAAGTGGCGGGCCAGTCGGCCAAGGTCATTGTGGCCAACCCTTACGGCATCAGTTGCAACGGTTGCGGGTTCATCAACACCCCCAACGTCACCCTGACCACCGGTAAACCGGTGATCGATCAGGCCGGGCAGCTGAAAAGCTACCAGGTCGACGGCGGTGCAGTGACCATCGACGGCAAAGGCTTGAACGCGAGCAACGTCGATCGCTTCGAGATCATCACCCGCTCGGCCAAGATCAACGCCCAGATCAACGCGCGCCAGCTTACCGTGATTGCCGGGCGCAACGACGTCGACGCGCAAAGCCTGAAAACCACCGTACGTGCCGACGACGGCAGCGCCAAGCCGGAACTGGCCATCGACTCATCGGCCCTAGGCGGCATGTACGCCGGCGCCATCAAGTTGGTGGGCACCGAAGCCGGTGTGGGCGTGAAGCTCGACGGCACACTGGCCGCCAGTGGCGGCGACATTCAACTCGATGCCAACGGCCACTTGAGCATGGCCCAGGCAGCTGCCAGCGGCGCGGTGGACATCAAGGCTGCGAGCCTGGAGACCAAGGGCGCGGTCTACGCCGGCACCACCCTCAAGGCACAGACCAAAGGCACGCTGAAAAACAGCAAGACCCTCGCCGCACGCGACAGCATCACCCTGGCCAGCAACGGCCAATTGACCAACAGCGGCATCATCGAAGCCGGGGTCAACGCCGACAACACCCGCAACACCGGTGGCGACGTCACCCTCGACAGCCAGCAGATCACCAACACCGGCACAGTGATCGCCAATCGTGAACTCACCGCCACCGCCAGTACCCTGGACAACCAGGGCGGCACCTTGAGCGCCAAGCAGGCGCTGAACGTCACCGCCGACCGTGTCGACAACCGCAACAAAGGCCGGCTGCTCAGCGACGGCGCACAAACCCTCACCGTCAGCGGCTTGCTGGACAACACCCAGGGCGGTCTTATCGACAGCAGCGGTGCCTTCACCCTGCATGGCAACACCCTGGACAACAGCGCCGGTAGCCTGACCAGTGGCGGTGCGATCACCCTGGATTTGATCGGCGACCTGATCAACCGCAACGGCAAGCTGGCCAGCGCCGGGCCGTTGCTGATCCAGCGCGCGGCACACATCGACAACCAGGGCGGCAAGCTCGCCAGCCAGGGCTTGCTGACGGTATTCGCCAACAGCATCGACAACCGTAACACCGGTACCCTGGCCGCCAACGATGGCCTAGCCCTGACCACCAACGGCCTGCTCCAGAACGCCAGCAACGGCCTGATCCACAGTGAAAACGCAGGCGTGACCATCACCGCCGGCACCCTCGACAATAACGGTGGGCGCATCGCCGCCAAAGCCGGCGACGCACTGATCGACGCCACTGACTTCAACAACGGCAGCGGCGCGTTGTTTGCGCGCGATCGCGTGCGCCTGACCGGCATGAATGTGGATAACGCCGGCGAGATCGCCGGCAACCAGGTGGATGTGAGCCTGGAGGGCGCACTGAACAACCGTGGCCTGATCGAAAGCGCCACGACCCTCGATGTCGAAACCGCCAGCCTGAACAACAGCGGGCAACTGCGCGCCCTGGGCACCCTCGGCAAGACCCGCTACGCCATCGGCGGCCTGCTCAACAACAGCGGCAGCCTGGAGACCGCCAACGATCAATTGAGCCTTGCCGCCTCCAGCTTCCAGAACACCGGCGGCAAGGTGTTGCACGTGGGCACCGGCGTACTCGACCTCAGTGACATCAGCCTCGATGACGTGGGTGGCAGCCTGGTCACCAACGGCGACCTGACCCTCGACAAAACCCGCTGGACCAACAGCACCGCGATCCAGGCCGGGCGCCTGACCGTCAATGTGGATAACCTGCAACAGACCGCCACCGGCAAGTTGCTCGGCACCCGTGCGCTGCTCGGCAAAGGCCAGGACTGGGCCGTCGGTGGCACCGTTGCCAGCCAAGGCAGCCTTGATCTGCACGTCGATAACCTGCTCAACGACCACGGCCTGATCTTCAGCGGCGGCGACTTGAACCTGCGGGTCGAGCGCCTGAAAAACCTCGGCGCCACGATCTACGCCATGGGCAACCTGCGGGTCGACCGCGACGGCCAGGGCGGCTTGGCCACCAGCATCATCAACAGCTCAGGAACCCTCGAAAGCGAGCGCAACCTGGTCCTCGCTGCCAGCACCCTCGACAACATTCGTACCGTGCTGACCACCGAGTCCGGCATCTACAGCGCATCGATCACCCCCACGGCGTGCATCTTTGGCGTGACCGGTGGCGACTGCGAAGGCGGCAAGCAAAACCGACCGTTCCAGATCACCCAGCGTGATCACTTCATCGTCAGCGATGCCACGGCAGCGTCCAGCATCACTGCGGGCGGCGACATGCTGCTCACCGGCGGCGACCTGCTCAACAGCAGCAGTAGCATCGCCGCCGGTGGCAACCTCACGGCCATCGTCAACCAGCTGACCAACGTTGGCGTGGTCACCCACGACACTCAGTACGACCGCATCTTTACCTCCGCCCGCGAGCGCAAGCCGGGCGGCTGGTACCGCGAAGCCGCCGCGTTCACCCAGCGCTATACCGCAGGCCAGGACATGGGCGGCGTCGAAGCGGGCCTGGCGTCGTTCATCGGCAAGATGGAGCGCGAGCAGATCGGCCTGCGCAAGACCACCCAGTTAAGCGCGCCAGACCAAAGTTACGCCGCCGTGATCCAAGCCGGCGGCAGCGTGGACGTGAGGGCCCAGGCCGGCATCGACAACAGCGTCGTGCGCGGTGGCTACACCTACGTCGGCAGCGGCGCCAACACCCACGCGCCGGGCTACTCGACCCTGGTCCGCCTCAACCCGCAACTGCCACCGGACGTCGCCCAGCAACAGGTCAACCCGCTGGGCCTGCCTGGCTTCGCGCTGCCCACCGGCGAGAACGGCCTGTTTCACCTCAACGACAGCGATGGCGCCAAAGGCCTGCCCACCAGCCAGTTCGCGGCCAACCCGCATAAGTACCTGATCGAAACCAACCCGCTGTTCACGGATATGCGTCAGTTCCTGGGCTCGGACTACATGCTGACCAAGCTCGGCTACGACCCCGATACCGCGCAAAAGCGCCTGGGCGATGGCTTCTACGAACAGCGCCTGATCCAGCAAGCCGTACTCGCCCGCACCGGCCAGCGTTTTATCGACGGCCAGACCAGCGACGCCGACCTGTTCAAGCACCTGATGGACAACGCCATCGGCAGCAAAACCGCGCTTAACCTGTCGGTGGGTGTGAGCCTCACCGCCGAACAAGTCGCGGCACTGACCCACGACATCGTGTGGCTGGAAAGCACCACCGTTGCCGGGCAAGAAGTGCTGGTGCCAGTGCTCTACCTGGCCCAGGCCAGCAACCGCCTGGCACCCAACGGCGCGTTGATTTCCGGCACCGACGTCAACCTGATCACCGGCAGCAACCTCAACAACGCCGGCACCTTGCGCGCCTCCGGCAGCCTGCTGGCGAACGTCGGCGGCAGCTTCACCAACAGCGGCCTGATGGAAGCCGGTGGCCGCCTCGATGTGCTGGCCGGCAACAACCTGACCAACCGCGCAGGCGGTGTGATCAGCGCGGGTAACGTCAACCTCGCTGCTGGCGCCGAGCTGCTCAACGAGCGCAGTGTCACCACCCACGAAAGCGCCAGCAGCTACCGCACCGAACGCAGCGACTTCGTCGACAGCGCCGCGCGCATCGAGTCGGCCAACGACTTGGCCATGCAAGCCGGTGGCAACGTCAACAACATCGGCGGCGTGCTCAAGAGCGGCGCCGACACCACGGTCAAGGCCGTGGGCGACGTCAACATCACCGCCTCCAAAAGCCTCGACAGCGGCGCCATCGGCAACCGTTCCAGCTTCACCACCATCGCCCAGCAAGGCTCCGTGGTCGACGCTGGCCGCGACCTGCATGTGATCGCCGGGCGCGACATCAGCGCCGTGGCCAGCCAGCTCGAAGCCAAGCGCGACGTCAACCTGATTGCCACCCGCGACCTCAACGCCATCGCGGCAGCCAACGAGCAGCATTCGACGTACAGCTCGAAAAAAATCAAAAGCATCGAAGACCACGTGCAGCAAGTGTCCAGCGTGATCAAGGCCGGCGGCGACGCCACCCTGAGCGCCGGGCAGAACCTGCAACTGGTGGCCAGCCAGGTGAATGCCGACAACGAGGCGTACCTGGTCTCCGGCAAAAACCTCGAGCTCAAAGCCGCCGAAAACCAGGACTACAGCTTCTACAGCAAGACCAAGAAAACCTCCCAGGGCAAAAAATTCCGCCTGGATGAAACCGATGTGGTGAACAACGTTGGCAGCCTGGTCAGCGCGGGGACGAACAGCACCGTCGTCGCCGGTGCCGACCTGCTGCTGGCCGGCAGTGCCGTCACCGCTGAAAAAGGCGCCACGCAACTGGTGGCCGGCCAAGACGTGAACATCCTCGCCGTCAGCAACGCCGACAGCGCCCGTCACGAACGCAAGGAAAGTAAAAGCAGCTGGGGCGGCCTGAAGTCGAGCAAGGTTGAGGACAAAGTCGACGAAAAACGCACCACCGCGATGGGCAGCATGGTCTCCGGCGAAACCGTCACCGTCGCGGCCAAACGCGATGCCACGGTCACCGGTTCCAACCTGGTCAGCACCGGCGACCTCGCCGTCCAGGCTGGCCGCGACCTGACCATCGACGCGGCGCAAAACACCTTCGCCCGCACCGACATGCACAAGGAAAAAAATCGCGACCTCACCGGCGTGCTGACCGGCAACAAGCTCGGTCTGGATGACATGACCGGCAACCAGAAGCTGTACATCAACAGCTCGAAGCACAACGGCACCGCCAATGAAATGACCTTGACCGGCAGCACCATTGGCTCGAGTGCGGGCAATGTGTCGTTGACGGCGGGGCGTGAGTTGAAGGTGGTGGCCAGTGATCTGGTGAGCACCAAAAACATGGAGTTGAGCGGGGCGAATGTCACCGTTACTTCAGGGATGGAGACGGCCAGTCAGACCAGTAAGGACAGTTCCAAGAGCTTGGCGGTTGGGCGAGTGATCGCGGGCACCGTGGTCGACACCGCCAACAGCATCCGCGACGCAGCCGAGGCGGCGCGCAGCTCCGACGACCCGCGTCTCAAGGCAGTGAAGATCGCCCAGGCGGCGCTGTCGATGTACAACCTCAATAACCAGGCGGGCGAACTCGCTAAGCAAAGCACCGGCTTCAAGGACAAAACCGGTGGCTCCGTCGGCAACGGTTCGTTCATCAAGATCGGCACCGAACTGGCCAATACCCGCACCAAAAACAGCAGCGAATACACGGCGCAGACCGCTCACCAGAGCAACCTCAACGCCGGGGGCAAACTGTCGATCATCGCTGCGGGCGACGCGCCGGGCACTGTGGGTGACTTGACGATCACCGGCAGTACGTTGAAAGCCGACAGCACGTTGCTGTCCGCGAAAAACAACATCCTGATGCAGAGCGCACAGAACACCACTGACCGCAAAAACGACGGCTCACGCAACAGGACCGCTATCGGTGCCAGCTTCAACATCGGTGAGCAAAACGGTTTCACCATCGACCTCGGTGCCCAAACCGCCAAGAACCTCGGTTCGGGTGGCTCGGTTACCCAGGTCAATACCACGTTGGACACCGGCTCGCTGGTACTGCGCAGCGGCCAGGACACCAGCCTGATCGGCGCGCAGGTACGCGCTGACCGCATCGATGCCAACATCGGCGGCAACCTCAACATCCTGTCGCGCCAAGACACCGAAACGTCCAAGAGCAAGCAGAACAGCGCGGGCTTCGGTGCGAGCATCTGCATTCCGCCGATCTGTTATGGCTCCCCGGTAACCGCGTCCGCGAACCTGGCGGCGTCGAAGATGAACAGCGACTACCAGGCCGTCACCGACCAGAGCGGGTTCTTTGCTGGTAAGGGTGGCTACACCATCGACGTGGCCAAAAACACCACCCTGCAAGGTGCGGTGATTGCCAGTGAAGCCACGGCCGACAAGAACCTGCTGCTCACCGACCGACTGCTGGTCAGCGACATCAAGAATAAGAGCGAGATCAAGAGCCAATCGGCCGGCGTCAGCGTCTCCGGTTCCTACAGTAGCGGCGCGAGTACCCTCACGCCGGGCGCCTTGTATGGCATGTCGCTGAACGATTCGGACCACAGTTACACGCGCAGTGCCGTCAGCGAAGGGACGATCGTGGTGCGTAACCCCGAGGGCGCGGGTGACCTGGTCGGCCTGAACCGCGACACGGCCAACGCCAACCAACGTCTCGACAAGCCTGACGAAAAGGCCATGCAGGAACGCATGGACCTGATCAAAAGCTCGATGGAGCTGACCAAGGGCATTGGCGATGCGATTGCTGCGGCCAGGATCAGGGCCGCCAACGACCCAAACAGCGACGTCAGTAAAGCCACGCGGCAGAAGCTGATTGATGACGGTATCGCCAACCCGACACCGGAACAAGTCAGCCAGCGTGCCCAACAGGATTACGGCGTTGGCAGTAGCTTCCAGAAGGCCAGCCAGGCAGTGACTGCCGTGGTGCAAGCGGCCATGGGCGGCAGTGTAGGTGGCGCGTTGGCAGGTGCCGCAGCGCCGTACCTGGCACAGGAGATCAAGAAAAAGACTGAAGGCGACCCTTACGCCAACCTGATGGCTCATGCGGTGCTGGGGGCGGTGTTGGCGCGGGCAGGTGGTAACTCGGCGTTGGCAGGAGCAGCCGGGGCCGTGGTGGCGGAGAAAACCGCACAGCTGATCAAAGAGAATTTGTATGGCGATGTCAGTAACGAAAACCTGTCCGAAGCGCAAAAGCAGACGATTTCCAGTCTCTCGACTTTGGCGGCTGGGCTCTCCGGATCGTTGGTTGGCAAGGACGCGCTGAATGCGGTGGCAGCCGCGCAGGTTGGGAAGAATGCGGTTGAAAATAACCTGTTGGCGAACAAGTACGGTCTAAAAAAGCTGGATAAAGCCGGCCTTGAACTCTATGAGAAACTCAAGGAAGCGGACATAGGCAGCATTGATGATCTGCAAAAGCGCTACAAGGGTTGCGCTGGTGATGGTGCGTGCGAGCGCGACATTCGTAATGAATACCGCAATCAAGAAAATGAAGCAGGGAAAAAACTCCTGGGCCTTTACCAGAGTGGGAGACTGACACGGGATGAGTACAACGTTCTTGTGGTCGACTATGCCATCGCCATGCTGGACGGAGTGAAAGAAGGGCAGCGTAATGGAGAGGGCGCAGGCTTTCTTGATATATATTCGCTTTCAGGCGTGGATTGGGCGCCGGCGGGAGTGATCGGCAATCCTTACGTCGATGCGATTAGGACTAGTGAGAAGATCGCCGAGTGGAAGCGTCAAGGGCTAAGCAACGAGAAGATTGTCACGCTTGCTCAGCAGGATGGATTAATCGGTTCAAACTTGGCTCCCGTAGATGTACCGGGGGTGATCAACCTTGTCGATAATGGCGCCAGCAGGGAGGATGTTCTAAAATTCGCCGCAGCCATTGCTTTGGGCAAAGCGGTAGGTGGTGCAAAAGGGACGGGCACAGGAAAGGCGCCATATACCTCGACTGTCTCGCCGGATGCTGAGGCCGGCATGCCGTATGCCCACCCGGTAAAGGAGGCTGGGCCAAAAGCGACTGATGGTCCAAACGAGGTAGCAGATACAGCTACAACTGAGGGGACGAAAGTTGGCTTAGAGGCTAATCTAACTCCCGAAATAAAACAGCATTCAGATGGAAGCTATCGAACCCCTGATGGAAAATTTGCAAGTCCGACTGGTGTATCTCCTCCGGGAACAGTCAAGGCAGATGAGTTTGCTAAACATTTGGAATCAAATGGAATGGAAGTTGTGGGGACTGAGATGGTTGTTAAAGGTCCTCTCGGTGATCGTAGGTATGACATTGTAGTACGTGACGCAAACGGTAAATTGCACGGTCTTGAGGTAAAAAGCGGGTCGGCTAGTAAGACCAGCTATCAAGAATTTACCGATTACTTTGTTAATGAGTTTGGGGCGCAAGGGAAAGGACGGCTAAATGGACAAGTCATCGAAAGCGCTACAACAGTCTATGTGCCATAAAGGTTGGAAATATGAAGCTCGAAGCCGAAAATAGTCCTGTAGTAGTAGGTGTAAATCAAGCGCAGATTATAAAGACGCTAAAAAAATTAAAAAGCTACGGCCCTAGCTCATTCGCATGTATAACTGATGATGAGGGTAACTATGTGCAAGTGGCTGGAGGCAGATTCACTTGTTTTATTGAAAGATATGACGCTAAAAGTAAAAAACTGTTTAGAGGTTATCATTCAAATTCTAGTACAAACTTTGAAGATGGAAGCTTGCTGTCGTTTGGTGCAGGCCGTGTACCATTAAAAAAGGATGAGTGGTTTAATATTGATGATGTAATCGAGGTTTTTTCCTTGTTTAATCAGAATCAGTCTCTACCAGCGACTGTCTACTGGCGTGAGATAAATATTTTGAGTCAAAGCGACGGCTGAATAAGTGAAAAAAAGGGGGCAGGCCCTGAGGAGTCTCCACAAATCTACTCCAGCCTCTGAGAAAATAGGGGTCAGACCACGATTAGTGCAGCAATGTATGTTGGTGGTCTGACCCCTATTTTTCTTTTGGTGGTCTGACCCCTGTTTTTCCATGGTAGGTGGTAAGCCGGCTACGTATACTTCTGGGCAAATAAGCTCGGGGTTGCAGAAAGCCTATGGTGATATAGGGCGGCCCGAATTGTTTGACTCAATCAAACATCTGATTAAATAGGTATGCAAGCATGACTGATAAGCAGATATATGAGTTGGCCATTGATGATCTGGCTTCTTTTGGAGTTTGGTATTTTCCTATGGATGAGTCTGCGGAAGATGAGCTAACAGTCCGCCCTCTCATTGATAAGGAAACTTGTACTGACGCTCAAATAATCGTTCGCGCTAGTTTTGTTGGGGGGGATGGTTCTAGTTACGTGGGCTATCTGTACTGGGATGGCGGTGGGGAAGTTGAATATATAAAGCCTGTCATTCTTCTTGAAGATGGCTCGTTTGTTACATTCTGGAATGGGATGGTTGAACCTTCTTGGGCAGACTACTCTGCAAGGGCTCAAGAGTTAAGGAACGGGCTTCCTTTTTCATATGCTTCAGACTCTCTTCTCGAACTGCCTGAAATTTCAGGAAGGCTTGAGGGACTATATTACTTAGATGGAGATCGCATTTCCTGGGTATGTTGATGGTTCAAAAGGACCTGCGGGCGGCTTGCTGTCTGGTGAAACAAAGTTAGTCGGTAACGGTAAATCAGCGGCTAATGATGCGAATTTTACAGCAACATCCACATCAGTATGGACGAGCATCTCGAGTGGGTAATCGGGGCCAGACACCCTTTTTGTTTGAGTTTCTGTGGAATTGGTTTGGAAATATTATGTTCTTTAAAAATAGATTTTTTATCTTCATCTGTTTGAAATTGTCAAACAAGGCGGTTATAAAAATAACCGCCCATTTTTATTTATAAGTTTTGTGAATTCAACTTCCGCCCAATCACGTCGAGCAAATCACACCCATCTCTCAGCGGAATTGCCAGTAACAGCGCAAAGTCGTGAAGCACTATCGCATCACTGCTGATCTCCTCCCGAAATGCGAGGTTCTCCAAAAACTGAGTCACCACACGAATGCGGTACGCGGCGGCGTCATAGAGAACATCAAGGGGAGCTTGTGTGTCGATCACCAGCGCTGGGATGGTTGAATCGTGGCCTGTTAGGGGCATGTATCTGTTCATTTTTGGACTCTCTACTTAAGTGATGAATGCCATCACTCAAACGTCGCCAAACGAATGAGTGACAGCTGGGAAAATAGGGGTCAGACCACGGTTTTGCGATTTTCTACAAACGGTAATTACGTTTTGGGCGATCAGAAGTTTGCGGCGGAGATTGAGCAGGCATTAGGTAAACGAGTTTCGCAGGGTGTGCCAGGACGCCCAAAAAGTGTGAGCTAAAAGAATAGAGGAATAGTGGTCTGACCCCTATTTCCTAAAAAACTTTTGGTTGGGTGATGCGAGGGGCTAGGAGCAAAAGAAGTACGTGTTTCAACTAGCGAGGCGGTTCCAGGCCCAACGAACTTTATGAGTGACGCCGATCAGTTTTTTAAAAATGCCTCTAAGAGAGCGGACATTGATGCAGAGGGCTTTTTTGATGGGGAAATAGGGGTCAGACCCTGAGGGATCCCCACAAATCTACTCCAAACTCCGTTAGTGTTCCTGTAATAGAAGAGACATCTTGGTTAGGGTGTGACGCTGATCGGTGATCTATTAATTTAAACTGGTTTACTGTTGTGTAGTGCCTGTGACTGGCTACCACAACCCGGATAATCGGCGCGCTGAGCTATTTTCTCTCTTCAAGGATGACCAATGAACCCCCGTATTCCAACACCCCTGGCGCGCACGTTGAGTATCGGCTGTCGAGTCGCGCAAGGGTTGTGCCTGCTGGTAATGGCCGTCAGTGCCACTGCGTTCATGCTGGTCTGGGTCTACTTCGATAGGCGTGCGTCAATGTTGGGCTCGGCGGCGGCCGGTGTTTTGTGGTGCGCCATCGGACTGTTGTTCGCGTTTGTGTTTGAGCAGCCTCGCACGCCGCGGGCGACGGTGCGATTTATGGTCAGTCGGGTTGCTGCGGTGGTGGTGCTCGCAGCAGCGGCCGCCTATCTGGTCGGCCGGTTTTGGATTGAGCCCTAGCCCATTGCGAGGCGCCCGGGTCGTCGGCACGCCTTGCAGGCAATGACGGGATGGGCGGCACAGGCCGCCCGGTTTAACTCACGCCGGGTTGGCGTTGAGCCTGCGACTGATCACATCCAACAAATCACAACCGTCACGCAACGGAATCGCCAGCAGATGGGCGAAGTCCTGCAGCACTACGGCGTCGCTGCTGAGCTGTTCGCGAAAGGCCAGGTTTTCCAGCAGTTGGGTGACGGCTTGGATGCGGTGCACAGCGGCGTCATGAAGCACGTCGAGGGGCGCCTGGGTGTCGATAAGCAGGGCGGGAACGGTGCAGTCGTGGCCGGTCAGGGGCATGTAGCGGTTCATAGGTAAAAACCTCGGTCAGTAGAGTGAGGCTGTCACCTATCGTCGCCAAACGAATGGGTGACAGCTGTACGCAGGTTGGCGAACCGGGACCGAGTTCCGGCAGACCCGAAGGTCTCCCGCGCACAGCTGCCATAGAGAGCAGCAATGCGGGTACGGAAACTCCTGCAATCAAGCAGAAAGCTTTCGCATACGGTCAACGGATCGCCAAATCCGATCGCCCTGTTGGACGACGGCCGGACTATAAGCCCCCCGCCCAAACCCACGCAAGGCATAGCCCCCGCCGCCGACCCAGGCCCGCTCCCCGCTAACACCACCGTATTGTGATCGACTGCACATCTTTCCGACACAATCCCGAACCTTTTCGTACATTCGAAGGTCTGTAACCCCGCCCACCCGCACGCGGTCGGGCTGCATGGACTGCAGCGTTTTCAAAAACATTAAGGATTGATGTGAGCTTTTTCCCCTTATTCCCTTCTTCGCCACTGCCTTGTGCGGTGCGAATAGTCGCGCCTGTGTATTTCACAAACGCGCCGGGGGGATGCCTTTGGGTCCTTTGACCCCTCACTCGATACACCTACTGCCGCCGGGCCTGTTGGCGGCTTTGACCTGTAGTTCATGGAGTTTGAAATGAAGCGTAAGCAGTTCCAGAAAAGCCTGTTGGCAATCATGGTCGGCGCCATCAGCACGCAGGTGCTCGCGGTGGAAGTGGACCTTGGCGCGGGCAAGACCCAGTTTGTCAGCGAGACCTACAACGAGTCGCTGATCCTCACCGGGCAAACCACCCAGGTGACCACACCGACCAGTGCGCCCCCAGCCGGGCTGGGTGTCGCCGATACCCACATCCAGGGTTCGTTGATCAACCGCGCCGACATTACGCTCAATGCCGACGGCTACACCGTGCGAGGCTTTGCCCTGGACCCGATGTTCTGGACCGGCCCGCCCAACCTCAACCCAGGTTCCGTCACCGGTGACGTGGTGCAGGCTGGCAACATCCTGATGAACAACGGTGGCGACGAAGGCCTGGAGATCGGCAAGACCAATATTGGCGGCAGCGTGATCAACTCCGGCACGATCATTTCGACGGCACCTTCGGCGCCTGCGCCGCCGCCGTTCTATATCGGCGGGGGCGAGGGCATTTACCTGCACGGCACCACCATCGGCGGCGACGTGTCCAACACCGGCCTGATCGACATGGCCGGCGAAGGCGCGATTGGCATCGTGCTGGATCGCGACAACAACACCCCGACCACCATCGGCGGCAAGATCCTCAACTCCGGCACTATCCGGGCGACAGGTGAAGGCGCCTGGGGCATCGAAGTGGAAACCGACACCAGCCCGCTGCGTATCGAAAACAGCGGCTTGATTTCTGCCAACGGCAATGACGCCAAAGGCATATTTTTTTATAACGGCACCATCGATTACATCCTCAACACCGGCACGCTTGAGGCCAAGGGCACCAATGCCAATGCCTTTGAGTTCCTGGAGGCCACCTTCGCCCAGAACAGTGCGAGCGGTGCGCGTGGCATCGTCAACCGTGGCACGGTCATCGCTGATGGCACGGCGATTCTGGTCGGCCCCGATCAAGTGTCATCGTTTGAGATCAACCAGCAAGCCGGCGAAATCCGCAGCAACGCCGGTACCGCCATCGATGCGCGCAACCTGGCAACCCTGAACTGGACCGGTGGCGATATCATCGGCGACGTACTCAACCTGAGCGCGGTGAATATCGACGGCCAGGCGGGGTTCACGGGCAACCGCATCATCGCGCCAGTGTCGGTCAACTCAGGGTCGCTGAACCTTTCGGCGCCTGGCACCGCCATCACCGGCAACCTCAATGTGGCCAGCGGCGCGGGCATTGATATGCGCCTGTCCGACAGCGTCGTGCCGACCACGCCGTACCTGACCGTCAACGGCGCCGCGACGTTTGCCCAGGCGTCCACGTTGACCGTCAGCGCGCAGCCAGGCGACTTCGCCAGCACTGACAACGGCACCCAATACACCCTGCTGCAAGCCACCAGCGTGCAAGACAACGGCTTGTCCGTGGCCAGTTCTTCAGCGTTGCTGGACGTGCTCAGCTATTCGGCCGATGCACAAACGGTCAAGGCCGTGGTGGCGGTGAAAGACAACGCGCAGGTGCAACAGGCCCTGGCCGGTGTCGGTGCTCGTGCGTCGACGGCGACCGTGCTCAACACCTTCAAGAACGGCGTGCTGAGCCGACTCAGCGCGGACGATCAAGTGTTCCAGGCCCTGGCCAACGCCGGCACTGCGGAGCAACTGGCGCAGATCGGCGACCAGCTCACGCCGGAGGTCAACCGTGGCGCGCTGGACGTGGCGTTGTCGGGGCAAACGGTGGTCAACGGGGCGATCTTCAATCGCCTCACCGAGCAGCGTGCAGCCAAAAAAGCCGGCGGCGTGTGGGTGCAGGGCCTAAGCAGCAACATGGACCAGGACGGTCGCGGCGGCAACAACGGCTACTCGGCCAACAGCAGCGGCATGGCGGTGGGTGTGGACAGTCGTGTGAGCGACACCACCACCTTGGGTGTGGCCTACAGCTACCTCAATTCGAATATCCATTCGGACCTGGGCAACAAGACCGACGTCGAAGGCCACGCGCTGTCGCTGTACGGTAACTGGTCGCTGCAAGACTGGTTTGTCGACGCCAGCTTGAGCTACGGCCACAACGAAAACGACAGCAAGCGCCACATCGCCGGCACCACGGCCAAGGGCAGTTACGACAGCAATGTGTTGTCGGCCAGCGTGATCGGCGGTTACAGCTTCAAGCCGTCGCAAGCGGTGGTGATCGAGCCTCGCGTTGCCGCGCGTTACTCCAACGTGCGCCTGGATGGCTACGACGAGAAAGGCTCCTCGGCCGCACTGAGCACCCAGTCGCAGCGTTATGAAGTGGGTGAGTTGGGCGCGGGTGTACGCCTGGCCGGCAACCTGCCGATGGGCGCGGGCAGCTTGCAGCCGGAAGCGACCTTGATGGCTTATCACGACCTGATGGGTGACCGCGTGGCGCAAACCTCCAGCTTCGTGGCCGGTGGTTCGGCGTTTACCGTGACCGGTGCGTCGGTGGCCCGTGACAGCTACGAGGCAAGCGTGGGCGTGAACTACCAGGTCTCGGACTTCAGCGTCGGTGCCAGCTACACGCGCCAGGCGCGCAGTGGTTTTGATGCTGACGGCGTGATGCTCAAAGCGCGCTACGCCTTCTAAACGCAGCACTTCTGTAGTGAGCGGGCTTGTCGAATCGTCGCACCGCCCGCTCACCACAAAAGCCCCTGTTTGCAGGTTACCTTGGGTTGATCAGAGCAACTTGCGCTGCACCGCCACATCGGCGACTTGCGCGCTGCGCGGGCTGCTGACGGATACCGGGTGGAGCGGGGCGGCGAGCAGGGCTGTGGCCCGGAGCAGAGTGTTAAGCACGCAATATCCCTATAAGTGAGCAAGCCGAGTCACTGTCTCGACCTGTTGGCGCATAACTTTAGGGGTGTGCGTCACCGCACGGTATCCGACGAAACACCTTGAGAACCCCTCTCAACTCCGTAAAATGCGGCGATTGTTTAAAGCACGATACTTTTCAGGGACGAATTCAGACATGCGCGCATTTGCCGTATTCCTCGTCGCCTGCCTGATGGCGGGCTGCGCCTCCAAGCCGGAGTACTACATTTCCCCGGCGCCGGTGACTATTCCCAAGACTGCCACTTACTGGCTCGATACCTTTGACGTCGAAGTGGTGGGCAAAAACGAGCGTTTTTTGCCGGATGACAAGGTGCGCCAGCAATTGGGCGTCGATCTGGTCGACCGCCTGCTCAGCGCCAAGCGTTACGCGACCAGCAAGGAAAAGGCCGATTACTTATTGGACGTGAGCATCGTCTATACGCGTCATATCCCGGACTCCAAAGGCGGCCTCACGACGTTGATTGTCGACGACAACACCATTTTGGCCGCTGTCGACTTCAGCTATCAGGTCAAGGTCAAGAAGGGCGGTGGCGAGGTGCTGCATTTTGCAAAGACGCGTAACAACCTTGTGCCCGCTGGTGTGATGGGTGAAGCACAAAAGTGGAGGACCATGGGCGGTATCATCACCAACTCCGGCAACTCCAGTGTTGAGCGTTTTTATACCGGCGTCTTGAGCCGCGATATCGTCGACGACCTGCGCGCCATTCCTTCTCGTTAATGCTGTTTACTACCGATTTATCACCCCAGGAGCACTACGTGAAAACACTCTCCAAAATCCTGCTGTCGGGCCTCACCGCCGCAGCGCTGCTGACCGTGGCCGGTTGCGCCACCGAAAGCAATCGCGCCCTGCCGGTGGAGCAAGTTGCCAGCGCCCACGTTGCCTATTCCGGCGTGCGCGTGCCGATCGCCGTGGGCAAGTTCGATAACCGCTCCAGCTACATGCGCGGCATCTTCTCCGACGGCGTCGACCGCCTCGGTGGCCAGGCCAAGACCATTCTCATCACCCACCTGCAGCAGACCAACCGCTTCAGCGTGCTGGACCGCGACAACATGGGCGAAATCTCCCAGGAAGCCGCGATCAAAGGCACCGCGCAGAAGCTCAAGGGCGCTGACTATGTGGTAACCGGCGACGTGACCGAATTCGGCCGTAAAGAAACCGGCGACCGCCAACTGTTCGGCATCCTCGGCCGTGGCAAGACCCAAGTGGCCTACGCCAAAGTGGCGTTGAATATCGTCAACATCAGCACCTCCGAAGTGGTGTATTCCACCCAGGGCGCCGGTGAGTACGCGCTGTCCAACCGCGAAGTGGTCGGCTTTGGCGGCACCGCCAGCTACGACTCCACCCTCAATGGCAAGGTCCTGGACCTGGCCATGCGCGAAGCGATCAACCGCCTGGTCGACGGCATCAACGCCGGCGCCTGGAACCCGCGTAACTGATCAGCAACACCTCAAGGAGCAGTACACGGATGAGCAAGGCAGTGAAGTTGGCGCTGACGCTGACAGCAATCGCGGCAGTCGCCGGGTGCCACACGGCGCCCCAACCCCTGTATCAATGGGAAAGCTACCAGCCGCAGGTTTACGAGTATTTCAAGGGCGAGCCCAAGGAAGCGCAGGTCGAGGCACTGGAACGTGATCTGCAAAAGATCAACGCCAGTGGCCGCAAGGCGCCGCCGGGTTACCACGCGCACCTGGGCATGCTGTACCTGAGCATGGGCAAGGATGACCAGATGGTGCAGGAATTTCGCACCGAGAAGGCCCTGTTCCCCGAGTCCGCTGCGTACATGGACTTCCTGCTGAAAAACGCCAAGACCGGAGTGGCCACCAAATGAGCCTGTTAAAACTCACTGGCGCCCTGCTGGCCCTGGCGTTGCTCGGCGGCTGTGCAACGCCCAAGACCGTCGATTACACGGCATATAAACAGGCCCGGCCGAAGTCGATCCTGGTGTTGCCGCCGATCAACGAATCGCCGGAAGTGCAGGCCTCGTACAGCCTGGTCTCGCAAGTGACCTACCCGCTGGCCGAAGCCGGCTATTACGTGCTGCCGATTGCCCTGGTGGACGAAACCTTCCGCCAGAACGGCCTGACCACCGCCAACGATATCCAGGGCCTGGCGCCGACCAAGCTGCATGACATCTTTGGTGCGGACGCGGCGCTGTACATCACCGTCAGCGAGTACGGCACCAAGTACATGCTGATCGCCAGCGACACCGCGGTGACCGCCTCGGCCAAACTGGTCGACCTGCGCACCGGCACCACCCTGTGGACCGGCTCGGCGCGGGCTTCCAGCGAGGAAGGCAACAACAATGGCGGTGGCCTGGTGGGCATGTTGATCACGGCAGCGGTCAAGCAGGTGATCAACAGCTCTACCGATGCTGCGCACCCGATTGCCGGGATCACCAGCGCACGGTTGCTGTCACCGGGCCAACGCGCCGGGATCCTGTACGGCCCGCGCAACCCCAAGTACGGCACGGACTGATCCCGGCTCCGAAAACACGGCTGGTCAAAATATGGGAGGGGCTTGCCCCCGATAGCGGTGGGGCAGTCAATAAGTTTGGTGACTGACACTCCGCCATCGGGAGCAAGTGCGAATCGTCGCACCGCCCCTCCCACAGTTGAATGTGGTGTTTATCTGAATCCGGTTTAACCCGAACACCCCACCCCCCGCGTCTGACCTTGTGAACGGATCATTCACTCACGAGGCTCAGCCCATGTCCCACCCACTGCTCTTCCTGCGTCCTGCCGCCCAAGGCGTTGCCGTTTCCGTGCTGGTGGCGCTGGCTGGGTGTGAGTTGTCTTCTTCCCCCGACTTGGCCAAACCGGCTGCACCCGTCGCCGAGCTGCACAGCGCGTCGCCCCAGGGCGCTATGGTCAAACGCATGGCCATGCCCGCCCCGATGCGGATGCAGGAGTCAATGGCCATCGACTACCGCAGCGAACCCCGCGAGCAATACGCCAACCTGCCGGACAACCCGGTGCACCGCGTGGCCGAAACACCGGTCTCGACCTTCAGCGTCGATGTCGACACCGGCAGCTACGCCAACGTACGACGTTTCCTCAACCAAGGCAGCCTGCCGCCTGAAGGCGCTGTGCGATTGGAGGAAATGCTCAACTACTTTCCTTACAACTACGCCCAGCCCAGCGACGGCTCACCGTTTGGCGTGACCACCGAAGTCACCGCCACGCCCTGGAACCCGCGCACGAAGCTGTTGCGCATCGGCATCAAGGCGTCCGACCGCGCCGTAGCGGAGCTGGCGCCGGCCAACCTGGTGTTCCTGGTGGACGTGTCCGGCTCGATGGACCGCCGCGAAGGCTTGCCGCTGGTGCAAGGCACGCTGAAATTGCTGGTGGAGCAACTGCGCGCCCAAGACCGCGTGTCACTGGTGGTGTACGCCGGTGAATCCCGCGTGGTGCTCCCGCCCACCTCCGGGCGCGACAAGGCCAAGATCCGCAACGCCATCGACCAACTCACCGCTGGCGGCTCCACCGCCGGTGCGTCCGGTATCCAGTTGGCCTACCAGATGGCCCGCGCGGGCTTTATCGACCAGGGTATCAACCGCATCCTGCTGGCCACTGACGGTGACTTCAACGTGGGCATCAGCGACTTTGACAGCCTCAAGCAGATGGCCGTCGAGCAGCGTAAAAGCGGCGTGTCGCTGACCACCCTCGGTTTCGGTGTGGATAACTACAACGAACACCTGATGGAACAACTGGCCGACGCCGGCGACGGCAACTACGCCTACATCGACACCCTGCGCGAAGCCCGCAAGGTGCTGGTGGACCAGCTCAGCTCGACCCTGGCCGTGGTGGCGCGGGATGTGAAACTGCAGGTGGAATTCAACCCGGCGCAGGTCAGCGAATATCGCTTGCTGGGTTATGAAAACCGCGCCTTGAAGCGTGAGGATTTTAACAACGACAAAGTCGATGCCGGTGAAATCGGCGCAGGGCATACCGTGACCGCACTGTACGAAATCGTACCGATGGGCGAGAAGGGCTGGTTGGAGCCGCTGCGCTACGCCAGTGCAACGCCGACGCAAGGCAAGACCGATGAGCTGGCGATGCTGCGCGTGCGCTATAAGCCAGCGGCGGGCGGTGATAGCCGCTTGATCGAGCGGCCGATTGCCAACGTCTGCGACAAGGCCAGCGACGACCTGCGCTTCGCGGCGGCGGTGGCCGCCTTCGCCCAACAGCTCAAGGGCGATGGCCGCTACACTGGCAACATGAGCCTGAAGGACACCGCCGCACTGGCCCGCTCGGCGCGGGGCGATGACCCGTTCGGCCTGCGCAATGAATTTGTGCAACTGGTCGAACTGGCCCAAAGCCTGAAACACTGATCTCAAACATGACGATGACCCAATGTGGGAGGGGGCAAGCCCTCTCCCACAGTTAGATCAGCCTCGGCTGACAGAAAGGAGTTCGCCACCTACATGGCCGTACCCGACAACCCACCCAGCGACGAGTCCCTGCTGGCCCGCTACCGCACCGGCGACGCCGCCGCGTTCGAAGTCTTATACGCGCGGCATCGCCAGGGCCTCTACCGTTTCCTCGTTTCCCTCTGCAACAAGGCCGAACTGGCCGAGGAGATCTACCAGGAAACCTGGCTCAGCCTGATCCGCAGCAACACCCAGCCACAAGGCCGGGCGAGCTTTCGTACGTGGTTGTTCCAGATTGCCCGCAACCGCCTGATCGACCACTGGCGCAAGCACGGTATCCATAACCCGTTGCACGACAGCTACGACGAGCAACTGCACGCCCAACTCGACGACAGCGCCGGCCCCGAGCAACAACTGAGCCTGAGCCGCGACCAGGCGCGCCTCGACACCGCCCTGCAAGCCTTGCCCGAAGACCAGCGCGAAGTCTTCCTGCTGCGCCTGCACGGTGACCTTGAAGTGCCGCAAATCGCCGCGCTCACCAACGCCCCGCTGGAAACCGTAAAAAGCCGCTTGCGCTACGCCCAGCAGAAACTGCGGCGCCTGCTGGCCGAGGAGGTACCTGTATGACTGACTCCCGACACACCCCAGACCATGACGACGAGATGCTCCAGCATTTTCGTCAACACAGCACGGGCGAGCCGCCCGCGTCCCTCGACGCGTTCATCCTCAATGCCGCCCGCCGCGAAGCCCCGGCCCCGCAACCGAACCTGTGGCAACGCTGGCTGCAAGCCTGCCAACGCCCGCGCTGGCAAATGGCATTCGCCACCGTGGCAGGCTTGGCGTTGATGATCGGCGTGGTGATGCGCGAGCCGGTGCCGCAACCCGAAATCTCCACCGCGACATTCTCCGCCTTGCACGAAGAAGCCGCCCGCCCCGCCCCGCCCGCGCTTTCCGCCCCTGCGCCTGCACCCATGACGCGGATGGCTGCTGCGCCCAAGGCTGAGCGCGCGCCGGTGCAGGCCGAAATTGCCAGCGCGATGGCGGATCAGTCCCCCGCGAAGCTGAGCAAACGTGCGCCGGTGGCGTTGCCTTCGTTGGAGGAGGAATTGCAGGCGATTGTGCGGTTGCGGGAGGCGGGTGAGACAAAAGCGGCGGACGAAAAGCTGCTGGCGTTGCACGCACGCTTTCCCGAAGAGGATTTGCCAGCGCGGTTGCAGAGGTTGAGGGAGCATTAAACCGACGCCCACAAAAAAGCCCCAGGCCGTTCGACCTGGGGCTTTTTCGTCTGTATCTGGTGCACCCGGCGGGATTCGAACCCACGACCCCTGCCTTCGGAGTCCTAAAAGTCGACGTTTAGAATCAATACGTTAGCGGGGATTAGCTGGGGAATCAATGGGTTGTGTTAGCAGGGATTAGCGGGTTTTCGCCCCTGATAGCAGGGCGAGTGTGGCAAATTTGTGGCAAAAAGCGTTGGAGAAGTAACATGAACTCTTCAGGTATGCGGATAAAAAAATCTACGCGAGCGTTTCGAGTGTGTTTGACGATCTTGGTAGGCTCGTCGCCTCCCAGCTACCTAACCAAACGGCCTGCGACTAATTGTGTCACTTCATCAGCCCTAATTACTCATAAGGCAGCTTTTCTATAGTTTAACTCGTTTTTTACGCAGCGGAATATAGCTTCTATTTGCCCATGTAAAGTTTTTGGGTACCAGATGGCTGTAATGCCAAGTCTTGCTAGCTCGCTATTGCGAGCAATCAAACTTTTAATGTCATCTGGGGTTTGCTCGATGCAGAAGTGTTGTGGGAAAGAAAAGTCCCCAGCCTCCGCCTTTACTTGCCGAAACACCTGAATAGTTCGATCATTATTTAAGCTGCAACCAATAAACAGCAAGCTATTATTTGTGAAGTAGTAACGTAGCATTTTTGGAATGGCCCGGTCTAGATCTAGCTGGTCCTCTCCATATGCTAGATCATACTGCGCCTTCCCGAGAATACAGTTTGTGGGGGTCTTAATATCTCCATGCATTTTGATTATGGTTGTCTTAGTTGGATCTGGCGGCTCCATGGAGGTAACGCCATTAACTACCTGAATTTCTGAGCCTGCTCCGGTATCAAAGGACTGTTCGAGTAGCTGATCATAATTGGTAGTGATCAGAGTATCTTTGAAAATGCTAGAAATGAGTAACGTAATGGCCTGGATACTGCCCCGCCTCCCAAAGACATCACGGATTTCCTGGGCGAATGCATCGCGCCCATGCATTTTCTCTATATGTGAGATGATCTGCTCAAAGTCGCCGCTCGCTAGCCAGTCTTCTATCTGACATTCGCTAATTCCTGCCGTACGCCCCTGTTGGCGTAAGTGATTCGCCCAAGTAGGGAAGCCTCCGCCTACTGAAAGGCCGGCGCCGATAACGGGTACTACCATCTCATCGGCAAGACGTTCAATGAGTTGGTTTAAGCGTTGTTCATTACGTTCATACCAATGGAGACCGTCAACGGACCCGAACTCATCAGTGAGATATTGCAGACTAAGAGCTTCATGCCTCCTGACCACACGAAATGCCTTTAGCGCCTGTTCGTAAGCTTCCTTATCGCCCGCGTAGAAAGCCTTGCTCGGGCTCGATAACCCTACCGTGCTAAGCTTTTCAAGGAGTGGTAAAGAAACGTCGACCTCTCCTTGATCTATCCATTCATTGAACTCATCAAACAGATCATAGTTGACGTGCGCGTCTTGCTGGCACCAGCTTGCCTTATAGTGCGCCATTGTTTTTCTCTAGCGCTTTATCCGCGATCGCGTCAGCTAGTTGCAGTTGAATTGTATGCAGATCGCACAGGCTAGCTTTCAGACATTCACACATACTCATCAACTCATCTACTTTGGCGACTATACGCCGCTGCTCGGCCAATGGTGGTATAGGGATTAGCGTGTTTGCAAGCTTTCCGATGTTTAGATTCGGCTGTGCTCCTCCCTCAGCAAGCGACCTAAGCTCCTCATATGATTTTTGAATGAAGAGTTTTATATATGCGCGGTGTTCGGGGCTTGGTTCAAACAGCTGGATTGCAGCACATGCTTGGTTGGTTGCAGCTGGAATGAGTAACTCAGTGATTTGACCGCGTGTTTTACCCTGGCCATACATCGCAACTATTAGAGTGCCGGCTGGGTATACCGTAGCATTGGTTTCCCTGATTGCTTTTTCCGAAATCTTCTCTTTTGTTTCGTGAATAAAAGGCAGCGCCGTTTCCCCACTAGTTACCCAGTTGTGTATTGCTGGGAAGTAGTAGTCGTTTTGATCGCGCGAAGGTGTTGCACCAGTGCCAATTGTTGAGATTGCTTTAAGTCTTGTTACCGTCCAATTAGCCGGGATTGGTGAAAGTTCTTTATCGAACTCGGGTTGCTGCGAGATTTTTTCTTTCTTAATTCTTCCTGTTTTTACCAGTCGCGATTTTTCAGTTTCAATATTTCTAAGGAAGTCGATAGCGGGTAAATCGCTAGAGATTTGCGGGACAAGTCTTCCAGTGACCGCTAGTTGTAGTATCGTCTGCTTCAATTGCTCAACGCTGCGCTCAGTCGTAAACAATGTATTAAAATTCTTCGCAATGCAGCTCCAAGCTTTATTCACCGTAGAATTGTCGGCTGCATTAATCAGTGTGTTTAGTAAGGAATGCACTAGCGTCTTATGGTTAGTTATATTTGCTTCCGAGTTTTCTTCTAGGCTGTCACATATTTTCATCAGCGCGTCGACTTTTGCAACAATGCGATGCTGTTCAGTCAGTGGGGGTAGCGGGAAGAAATTATCAATCAATCTGCTATAATGTCGGCCGTAGCCTCTACTCTCGATCGGAAGCGTTTTACACACTAAAAAGAAATATTTTTCATTCATGCATAGTGGTCGTAATATCTTTACGCCATCAGCGCCTGCTACGAAGTCGAAGTCAATGTATTTTAAAGCGGATGTATGATCGCCAAAAACTATGACAGGGCCCGGTAAAGTGTTCAATAAGTCCCCGTCATTCACATATCCTGCAATGAAGGTCTGACCTTGATCAACAACCGGATACGCTCCTTCCGAAGAGAGCTCACTAGTTTTAACTTTGTTCTTACTAACTGATATTGGGTAAAATACATCCGTTATGCGCTGCCAAATCCAGCCGTTAGGCAGCTCGAAGGGAGTGTCTTTTTTATCAGTTTCAACGGCCGGCTTTTCCTTCTTTATTCTGCCTTCTTTAATAAGCTTCGCTTTTTCAGCTTTAATATTTTCCACCAGGCCGCTAGCCGATTCGGCTTCTGGATCCTGTTTCACCAGTAATCCGCGTACCGCTAGCTCCATAATGAGGTGGCGTAATTTTTTTATTCCATAAAGCTCGATTCTTTTTGAGTTGCCTCGGCCAGCGGATGATTTGCGCTTGACCGCAGAGGACCATATATCCAGATAGTCTGTGATTAAACGGTTGGCAGAGGCCATTATCATCTTCCTCCGTTGAGTGCGTCGGCCAGAACGGCTTTAAGCTGATCGCGTAAGTTCTGGACGATATTTTGATGAGACTGGTACTGTTCCAGTAACTCCTCTGGATCATGGTTTACTTGTTCGCCAACGTGCGGGTTTTTAATGTCTAGGTTATAATTTCGAGCGATAATGCTGTCGATGCTTACCTTCCATGCCTGGGGCGTCTCCACCCGAGTTTGGAAGTTATCTTTCTCGTCGCCCCACCATGCTAGTTCGGTCGCAAACTCTTCGAATTGCATTGGGCGGGTTTTATTATAGCTGCTCACACCGTCCGGGTATGGATGTTCATAGAACCAAATATTTTTAGTTGCCGGCCAATCACTTTCTGGTTTTTTGGTAAAGAACAAAATGTTGGTCTTGATTCCCGTATAAGGATTGAATACCCCGTTTGGAAGTCGAATGATCGTGTGTAGATGACACTGATCAAGCAACATTTCCTTAAGACGGGTTTTCATTCCTTCGCCAAAAAGAAAACCGTCAGGTAACACCACTGCGGCCCGGCCATTGTTTTTTAAAAGTTTGACCACCAGCGCCATGAATAAGTCAGCAGTTTCTCGAGTGCGCAGGGTTGCGGGGAACTGATTTTCTACGCCATCTTCCTCCATACCACCGAATGGAGGGTTGGTGACGATGACATTTACTCGGTCTGCTTCACCGTAGTCTTTGTAGGCGCGACGGCTGAGCATGTTGTCGTGTTCAATCTGGGTGGGCGTGTCGATGCCATGTAATATCATATTCGTCGTACAAAGCATGTGGGGTAACGCTTTTTTTTCTACGCCCCGAATACTTGCGACAAGTGTTGCCTCGTCCGAACTATTTTTAACGTAGTTAACCCGCTTGTGATCTATAGTACAGGCCAGAAATCCTCCGGTACCACACGCTGGGTCCAATACGCTATCACTTAATTGTGGGTCAACCCTATCCACAATGAACTTGGTTACGGCTCGGGGAGTGTAGAACTCTCCAGCATTGCCTGCGCTTTGTAAGTCTTTTAGAATCTGCTCGTAAATGCTACCGAAAGTGTGACGATCTTGTGTGTTATTGAAATTTATTTCGCAGATTTTATTAATCACCTGCCGCATCAGGGTGCCCGATTTCATGTAGTTGTAGGCATCTTCGAAAACATTGCGTATTACCAATGCACGGGCGCTAGTCTCACCAACAAGTTTGAGTTTGGTTTTCAAGGTGGGGAATAGTTGCAAGTTCACAAAGTCGTTGAGCTCCTCACCCGTAATGCCTTCAGGGTTTGCTGCCCAATTACGCCAGCGTAATGACTCTGGTATCGGCGATTGGTAGTGGTCTTCTAGCAGTTCTATCTCACCTTCGCGGTCATCATAAATTTTTAAGAAAAACATCCAAACCAGCTGACTAATACGCTGGGCGTCCCCATCGACGCCCACATCCTTGCGCATGATGTCCTGGATGGATTTGATGATACTGCTCACGTTACTCATTAAAATTCCTGAGGCCTATTAGGGGGCTATCTGAGTCAGTTGGCTTGCGTAAACAGTTCGCTTTCCAGCGCCTGCACGGCTTGCTCGTAATTGGCCTTGCCGCCAAATATCCCGTTTATGATTTCCACGGGCGTGCCCATCCTGTTGAAAGGGGCTAGCTTGAGTACACTGTTATTCTCAATGCTGGCGACGCCTTCGTCGGCATATTTGTCCAGAAGGGCTTCTAGCACAGCGCGGGCCTGATCGCCATAATGGGTGAAGTAATTTCGTTTTTTTACATTGTTGGCCCGTTCATGACGGGTTAGAGCTGGCTGGTCAAAGGCAATGTGACAGATCAAGTCGAAATCGCCGTAATCCTTACCTACATCCTGCGCCAACTTTGGCAGCTCGATGCCGTATTCAGCTAGCGCCTCGATAATGGCGGTTTTCTTTTTGGCGCTGCTCCATTTCTGCAGAAAGTCATCCAGTGAAGTGAACTCTTTCAGGATGTTTTTGCGGCTATAGTCGCGGTAGCTTTCCATTACCATCTTGCCGTCTTCGCCGAGGTATTCGACGCGCTCGGAGAGAATGCATACTTCCACACCGCTGACGTAGACTTTCTTAATTCCATCATCGTCATCGCCATCACCACCTTCGCCATCCTCGTCCGGATTGGGATCAGGTGGCACCGGATCGTCGTCCTCATCAGGTTCGTAGATCACCACGGGTTCACCATCAAATTCCGGATCTTTGAAAAGTTCCGTAGCCCGTTTAAAGTCCATGATGGTGAAAAAGTACTTGTTCTGCGATTCCTCGATGCGCGTGCCACGGCCCACAATCTGCTTGAAGGTGGTCATTGAGTTCACGGACTTGTCGAGAACAATCAACTTGCAGGTCTTGGTGTCTACGCCCGTGGTGAGCAATTCAGAGGTGGTGGCGATAACCGGGTATCTGCTTTCGGGGTCGATAAAGTTGTCCAGCTCGGCTTTGCCTTCAAGGCTATCGCCTGTAATGCGCATTACGTATTTGCTATTTTCTTTAGCCAGCGAACCAGCTGCATTGACGATGGCCATGCGCATGCGCTCGGCATGGTCGATGTCTTCGCAGAATATGATGGTTTTCTGGTAGGGGTCGGTGGCGGTCATTAGTTTCATCACCCGTTGGGCCACCAGCTTGGTTCGCTTGTTTAGTACCAGTATCCGGTCCATGTCCGCCTGGCTGTATTCGCGATGCTCGATTTCATTACCTAGGTCATCTTTCATGCCGGGTGGCGGGGTCCAGCCGTGAATATCCTTGTCAATATCAATTCGAACCACCTTGTAGGGGGCCAGAAACCCGTCCTGAATGCCCTGCTTCAGCGAGTAGGTGTAAATAGGTTCGCCAAAATAGTTGATGTTGGAGGCGTACTTAGTTTCCTTTGGCGTGGCGGTTAGCCCAAGCTGGATAGCACCATTAAAGTACTCAAGGATTTCCTTCCATGCGGAATCATCGTTGGCACTGCCACGGTGACATTCGTCAATCACGATGAGGTCAAAGAAGTCACGCGAGACGGTTTTAAAAATCTTGTCTTCTTCATCCGGGCCAGTAAGCGCTTGATACAAACCTAAATAAACCTCGTAGGAAGGATCTATCTTGCGGTTCTTTATTTTGGTCATCACCGAGCCGAAAGGCTTGAAGTCGTTGACTAGGGTTTGGTCGACCAGGATGTTGCGGTCTACCAGGAAGAGGATGCGTCGAACTTTTTTCGCTTTCCACAGGCGCCAGATAATCTGGAAGGTCGTGTAAGTCTTGCCGGTGCCAGTGGCCATGACGAGCAGCAGCCGCTTCTGTCCCTGAGCCACTTTTTCAACCACACGGTTGATGGCCTCGGCTTGATAGTAGCGGGGCTCTTTGTTGGAGCCATCGTCGTAATAGGGTTCAGTAACTAGCGCTTCCTGTTCGTCCAGGATGCCCCTGAAGTGCTTGTAGCGTCGCCAGAGCTCATCCGGGGAGGGGAAGGCCTCCAGCGCAAATTCTGTTTCAATATCTTCACCAGGATGTGCGGTCTTATCGTGGCTGGCAAAGCCGTCGCCATTGGAGCTAAAGGCGCAGGGCACCTCGAGGATGCCGGCATAGCCTAGAGCCTGCTGAAGACCATGGCTGACGGTATAGTTGTTTTGTTTGGCTTCGACCACCGCTACTGGCACGCCCTTTTCCTTTTGTAGGACGTAATCGGCAAACTTTTTTTTCTTCTTGTTGCGGGAAGACAGGTTACCGCGTACCACCACAGGGCCGGGAGTAAGGGTGACTTCACGGCGGATCTGAGTCATTTCATCCCATCCAGCGTTTACCAATGCCGGGGTGATGAATTTAGCCTTGATGTCGGCCTCGCTTAGCTCTTTCTTTTCCTTGCTAATCATTGCGTCCTCGCTGCGATTAGCAGCACTCATGCGCTTAAATACGACAATTTTTCCAACGGTAGGAAATTTTAACCAGTTGTGTTCGTCAACCACCAGCGGCAATTGCCTTGATTAAGGGCTTTAACCTCTTTGGCAGCCTAGGTGGTGGATATCTGCTTGGTTTTGAATCGTTCTGCGCTTAGTAGACAAGTCATTGCCTTAAACTGAGGCCAATTAGGAGGTGCCACGAGCAACCCGCGTTAGCCCGGAGAGTGGTCAATCTAGGTGACCGAAAAGAAGGTGCCTGTCGCTGACGTAGCGGCACGTCTTGGTGTGTCGACGCAGGAAGTGAGACGGCAAAGGGACGCCTATCCAATTCAGCCGCTTTTGGGGCGGGAGCGTGAATTGGAGCGAGAATATCGGCCAATGCTAATAATTAATTTTTGGTAGTTGATGAGATCAGTCGCGTCCTCAAAATGACCTTGGCCAAGCTATTGGACCGCCAGGTAGGGTTGTCCCGTTCGATTAGGCTTATGAGGTCACGATACGCCTTCATGCAACATGCGCTGTAAAATGGCTTATCTGGCAAAGAGATAATGTGGCCTTGGATGCAAGGCCAACTAGATCTGGCCATTTTTGCTCTTCAACTGCTCATGCATCCACTGACCATCCCGCCGCATTTCCTCCCGCAAGCTCTCTATGTCCTCAGAAGAAAGCGAAAACAACGACCTTACGGGCGGCTCATACCTCCGCGACACCAATGAGAACGTCATCTCCAAGCTTCTGGATTTTCAGGATGGTTTCGTAATCTACTGTCATCTTGGTTCCGCTCGATTGCTCTGGAGTGACTCCAGTTTTCGCTAACCAAGCGTTTTACTTCTAGGACAGCTTTTTGGCAGAGGGATATCACTTTATGAGCGTAAGCACTCAACCCCAACTACTCTTACCCGACGTGCCGCCTGATGAAGCCCTGGATTTTATGGCGCTTGAAATCACGAATCATAGCGAGTCGGGACGTAAAAATTTCTTGGTTCGGGTGCCTGCGGACAGGATTCAACACTTGGTCGGGCTCGTATTACGTACGTCGAAAATGTCAAAAATTTCGCTAGAAGATCAACTGATAAGCATCATAGGCACGGAAAACGGAAGGACTGTGCGGCGATACGTTAGCGGTCAAACACATATGGCTTGGCCGACGTATCAAAGGATATTGATTTGGGCTCTTTCCGAAGGGTGGATCCAGGATTACGTTTTTGCGTTTTTGATCATGGAATCATTCCACAGAGAGGCTGCGCAGGTTGCAGTACGCGGTTTGAAGGAAAAGACCCGGAGGCAAATTACAGATTTTACGTTCACGAAAGCAGATTTGATCAGTGCCTTTAATGCGGCTTACAGAACCAAAGAACTTGAGCGGGGTGCTGCTACCGTTAATCGAGCTCAAACCAATAGCCAGTTCAAAGAAATGGCCATTGAGTTCGGTTTTGAGTTCGACTAATCAAGCCAACTTGGCAGCCAGCTCTTCGGCCGTGATGTTGTAATACCGTTTCAGCATGTTCACTTCCCGATGCCCCGTCACGCTCGCAAGCTCGATCAGATTCGGTAGCTTGGTCGCAAGCCGACAGGTCGCCTCATGCCGCAGATCGTGAAAGCGCAGATTGACTAGGAAGTCTTCCTGAGGTGTTACCTGCGCCATCCCACAATCTCCCAAGTATTTCAGTCTGGCTCGCTCCAGACCTCGTACAAAGGCCTTCTTGAGCGCATCAGCGGTGGTGGGGAAGACTCGCCCGCACAGCGAACGCGGCAAGTCCTTCAGCAACTGAATAGCCTTCGGCGAAAGCGGGACGGTTCTGGGCAGGCCGTTTTTGGTTGCGGGCAGATGCGCGGTTCTACGATCCAGATTCACATGCTTCCAGCGCAGCTCGAAAATCTCACCACGGCGCATCGCTGTCTCAATGGCCAATTGGACGATGGGCCGTATCCAAGGGTTGTGTGAGGCATCAGCATAGGTGCCGTCAGCACGGCGCTCACAAAGCTCCAAAGCGTCGAACATGTATTGCTCTTCAATTGGGTCAAGGCGTCGCGAGCGCTCGTCGTTGTAGCTGGGACGGCTGACCATCCTGACTGGATTCTCTGCCATATGAATTCCCCACTCACGTCGAGCGACCTCGATCACGCATTGAAACAAAGCCAGCTCACGCTTCACCGTATTACCCTTGCGGATTTTCAAGCGCTCGTCACGGTAGCGGGCAAAGTCTGAAGAGGTGAGGGTGGCAACGATACGTGTTGCCAATGGATGACGCTTGAGCGCTTCCAGACGTTTGATTTCCGAATACGCGCCTTTGTGCTTCGGAGCAATCTCAGAGATATAGCGATCAATAAGTTGATGAAAGGCGGTGCGTTCAGCCTCGACCCGAGAAACAAATATACCCCGGTCGATTTCGCTTTCGATCATGCGCGCCCAGGCTTGGGCATCGGATTTGGTTTCGAAGGTTTTGCGCTGGGCTGGGTAGCCCTTACGGCGAATTTGCGCTTCCCACTGATACTCGCCACGATTCCTGATTGTTGCCATTTCGACCATTCCCGCCACGTTTAAGTGTGGCAAATTTGTGGCAAAAACGACTTTCAGGACTAGGACAGGTTTCTGTCAGGAGCGCTATCCCCTTGTAATACAAGAGAAAGAAGATGGTGCACCCGGCGGGATTCGAACCCACGACCCCTGCCTTCGGAGGGCAGTACTCTATCCAGCTGAGCTACGGATGCTTGTGCGGGCGACATCATACCCATGTCGACCTTGGGCGTCCATGCTGGTCTTTGGCCCGTTAAAGGTAGGAATTTTCCTGACGAAGGCCCTGCGCCGCGCAACAGGGATCGATGTGCGCAAACCTGTCTGCGCTACGCTGATCCGAAAGATTCGGCAAATGCGCCGTTTTCGTTCTTTTTTTCGAACAGACTATTGCCCTGTACCCCCATTGATCCTAGGATTCGTTTGAGATTTCAAACGCTCTGTCTCCCGTGCGCATTCAACTTCCTCGCGTGCTGGGGCTGATTTCCCTGACGGCAGCCCACAAGGCGCCTTTCAACAACTCTAATTCGCTCCGCGTGCGCGCGGTGCTGTTAAGGAAAGCCGACATGCAGCTCAAAGATACCCAGTTGTTCCGCCAGCAAGCCTTTATCGATGGCGCTTGGGTCGATGCGGACAATGGTCAAACCATCAAGGTCAACAACCCTGCCACGGGCGAGATTCTCGGTACCGTGCCAAAGATGGGCGCCGCGGAAACCCGCCGTGCCATCGAAGCCGCTGACAAGGCCCTGCCGGCCTGGCGTGCACTGACCGCCAAGGAGCGCGCCAACAAGCTGCGCCGTTGGTTCGAACTGCTGATCGAAAACCAGGACGACCTTGGTCGCCTGATGACCCTCGAACAAGGCAAGCCGCTGGCTGAAGCCAAGGGCGAGATCGTCTATGCCGCTTCCTTTATCGAGTGGTTCGCTGAGGAAGCCAAGCGCATCTACGGTGACGTGATTCCCGGCCACCAGCCTGACAAGCGCCTGATCGTGATCAAGCAGCCAATCGGCGTGACCGCTGCCATCACCCCGTGGAACTTCCCTGCGGCGATGATCACCCGTAAAGCCGGCCCGGCCCTGGCCGCCGGTTGCACCATGGTGATCAAGCCTGCGTCGCAAACCCCGTTCTCGGCCCTGGCCCTGGTTGAGCTGGCGCACCGTGCCGGTATTCCGAAAGGCGTGCTGAGCGTGGTTACCGGCAGCGCCGGCGACATCGGCGGCGAGCTGACCAGCAACCCGATCGTGCGTAAATTGTCCTTTACGGGTTCGACCGAAATCGGTCGTCAGCTGATGGCCGAATGCGCCAAGGACATCAAGAAAGTGTCCCTGGAGCTGGGCGGCAACGCGCCGTTCATCGTGTTCGACGACGCGGACCTGGATAAGGCCGTCGAAGGCGCGATCATTTCCAAGTACCGCAACAACGGCCAGACCTGCGTCTGCGCCAACCGCCTGTACATCCAGGATTCGGTGTACGACGCGTTCGCCGAAAAACTCAAAGTGGCCGTGGCCAAACTCAAGATCGGCAACGGTCTGGAAGACGGCACCACCACCGGCCCGCTGATCGACGAAAAAGCCGTGGCCAAGGTTCAGGAACACATCGCTGATGCCCTGAGCAAAGGCGCCAAGCTGTTGGCCGGTGGCAAGGTGATGGAAGGCAACTTCTTCGAGCCAACCATCCTGGTCGACGTGCCGAAAAACGCCGCTGTCGCCAAGGAAGAAACCTTCGGTCCGCTGGCGCCGCTGTTCCGTTTCAAAGACGAAGCCGAAGTGATCGCGATGTCCAACGACACCGAGTTCGGCCTGGCCTCGTACTTCTACGCCCGCGACCTGGGCCGTGTGTTCCGTGTGGCCGAAGCCCTGGAATACGGCATGGTCGGCGTCAACACCGGGTTGATCTCCAACGAAGTGGCGCCGTTCGGCGGCATCAAGGCCTCGGGCCTGGGCCGTGAAGGCTCCAAGTACGGGATCGAGGATTACCTGGAAATCAAATACCTCTGCCTGGGCATCTAAGCCCCGGTTTGGCATTGCAGTAAACGCAAAGGGCACGAGAGCGCTGACCCTTTGCGTGTTTTACACCGTTATTCGTAGTGACCGGGAACGCTGCGGCAGTCGATCATCGCATGCTGTTGCAGGTGCCTCCCCGCCACGTATTCCTTGAACCACGCCACCCGATGAGTGGCGAATGAGGACTTTATGAGCAAGACCAACGCATCCCTGATGAAACGCCGCGAAGCCGCTGTACCGCGCGGTGTTGGCCAGATTCACCCGATCTTCGCCGAGTCGGCGAAGAACGCCACCGTGACCGACGTTGAAGGTCGCGAGTTCATCGACTTCGCCGGCGGTATCGCCGTGCTGAACACCGGCCACGTGCACCCGAAGATCATCGCCGCCGTGACCGAGCAGCTGAACAAGCTGACCCACACCTGCTTCCAGGTACTGGCCTACGAGCCTTACGTAGAAGTGTGCGAAAAGATCAACGCCAAGGTGCCAGGTGATTTCGTCAAGAAAACCCTGCTGGTCACCACCGGTTCCGAAGCTGTCGAAAACGCCGTGAAAATCGCCCGCGCCGCCACTGGCCGTGCTGGCGTGATCGCCTTCACCGGCGCTTACCACGGCCGCACCATGATGACCCTGGGTCTGACCGGTAAAGTCGTGCCTTACTCGGCCGGCATGGGGCTGATGCCAGGCGGCGTGTTCCGCGCGCTGTACCCGAACGAGCTGCACGGCGTGAGCGACGACGATTCCATCGCCAGCATCGAACGCATCTTCAAGAACGACGCCGAGCCGCGTGACATCGCGGCCATCATCATCGAGCCGGTGCAGGGTGAAGGCGGTTTTTACGTCGCGCCTAAGTCGTTCATGAAGCGCCTGCGCGAACTGTGCGACAAGCACGGCATCCTGCTGATCGCTGATGAAGTGCAAACCGGTGCCGGCCGTACCGGTACCTTCTTCGCCATGGAACAGATGGGCGTTGCCGCCGACCTGACCACCTTCGCCAAGTCCATCGCTGGCGGCTTCCCGCTGGCCGGTGTGTGCGGCAAGGCCGAATACATGGACGCCATCGCGCCAGGCGGCCTGGGCGGCACCTACGCCGGTAGCCCGATCGCGTGCGCCGCTGCGCTGGCGGTGATGGAAGTGTTTGAAGAAGAGCACCTGCTGGACCGCTGCAAGGCAGTGGGCGAGCGCCTGGTGACTGGCCTCAAGGCTATCCAGGCCAAGTACCCGGTGATCGGCGAAGTCCGTGCCCTGGGCGCGATGATCGCTGTGGAGCTGTTCGAAGACGGCGACAGCCACAAGCCGAACGCCGCCGCCGTTGCCGCTGTGGTGGCCAAGGCGCGTGACAAGGGCTTGATCCTGCTGTCCTGCGGTACCTACGGCAACGTGTTGCGTGTACTGGTGCCGCTGACCTCGCCAGACGAGCAGTTGGACAAAGGCTTGGCGATCATCGAAGAGTGCTTCTCCGAGCTGTAACGCAGCCCCTGTAGGAGCGAGCAAGCTTGCTCCTACAAATAACAAAAAACCGCTTCGGCGGTTTTTTGTGCCCCGACATTTTACGCAGTCGGCGTCATTGGCTAAGGTTGCAAGCATTGCCGATGGAGCGTGCTGGATGACTGCAGTTGATTTACCGGCTGTACCCCGAGTGTTGATTGCCGAGGCAGACCCTTGGTCGCGGGATCTGCTCAAGCAAGTGCTGTTGAACGTGCGCTGCGATGCGCGGCTGGATGTGTGTGCCGATGGCCAGCACGCAGCGACGTTGCTGCGAGAAAAGGCCTACGACCTGATCCTGGCAGATTGGGAGCTACCGGGCATCGACGGCCTGAGCCTGCTGCGCAACGTGCGCCAGCAGCGGCGCTCGCCCGTGTTGCCGTTCATTCTGCTGAGCAGCCGCAACGACAGCGCCAGCGTGCGTGAAGCACTGCCCCTGGCGCCGACGGCGTACCTCACCAAACCCCTGAACATGGAAAGCCTGACCCAGCGCCTGCAAGACCTGCTGCTCAACGAAGGCGAAACCGTTTACTGCGAAATCCCCGCCCTGGCACCGGGCATGACCTTGCCGGTGTTCCTGGAGCGCCGTCGCGAAGCGTCCGATGGCGCGCCGTTGCGAGTCGACGTCAAAGCAGCCGTACAGGCCAGCCTCGGGCCCGATGGGCTGGACCTCAAGCGCCTGGAGGACCAGGTGCGCATGGACCCGCAAATCACCGCCGTGCTGGTCGCCGCCGCCAACAGCGCCGGTCATCACGGCACGCCGGTGCAGACCTTGCCGGCGGCACTGCACGCACTCGGCGCCGGTCAAAGCATGAACCTGATCCTCGGCCTGGCCCTCAAGCACAACGTGGTGCTGGGCGACCCCGGCCTGGTGGCCTACGCCGAGCGCCATTGGCAGGTGTCCCAGGACACCGCCGACTACGCCCGTCACCTGGCGCGCATGCTGGAGTTGGACCACGAACGCTGCTACAGCGCCGGCATCCTGCATCGGTTGGGCGACCTGGCATTGCTGCGCTGCCTGGAAGACTGGCGCCAGGGCGGTGGGGCGTTGGATGACGAGACGGTTGGCGAGTCCCTCTACACCTTCGGGGCCGCCTATGGTTCGGCGTTGCGGGCGCGCTGGCGCTTGCCGCTGGAGTTGCGCCAGCTGATTGCGGCGGTTTATTCGCTGGAAGGCGGGGTGTATGGCCGCGATGCGCTGGTGGTGAACCTGGCGGCGCAGATGGCACGGTTGACTGAGCGTGAAGGCCTGGAAGAACTGGCCCGTGGCAAGACCGCACGTTTGCTCAAGATCGGGTTGTCGGAGCTGATGCGGGTGCGCAAACCTAGAGAACAATGAAACTCAACTGTGGGAGGGGGCTTGCCCCCTCCCACAGTTGATCTGTGTTGATCTTCTAGCCCGCAACCACGCGGTTTTTGCCCAGGCGCTTGGCCTCATACATCGCCGCATCGGCGCGGGCGAACAGGCTGTCCAGGGTCGAGTCTTCTTCGGTGAGGCTGGCCAGGCCCTGGCTGATGGTCACGCCGAACGCCTGGCCTTCATAGCTGAAACGCAGTTCCTGGATTTCCTTGCCCAGGCGCTCGGCCACTTGCAACGCCATTTCTGGCGCGCAGCCCGGCAGTACGGCGGCAAACTCTTCGCCGCCAATACGCCCGAACAGGTCGCCACGGCGCAATACACCGCGACCGCTCTCGGCGATACGCCGCAGTACCTGATCGCCTTCAAGGTGGCCGTAGGTGTCGTTGACGTCCTTGAAATCATCGATGTCCAGCAGCAGGAAGGCCAGCGGTGCGCCTTGGGCGCAGGCGGTGTCGAAGGCCTGGTTGGCGCATTCGAAGAAGTGCCGGCGGTTGCTGCTCTGGGTCAGCACGTCAGTGGTGGCGAGGCGGTGCAGTTCCAGTTCCAGCTGCTTCTTTTCGGTGACGTCTTCGGCCATGCCGACGACGATCACCGGCTCGCCCGGTTCGACCTGCTGGTTGATGTAGCACTTGTCGCTCAGCCAGCGGATCTGGCCGTCGGCGGTGATGATGCGGTACTCGCGATCTTCTACGGCGCCCTGTTCCAGCACGCGGGCCAGGCTGTGTTCGGCGTAGTCGAGGTCTTCGGGGTGAATGCTGTTGCGCCATTCCCGATGGTCGGCAAGCAACAGGCCGGCGGAACGGCCGAATATCCGCTCGTAGGCCGGGCTCACATACAGCACGCGGCGAGTCTCCCAATCGATGGCCCACAGCACAGCATTCACACTGACCAGCAGCGAGCTCAGCAATTGTTCGCGTTCACTCAGTCGCTCGACTTCACCCTGGGCATGCACCAGCGCCAGCAGGGTCGCCGCCGCAGCCGGACGTGGAGGTTCAGTGGTTGGGATGTCGGTAGGGACAGGCTTTTCGTGAACCATCGGCACAACTCTCTCTGGGCGCGCCGCAGGATGGAGCAGCGGTCACAACAAGGGGCCACCATGATGGCGAAGTGTTCATTGAGAGAAGGTAAATGCGATGAAGTTCCGTGAACGGTGCCGATTGGCGGTGCCCGGAAAATGACGCCAAAAAGAGGGTGCGTGGGAGGGCGCACCCTCCCACAGCACGGTCAGACCGCCGCAGGACGCAGCGAATAGGTCTTCAATTGGTGGGCAAAATCCCGCAGGGACTGGATGCCGCTGGCCTCGGCTTCGTGCACCCATTCCTTGATCGCGGCGAGCATATCGTGGCCGTTGGTGCTGGTCTTGAGCCAGATTTGCTGCAGCGCCAGGCGTTTTTCGTAGATCACTTTCAGAGCCTGGCTGTGTTCCAGCAGGCTCTGGATGCGGACGTGGTGGCGGTCATCCAGCAGGCTGGTTTCCCGCGACAGCAAGCGCTTGGCGCGGTGGAACTGGTGGCGCACCGAGTGATCGACCTTCTCCAGCTCCTGCTTGACCAGCGGGCCGATCACCAACTTGCGGTACTGGGCCATGATCTGGAAGCGGTTGTTGAGGATCGCCATCGCGGTGTCCATGTCCAGGTGGCCTTTGCCCTCGACGCGATGGGCAATCGGTGCCACGCGCTGGACCTTGGCCAGGCGCAGGAAGCTGAACAACTTGATCCACGCCCAACCCAGGTCGAACTCCCATTTCTTCACCGACAGCTTGGCCGAGTTGGGGTAGGTGTGGTGGTTGTTGTGCAGTTCTTCGCCGCCGACGATGATGCCCCACGGCACCAAGTTGGTCGCCGCATCACGGCATTCGAAGTTGCGATAGCCCACGGCATGGCCCAGGCCGTTGATCACGCCGGCCGCCCAGAACGGGATCCACATCATCTGGATCGCCCAGATGGTGATGCCGATGGTGCCGAACAGCAGCAGGTCGATCACGCCCATGATCGCCACGCCCAGCAGTGGGTAGGGCGTGTAGAGCTTGCGCTCGATCCAGTCATCCGGGCAGTTCTTGCCGTAGATGCGCAGGGTCTCGGGGTTTTCGGCCTCGGCGCGGTACAGCTCGGCGCCTTTGCGCAATACGGTGGACAAACCCTTGATGACCGGGCTGTGCGGGTCATCGACGGTTTCGCACTTGGCGTGGTGCTTGCGGTGGATGGCCGTCCACTCGCGGGTGTTCTGCGCCGTGGTCAGCCACAGCCAGAAGCGGAAGAAGTGTTTCAGGCCGGCATTGAGCTCCAGGGAGCGATGGGCTGAATAACGGTGCAGATAAACCGTGACGCCAACAATGGTCACGTGGGTCATCAACAGCGTGACTGCCACCAGTTGCCAGGCTGACAGGTCAAGAAAACCGTTGTACCACATAGGCTGTATGGCCCTCAGATAAAGAAAAAAGCAGCTCACGCATTATCACTAAGCCAACAGAGAAAACCAGCCGCCCTTTCAGATAGGAGTGACGGGATGTTTCTTATTCTATAATCCGCAGCCTTTGTAGGGCGATGCTGTTTTTTTGGTAAGGATTACTGAACATATGCTGTTTTCATACCGAGGGGCCCGGCGTGCGGGGCTGGTATACCTGTTGGTTTCGATTGCTTGGATCGGGCTCACAAGTCGCATATTGATCGAGTTTCTCGATAACCCGAGGGACCTTACCCTGTGGCTGCAGGTGCGTGGCTACGTGTGGGTGACGCTCAGTGCCGGGGTGATTTATCTGATCTGTGCCCGTTTTGCGCGGGCGAACCAACTGCAGCAACCCTTGAAAGAGAACCGCGAGCGCCTGCGCCAGGCAGCGGCAGTGTTCGACTGCACGCGCGAAGGGGTGTTGGTCACCGATGCGCAAGGCCTGATCGTGCATGTGAACCGGGCGTTCATGGAAATCACCGGCTACCAGCGCGAAGACGTCATGGGCCAGCAGCCGAGCCTGTTCAAGTCCGGGCGCCATTCGTCGAGTTTTTATCAACAGATGTTCCAAACCCTTGAGCGCTGCGGTGAGTGGAGCGGTGAAATCTGGAACCGGCGCAAAAGCGGCGAGATTTATCCACAATGGCAAACCATCCGGGTGATTCATGACGACCTTGGCAAGGCCAGCCATTACGTCGCGGTGTTTTCCGACATCAGCGCGATCAAAGATTCCGAACACGAACTGGCCCACCTGGCGCACCACGACCCCCTGACCGACCTGCCCAACCGCCTGCTGTTCACCGACCGCGCCGAGCAGGCATTGGCCTCGGCGCAGTTGCACAAACGCGGCTGCGCCTTGCTGTTGCTGGACCTGGACCACTTCAAGATCATCAACGACAGCCTCGGCCACAACGTCGGCGACCAGTTGCTCAAGCTGGTGGGCGAGCGGCTCAAGACGCTGTTCGGCCCTGGCGTGACCCTGGCGCGCCTGGGCGGGGACGAGTTCGCGGTGCTCGCCGAGAGTTGTTCACAGGTGGTGCAGGCCGCGGCGTTGGCGCAGCGCATGCTGGATGTGATGAAGCAGCCGTTCATCTTTGACGGCCATCAACTGTTCATCAGCGCCAGCATCGGTATCAGCCTGTTCCCCAGCGATGCGCTGAGCGCCGAACAACTGCTGCGCAACGCCGACTCCGCGCTGTTCAAGGCCAAAAGCGTGGGCCGCGAAGGCTACGCCTTGTACACCGAAGAACTCACCGCCCACGCGCAGAACCGCGTGGAGATCGCCAGTGAGCTGCGCCGCGCCCTCGACCAGCAGGAACTGCGCGTGTACTACCAACCCGTGCACGACCTGCACGGCAGCCGCCTGATCGGCGTCGAAGCATTGGTGCGCTGGCAGCACCCGGAGCGCGGCCTGGTGCCGCCTGGTGAATTCATCCCTATCGCCGAGCGCACCGGTTTGATTGCCGATATCGACGCCTGGGTGATGGAACAGGCCTGCCGCCAGATGTGCCAATGGCTGGCCGACGGCGTGCCGCTGAGTTTTATCGCGATCAACGTGTCCAGTCGCCTGTTCGCCCGGCGTGAACTGTACGAGCAAGTCGCCCAGGTACTGCACGACACTGGCCTGGACCCGGCGTTTCTTGAGCTGGAAGTCACCGAAAGCGCCGTCATGGATGACCCCGAGGAAGCCCTTGAGCAATTGCACCGCCTGCGCGAGCTGGGCCTGCGCCTGGCCATCGATGACTTTGGCACCGGCTATTCGTCGCTGCTGCGCCTTAAGCGCCTGCCGGTGCAGAAACTCAAGATCGACCAGGGGTTTGTCGCTGGCTTGCCGTGGGACGAAGACGACGCCGCGATTGTGCGCGTGGTGATCGCGCTGGCCAAAAGCATGGGCATGCAGGTTCACGCCGAAGGGATCGAGCAGGTGGAACAGGCGCGGTTTTTGTTGGAGCAGGGCTGTGATCTGGGCCAAGGCTATTGGTTTGGACGGCCGGTGCCAGCGAATGAAATTGACTGGGACCGCGCGCCCACTCTCCAGCCTTGAAACACATTCAAGTGTGGGAGGGGGCTTGCCCGATAGCGGTGCGCCAATCACAGCGTTGTTGTCTGACAGACCGCCATCGGCGGCAAGCCCCCTCCCACATTTGGATATTCGCAAGGTGCATTCCTCTCGCAACCCCGCGCCCTGTCAGAAAATTCTTTTTGGTTATATAAACATTCTTAAATAGTATTTTTAAGAATATCCGCGCTTATCTACTATCGCCCTACGCCGCAAGCAGTGCCGCCACTGCGAGGCACTATTCATTTCAGGAGCGAGACCATGAGCGCATCTCTACGTAGCGTCGACGGCCAGGACGAAGCAGCCATTTTGCGTGAGATCCAGAGCGCCTTGCGCGATCTGCGGTTTGGCGCGGTGGAAATCACTGTGCATAACGCCCAAGTGGTCCAGATTGAACGCAAGGAAAAATTCCGTCTGCAGAACCCGGGTAACAAACCGAGCTAAGCCACCACGGCGATAGACCCGTCACTATAAGAAAAAGCCAACACCCCAGAATTTCAGGAGCTTCTATGTCGTCGATTCGCCGTTATGCCCTGGCCGCATTGGCCAGCGCCGTGTTTGCCGGTTCCGCAGTTGCCAAGGACTACGAGTTGCTCAACGTCTCGTACGACCCGACCCGTGAGCTGTACCAGGATTACAACGCGGAGTTCACCAACTTCTGGAAGCAGTCCCACCCTGGCGACACCGTCAAGATCCAGCAGTCCCACGGTGGTTCGGGCAAACAGGGCCGGGCGGTGATCGACGGCCTGCGCGCCGACGTAGTGACCCTGGCCCTGGCCGGTGACATCGACGAAATCGCAAAACTGGGCAAGACCCTGCCGGAAAACTGGCAAACCCGCCTGCCGCAAGCGAGCACCCCGTACACCTCGACCATCGTGTTCCTGGTGCGCAAGGGCAACCCTAAAGGCATCAAGGACTGGGGCGACCTGATCAAGAAAGACGTGTCGGTGATCACGCCTAACCCGAAAACCTCCGGCGGTGCGCGCTGGAACTTCCTCGCCGCCTGGGCCTACGGCCTCAAAGCCGGCGGCAGCGAAGCCAAGGCCCAGGAATACGTGAAAGAACTGTTCAAGCACGTGCCGATCCTCGACACCGGTGCACGCGGTTCGACCATCACCTTCGTCAACAACGGTCAGGGTGACGTGTTGCTGGCCTGGGAAAACGAAGCCTTCCTGGCGCTCAAAGAAGACGGCGGCGCCGACAAGTTCGATATCGTCGTGCCGTCCCTGTCGATCCTCGCGGAGCCGCCAGTGGCCGTGGTCGACAAGAACGCCGAGAAAAAGGGCAACACCGAGATCGCTACCGAATACCTGAAACACCTGTACAGCCCGGCTGGCCAGGAGATTGCGGCCAAGAACTTCTACCGCCCACGCGATGCAACAGTGGCCGCCAAATACGCCCAGCAGTTCCCGAAACTGGACCTGGTGACTATCGACAAAGACTTCGGCGGCTGGAAGACTGCGCAACCGAAATTCTTCAATGACGGTGGCGTGTTCGACCAGATCTACACGGCGCAGTAAGCCGAATGAATAGGAACGCGCGCTCCCATAGGAGCGTGCGTTCCTGCAGTGGTACTACCCGCTAACCAAGGACTCTTATGTCGCGTCGTATTTCCCCCGTCATACCCGGCTTCGGGCTGACGCTGGGCTACACCGTGGTGTACCTCAGCCTGATCGTACTCATCCCCCTCGCGGCGATGTTCGTACACGCCGCTCAACTCACCTGGGATCAGTTCTGGGCCATTATCTCCGCACCGCGGGTGTTGGCGGCGTTGAAGCTGAGCTTCAGCACCGCGCTCTACGCCGCGTTGATCAACGGCGTGATCGGCACGCTGCTGGCATGGGTGCTGGTGCGCTACACCTTCCCCGGCCGCAAGATCATCGATGCGATGATCGACCTGCCGTTCGCCCTACCCACCGCCGTGGCCGGTATCGCGCTGACGGCGCTGTACACGCCGACCGGCCTGGTCGGCCAGTTCGCCGCTGACCTGGGCTTCAAAATCGCCTACTCGCCGCTGGGTATCACCCTGGCGCTGACGTTTGTGACCCTGCCGTTCGTGGTGCGCACGGTGCAGCCGGTACTCGCCGACATCCCCCGGGAAATCGAAGAAGCCGCTGCCTGCCTGGGCGCCAAGCCGTTGCAGGTGTTCCGCTACATCCTCGTCCCCGCGCTGCTGCCCGCCTGGCTGACCGGCTTCGCCCTGGCGTTCGCCCGTGGCGTCGGTGAGTACGGTTCGGTGATCTTCATCGCCGGCAACATGCCGATGAAAACCGAGATCCTGCCGCTGCTGATCATGGTCAAGCTTGACCAGTACGACTACCGCGGCGCCACCTCCATTGGCGTGCTGATGCTGGTGGTTTCCTTTGTCCTGCTGCTGCTGATCAACTTGTTGCAGCGGCGCATCGAACGTCCATAAGGAGGCGCGGAGCATGTCCCAATCGTCTATTTCCGCTGCGTCCTCGGCCAACGCTGCCCGGCGTGGCAGTGCGGTGTCGCGACGCATCCTGATCAGCCTTGGCTGGCTGGTGTTTTTCCTGTTCCTGTTGCTGCCGCTGTTCATCGTGGTGTCCCAGGGCCTGAAGAACGGCCTGGGTACGTTCTTTAGCGCAATCCTGGAGCCAGACGCGTTGTCCGCGTTGAAACTCACGGTGATCGCCGTATTGATTTCGGTGCCGCTCAACGTGGTGTTCGGCGTCAGCGCCGCCTGGTGCGTGAGCAAGTATTCGTTCCGTGGCAAAAGCATCCTGGTGACGCTGATCGACCTGCCGTTCTCGGTCTCGCCGGTGATCGCGGGCCTGGTGTATGTGCTGATGTTCGGCGCCCAAGGGTTCTTCGGCCCGTGGTTGCAGGAGCACGACATCCAGATCGTGTTCGCTTTGCCGGGCATCGTGCTGGCGACCATCTTCGTCACCGTGCCGTTCGTGGCCCGTGAGTTGATCCCGCTGATGCAGGAGCAGGGCACCCAGGAAGAAGAGGCCGCGCGCCTGCTCGGCGCCAATGGCTGGCAGATGTTCTGGCACGTGACCGTGCCGAACATCAAATGGGGCCTGATCTACGGCGTGGTGCTGTGTACGGCGCGGGCCATGGGGGAGTTCGGTGCGGTGTCGGTGGTGTCCGGCCACATTCGCGGCGTGACCAACACCCTGCCGCTGCACGTCGAGATCCTCTACAACGAATACAACCACGTTGCCGCGTTTGCGGTGGCCAGCCTGCTGCTGATCCTGGCGCTCTTCATCCTGCTGCTCAAGCAGTGGAGCGAGAACCGTATCAACCGCCTGCGCAAAAGCGCCGGTGAGGAATAAGTCATGTCGATCGAAGTCCGTAATGTCAGCAAGAACTTCAACGCCTTCAAGGCCCTGAACAGCATCAACCTGGACATCCAGAGTGGCGAGCTGGTGGCGTTGCTCGGCCCGTCCGGCTGCGGCAAGACCACGTTGCTGCGCATCATCGCCGGCCTGGAAACCCCGGATGACGGCAGCATCGTGTTCCACGGTGAAGACGTCTCCGGCCACGATGTGCGTGATCGCAACGTCGGGTTTGTGTTCCAGCACTACGCGCTGTTTCGCCACATGACGGTGTTCGACAACGTCGCGTTCGGCCTGCGCATGAAGCCCAAGAACCAGCGCCCGAATGAAACCCAGATCGCGGCCAAGGTTCACGAACTGCTGAACATGGTGCAGCTCGATTGGCTGTCTGATCGTTACCCGGAACAGCTCTCTGGTGGCCAGCGCCAACGTATCGCCCTGGCCCGTGCCCTGGCGGTCGAACCCAAGGTGTTGCTGCTCGATGAGCCTTTCGGTGCCCTCGACGCCAAGGTCCGTAAAGAACTGCGTCGCTGGCTGGCGCGCCTGCACGAAGACATCAACCTGACCTCGGTATTCGTGACCCACGACCAGGAAGAGGCCATGGAAGTCGCCGACCGTATCGTGGTGATGAACAAGGGCGTGATCGAGCAGATCGGTTCACCGGGCGACGTCTACGAAAACCCGGCCAGCGATTTTGTGTACCACTTCCTGGGCGACTCCAACCGCCTGCACCTGGGGGAAGACAAGCACGTGCTGTTCCGCCCCCACGAAGTGTCGCTGTCGCGCCATGAACTGGAAGACCACCATGCAGCCGAAGTGCGTGATATTCGTCCGTTGGGCGCGACCACGCGTGTGACGTTGAAGGTGGAAGGCCAGAGCGAGCTGATTGAAGCCGAAGTGGTCAAGGACCACGACAGCCTGACGGGCTTGGCCCGTGGCGAGACCTTGTTCTTCAAGCCCAAGGTCTGGCAAAAGGCTTAACAACCCACCACATCACTCAATGTGAAATGTGGCCAATGTGGGAGGGGGCTTGCCCCCGATAGCGGTCTATCAGTGGCAGCTGTACTGACTGATCCACTGCTATCGGGAGCAAGCCCCCTCCCACATTCAGACCTCACTAGGCTTTAGATCGCGGCGTGCCACAGGCCCCGACCGATCTTCAATCTGCTGCTTGAGCTCATGCCGCAGCCCCAGCAAAAACGCCACCTCCGCCACCACAAACAACGGCCCCACAATCAACCCCGACACATCATCCACAAACGCGGGCTTCCTGCCTTCGTAGTAGTGCCCGACAAACTGAATCACCCAGCCCACCACAAACATCCCGATGCCGCTGCCCAACCACACCAGCGTGCTCTGCGCTGCCAACACATGCCCGGCCCACACCGACAGGCCCATCAACAGCGTCATCAGTGCGCCCAGTCCCAGTTCAAGGCGCAGGTAGAACCACGCCGAAAACAGCGCCAGCAGCACTGCGGGAGATATCCACAATCCACCCACCGCCCATTCGGGGCGCGACAGCAGCACCGCCACCGCGACGACAATCAACGGGATGCCAATAAAGTGGCTGACGATATTACGCGGGTCGCGGTGGTAGGCAGCATATTGGCTAAGGTGGTCGACGAGGCTTTTCATTGTTATTCCTCCTGTAGGATGTTTGATCATGCCCTGTCAGCCTTCGACTAACTGTCAACTGGGCGACACTCTTTGGAGTTCTCATGATCGCGTCGAAATGGCACGCCCGGTTGGTCGCCGGCCACTGGTTCAGCCACTTGCCCATTGAGCTACAGCGTAGTCTGTTGGCGGCGGCGCGGTTGCGCTCGCTGACGGCTGGAGAGTACCTGTTCAAGCGCGGCGACCCGCCTTGCGGCCTGTATGCCGTGCTGGACGGTGCGGTGCGGGTCAGCGCGGTGAACGCCCAGGGCAAGGAAGCGGTATTGAGCCTGGTCGAAGCACCCTATTGGTTCGGTGAAATCTGCCTGTTCGACAGCCTGCCGCGCACCCACGACGCGCTGGCGATGGGGCCTTGCACGCTATTGCAGGTGCCGCAGGCGCAGATGCTTGAAATCCTGGCTGAGCACCCAGTGTATTGGCGGGACATGGCACTGTTGATGAGCCACAAGCTGCGCTTGTCGTTGATCAATATCGAGCAGATCAGCCTGATGAGCACGTCGCAGCGCCTGGCCCACCGGCTGCTGATGATCGCTGAAGGCTACGGCGAAATTGCCCAGGCGCGCCGCGTCCTGCAGTTGCCGCAGGAAGACCTGGCGGCGATGTTGGGTCTGTCGCGCCAGACCACCAACAGTCTGCTCAAGGCACTGGAACAGCAGGGCATCATCGGCTTGAGTTACGCCGCGATTGAGGTGCTGGACCTGCAACGCCTGCGGCAGGCCGCAGGCGTCGGCGGTTGAACTATGAACCGCGATAGGTAGAAAACCCATAAGGGCTGAGCAACAGTGGGATGTGGTAATGCTGGTCGGCCTGCTTGACCTGGAAAATCACCGGCACTTCTGGGAAGAACGTCTCGCGGCCCGCTTTTTTGTAGTAATCGCCGGTCTTGAACACCACGCGATACTCACCCGGCTGCATGCTGCGGTTGGCCGGGAACAGCTCGGCGATGCGCCCTTGCTGATTGGTAACGCCTTTAGACAGCGATTGCCATTGATCGCCCACCTGCTGTTCGAGCGTGACACTCACACCGGCAGACGGCAGGCCGTTCTCCAGATTGAGCACGTGGACGCTCAGGGGGTTACCGTCTGCCAGTGCCAGGTTGCACAGGCCGCTCAGGCTGAGGGCGGCAAGGGTCATGCTTAAGGTTTTCATTCAGAGGTCCTTTCGAGGAGGGATCAGCGGGTTGTTTTCAAGCCCAATTGCTCGGCTGCCTGCACGGCACAGGCTTCATCCTGCGCAGCGCCGCCGGCACCGGCGATGCCCAGTGCACCGACCAATTCGTCATCGGCAAACAGCGGCACGCCGCCGCCGAGCAACAGCAACTCGGGCAAGCTGTTAAGGTTGGCCGCTTCGGGGTTGTTGCGGGCGCGCTCGGCAAACAAGCGGGTCGGGGTTTTGGTCGACAGCGCGGTGTACGCCTTGCGTTGGCTGGCGACACTGTTGTGCGGGCCGACGCCATCGGCCCGCAGGCCCAGCAACAGGTTGCCGCCGCGGTCGAGCACGGTCAGTGCTGCGGTGCAGTGGGCCAGGCTGGCATCGGCCAGTTGGCGCGCGGTGCGCAGATCAAGCTCGGCATGGCGCGGCAGTTGTGGCGTAGCCTGAGCGGCGGTGCAGACGGCAAGGCTCAAAAACAGGGCAGTGCGATACATGGTGAAGGCTCCATAAAGCAGGCCGTCACGTTAGTCAGCGGGCATGGTCAGAAGCCGCACAATTTGATGACAAAGTTGTAATCAAACCACGAGGTAAGGCATGCAGGTGTTGTTAGTGGAAGACCAGCCCCAACTGGCGCAGCGCATGGCCCAGGGCCTGAGTGAGGCCGGCTTCACGGTAGAACTCGCCGCCAATGGCATGGCGGCGTTGCGCTTTGTTGAAAGCGCTGATTACGACCTGGTGATCCTTGATGTGATGTTGCCTGGCTTGAACGCCTGGAAATTGCAGCAGGCGATTCGGCAAAAGGGCGACACGCCGGTGTTGTTTTTAACCACGCAGGATGGGATTGAAGACCGGCTACGTGGGTTGGAGCTGCACGAGGACGACTATTTGCTCAAGCCGTTTGAGGACAAGGCGTTGGTGGCGCGGGTGAGGAAACTGCTGCGGCGTGGGCGGTGACCGCTCTGACGCTATCGCAGGCAAGCCAGCTCCCACAGGTAACCGAGTTCCAACCTTGAACTGCAGTCAAATGTGGGAGCGGGCTTGCCCGCGATGAGGCCCTCAAAAACACCACAAGCCCACCTACCGCAACCCCTCCCGAAACTGCCCCGGCGTCATCCCCGTCCACCGCTTGAACGCGCGGTTGAAACTGCTGGTATCGGCAAACCCCAATAAATGACTGATCTCGGCCAATGAGCACTGCGGGTCGCGCAAATGCAGCAGCGCCAAATTCTCGCGGCATTCATTGAGCAACGCATCAAACCGGCAACCCTCATCCGCCAAATGCCGCTGCAAACTGCGCAGGCTCAAATGCAGCGCCTGCGCCACGCGTTCGGCACTGGGCTCACCATCGGGCAGTTGCGCCTCGATCACCCGGCGCACCTTGCGCTCCCACGTCAGCGGCTGCAGCTGGGCCAAGGTGCGTTTGAGCACGGTCTCGTTGTGTTCGGCCAGCTCCGGGTTGGCGTCGTCCAGGTGGCTGTCGAAGTCCTGGGCGGCGAACTCCAGGCGGTCTTCCTCGGCGCCAAAAAACACCGGCGCGCGAAACACCGTGTGCCAGGGCTTGGGGTCGGCGGGCTCGGGCCTGCGCAGGTACACCGCCAACGGCGCGTACTCACGGCCCAGGCGATTGCGGCAAGTGCGCACATAAATCGCCGCAAAGGCATCAATGGCTTCGAACGCCGGTGCCGGGCTACCGCTGGGTTGCAGCAGGCGAAAGCGGTAGCGTTCGCTATCGCCGCTGAGCTCAAGCGTCAGGGCATCGCTGACCACCTGGTGATAGCGCACGATGCGTTCGAACACCTCCCGCAGGCTGCCACTGGCCACCAGCGCATACCCCAACGCGTGGAAGGTGGTGGGGCTGACAAAGCGCGACACCCGCAAGCCAATCGCCGGGTCGCCGCTGGCCTGTACTGCCAGCTCCCACAAACGGGTGGTGGCCGACAGCGGGTAGCGCGCGTTGGGATCGTCCATCTGCTGCGGGTCGAGCCCGGCGGCCACACACAGCGCGGCGCTGTCGAGGCCCAGGGCATCGAGCTGCTTGCGCAGGGCGCGGGTCCAGCTGGCGAGGGAGGTGGGTTCGGTCATGACGATTGGCGCTTGCGGTCAACAGGTTGGCGTCCGGGGCTAGCGTCCTGCCAGATCGCTTGGGGCAGGATGGGCGCATCAATACACAAGAGGATGGGAGCATGGACGGTACTTCTGCAAGTCCCCAACAGATGAACGCGCAGCAACGCTCGGCAAAGATCCGCGAAGTGGTGCTGGCCGAAGGCGTGCGCTTGCGCCAGCAGCACCCGTGGCTGCTGCATCAGGATGCGCTGGGGGCGGGCATCCTGGCCTTTGCCCTGGTCGGTATGGTGGGCTCGGCGGCGCTCTACATCAGCGGTCATCTGGCCTGGTGGGCGTGCCTGTTGCTCAACGCGTTCCTCGCCTCGCTGACCCACGAGCTGGAGCACGACCTGATCCACAGCATGTATTTTCGCAAGCAGCGCCTGCCTCACAACCTGATGATGGGCCTGGTGTGGCTGGCGCGGCCGAGCACCATCAACCCGTGGATTCGCCGCCACCTGCACCTGAACCACCACAAGGTGTCGGGTACTGAGACCGATATGGAAGAGCGCGCCATCACCAACGGCGAACCCTGGGGCTTTGCGCGGTTGTTGATGGTCGGCGATAACGTGATGTCGGCGTTTATCCGCATGCTGCGGGCCAAGACCTGGAAGCACAAACTGACCATCCTCAAGCGCTCGCTGCTGGTGTACGCACCGCTGGCGCTGCTGCATTGGGGCGCGTGGTATGTATTCCTTGGCTTTCATGCCGCCAATGGCATCGCCAGCCTGTTGGGCGCGCCGATTGAATGGTCAGCGACGACGTTGCAGGTGATGCAGGTGATCAACATCGCCGCCGTGGTGATCATCGGTCCCAATGTGCTGCGCACCTTTTGCCTGCACTTTGTCAGCTCCAACATGCACTACTACGGCGATGTGGAACTGGGCAATGTGATCCAGCAAACCCAGGTCTTGAACCCCTGGTGGATGTGGCCGTTGCAGGCGTTCTGCTTCAACTTCGGCAGCACTCACGGTATCCACCATTTTGTGGTGAAGGAGCCGTTCTACATCCGCCAGATGACGGCCAAAGTGGCGCATAAGGTGATGGCTGAAATGGGCGTGCGTTTCAACGATTTCGGCACGTTTGCGCGGGCCAATCGACTGGAGCCTCAGGCGCGCGCAAACAGCGGGGTCAGTCCGGCTGAAACGGTGATGCGCTGAGTATCACGCCGGTTTCGTCCACGTACTGTTGCCAGTGGCCGATCAGGGTGGCCAGCTTGTCCGGGTGGCTCAAGGCGAGGTCATGGATCTCGCCGGGGTCCTGGCCCAGGTCGTACAGCTGCCAGGTGGCCGGACCCACGGGGCCGGGGATATACACGGCTTTCCATTGGCCCTGGCGAATCGCCCTGCGCCCGAACAGCTCCCAACCGGTAACGGTGTGCTCGTCGTGCACCTGGGCGGTTTCACCCGACAAGAAGCCCAGCCACGACTTGCCCCGCAAAGGCGCCACCGGCTTGCCGCGCCATTGTTTGCCCGGATGACGCACGCCGGCCAGGTCCAGGAGGGTCGGGGTGATATCCATCACCGTACCGAACCCATGACTGATCCGCCCCTTGAGTGACAGCCGGGGGTAGTGCACCAGTGCCGGCACCCGAATCCCACCCTCGGTGGTAAACGCCTTGAACAGCCGCGACGGCGCGGTCGCCACCTGGGCCCACGACGGCCCATACCAGACGTAAGAGTTGGCGCGCCCGATGTTGGCCAGGCTGTTGTCGTAATGCTGGTTGAGGTAGGTCAGCAGCTCGGGGCCAAATTTGGGGAAGGCCTCCAGCAGCGCGCCTTCGGCGCCGTTATCGGACATGAACACGATGAAGGTGTTGTCCAGTTGCCCCTGTTGGCGCAAGTACTCCACCACCCGGCCGATGTTCCAGTCCATGCGCTCGACCATCGCCGCATACACTTCCATGGCCCGTGCCGAGACTTGCCGTTGTTCGTCGCTCAGGGCTGCCCATTGAGTGTTCAGCTCGATCAGTGGATGGGGCTCCACATCGGCATCGATCAAGCCCAATGCCTTGAGTTTTTCCAGGCGCTCCAGGCGCAGCACTTCGGGGCCAGCGTCGTAGCGGCCACGGTATTTGTCGACGATCTCGGCGGGCGCCTGCAACGGCCAGTGCGGCGCCGAAAACGGCAGGTAAGCGAAGAACGGCCGGGCCTGGTCGCGCTCCTTGAGGTACTGCAGCAGCTTGTCGCCAAACGCGTCGGAAGAATAAAAACCTTCGGGCAACTGCTCGACGAAGGTGTCGTCTTCGATATACAGCGCCGGGGTGGATTTAAGCAGGCCGGGGGTGGTGTCGTCGTAGGTCGGCTCGAAACCATAGTGGTTGGCCGCCCCCGGCAACAGCGCAAACGAACGCTCGAAACCCCGCGCATGGGGCGCCAGCTCGGCGGTGAGGCCCAGGTGCCATTTGCCGCTCATCAGGGTCTGGTAGCCGGCCTCGCGCAGCAGCTCCGGCAGGGCCACCACCTTGTCGTTCAAATAGCCTTCGTAACCAGGCTTGCCGATCAACTCCGGGGTCAACGCCTCGGCCATGGTGCCGATGCCGGCGATATGGTGGTCGGTGCCGGTCAGCAGCATCGAGCGGGTGGGCGAGCAGGTGGGCGCGGTGTGGAAGTCGGTCAGGCGCAGGCCGTTGTGCGCCAGGGCGTCCAGGTGCGGCGTGGCGATTTCGCCGCCAAACGCACCGAGGTCGGAAAAGCCCATGTCATCGGCCAGTATCACAAGAAAATTGGGACGTTGCGGCATCAAGGCACTCCTCATTCAGCAGGCAATAAAGGCCAGGGGCAGGTCGCGGATCTGTTCGCGCAGCGGCGGCTGGTAGTGGTCATCGTTGGTCAATTCGTGCAGCAGCTCTTCGCGCAGTTGATGGAACTCGAAACTGCTGCGCTGGCGCGGATGGGGCAGGGCGACATCGACCACCTGCTTGATCCGCCCCGGCCTTGGCTCCATGACCACCACGCGGTCGGCGAGGAAAATCGCCTCTTCCACATCATGGGTCACCAGCACCGTGGTGATCTTGGCGCGGGCACGAATCGCCAACAGTTCGTCCTGCATTTGCTGGCGGGTCAGGGCATCGAGGGCGCCGAAGGGTTCGTCCAACAACAGGATGCGCGGGCTGGCCACCAGGCCACGGGCAATCGCCACCCGTTGCGCCATGCCTCCGGACAGTTGGTGCGGATAGGCACGGGTGAAGTCCCCAAGGCCAACCAGTTCAATGAAGTCATGGATACGCCGGTTGCGCTCGGTCTCGCTCAACGGCTCGTTGACCAGGCCCAGGCCGATGTTTTCGGCCACGGTCAGCCAGGGGAACAAGCGGTGTTCTTGGAACACAATGCCGCGCTCGCTGCCGATGCCGCTCACGGCCTTGCCGTCTACCTGGATCTCGCCGCGAAACTGGGTGTCCAGCCCGATCAGCAAGCGCAACAGCGTGGATTTACCGCAGCCGCTGGAGCCGACAATCGCGACGAATTCACCTTCGGCAATGTCCAGGTTGAATTCGCGGATGGCTTCCAGTTCGAAGCCGTCCACATCGAAGCTCTTGCCCACATGGTTGAAGCTGACGAGGGGTGCGTTCATGCGTGTCTCCATAGGGTGGCGCGGGTTTCGATGCGCTGGCCGATAAGGTTGAGGGCCGCGCCGGTGAGGCCGACCAGGAGCATGCCGCTCATGATCAGGTCCATGCGCAGCAGCTGTTGGGCGCCGATCATCAGGCTGCCGATGCCGCCGTTGGACGGCATGAAATATTCCGCGCCGATGGTGCCCAGCCAGGCGTAGATCAGGCTCAGGCGCAGGCCGGCGAAAATCCCCGCCGCTGCACCGGGCAAGACCAGGCGGCGCAGGCGTTGGAACAGGCTAAGGCGCAGCACTTGTGCCGCCTCGCGCAACTGGGGCGACAAGTTCAGCACGCTGCGTTGGGTGGCGATAAACAACGGGAAGAATGCGGCGAGCCCGATAAAGACCCACTTGGCCAACTCACCCAGGCCAAACCAGGCGGTGAGCAGCGGCACCCAGGCGAAGATTGCGATCTGGCGCAGCGCCGACAACGTCGGGCCGAACACCCGCTCACTGCGGTGAGACAAGCCCAGCCACAGGCCCATGGCAAACCCCAGGCTGCCACCCAGGAGCAAGCCGCCCAAGGTGCGTCCCAAGCTCTTACCCAAGGCGCCGGACAGACTGCCGTCGAGCACGCCTGCCACGGTGGTCTGCAACACCTCCCATGGGCTTATCAGAATGTTGGCATCCACCCAGGCCTGTTGCGTCGCTACTTGCCACAGCGCCAGCAACAGCAATGGCAGCAGCCAGGGTTGCAGGCGTTGCCAGCCTTCATAACGCGGGCCGCGACGAATCTGCGCGGTCGCCGGGTGCGGCCAGTGCACCCACTTGCGGTCCAGCCAACCGATGCCGCGATCCATCACCACGCCCAGCACACCAATGACCACGATGCACACAAAGACAATATCGAGCATGAACAACTGGCGCGCCCACACCATCAGGTAGCCGATGCCCTCGCTGGATGCCAACAGTTCAACGGCGAGCAACGATGTCCAACCCGCCGCCAGGGCCAGGCGTACGCCAGCCATGAATGCGGGGAGTGTTGCGGGCAGGATCAAGCGTTGAACCAGCAGGTGAGTGGGCAGGCGCAGCACACGGGCGGCCTCGCGCAGGTTGGGCTGGGCGTCACGTACACCCACCAGGGTATGCAGGGTGACGGGCACCACGATGGCCTTGACCAGCACCACCAGTTTCAGGGTTTCGCCAATGCCGAAAAACACCATGAACAGCGGGATCCACGCCAGGGTTGGCACTTGCGACAGCGCGCTGAACGTGGGGAATACCAGGCGCTCGGCCCGGGTGCTGAAGCCCAGCAGCGCGCCCAACAACGCCCCGGCGCTGATACCCGCCAGCAAACCCCAGAACAGGCGCTGCAAGCTGATCGCCAGGTGGCTCCACAATTCGCCGCCGGCCAATTCCACGGCGCTGCTCCACACCAGCGAAGGCGGCGGCAGAATTTGCTCGCTCATCCAGTGATTGCGGCTGGCCAGCCACCACAGCGCGAACAACCCCAACGGCAACAGCCACGGCAGCAGGCGCTCGCCCAGGTGAGGCCAACGGCGCGTGCCGCCTTGACTGGGAGCGGCGAGAGGCAGGCTCAACAGTGAGATTCGGGCCATGGTGGACCTCCGTTGTCGCCGATGGCGTTATGTGATTTTGATCTTACAAAAACGCAATCAAGATGATTGAGGGATAAGAAAATTCATTTAAAGCCTCTGCCCGACACGCATCCAATGCATTCGGAGAATATTTTCGATGCTGTTTATGCATAGCCCTCTGGAGCCTGCGTTTTAACCCGCATAGATCTAAAAGCTATTAAATTGTGAATTTATAGTATTTAAAGTTTTGATCGGGTTGTGCGTACTTTCTGCCTCCCAGGCGACCCTCGCCCACAAGGAGCTGCGCTTATGAAACTGCCCTTCAAACGTCTGATCACACTGCTGGCGAGTACCGCGCTGGCCGGGTTGGTGCACGCTGGCGATCTCAAGGAAATCCGCATTGCCGTGCCTGACCTCAGTGCGGGCAGCCAGCACAGTGGTGGGGGCATCACTGATGTATTGCGCACCCAGCAGATCTACGAGAAGGCCTTTGCCGACCAGGGCATCAAGATCCAGTGGAATTACTTCAAGGGCGCCGGCCCCGTCATCAACGAAGCCTTCGCCAACGGCCAGGTCGACCTGGCTTACCTGGGCGATCTGGCGGCGATCATCGGTCGCTCCAATGGCCTGGACACGCGCTTGCTCAGCGCCTCCGCACGGGGTGTGAAGCAGTACCTGGGCGTGGTGCCGGGGTCTGGCATCAAGACCTTGCAGGACCTTAAAGGCAAACGCATCGCGGTGTTCCGTGGCACTGCCAGCCAGCTTTCGTTTGACAGCGCTTTGGCCAGCCAGGGCTTGAGTGAAAAAGACTTCAAAGTCATCAACCTCGACTACAGCGCTGCGAGTGCCGCCCTGGCCGCCAAGCAGATTGATGCCACCTGGGGCAGCTCCAGCCTCAGTGCCTTGCAGGCCAAGGGGTTGGCGGACTTGCCCTTGACCACCAAGGACCTCGGCGGTGCAGGCAGCATCCAGGCGGTGTTGGTGGGCAGTGGCAAGTTCGTTGATGCGCACCCCGAAGTCATCACCCAATTGCTCAAGGCCCAGCAGCAAGCGGTGCAGTGGTTGACCGATGACAACAACAAGCAGGCCTACGTCGACCTGGTGTCGGGGCTGGCCAGTTACCCGCCGGTGATACTCGGCAACGACCTGAAAAACGAGAAGCTCAGCGAACTGTTCCCTTCGACCCTCGACCCGGTGTTTCTCGGCAAATTGCAGGACTCGGTGGACCTGGCCGCCAAGGAAAGGCTGATTCGCAAGCCGTTCAAGGTCAGTGAGTGGGTGGCGCCGAATCTGCAGGCGGCGGGGCTTTAAATTCTTCGGTGTCTGGGCTGGCATCTTCGCGGGCAAGCCAGCTCCCACATTTGACGGTGTTTACAACTCAACATGTAGGAGGGGCCTTTCAGACCGCCACACTCACCTCCTGCCTGTCCACCTCCACCAACGTCTCGATCATCGCCTTCGCCGCCGGCGACAGGCGCGAGCCGGTGCGGCTGACCACCCCGCACCGCGCGCTCATGGTCTCCATGTTCTGCGGCAGGTTGCGCCAGTGCAGCAGCACCAGGGTGCCTTGGGCGATGTCATCAGCAAACGCTTCCTCGGTGCCTACGCCGATGGCGTTGGACTGCAACACGATCTTCACCAGCGCCGGAAAGTGTTCGGTCTGGATGCTCGGTGAAAAGTCCATGCGCCCACTGAGGTTCGCCAACAGCTTGCGAATGCCCTGTGAGATCAGCGGCGACGCCAGCGGGTAGTCGAACATGTCGTTGGTCGACAGGCTGTCCTTGGCCAGCAGCGGGTGCCCTGGGCGGCAGAAAAACACGCCGCGCTTGGGGCTCAGTGCGCGGGTCTGGAAGTTCGGGTCGTTTTCGAACTGGCGGATGTCGGCGATAAAAAATTCGATCTCTTCGCGGCTCAGCGCACGGCTGAGTTTTTCCCAGTTATCCACCTGGAAACTGGTGCGGATTTTCGCGTGGGCAGTGATAAAGCGCGCCACCGCATCGGGCACCAGTTTCACCGCTGGTGCAGGGCCGGTGCCGAAGCGCAGGTCACCGGCGTCGAGCTTGGTCATGCGCGTGACTTCACTGCTCAACAAGGCGGCGCCATGCACCAGGCTCAGGGCATGTTGCAACACCACCTGGCCCTCGGGCGTGGGGCGCAGATCTTTGTTGCCACGGTCCACCAACACGCAGCCGAACTCCTGTTCGAGCCCCTGGATACTGCGGCTGAACGCCGGTTGGGTGATGCCCATGGCGTCCGCTGCGCGCACAAAACTGCGGTGTTCGTTGAGGGCGATGAAGTAGCGCAATTGGCGAAGATCCATATGCTTTCCCGGCATCTTAAAAATAGGTCGAAGGCATTTGCGACCGAGGGAGCTGAGGTTTTAAATGCAAGCTCTTATTCCGTCAACGAAGCATTGGTCCATTTGCTAGACCTAAATAGCATATGGATAGAGCGTTGCTGGAAAGCGTCCCCACCATCAGGCACATGAGGGTCATCACAATGAGCAATGCCGCGTTAGCTGTTCAACCCATCGCCCAGGCGCTGGACATCCACCCGATCGGCGGGCGCATCGGCGCCGAGATCCGTGGCATCCAATTGTCCGGTGAACTGGATGCCGCCACCGTCGAGGCCATCCAACAGGCGCTGGTGCAGTACAAGGTGATCTTCTTTCGCGAGCAAACCCACCTCGACGACCAGAGCCAGGAAGCCTTCGCCCACCTGCTCGGCGAACCGATTGCCCACCCCACCGTACCGGTGCGCGACGGCACGCGCTTTTTGATGGAGCTGGACGGCGGCCGTGGCCAGCGCGCCAATTCGTGGCACACCGATGTGACCTTCGTGGATGCCTACCCCAAAGCCTCGGTCCTGCGCTCGGTGCTGGCGCCCAAGTCCGGTGGTGACACCGTGTGGGCCAACACTTCCAGCGCCTACAACGACCTCAGCGTTGAACTGCGGGCATTGGCGGATAGCCTGTGGGCCGTGCACAGCAACGAATACGACTACGCCGCCATCAAGCCCGACGTGTCGGCAGAGAAGCTGGAGGCGTACCGCAAGGTGTTCACCTCCACCGTCTACGAAACCGAGCACCCGGTGGTGCGCGTGCACCCGGTCAGCGGCGAGAAAACCTTGTTGCTGGGGCATTTCGTCAAGCGCCTCAAGGGCTACTCTCAGGCCGACTCGACGCAGCTGTTCAACCTGCTGCAAAGCTACGTCACCCGCCTGGAAAACACCGTGCGCTGGCGCTGGAACACCGGCGACGTGGCAATCTGGGACAACCGCGCCACCCAGCATTACGCGGTGGACGACTACGGCACCCAGGAGCGCATCGTGCGCCGGGTGACCCTCAAGGGCGACGTGCCGGTGGGTGTGCAAGGACAGCGTAGCCATACCACCAAGGGCCTCTAAGCCAATACACATCCAAATGTGGGAGAGGGCTTGCCCCCTCCCACATGGATTTGTGGTGTTTTACCAGACGCCGATCTGCACCACTTTTTCCGCCTCTGGCTCACCGTAGCGAAACCGTTGACCACGCAGATCGATCTCGGTGTGGCTGATGGTGGTGCGCCGCTTCAAGCCTCGCAGCCATTCGAACAAATACCCCAGATGAGTTTCGCGCACGGTGGCGTATGCCGGGTCTTCCCCCAGATCGTGCAGTTCCTGCGGGTCGTTTTCCAAGTCAAACAACTGCGGCCGAAAGCCGTCATACGCCAAATACTTCCAGCGTTCACTGCGCACCATGGTCATGCGGCAACGGTCGATGGGCTGGGCCAGGCGCTCGCGGGCCGGGGCCTGGAAGGCGTAGTCGTATTCGGCGATGGCGTAGTCGCGCCAAGCGGTGTCCTGGCCCTGCAGCAGCGGGATCAGCGAACGGCCTTCCAGGCGATGGTCGGCGGCGGGCAGGCCGAGGGCGTCGAGAAAGGTCGGCAGCGCATCGATGGTTTCCGCCAGGCGTTCATCCACCGAACCACGCGTGGCATCGGCGCTGGCACGCGGGTCACGCACGATCAACGGCACGCCGACTGCCGGCTCCAGCAAAAACTCTTTTTCGCCGAGAAAGTGGTCGCCAAGGAAGTCACCGTGGTCACTGGTAAACACAATCAGCGTGTCATCCCAGCGCCCGTTGCTTTGCAGGAAATCGAACAGCCGCCCCAACTGGTCATCGACCTGTTTGATCAGGCCCATGTAAGTGGGAATCACCGTAAGCCGCACCTCATCCCGGGAAAAATTCAGGCTCTCCTGGTGTTGGCGAAACGCCTGATACACCGGGTGATCACTGGTGTTGCCGGGCTGGATCGGGGCCTGGATGTGCTCGGCGCCATACAGTGCGTGGTACGGCGCAGGCGCGATATAGGGCCAGTGCGGCTTGATATAGGACAAGTGCAGGCACCACGGTTGCTCGCCTTGCGCGTGGATAAAATCGATGGCGCGGTCGGTGGTGTAGACGGTTTCTGAATGTTCCTCGGCCACTCGTGCGGGCAGCCCGGCGTTGCGCATGTGCCAGCCGCTGAGGATCTCGCCGTTTTCGCCTTCGGCTGCGTTGGCCCACTCGTGCCAGGGGTTGGTGCCGTTGTAGCCCAAGCCCCGAAGGTAATGGGTGTAGGGCGCTGACTCGCGTTTATCGTCGAACACCGGGCTGTCGGGGTAGATGCCGTCGTGGCGGAAAAACGCGTCGAAGCCAACCTCGTTCAACGGCTCGGCCTGGTCGCTGTCTGGGTCGATATTCAGGCGCTGCAACGCATCCAGGTTGGGCGTGGCGTGGGTCTTGCCCACCAGCGCGGTGCGGATGCCGTGGGGGCGCAGGTAGTCGCCGATCGTCAGTTCTTCGAGGGGCAGCGGTACGCCGTTCCAGGCCACCTGATGGCTGCTGACATAGCGCCCGGTATAGGCCGACATCCGCGACGGCCCGCAAATGGTGCCTTGGGTGTAGGCACGGCTGAAACGCACGCCAGCGGCGGCGAGCCGGTCGATATTCGGCGTGTGCAAATGGGCGTGGCCGTAGCACGACAGGTAATCGCGGCGCAGTTGGTCGCACATGATGTAGAGCACATTGCGCACGGGTTGGGGCTGGGACATGGGCTTTTACCGAACGGAGGACAGGCAGGTTTTTTCGCCGTTTGGACGGGGTGCTGGCAAGTGCATTTGGGGACTGGGTTTGATGCAGTGAATGCATGGACATGCCCCTGTGGGAGGGGGCTTGCCCCCGATAGCGTCAGTTCAGACGGCGATATTTTCCAACCCACACACCTCCTCATCCACCTCATCGATCTGCTTGATCTGCTCAATCATCGCCTCTGCCAACGGTGACAACCGATACCCCGCCCGGCTGACGATCCCATAACGGGTATACCGCTCCTCCAAATCCTCGGCCAAGCCGTCGATCTTCAAACACACCAACTCACCCCGTGCCATGTGCAGCACATCGCTGTTGGCGCTGACGATGCCGATGGCGTCCGAGCGCAGTACCACGCCCATCAGGCTGTAGCCGTTCTCGCATTCCACATTGGGCAGGTAGTCCGGGCGGCCGCTGAGGTCGACGATGACCTTGCGCAGGTTGGGCGGGCGGATGGTCACGGCCAATGGGTAACTCATCAACTCGGCGGCGCTCACGCTGTCGCGGCTGGCCAGGGGGTGGCCGGCGCGGCAGCAGAAGTCCCAGCGACGTGGGCGCAAGCGGTGGGTGTGGTAGTCGGGGTTGGCCTCGAAGTGGCGGGTGTCGGCGACGAAAAACTCGAACTCTTCGCTGAGCAGGCGCTTGCTCAGGCTTTGCCAGTCATCCACCTGAAACTGCACCCGCGCCTTGGGGTAGCGCCCGATAAAACTGCCGATAGCCCGTGGCACCAACCCGGCCGCCGGTGCCGGGCCGCAGCCAAAGCGCAACTCGCCAGCCTCCAGCCCGTTGAACTGGCTGATCTCATTGGCCAGTTGCTGGGCGCCGCTGACCAGACGCCGGGCGTGTTCAAGCAACACCTGGCCTTGCTTGGTCGGCGCCAGGTCCTTGCGGCCCCGGTCTACCAACTGGCAACCGGCGGCGTGTTCCAGCGCCTGGATGCTGCGGCTGAACGCCGATTGCGACAGGTTCACGGCCAACGCTGCCGCGACAAAACTGCGTTGTTCGGCGAGGGCAATGAAGTGGCGAAGCTGGCGCAAATCGATATGCATTTTTCACATCAAAAATATCGGGGAAATGCATTGGCTATGCATTAGGTCGACTCCTTATAAAGGCTATCTCTTATGCAGTAAATGTTCGTAAAAACATAAATAAATAACCTAAGGGAATATGGGTTGGTGGATATTTCCTGGTTCCGGAGCCGCTTATGAGTCTGTTGAAGCCCGCTGTACCTTGCTCTCCCTGGAGGCTCAAACGCCTGCCCCTGGCCCTGCTGCTGGCCGGCAGCGCCAGTTGGTCGCCCAGCTACGCGGCCGAGACGACGGCGCCCAAACCAGAAGGCGAGAGCGCCAGCGGCCAACTGGAAACCGTCACGGTGACCGCGCGCCGCCGTACCGAAAGTGCCCAGGACGTGCCCACGCCCATGAGCGTGATCGGCGGCCAGGCGCTGGAAAGCCAGCGGATCTACCGAATTCAGGATTTGCAGCAATTGGTGCCCAGCGTCAACGTCGCCTACATGCATGCGCGCCAGTCCAGCGTGTCGATTCGCGGCCTGGGCAACAACCCGGCCAGCGACGGCCTGGAAGGCAGCGTAGGGCTGTATATCGACAACGTTTATCTGGGGCGACCGGGGATGGCGGTGTTCGACCTGATGGACATCGAGCAGCTTGAGGTATTGCGTGGCCCCCAAGGCACCTTGTTCGGCAAGAACACCACGGCCGGGGTGATCAATATCAGCACCCGTGCGCCGAGTTTCACCCCGGAGCGCAGCATCGAAACCTCCCTGGGCGAGGACGGTTACTTCCAGACCAAGGGCACGATTTCCGGCCCGCTCACCGATGACCTGGCGGGGCGCTTCTCGGCGTACCGCACGCGCAGCGACGGTGACATCAAGAACGAATACAACGGCCATGACCTCAACGGCGGCTCGCGCCAGGGCTTTCGCGGGCAATTGCTGTACAAGCCGAGCGACAGCTTCAACCTGCGCTGGATCGGCGACTACAACGAAGAAGATTCCAGCGCCGGCACCCGCGTGCTGTACAGCACCGGCCCGACCATCAATGGCACCAACCTCTACGAGTCCCGTGCCGCTGCGGCCGGGGCGACGCTGGTGGATGGCACCCATCGCAAGGTCAACCTGGACAACGACCAGCACGTCACCGTGTTCCAGGGCGGCACGTCCCTGGAGGCCAACTGGACCTTGCCGAGCGACTTCACCCTGACCTCGGTCAGCTCCTACCGTTTCTGGAACTTCACCCCGCGCAACGACGATGGCCTCAACGTGCCGGCGTCCTATAACGCCGGTGTGTCGGTGGAAGATAAGCAGTGGTCCCAGGAATTCCGCCTGGCTTCGCCCACTGGCGGGTTCTTTGATTACGTGCTCGGCGCCTATTACTTCGGCAACTCCCTGGACAACAAATCGTTCTCCTATTACGGGCCTCAGGCCGATATTTGGAACGGTACGGCCACCGGTGCGTTGGCCAACGTCACCAGCATCGGCAACGGGCATATTCGCACCGACAGTTTTGCATTGTTCGCCCAAGGCACCTGGCACCTCACCGAGCGCCTGGACTTCACCGCCGGCCTGCGCGGCACCTACGAAGAGAAAAGCGCTTGGGTGACCCGCAACGCGCCATTGGGTGGCGCGGCAGTTACCGGTGCCGCCGCCACAGCCCGGCGTGGTCGTGCCGGGGCCTATGACTCTGGTGATCTCAACCAATACAGCACCAGCCCCTCGGGCCTGCTGAACCTCAGCTACCGCTTCAACGACAACCTGCTGGGCTACGCCACGGTGTCCCACGGCGAGAAGTCCGGCGGGGTCAACCTGGCGGTGGGTTCCGCACCGACAGCCGGGGCGGACTCGTTGTTGGTGGGCACCGAGCGCGCCAACAACGCCGAGCTGGGCTTCAAGAGCACGCTGTGGGACCGCCGCCTTCAACTCAATGCCAACCTGTTCTGGACCCAGGTCAACGGTTACCAGACCAACGCCTACGACCAGAACAACCGTGTGCAATACCTGACCAACGCCGGCTCCGTGCGCTCACGGGGCGTGGAAGTGGAAAGCACCCTGGTGCCGATCAAGGGCCTCACGCTGAACGTGAACGGCTCGTTCAACGACGTGAGTTATCTGTCTTACAAGGATGCGCCGTGCCCGCCGGAAGTCAGCTTGCGTCCCGGCGCACCGGCCTCCTGCGACCTGACCGGGCACCAGGTGGTGGGCGCCTCGAAATGGATCGCCAACGCCAACGGCGAGTACAAGTGGAACCTGGATAACGGCTTTGAGCCCTATGTCACCGCCAGCTATGCGTTCCGCTCCAAGGCGGTGGGTACGGTGGAAGACTCCGACTACGGGCAGATTCCGGCGTACGCGGTGGTCAACTTGTCTACCGGCCTGCGTGGCAACTACCAGCAAGGGCAGTGGGACGTGTCGCTGTGGCTTAAAAACGCCTTCGACAAAACCTACTACACCACCCTGTGGACCGGCGGTAACGGCGGCTACGAAGGCCTGCTGGGCACGCCGCGCACTTTGGGCGTGACCGGGCGCTACGACTTCTAAGCAGGTACCGCAACAGTGCGATAGGTGGCCGGGCTGAACACCCGCGTCACCACCAGCATCGCCACGGCTGTCACGGTCAGCACCACCCAGGCACTGACAAAACTGCCCGTGAGTTCGCGCAGCCAGCCGGTCATCCACGGCGAAACCGCATTGATCAAAAAACCCACGCCCTGCACAAAGGCCGCCAGTTGCCCGGCTTGCCGCGGGTCGCGGTGGTGGTCGAGGGTCAGCAGCAGGCTCAGGGCGAAACACGCACCCAGGCCGAAGCCACACAACGCTACCCACACATGGGGAAATTGCAGCGGCGCCAGCAGCAGCCCGAGGTAACCCACTGTTTGTGCCAACAGGCTGATCCAGAGCAAGGGGCGGCGGTCGATGCCGCGTTGGGCCAGCACCGGCATCAACAGCGCGGCGAGCACCTGGAAGATGGTCATGAACGCCAGCAACGAACCACTGGGCAGCACGCCCCAGCCCAGTTGCTGATAGTAGGCCGGCAGCCACGCCACCAGGCTCATGTAGCCGCAGTTCACGAGGCCGAAATACAACGCCAGCAACCAGGCGCGACGATTGCGCAGGCCTTTGAACGCCGGCACCACCTGCGGGTTTTTCGCCGCACCCAACGGCAGCCACGCCCACAGCAACAAGGCGCCCAGCGCCGGCAGCAACCACACGCCCAGCCCCGCCTGCCATTGCTGGAAATGCGCGGCCACCAGCGGGCTGAGCAGCGCCGCCAAGCCGCCACCGGCCATCAGCGAGGCCGAATACACGCCCATCGCCACCGGCACACGGTGACGGAATTCACGTTTGATCATCGCCGGCACCAACGCCTGGATCAACGCCACCCCGGCACCGCCGAGCAACGCGGTGACCAGCAGCGCCGACGCCTGGCCCATCAGCCAGCGCGCCAGGCACGCCAGCAGAATCATCACCAAGCCCAGGGCGATGCCGCGCCGTTCACCCAGTTGCGCTTCGACGCGCACGCCCACCAGCGCCACCAGGCCCATGCACACCACCGGCAGGCTGGTAAGCAGGGCGCTGCTCTGGAAGCTCAGGCCGGTGGCCTGGCGGATTTCGCCGAGCAGCGGGCTGATGGAACTGAGGATCGGCCGCAGGTTCAGGCCCAGCACCACCAGCAGGCCCCAGCCGGCGAGGGATTTGTTGCGCGTCATGCAGCGTCCTTGCGGTCGGTAAATGAGGCGTGAGTATGGCCAGCGCCACGGGTATTCTGAAATTAAATATAACCATGCCAACCAGTGGTAAAGGTAATGATCATGTTCGATCCCGTGTTGCTCAGAAGCTTTGTCGCTGTGGTGGACTGTGCCAACTTCACCCGCGCCGCCGAGCGCCTGCACTTGACCCAATCCACCGTCAGCCAGCAGATTCGTCGCCTGGAAGACGCGGCGGGGTGCCAGTTGTTGGACCGCGACCAGCGCCAGGTAGTGGCCACCGCCGAGGGCGAACGTTTGCTGGCCTATGCGCGGCGCATCCTCGCGCTGCATGAAGAGGCCGCGGACGTGTTGATCAACCAGCAGAGCGACGGCGTGCTGCGCCTCGGCGTGCCGGAAGATTTTGCCGCCGAGCGCCTGATGCCGTTGCTCTCAGCCTTTGTGCTGGCCTATCCACGGGTACGCCTGGAAGTCACCAGCGGCCTGGGCCCCGAGTTGCAACGGCAATACCGCAACGGCGAGTTCGATGTGCTGCTGGTCAAGCAAATGGGCGACAGCGACGACTGCCTGGCCTCATGGCCGGAGCCGCTGTGCTGGGTCGACAGCCGCAGCACGCCGGCCCTGGGCCGCGATCCGTTGCCGCTGGTGGCGTTCCCGGTGGGCGGGCTGTATCGCAATGAAATGCTGCACCACCTGGAAGTGGGCGGCTGGCGCTGGCGCATCGGCTATTCCAGCGCCAGCCTGGCCAGCGTGTGTTCGGCGGTGGCGGCGGGGCTGGGCGTGAGTTTGTTGCCGCGCCGGGTGCTGCAACCCGGGCATCAGGAACTGGGGCCGGACAGCGGTTTGCCGGCGGTGCAAGGCGTGCGTTTGGCGTTGTATGCGCGCAGTGGCCTGAATGGGGCGGGGCAATGCTTGCAAGCTGAGTTGCTCGATTTATGCGCAAACAGCCCGGTTTAGACATGCTTTTGATGAATATTTTTTATGCCTGAAAAGCATTGAAAAAACACACCTCGACGCCAGCCCTTGCAGGCCGTGGCCTGGGCATGTTCCGCGACTGCGTTTATTCAATTTAGATCTATGTATAACTTTAAAGATTACTTTAAGAGATAAGCGTCTGGCCCCGATGATTCAGCCCTCGACGGCCTTCGATGCAGGCCTGTCGGTTTTTTGTTTCAAAAACCGTAGGGAGTGAATCAATGGGCAATGTCCAGACCGCCGCCAGTGCACACGAGGCGCCGTGGCGCCAGGCACCGGGTGGTGAGTTGGTCGACCTTGGCCGGCCGCACCGTGCGCCGTTGGGGCAACTGCGAACGCAGAAGACGCCAAAGCGCTTTTCGAGTCGCCGCGAAGGGATTCTGCTGGGGCTGCTGGTGCTGGCCCTGCACGGTGCGGTGATCTATTGGGTGAGCCAGAAGGCCACGCCGGTGCTGCCGATTGTGCCGCCGGAAATCCCACCGATGACCATCGAATTTTCCCAGCCGGCGCCGCCGGTGGTTGAACCGCCGCCGCCCGTGCCGCCACCGCCGCCACCCCCGGTGGTCGAACCCCCGCCTCCGGTGGTGGATGAGTTGGCTGCCAAACCGGCCCCGAAAAAGATTCCGCAACCCAAGCCGGTTCCAAAGCCTGTGCCCAAACCTGTGGCTAAACCGGTTGAGCAGCCGCCTGCACCTCCCGTCCCTGCGCCACCCGCGCCGGCACCGGTCGCTGCGCCGGCGCCCGCCCCGGTTACACCGGCTTCGGCCAACGCCGCGTACCTGAAGAACCCGGCGCCGGAGTATCCGTCACTGGCGCAGCGTCGCGGTTGGGAAGGCACGGTGTTGTTTCGGGTGCATGTGTTGGCCAGCGGCAAGCCGGGTGAGATCCAGATCCAGAAAAGCAGCGGTCGCCAGCAACTCGATGACGCCGCACTCACCGCCGTGAAGCGCTGGAGCTTTGTGCCAGCCAAGCAGGGCGAGGTGGCTCAGGACGGCTGGGTCAGCGTGCCGATCGATTTCAAGATTCACTAACTATTGCGCTGCGGTGTGTTGCACACGCCGCGACTTGTACAGAGGGAACACATCATGGCATTAGCATCTCCACTTGAATCCATCGAAAGCGCGGTGATCTGGCTGCTGGTGGTCTTTTCGGTCGCCACCTGGGGCCTGGCCCTGCTCAAGGGCGTGCAGTTCGGTCGCCTCAAGGCCCAGGATCGCAAGTTCCACAAACAGTTCTGGGCGGCGTCGAGCCTTGATTCGGCCGCTGAATTGGCTGAGACCCAGCCCGGCGCTGCAGCTCGCGTGGCCCAGGCCGGTTATGCCGCGATCCAGGTGGGCGAAACGCCTCACGCGGCGGACCTGAGCCAGGCCATCAACCACCAGGACCGCCTCGAACGCGCCCTGCGCCAACAGATCGTGCGCGAGCGCCGCTCGCTGGAAACCGGCCTGGCCGTGGTCGCCAGTATCGGCAGTACCTCGCCGTTTATCGGCCTGTTCGGCACGGTGTGGGGGATCATGGAAGCGCTCAAGGGCATCAGCGCCGCCGGCTCCGCCAGCCTGGAAACCGTGGCCGGGCCGATTGGCGCGGCGTTGGTGGCCACCGGCGTCGGTATCGCCGTCGCGGTGCCGGCGGTGCTGGTCTACAACTATTTCCTGCGTCGCCTGAAGCTGACGGCTGCGGACCTTGATGACTTTGCCCACGACTTCTACAGCCTCGCGCAGAAAAACTCCTTCCGCGTCCTGCTGCACCCGGCGCTGAACAAAGCCAATGCCGGCAACCCGCAGAAAGTGAAGGAGGCGTCCTGAAATGGCCTTCTCCACACAAGACAGTGATGAGGTGCTGAGCGAGATCAACGTTACGCCGCTGGTGGACGTGATGCTGGTGCTGCTGGTGGTGTTTATCGTCACCGCGCCGCTGCTGACCAACGCGATTCCGATCAACTTGCCCAAGACCGAAGCTGTGGCCCCGGTCGAGCAAAAAGACCCGCTGGTGGTGAGCATCGACGGCGCCGGCAAAGTGTTTATCAACAAGGACGAAATCCAGCCGAACCTGCTGGAATTCAACCTGCAGGCGGCCAAGGCCAAGGACCCCGATGTGCGGGTGCAACTGCAGGCAGATGACGGCGTGAACTACGGCGAAGTGGCGCGAGCCATGGCGTCTATCGAACGCGCGGGGATTACCAAGCTGTCGGTGATTACCGCTCGTTAATTGCAAAAGCCTCGACAATTTTTTGGCCGTCTCCTTGGCAGGGTGCGGCCTTTTTTTTGCCTGCGTTTCAGCAATGCCAGAGGTTCAAAGTGCGCCAACCCCAGCGATTTGCGGATACCGGATTTCAACTTCTCGCTGAAACTTTCCAGCGCTTTCTTTAAGCCAGCCAATCAACCGAGCGATATCAGGTTCCGATTGCCGTCCATTGCGACAAATAACGTAGTACGCCGCCGGCGACATCATCACCGGCCCGCCGAGTGTGACCAACGCGCCATCTTCCAATTGGTCATACACCAACGCTGTCCTGGCCAGTGCAATTCCGCCACCCTTCACCGCCAGGCTGATTGCCAGGCTGGAGTCCGGAAAGCGCGGCCCATGGTGATAAGGCGCAGCCGCCAGGCCCTGAAACGCAAACCAGCTTTCCCACCCCGGACACACCTGATCGTCCGCACGGTGAATGAGTGGATACTGCGCGATATTCGTCAGCGGAATATCGCCATTGACGCGTTGAAACTCTGGCGAGCACACCGGGAACACGGCATCGCGCATCAGCAGTTCGGCATGATGATCCGGGTAGTCGCCGTACCCCATCACAATCGCTACATCGAACTGATGAGCGCCGAGATTGGCGCTGTTCATGTCCGCACTGGTTAATACCAGGTCGAGGTTGAATGAAGCATCGGTGTGGGAACCATGCATTCTGGGGATTAGCCAGGTGGAACACAGAGAAGACGTGCACGAGAGGTAAAGCGGCTGGGTCTTGCTCGGGTTAAGGGTGTGCAACGCTGCTTCAAGTTCTTTGAAAAAGCCATCAGCAACCGGCAACAAAACGTGCCCCGCGGCCGTGAGATTCACGCCCCGGGAGTGGCGTTCAAACAACTGCACGCCCCACCACTCTTCCAGCCCCGCAATTTGATGGCTTATCGCACTGGCGGTCAGGTTCAACCGGGAGGCGGCGCGCGCGAAACTCCCTGTTTGCGCAGCGCTGACAAAGGCTTGCAGCATGGGGGTGGGTGGCGGACGTTGGCCCATCAGGTGCTCACTTTGATCAGGATGATCCCGCAAACAATGACGAACGCCGAAAGCATCCGCCGCCAGCCGAACTGCTCGTGAAAAAACAGCGCGGCAATAATGGCGCCGATAATAACACTGGTTTCCCGCAGCGCTGAGACCTTGGCCACCGCGTCCAGCGACAGCGCAAACAGCACCAGGCCGTAGGAAGTGAGGTAAAAAACGCCGCCCATGACGCCGACCTTCCAATGGTTGCGAATGGCCTCTGCGAATGCCAAACGCTTTTTGATAATCGCCAGCGCCGGAATTGGAATGCTCTGGAATAGCGTCAAATAGAGGATGTATTGCAGCACCGTCTCACTGGCTCTTACACCCTTGGCATCCACCACCGTGTAGGACGCGATGAACGCCCCCGCACACACCGCCATCAGGATCGGCTTGAACATACGCGCGGTCATCCTGCGTACGAACGTCAGGCTGATAATGCCGGCACAGATCAGTAGCACCCCTGCCATGGCGTAGGGCGATAGCTGCTCATGCAGCAGAAAGTAGGAAAACAGCGCGACTAAAACCGGTGGCACCCCGCGCATCACGGGGTAGACCTGCCCAAAATCGCCGGTCTCATACGCCTTGATCAGAAACAACCGATAGGCCGTGTTGAGCACCACGGAAACCAGCACATAGCCCCACACCTGTGGGCTTGGCGCATTGACCAGCGGCAGCGCCGCCAGGCAGATCAGCAGCGCCGTACCATCGACCATCGCCAAAGTCATGAAGCGACTGCTCCCCGCCCGGACGACCGCGTTCCAGGTGGCGTGCATGAAGGCGGAGATCAAAACGAGGGTGATGGCGATGTTGGAGTTGTCCATGGGGCTCGGGCCGGGGAGGAGATAAAGGCGGCTATTTAACGCGGTCTTGCACAATGGTCAGAAGCGAAAGCTCGTCAGTGAAGCCATCAAAAACCGTCATGGTTTGTAAAGGGCCAGCAAGCCACGTCCCTTTAAATTGCAGGACGTTTCCGAGACAATCCCCGCCGCCTTGTGCCTGTTGGAATCGGTGGCTAGTCTGCGATCCGTCACTGCCTTTTCAGTGATCGGGTTTAGTCGCCCGGACTCTTAATCAGGCGCAAAGTCCTCCATGACGTTTATGGTGGCTGTGCGCAGGGCGCCTTCGGGTGCGCCGGGTTTTCCTGATTAGCCGGTCGACTAACCTGCGTACAGCCGCCACCCACCGTTTAGTCGCGAATGGGCCGGCTTCTGAATTAATCAGGAGTTACACCATGACCAAAGCACTTCCCGATCCACCCCTCGATTGCCTTGTCGCCAACGAAAACCTCAGTTTCGAAGATGCCCAACTTTATATCGCTCACCTGATCCACAGCGCCTCGGCCACGGTGTGGGACTGCTGCGAGCACCTGCAACCCCGCGACCGCGCGAAAATTCATGCGGTGTGGCATTTGCTGGAAATGGCTAAGACGGTGGTGGATCGCACCATTGACTGCATGCAGCAGCCCAATCACACGACCTGACAAACGCTGCGATTCCAATGTGAAATCCGATCAATGTGGGAGGGGGCTTGCCCCCGATGGCGGTGGTTCAGTTATAGATGGGCTGGCTGATACACCGCTATCGGGAGCAAGCCCCCTCCCACATTTTGATCTTCATTGGCTTTGAGTTTTTGGTTATTAATAAATAGCTTCTTATTCCTTAACGAATATAACCCTCGTCCCTATACTGTTCAGCATCGTTAAAGGTTGCAGGAGGGCACACCCATGCACAGCGAGTCGATTCGTTATCTGATCGTGCCGGGCTGGCAAGGATCGCCAGAAGATCATTGGCAAACCCATTGGCAGAACAGCCTGCCTAACAGCGCTCGCGTGGAGCAGGCCGATTGGCTGACGCCGCGTCGGGAGGATTGGGTGGCGGCGTTGGCCGAGGCTATCGCGGCCGACAGCACGCCGGTGATTTTGATCGCCCACAGCCTGGGTTGCATCACGGTGGCCCATTGGGCCGCCACCGCGCCGGTGCAGTTCCTGCGTCAGGTGCGTGGCGCCTTGTTGGTGGCTCCGGCCGATGTGGAACGACCTGCGTGCTCGCCTGCCCTGCGCAATTTCGCGCCGATTCCTACGACCTTGTTGCCGTTTCCCAGCCAAGTGGTCAGCTCCGACAACGACGCCGCCGTCAGCGCCCCACGGGCCTTGGAACTGGCGCGCAACTGGGGCGCCGAAGCCGGCATTTTGTCGGGCGCTGGCCATATCAATGTGAAGTCCGGCCACCAGCGCTGGGAGCAGGGTTTCGCCTACCTCTATCGCCTGCAAAGCCGCCTTGAGCATCACGCCCGGCGCACTGCCTGAACATTTTTCAACGCCCCGTCCCTTGAGTGGATTTGGGGCGGGAGCCTGCCATGAGTCTGCATGAAACCTACGGCCAGCCGCTGCTGACCTTCCCCGACGCCGATAAAAGCCCGCTGAGCATTCGTGCCAAGGCATTGGTGTTTGTCGACCCGCGTTCGCGGCAACTGCGCGAAGACCTGGAAAGCCTCGCACCGCGTGCCTTGCCAGTGTTGATTCGCGGCGAGACCGGCAGCGGTAAAGAGCTGCTGGCGCGGCATATTCACCGTGGCAGTGACCGCACCGGGCTGTTTGTCTCGGTCAACTGCGGCGCGATCAGCCCGACGTACGCCGATGCCGAGTTGTTCGGTTATGCCGCCGGTGCCCACAGTGGCGCGGCCAGTAGCCGCGCCGGGTGGTTTGGTTCGGCCAATGGCGGCACCTTGTACCTGGATGAAATCGGCGACTTGCCGCTGCCGATCCAGGTCAAATTGCTCGCGGCCCTGGAAAACCACGAAGTCACCCGCGTCGGCGCCCATCAGCCAAGCCCGGTGGACGTGCGCCTGGTGGCTGCCACCAGCATCGACCTGGCCCAGGCCGTGGCGGCGGGCAAGTTTCATGAGCGCCTGTTCCATTACTTGAGCGAAGGCCAGTTGGATTTGCCGGCGCTGCGCGAGCGGGTCGGTGACATTCTGTCCCTGGCTGAGTATTTCCTCGGCATCTACAGCCAGCGCCTGGACCTGCCGGTACCGCTGATCAGTGATGCGGCCCAGCAGGTACTGGAACATCACAGCTGGCCGGGTAATACCCGTGAGCTGGAAAACGTTATTCACTTTGCCCTGCTAGTCAGCAGCGGCGATGAGATTTTGCCCGAGCATTTGAACCTGCCAGCGGCGGGTTCACCGTTGGAGCAAGTGCAGCGCATCTTCAATCGGGCCAGTCCCGCCGAGCAGGAATCACTGCGAAAATTCCTACATGAGCAAAATGGAATATCAACGTGAATAAAAGATATTGTTCGGGAATAAAAAATCTAGGTATTGTCCGTTTCACGCCGCGATAGCACTTCGCTGGCACACCACATAACACGCGGCCGTCACAGACGACCCGGACTTTCGATTAAGGACACTGCATGAAAAAGGTTCTGTTGTTTACCGCACTGGCGGCTGCCCTGACTGCCGGCTTCGCCCAGGCCAACGAGAAACTGGTGGTGGCTGCCACCCCGATCCCGCACGCCGAGATCCTTGAGCTGATCAAGCCGACCCTGAAGAAGGAAGGCGTGGACCTGGAAATCAAAGTGTTCACCGACTATGTACAGCCAAACGTGCAAGTCGCTGAGAAGCGCCTGGACGCCAACTACTTCCAAACCCTGCCGTACCTGAAAAACTTCAACCAAGGCAAGGGCACCAACCTGGTCACCGTGGTCGGCGTGCACGTTGAACCCTTCGGCGGTTACTCGAAAAAGATCAAGAAGATCGAAGACCTCAAAGATGGCGCCACCGTTGCCATCCCGAACGAAGGCTCCAACAGTGGCCGCGCCTTGTTGCTGCTGCAAAAGAACGGCGTGATCACCCTGAAAGACCCGACCAACGCCCTGGCTACGCCAAAAGACATCGCCAACAACCCGAAACACCTGAAATTCAAAGAACTGGAATCGGCCCTGCTGCCACGCGTACTGGACCAGGTTGACCTGGCCCTGATCAACACCAACTACGCCCTGGAAGCCAAGCTGAACCCGGCCAAGGACGCACTGATCCTGGAAAGTTCTGACTCGCCTTACGTGAACTACCTGGTGGCCCGCCCGGACAACAAGGACAGCGACGCCATCCAGAAGCTGGCCAAGGCCCTGACCAGCCCGGAAGTCAAAGCCTTCATCGAGAAGAAATACAGCGGCGCGGTCGTGCCGGCGTTCTGATGTAAGTTAAAACCCCCTTCAAGGTTTCAACGCCGATGGCTTGTAGAGCGTCGGCGTTTTTTTATGCCTGAAACCTGGAATGCAATCCAACGATGGGAGGGGGCTTGCCCAGCGCGGGGCAAGCCCGCTCACCATAGGGTTTTGTGCCTGCCTCTAAACGTTGTGTAGATACCTATGGCCATCGGGGTGTAGCCCCCTCCCACAACCGCGAATCCGGGAGGTTAGGTTTTTGCGTGATATCAATATGCTATTTGGGTATTTAAATTTTTGTTTTTATACCTTTAAAGTTCGCGCTACCCGACGTTACCCACGTTGGAACGGACTGCGCTCGCGGCATTACCCATGCAGCGATATGGACTCAAGATGACCTTCGATTTTGCATTTATCCTCAGCACCTTGCCGGCGTTTTTGAAAGCCGTGGGGGTCACGCTGCAAGTCGGTTTGATCGCCATCGCCACCTCGCTGCTGGTGGCGCTGATCAACGCTGCGCTGCTGGTGTTTCGCACGCCCTACCTGTCGCGCCTGGTGGCGCTGTACGTGGAGCTGGCACGTAACACGCCGCTGCTGATCCAACTGTTTTTCGTGTACTTCGCGCTGCCGGCCCTGGGCTTCAATATCTCCGGGTTCTGGGCGGCAATCATCACCATGACCTTCCTCGGCGGCGCCTACCTTACCGAAGTGCTGCGCGCCGGTGTGGAAGCCGTACCGTTGGCGCAGATCGAGTCGGGCAAGTCCATCGGCCTGTCGGACTGGCAACTGCTGCGCCATGTGATCCTGCCTCAAGCGGGCATCCTCAGCCTGCCGGCGTTGTTCGCCAATTTCATCTTCCTGCTCAAGGAGACCACCGTGGTCTCTGCCGTGGCGGTGCCGGAGATTCTCTACACCACCAAGAGCTACATCGCGCTCTACTACAAGACCTACGAAATGCTCGCCGTACTCACGCTGATTTGCGTGCTGTTGTTCTTGCCGCTGTCGCTGCTGCTCAGCCGCCTGGAAAGGAGGCTCCAGCATGGCCAGTTCGGGTCTTGAGTTGTTGTGGGTGTCGTTGCCGCAATTGGGCAAGGGCGCGGCGCAAACCCTGTCGATTTCCTTTCTGAGCATCGCCTTCAGCACCGTCGGTGGCGTGCTGTATGGCGTGCTGCGCACGTTGAACAACAAGGTGATCAACGCAGTGCTGCGGGTGTATCTGGAGTTGTTCCGCGCGATCCCGGTGCTGGTGTGGCTGTACCTGCTGTTCTTCGGCCTGCCGATTTTCTTCGGCTTGAGTATTCCGAGCTTCTGGTGCGCGGTGCTGGTGCTGTCGCTGTGGGGCGCCAGCGAGGTGGGCGAGGTGGTGCGCGGCGCGCTGCATTCGCTGCCCCGTGGCCAGCGTGAAGCGGGCTTGTCGATTGGTTTGTCCGACCCGCAGTTGTACGGCTATGTGCTGCTGCCCCAGGCTCTCAAGCGCATGACCCCGCCGACCATCAACGTCTACACGCGCATCATCAAGACCAGTTCCCTGGCGGTGCTGATCGGCGTGGTGGACGTGATCAAGGTCGGCCAGCAAATCATCGAACGCACCTACGAGTCGGTCTTGATCTACGGCGTGCTGTTCCTGTTTTTCTTCTTTATCTGCTACCCGTTGTCGGCCGCCTCCAAGGTGCTGGAACGGCGCTGGGCCCAAGCATGAGCGCATTGATCGAGTTTCAGGGTTTCAACAAATTCTTCGGCGAACAGCAGGTGCTCAAGGGCATCGACCTGAGTGTGCAGAGCGGCGAAGTGGTGGTGATCCTCGGCCCCAGCGGCTGCGGCAAAAGCACCTTGCTGCGTTGCCTCAACGGGCTGGAAGTGGCCCACAGCGGCAGCCTGCGGTTTGCAGGTCGTGAACTGCTGGGAAAAAACACCGACTGGCGCCAGGTGCGCCAGGACATCGGCATGGTGTTCCAGAGCTACCACCTGTTCCCGCACATGAGCGTGCTCGACAACATCCTGCTTGGCCCGCTCAAAGTGCAAAAGCGCGAGCCCCGCGAAGCCCGCGAGCAGGCCGAAAAACTGCTGGCGCGCGTGGGCCTGGCCGACAAGCGCGACGCCTTCCCGCGCCAGCTCTCCGGTGGCCAGCAGCAACGCATCGCCATCGTCCGTTCGTTGTGCATGAACCCGCAGGTCATGCTGTTTGACGAAGTCACCGCCGCCCTCGACCCCGAGATGGTCAAGGAAGTGCTGGAGGTGATCCAGGGTCTGGCACGCGATGGCATGACCCTGCTGATCGTCACCCACGAAATGGCCTTCGCCCGCGCCGTCGCCGACCGCGTGGTGTTTATGGAGGCCGGTCGCATCCTCGAACACAACACCCCCGAGGCATTCTTTACGAACCCGCAGACCGCACGCGCGCAGCAGTTCCTGGAGAAGTTCTCCTTTGTTTCAACACTGCCCAAGAAACCTAAGGAACTGGAACTGATATGAAAAAGTTACTGCTGCCCCTGTTGGCCGTCGCCCTGCTGGCCGGCTGCGATAAAAAGGCCGAAGAGCCGGTAAAACCTGCCGCCGTCAGCTACCTCGACAAAATCAAAGCGCGGGACAAGCTGATCGTCGGCGTCTTTACCGACAAGCCACCGTTCGGTTTTGTCAACGAAGCCGGCCGCTATGTGGGCTTCGATACGGACATCGGCCGCCAATTCGCCAAGGACCTGCTGGGCGATGAGAACAAAGTCGAATTCGTCGCCGTGGAGCCGGCCAGCCGCATCCCGTTCCTGCAAAGCGACAAGGTCGACCTGATCCTCGCCAACATGACCGTGACCCCGGAACGCAAGGAAGCGGTGGACTTCACCAACCCCAACCTGAAAGTCGCGGTACAGGCCCTGGTGCCGAACGACAGCTCGGTCAAAAGCCTGGATGACCTGGCCAGCCGCACCACCATCGTCACCACCGGCACCACCGCGGATATCTGGCTGACCAAAAACCACCCGGACTGGAAGCTGCTCAAGTTCGAGAAAAACTCCGAATCGCTACAAGCGCTGTCGGCCGGCCGTGGCGATGCCTACGCGCAAGACAACCTGGTGCTATTCAGCTGGGCTAAGCAGAACCCCGGCTACCGCGTGCTGGAAGAGAAACTCGGCGACGAAGCACCGATTGCACCAGCCGTGAAGAAGGGCAACGTCGAACTGCGTGACTGGGTGAATGCCGAGTTGGCGAAGTTGGGTGAAGAGAAGTTCTTGCTCAAGCTGTACGACCAATACGTGCGTAAAGAACTGAGCGATGACACCAAGCCTGAGAGTGTGATTGTTGAAGGTGGGAAGTGGCAGGGCTAGTTCTGCACTGACTGTTACATCGCTATCGGGAGCTTGCCCCCGATGGCGTCGTTTGAGGTGATGCCTATTGCGGCCAACGATCCTCAATAATCCAGGCCTCTGTTCAATGGGTGATCTGAAATTTTGCAGATTCGCCCATCTCGCCATTTCCCTGGCCGATTCGGATCATGTAGTGGATTGTCTGCACGCCAAGGTTGCGCAGCAATACATCCCTGGGAATGCGTGCCCGAATTTCCTGCGGCGGATTATTGTTGAACTCCACATCCACTACCACTTTGCCGCCGATGTAAATCTGGAGGCGGTCCTTGCTTGTGCCTATTTTGGTAGGCTGAATGATGACGGTTGCTCCCTCGCCGGGCACGTCCTTTAAAGACAGTAACCAGTCGTCCGAAGGGGGAATCGGCGGTTTGGCTTCCTCGATCCGCAGAGGTGGAAGCTGTGTTGTATTTTTGCTGTTCATTGGGTCTACCTCAGTACAGGGTGAGTGAGGTGCTTGCACAGCAGCACGTGTGAATGCCCGCGCAGCAAGACCGGCATTAGTTTTTACGAGGGTTGGCGACGGCCGTCTACTGTTAGAACTAACAGGTCAGCTGGCGTGGGAACACTTGCGTACGCAAAGCCTCCATGCAGATAAGGAACCCTGAACTAAGCTCACAGTCGCATACACACTGGCACATCGCATCGCGCACAAGGAGTCTGCATGGGCGGTCGTATTTCCACTTGTATTGTCGGCCTGGGTTTAGTGGTGTTGCTGAGCGCTTGTGGCCAGGAAAAAGCTGAGCCCAAGCAGCATTCCCGGGTTTTTGTGCAGACGGTGCAGCCGGCGGATTTTGCCGCGGCGGTCACGCTGACGGGCGATATCCAGGCCCGTGTGCAAACCGACCTGTCGTTTCGCGTCGGCGGCAAGATCATCCAGCGCATGGTGGACGTGGGCGACCGCGTGACCGCCAAGCAAGTGCTGGCCAAGCTCGATCCCAAGGATTTGCAGACCAACGTCGATTCGGCCCAGGCCCAGGTCGTGGCCGAGCAGGCGCGGGTCAAGCAGACGGCCGCGGCCTTTGTGCGTCAGGAAAAGCTGCTGCCCAAGGGCTACACCAGCCGCAGTGAATACGATGCCGCCCAGGCCGCGCTGCGCAGCAGCCAAAGCGCCTTGGCCGCTGCCCAGGCTCAACTGGCCAACGCCCGTGAACAACTCGGCTATACCGCGCTGGTTGCGGATGCGCCGGGAGTGATCACGGCGCGCCAGGCCGAAGTCGGCCAGGTGGTGCAGGCCACGGTGCCGATTTTCAGCCTGGCCAGCGATGGCGAGCGCGACGCGGTGTTCAATGTCTATGAGTCGCTGCTGGTGGAGCCGCCGCCCGACGCGCCGATCACCGTCAGCCTGTTGGACAACCCGAGCATCAAGGCCCAGGGCAAAGTGCGCGAAGTCACCCCTGCGGTGGCCGCCAATACCGGCACGGTGCAGGTGAAGATTGCGCTGCAATCTCTGCCTAAAGGCATGCAGCTCGGTTCGGTGGTCAGTGCCACCGCCAATGGCCCTGCCAAGCCCAGCATCGAGTTGCCCTGGTCGGCACTCACCAAAGACCTGAGCGAGCCCGCCGTGTGGCTGGTCGATGGCGACGGCAAGGCGCAGTTGCACAAGGTCACGGTGGCGCGTTACCTCACCGGCAAGGTCATCATCAGTGATGGCCTTAAAGGCGGCGAAAACGTCGTGGTGGCCGGTGGGCAATTGCTGCACCCCGGCATGCTGGTCGAGATTGCGCAGCAGGGAGCCCAGCCATGAAGCGCCTGATGCTCATACTCACCACCAGCGTTTTGCTGGCGGCCTGCTCCAAGGAAGAAACGCCGCCCGAGCCCGTGCGCCCGGTGCTGTCCATGCAAGTGAAGGCCGAAGACCAGGAAACGCTGGGCCGCTTCGCCGGCACCATCCAGGCGCGTTATGAAAGCAACCTGGGCTTTCGGGTGCCGGGGCGTATCGCCCGCCGCGCCGTGGATGTGGGCGCCGAAGTGCAGAAGGGCGCCTTGCTTGCGGTCCTTGACCCCACCGACCAGCAAAACCAATTGCGCGCCGCCCAAGGCGACTTGGCTCGCGTGCAGGCGCAGTTCATCAACGCCCAGGCCAACGCCCGGCGCCAGCAGCAATTGTTCAACCGTGGCGTTGGCGCCCAGGCGCAGTTGGATATCGCCCAGACCGACCTGAAAACCACCCAGGCTTCCCTCGACCAGGCCCGCGCTTCGGTCAACCAGGCCAAGGACCAGCTCAACTACGCCGAGCTGCGCACCGACCACGCCGGCATCGTCACCGCCTGGAATGCCGAGGCGGGCCAGGTGGTCAGTGCCGGCCAACAAGTGGTGACCCTGGCCCGCCCGGACATCAAGGAAGCGGTGATTGACCTGCCCGCCGGCCTCGCTGAGCGGCTGCCCACGGACGTGGTGTTCCTGGTCGCCGGTCAGTTGGACCCCAGCGTCAACACCACCGCCATCGTGCGCGAGATCGAGCCCCAGGCCCAAAGCGCCACCCGCACCCGTCGCGCCCGCCTGACCTTGGCCGACACGCCCGCCGCATTTCGCCTGGGGACCGCCATCAGCGTGACCTTGAGCACGGCCATCGCGCCGCGCCTGGAATTGCCGCTGAGCGCGCTGCAGGACGTCGACGGCAAGACCCGCCTCTGGATCCTCGACACCCAAAGCCAGACCGTGCAGCCGCGTGAGGTCACGGTCGTAAGCCGTGACAGCCACAGCGCCGTGCTTAACGGCGGCGTCAAACCCGGCGAGCGGGTAGTCACCGCTGGCGTGAACAGCCTGAAGCCCGGGCAGAAAGTCAAAATCGACGAGGACAGCCCGCGATGAAAGGGAGCTTCAACTTATCCGACTGGGCCCTCAAGCATCAGTCCTTCGTGTGGTACCTGATGTTCGTCGCGCTGCTGATGGGCGTGTTCTCGTACATGAACCTGGGCCGCGAGGAAGACCCGTCGTTCACCATCAAGACCATGGTGATCCAGACCCGTTGGCCGGGTGCGACCCAGGAAGAAACCCTCAAGCAGGTCACCGACCGCATCGAGAAAAAGCTCGAAGAACTCGACTCCCTCGACTACGTGAAAAGCTACACCCGGCCGGGCGAATCCACGGTGTTTGTGTTCCTCAAGGACACCACCAGCGCCAAGGCCATCCCGGAGATCTGGTACCAGGTTCGCAAGAAGATCGACGATATTCGCGGCACTTTCCCCCAGGGTTTGCAGGGGCCGTCATTCAACGACGAGTTCGGCGATGTATTCGGCTCGGTGTACGCATTTACCGGCGACGGCCTGTCGATGCGCCAACTGCGTGATTACGTGGAGCAGGTGCGCGCCGAGATCCGTTCGGTGCCGGGGCTGGGCAAGGTCGAGATGATCGGCCAGCAGGACGAAGTGATTTACCTGAACTTCTCCACGCGCAAATTGGCGGCCCTGGGCATTGACCAGCGCCAGGTGGTGCAGAGCCTGCAAGCGCAGAACGCCGTGACCCCGGCGGGTGTGATCGAGGCCGGGCCGGAGCGGATTTCGGTGCGCACGTCGGGGCAGTTCGCCTCGGAGAAGGACCTGGCCAACGTCAACCTGCGGCTCAATGACCGCTTCTATCGCCTGGCAGACATCGCCGAGATCAGCCGAGGCTATGTCGACCCGGCGCGGCCGATGTTCCGGTTCAACGGCAAACCGGCGATTGGCCTGGCCATCGCCATGCAGAAGGGCGGCAATATCCAGTCCTTCGGTAAGGCGCTGCATGAGCGTATGGATGAGCTGACCGCCGACCTGCCGGTGGGCGTCGGGGTGCATAAAGTTTCCGACCAGGCCGAAGTCGTGGAAGAGGCTGTCGGCGGCTTTACCAGTGCGCTGTTCGAAGCCGTGATCATCGTGCTGGTGGTGAGCTTTATCAGCCTCGGTATGCGCGCCGGCTTGGTGGTGGCGTGCTCGATTCCGCTGGTGCTGGCGCTGGTGTTTGTGTTCATGGAATACAGCGGCATCACCATGCAGCGCGTGTCGTTGGGCGCGTTGATCATCGCCCTCGGCCTGCTGGTGGACGACGCGATGATCACCGTGGAGATGATGATCACGCGTCTGGAAAAGGGCGAGACCAAGGAGCAGGCGGCAACTTATGCCTACACCTCGACGGCGTTCCCGATGCTCACCGGTACCTTGGTGACCGTCGCCGGTTTTGTGCCGATCGGCCTCAACGCCAGTTCGGCGGGCGAGTACACCTTCACCCTGTTCGCAGTGATTGCCGTGGCGATGCTGGTGTCGTGGGTGGTGGCGGTGCTGTTTGCGCCGGTGATCGGCGTGCATATCCTCAGCGCCAAGGTCAAACCCCACGACGCCGAGCCTGGCCGCATTGGCCGCGCCTTCAATGGCGGCATGCTCTGGGCCATGCGCAACCGCTGGTGGGCCATCGGCATTACCGTGGCGCTGTTTGTGGCGTCGGTGTTCTCTATGCAGTTTGTGCAGAACCAGTTTTTCCCGTCGTCGGACCGTCCGGAGATCCTCGTCGACCTGAACCTGCCGCAAAACGCCTCGATCAATGAGACGCGCAAGGCCGTCGACCGCCTGGAAGCGATCATCAAGGACGACCCGGACATCGCGCGCTGGAGCACGTACATCGGCCAGGGCGCGATCCGTTTCTACCTGCCCCTCGATCAGCAATTGGAAAACCCGTATTACGCGCAGTTGGTGATTGTCAGCAAAGGCCTGGAAGAACGCGGCGAGCTGATTGCGCGCCTGCAAAAACGCCTGCGTGACGACTTTGTCGGCATCGGCAGTTTTGTGCAGCCGCTGGAAATGGGTCCGCCGGTGGGGCGTCCGATCCAGTATCGCGTGTCCGGCAAAGACACCGACCAGGTGCGCAAACACGCCATCGAACTGGCGACCCTGCTGGATAAAAACACCCACCTGGGCGAGATCATCTACGACTGGAACGAGCCCGGCAAAGTGCTGCGCATCGACATCGCCCAAGACAAGGCGCGCCAGCTCGGGCTGTCGTCGGAAGACGTGGCGCAACTGATGAACAGCGTGGTCAGCGGCGCCTCGGTGACCCAGGTGCACGACGATATCTACCTGATCAACGTGGTCGGCCGCGCCGAAGACGCCGAACGCGGCACGCCGGAAACCTTGCAGAACCTGCAGATTGTCACGCCCAACGGCACCTCGATCCCGCTGCTGGCTTTCGCCACTGTGCGCTACGAGCTGGAGCAGCCGCTGGTGTGGCGCCGCGACCGCAAGCCGACCATCACCATCAAGGCCTCGGTGCGTGACGAGATGCAGCCGACCGATCTGGTCAAGCAGCTCAAGCCCGAGATCGATAAATTCAGCGCCGGTTTGCCGGTGGGTTACAAGGTCGCGACGGGCGGTACTGTGGAAGAAAGCGGCAAGGCCCAGGGCCCGATTGCCAGCGTGGTGCCGTTGATGCTGTTCCTGATGGCAACCTTCCTGATGATCCAACTGCACAGCGTGCAGAAGATGTTCCTGGTAGCCAGCGTGGCGCCGCTGGGCCTGATCGGCGTGGTGCTGGCGCTGATCCCCACGGGCACGCCCCTGGGCTTTGTGGCGATCCTGGGGATCTTGGCGCTGATCGGCATCATCATTCGCAACTCGGTGATCCTGGTGACGCAGATCCACGAATATGAACTGGCCGGCTACACGCCGTGGGATGCGGTGGTGCAAGCCACCGAGCACCGGCGCCGGCCGATTTTGCTCACGGCCGCAGCGGCGAGCCTGGGCATGATCCCGATTGCGCGGGAAGTGTTCTGGGGGCCGATGGCGTACGCGATGATTGGCGGGATTATCATTGCCACGTTGCTGACGCTGTTGTTTTTGCCGGCGCTGTATGTGGCCTGGTACAAGATCCGCGAGCCCAAGCAGGAACAACAGGAAAAACGCAGTTAAAAATGTGGGAGGGCGGTGCGAAGCGGCCCCAAAACCGGCCAATGGGTTATGACTGAAAAAGCGCGGTGCCTGGATTGGGGCCGCTTCGCAGCCCAGCGCGGGGCAAGCCCGCTCACCACAGGGTTCTGGGTCAACCTTTAAGAGTTGTGTAGATACCTATGCCCGATGGCAGTGGGTCAGTCAAAGTTGTTCTAACTGACCCACTGCCATCGGGGGCAAGCCCCCTCCCACATTTGGAATGTGTTGCTTCTATGGTTTACGCCATACGCTGGCCAACCAGGGCTGCTGCTCCCGAGGCAAGCCGGCCGGTCGGTAGTAGTGCTCCAACTCCACAAACCCTGCCGTCGTCAGCAAACCTTGCCACGCCGCCAGGTCGTGATACGAGCCGTAGCGCGGCCCATTCCAGCCTTCCTGGTTGTCACCCCGTGGATTGGAGCTGAACAGCACACCGCCGGGCTTCAACGCGCCATGCAACTGCTTGAGCACACGCGGCAGTTCCTGCTTGGGGATATGAAACAGCACCGCATTGGCAAAGATCCCGTCGAAGCGTTCGGCGGGCAGGTCGAGCTTGAGGAAGTCTTGCTGCAACACCTCGCAGCCGCTGTCTTCACGCGCCATTTGCGCGAAGCGCTCCGAGCCGTCCAGCCCGACGGCGATGTGGCCCATGCGGGTTAAGGTCTGCAAATCCCGCCCCGGCCCGCAGCCGAAGTCCAGCACGGTAAACGGCGGCGTACCTTGGATATGCCGCAGCAATGCGTCGATGTTCTGGCTCACATCGTGGTCGCGGGTGCCTTCACGGAAATCCTCGGCCACCTTGTTGTAGTGGCCGAGGGTGGTGGAGGTGATCTGGTCGAGGTCGTCGGGCTGCAGAGGCATGGGGCTGAATACCGGGCACTGAGATCGCCCGACTATACCTCACCTCTTGTTCAGCACCCGCGCCAGGCGATCGCCGCCCAGTTGAATCACCGCCACCAGCACCACCAGCAGCACAATCACCGTGAGCATGATCTGCGTATCAAAGCGCTGATAGCCGTAGCGGTAGGCAATGTCGCCCAAGCCGCCGGCACCAATCGCGCCGGCCATCGCCGACGAGTTGATCATGGTCACCAACGTAATCGTAAAACCGCCGACAATCCCCGGCAGCGCTTCGGGCAGCAGCACATGCCAGATGATGTGCCAGCGGCGGCAGCCCATAGCCTGTGCGGCTTCGATCAAGCCGTGGTCGACCTCGCGCAGGCTCACTTCGGCGATGCGTGCGAAGAACGGCGTGGCCGCGATGGTCAGCGGTACAACCGCCGCCCACACGCCGTAGGTGGTGCCCACGATCAACCGGGTGAACGGGATCAAGGCCACCATCAAAATCAAAAACGGAATCGAGCGGAACAGATTGACGAAGGCCCCCAGCACCCGGTTCAACGCCGGTGCCTGGTAGATGCCGCCCTTGTCACTGGTCACCAGAAACACCGCCAGCGGAATCCCCACCAGCAACGCGATCAGCGACGACACGCCGACCATCAGCAAGGTGTCGATGGCGCCCTGCAATAAACGATCAAACCACATAGCCCAGCACCTCCACGTGTTGTGCCCAATTCGCGGCGCGGTTGCGCAGTTCTTCGGCGCTGTGGGGCGAGCCATTCACCGCCAGCAGCAATTGCCCCAAGGCGTGGCCCTGGATGCGTTCCACGCCGCCTTGCAACAAGCGCACGCGCCCGCCGAGGGCGCTGAACAGTGCGGCCAGGTCGGGTTCATCGCTGGCGCCGCCAGTGAGCTGCAAGCGCAGCACCACAGCGGCATCCGCTGATGAGGGCGTGCTGTGCAGACGGCTTTGCAGTTCTTCCGGCAGCCCGTGTTGCAGCGGCGCCAGCAAGGTTTTGCTGACCTCATGCCGAGGGTTGCCAAACACTTCCCACACCGGGCCTTGTTCGACAATGCGCCCGTGCTCCAGCACCACCACGCGGTCGCAGATGTCGCGGATCACCGCCATCTCATGGGTGATCAGCACGATGGTCAGGCCCAGGCGCTGGTTGATCTCGCGCAGCAGGCCGAGGATCGATTGAGTGGTCTCCGGATCCAGCGCCGAGGTGGCTTCGTCGCATAGCAAAATCTGCGGGTCGTGCACCAGCGAGCGGGCGATGCCCACGCGCTGTTTCTGCCCACCGGACAGCTGCGCCGGGTAAGCCTTGTGCTTGTCCTGCAAGCCCACCAGCTCCAGTAACTCACGCACCTTTTGCTCGCGCTGGAGCTTGGGCACGCCGGCCACCTTGAGCGGTAACTCGACGTTCTGCCACACGGTCTTGGCCGACATCAGGTTGAAGTGCTGGAAGATCATGCCGATGCGCCGACGCAGCGCCACCAGGTGGTCTTCGTCGAAATCGCCGATGTCTACCTGATCGATCAGCACGCGCCCGCTGCTCGGTTGCTCCAGGCGGTTGATGGTGCGGATCAACGAGGATTTACCGGCGCCGCTGCGGCCGATGATGCCGAATACTTCACCGCGCTGGATCGCCAGGTCGATGCCTTGCAGGGCATGCACCGTGCCGTCGTAGGTCTTGCCCAGGTTGATAAAGCGCACGTGGGCGCGGTTCAGGTCCGGGTGCAACTCGGTCTGCTCGGCGTCCCTGGGCGCTGTGCCCAGGTCGCGCAGTTGGGTGTTGGCGGCGGTCATTTTTTAGCTTCCCAGCCGACTTGGTAGAGCTTGCCCAGGGATTTGTCCAAGGCGGCGCGCACCACCGGCGAGTGCTGGTAGATATCGACGAACTTGATCACACGCGGGTCGGTTTTACGCTTGGGTTGGATCACGAACTGGATCACGTATTCCGGGTGGTCGAGGCCGTCGAACAGCAGCGCCGACTCCGCATCGAAGGTCTTGGACAGACGGATATACGCCGGGTAGCCCTGCACCAGGTCGGCATCGTCATAGGCGCGCACCAACTGCACGGCCTCGACTTGCAGGATTTTGATTTTCTTCGGGTTGGCGACGATGTCTTCTTCGGTGGCCTTGTAGCCCACGCCTGGCTTGAGGGTGATCAGCCCGGCCTTGGCCAGCAGTTGCAGGCCGCGCCCGCTGTTGATCGGGTCGTTGGCGATGGCCACGCTGGCGCCTTCGGGCAGTTCGTTGAAGCTTTTGTACTTTTTCGAATACAGCCCGACGTTGTTGATGATGCCCGGCGCGTACGGCACCAGGTCAAACCCGGCGGCGGCCTTGGCGTTTTCCAGGAACGGGATGTGCTGGAAGTAGTTCACGTCGATATCGCCGGCCGCCAGGCTGACGTTGGGCGCGATCCAATCGGTGAATTCCACCAACTCGACGTTGAGGCCCTGCTTGCCGGCTTCGGCGACGGCCGCTTCCAGGGGAATCGCGAAGGCGGCGGTGGTGCCGACTTTGAGCGGCGCATCGGCGGCGAACACCGCCGAGCTGAACAAACCAAGGGCCAGGGCCAGTGCTTTGACTGGGTAGGAGAGCAGTATTTTTTTCATGGTTAATTTCCAGTCATAAGGTATTTGTACAAACAGTGGAGATCCACCGCCCCTCCCACATTTTTCAATCAGTGGCGGTAGGTGGAACCGGTGTGTTGTTCGGGTAGACGGGCGCTGCCTTGGAAGACTTTTTCTCTTAACGTTCCTTGCTCATACGCGGTCTTGTACGACCCGCGCTTCTGCAGTTGCGGCACCACCAGGTCAATGAAATCCACATAGCTTTCCGGCGTCACAATCCGCGTCAGGTTGAAGCCATCCAACCCGGTCTCACTGATCCACGACTCCAGCTCATCCGCCACCTGTTCGGGCGAGCCGACCAAGGTGATATAGCGCCCACCGAGGGCGTGCTGCTCCAGCAATTTGCGCCGGGTCCAGTCGTTGTTCTGCAGGTTCTTGGTGGCCGACTGGATCGCGTTGCTCTTCACGTACTGGATCGGTTCGTCCAGTTCGTATTCGGCAAAATCAATCGCGGTGGAGGCCGAGAAATGCGCAACGCCGGCCTCTGCGCTGGCGTAGCTCAGGTACTCGGCGTGCTTGGCCCAGGCCAGCTCTTCGGTAGCGCCAACGATCACGTTGAGGCCCATGAACACCTTGATGTCATCCGGATTGCGTCCGGCCTCGACTGCGCTGGCGCGCACCTTGTCCACCTGGACTTTGGTCGACGCCTTGTTCTGCCCGCTGATAAACACGCACTCGGCATGGCGCCCGGCGAACAGCAGGCCACGGTCCGAGCTGCCAGCCTGGAACAGCACCGGCGTGCGCTGCGGCGATGGTTCGCACAGGTGATACCCCTGCACCTGATAGAACTCGCCGTGGTGCTCGACCTTGTGCACCTTGCCCGGCTGCGCGTAGACCCGCTGCGCTGGGTCGTTGATCACCGCGTCGTCTTCCCAGCTGCCTTCCCAGAGTTTGTAGAGCACCTCCAGGTACTCATCGGCCTGGTCGTAGCGGCGGTCATGCTCGACCTGCTCGGTAAGGCCCATCGCCTTGGCGGCGCTGTCGAGGTAGCCAGTGACGATGTTCCAGCCCACCCGGCCACGGCTCAGGTGATCGAGCGTGGACATGCGCCGGGCGAACAGGTACGGCGCCTCATACGTGAGGTTGGCGGTAAGGCCGAAGCCCAGGTTTTTGGTGACCGCAGCCATCGCCGAGACCAGCAGCAACGGGTCGTTGACCGGCAGTTGGATCGACTCCTTGAGCGGTACGTCGATGGAGTGTTGGTAGACGTCGTACACGCCGACGATGTCGGCAATGAACAAACCGTCGAACAGCCCGCGCTCCAGGGTTTGCGCCAACTCAGTCCAATACTCGATGGTCTTGTACTGGGTGGACGTATCCCGTGGGTGGGTCCACAGGCCGTGGTTGATGTGCCCGATGCAGTTCATGTTGAAGGCATTGAGCAGGATTTTTTTCTTCGTCATCAGATGGTCCCCCGCAGTGGCGGGTTTTCATCGTTGAGGTAGTAATTGCCCACGGCGTGGTACTTCCAGCGCACCGGGTCGTGCAGGGTGTGCACGCGGGCGTTGCGCCAGTGGCGGTCGAGGCCGTGCTCGGCCAGGGTCGCCTGGCTGCCGGCGAGTTCGAACAGCGTGCTGCCGGCGGCCAGGGAAATTTCGGTGCTCAAGGCGCGGGCTTCGGCGACGGCAATCGAGGCGGCTGCAACGCTTTGGGCATTGCTGTCGGCTTGTGCGCGGTCGAGGTATTCGCCTGCGCGTTCCAGCAACGCCTCGGCGGCGTGCAGACGGATGCTCAAGTGGCCGAAGCTCTTGAGAGTCAACGGGTCTTCAGTCGCTTTGTCGTTGCCGGCGTCGATCCACGGGCGGGTCTTGGTGCGTACAAAGTGCAGCGCATCTTCAAACGCGGCGCGGGCGATACCGGTGTCGATCGCGGCGTGAAGGATCTGCGCCAGCGGGCCGACCGTCGTCGGGCGTTCAAAGGCGCTCTGGAACGCAATCACATCCTGGGCGGCGACCCACACGTTGTCGAACACCACCGAGCCGCTGCCGGTGGTGCGCTGGCCAAAGCCGCTCCAGTCGTCGATTACGCTCAGGCCTTCGCTATCGCGCGGTACAAACGCCAGTTGCTGCACGCCGTGTTCGTCCACCACCGAGGTGGGGATGCGTTGCGCGTAGATCGCACCGGTGGAGTAGAACTTGCGGCCGCTGATGCGAAAACCATCGCCGTCGCGGGTGATGCGTGTGACGCGGTCATGGGCGGTCTTGGTGCCCAGTTCCGCCAGGGCATTGCCCAAGCGCTGGCCGGCCAGCACTTCGGCGTACAGGCGTTGTTGCTGCGCCGGGCTGCCGTTCACGCGCAGCACTTCAAGGGCGTAGAAGTGGTTCTGCGGGATCTGGCCCAGGGAGGCGTCGGCCTGGGCGATCAGGGCGATGACCTTGGCCAGGGTGACGTTGGACACGCCGGCGCCGCCGTACTCCTTGGGCACGCTGATGCCCCACAGGCCGGAGCGCGAGAACACGTCCAGCTCAGGCAAGGGCAGGCGGCGTTCGCGGTCGCGCAGGATGCTGTCACGGCGAAAGTCTTCGGCCAGGTCGCTGGCGACAATAAGGGCTTGTTCATCGCTGGTGATAACCGCGACGTGGTGAGAAAGAGTCATGTGTATTTCTCCAGAGGTCTGGTCGGTTAAATCCAGGAATGGCGAGCCGGCAAGGTGCCGTTTAGGCGATAGGCGCCGACGGCGTGATACTTCCAGCGCACCGGGTCGTGCAGGGTGTGCACGCGGGCGTTGCGCCAATGCCGGTCGAGGTTGAACTCGGCGAGGGTGGCGCGGCTGCCGGCCAGTTCGAAGAGTTTTTCGCTGACCAGCAACGACACTTCGGTGGTCAGCACTTTGGCCTCGGCCACGGCGATTGAGGCGCGGGCGGCGGACTGTGCGGTAATCGGTGCAGCGCTGACCTGGTCCAGCACCTGGCCGGCCTTGCGCAGCAGGGCTTCGGCGGCGTGCAGTTCGATCTTCAGCTTGCCGATATCGGCGATCACGTACAGGTCATCGCTGGCGCGTTCGACCTTGGCGTCGATCCACGGGCGCGAACGCTCGCGAACGAACGCGATGGTGTCATCGAGGGCGCCACGGGCGATGCCGGCGTCGATGGCCGCCTGGATCAATTGCGACACCGCGCCCTGGATGTTCGGGCTGTCGCCGATGCGCCAGTTGTCGACCACCAGGTCGGCATCCACCGGCACTTGGTCCAGCAACACTGTGCCGCTGGCGGTGGTGCGTTGGCCGAAGCCGGACCAGTCATCGACGATGCGCAGCCCTTCGGTGCCACGGCGTACGAATGCCATGACTTGCTTGCCGTCATCGTTCAACGCCTTGACCGCCACCCAATGGGCAAACAGCGCGCCGGTGGAGTAGAACTTCTGGCCGCTGATCACGTAACCGTCGCCCACGGCGGTGATGCGCGCCTTGAGCTCCAGGGTGTTCTTGGTGCCGCGTTCCGGGCCGCCGTTGCCGATGCGCCAGCCGTCGAGCACGCTTTGGAACAGCTGCTTTTTCTGGCGCTCGGTGGCCGCACCCTGCAACAGGTGCAGGATGCCGAAATGGTTCTGTGGGATCTGCCCGAGGGCCGGGTCTGCCGCACTGATGATTGCGAACACGTCGGCCAGGGTGGTGAATGACACCTGTGGGCCGCCGTACTCGCGGGGGATGGAAATACTGCCCAGCCCGCTGCGGGTGAACTGTTCGAGTTGCGCCCATGGCAGCTTGCGTTGCTGATCACGTGTGGCAGCTTGCAGGCGCGCGGCCTGGGCCAGCGCGTGGGCTGCGTCAAGCGCCTCGGCGTCGTTGCGCAGCACGGCGGCCGGCAACAGCAGCGGTGCTACGTCCAGATCGCGCTGGGGGGGTGTTAGAGCCAAGTTAGACATCAGCGCCGCTCCTTGGCTGCACGTAATGCCCTGGCGTTGTGCACCGGGGTAATCCTGACCATACCGACCTCGCATTCAATGAAATGAAAACAGAAAAATCAAAGATGTCCGGTGGTCCGGTGCATATACCCTAAGCTTGTTAAATATTTAAATAAACTAACTTTTGGGAATATGCATAGAAGGGCCTTCACCCAGGTTCACAGGGGGAGCCGAAGGGGCGTGGTTGATAGATCTGCGCGGTCGCGGCCGGGCGGCTCGGCGCGCAGGCGGCAATGCGTAATGTGCGGGCCGGCGCCCAGCGCGAGTTGTTGCCGACGCGATCCAGAATGCAGTACGTCACCTCCAGGCGACTGTCATCACCGGCTTCGACAATCACCGACGAGGGTATCCAGACCTGCACCGCCAGGCCCACGGCTTTCGCCCGGATCGGGGGCAGGTCCAGGCGCACATCGCCCCAGCGCAGGGTGATGGCGTCGCCGGCGGTCATGTTCAGGTAGGGCTCGATGGTCAGTGGAATACCGCGTCGGACCTGGTTTGAGTTGACGCCGTAGCGGCGGATGGTATCGGGCAAGCCGACGGGGGCCAGGTTCTGGTTTTCGTCGCTGTACAGCGCCGTTGGCTCACCGCCCGGGCAGCGGGTCTTGACCCGTACCGTGGTCACGGGCGAGCGCGCCGGGCTATGGCCGATCTGCATGATCTGGTAGTGAACCCGTGCCAGGCCGTCCTGTACAAAGCTTTCCGGGACCCGCAAAGGGGTGGGGGTACCGACCTTGCACGCCGTCACCCTGCGTGAGGCGGCAAAGCAGTTGTTCCAGAACAGCTCGATCAGGTCGCCTTCATCCATGCCGGGGTAAGGTGCGATGTCCACCAGCAGCTGTGCGGCCGCCAGTGCGTTGATGCCATGCCGATTAGCCTGGGGCAGGCTTGGGGCGGTGAGCATTGCCTCGGTTGCAGTACGCGTCATATGTCATCTCCTTGATGCAGCCAGCAGCCATCGTTCCAGCCCTTTGGCGCGGGTGCGCAAGGGGGCTGAAAGGAACGATTCAGTGAATAGCCGGGATAGGATCCAATCCTCTGGGCCTTAGATAAGAGGGTTGGCCTGGGGGCGTCAATGGCGGCAAAGGGCTAAACAGCGGGTTCGCGGATATTCAGATGGGTCTGACTGGGCGGGGGATTTTAAGGGGGGATTGCGGGGCTGTTTTACCCGGTGCGGGCGAGGACTTGCTGTAGGAACACTGAGTGTGGCGAGGGCGCTTGCTCCCGTTGAAGAGCTAAGCGCTGCGCAAAATGCTGGGGCTGCTGCGCAGCCCAACGGGGCAAGCGCCCTCGCCACAATCAAGCGGTGTTAGTGGGCCAGAAACTTGCTCAGGAACTGCTTGGTTCGTTCTTCCCGCGGGTTGGCAAACAACGCCTTGGCTTCGCCCTGTTCGACGATCACGCCCTTGTCGAAAAAGATCACTCGGTTGGCCACGTCTCGGGCAAAGCTCATTTCGTGGGTGACGATGACCATGGTGCGATTCTCCTCAGCCAGGCTGCGGATGGTCGCCAGCACTTCGCCGACCAGCTCCGGGTCGAGGGCGGAGGTGGGTTCGTCGAACAGAATCACCTCCGGCTCCATAGCCAACGCACGGGCAATCGCCACGCGCTGTTGCTGGCCACCGGACAGGCGCCGTGGGTAGGCGTCTTCCTTGCCCGCCAGGCCGACCCTGGCCAGCAGTTGGCGCCCCAAGGCAATAGCGTCTTCGCGCGGCATCTTCTTGACCACGGTGGGGCCTTCGATGACGTTTTCCAGCGCCGTGCGATGGGGGAACAGGTTGAAGTTCTGGAACACAAAGCCCACGTGTTGGCGCAGGCGTCGCACCAGGCCTTGTTGCTGGTTGAGCGGTTTGCTGCCGTCGATCTGGATGTCACCCACCTTGATGCGGCCGCTGGTGGGTTCTTCGAGGAAATTCAGGCAGCGCAGGAAGGTGGTCTTGCCGGAACCGCTGGGGCCGATGATGGCGACGACTTCGCCTTCCTTGACCTCAAGGTCGATGCCGTTGAGCACCACTTGACCCTTGAATTGTTTGGTCAGTTTTTCAACCACGATCATGCTTCAAGACTCCAGGTCATGCCGGTTGACCCGGTCTTCCAGACGATTTTGAAAATGCGCCAGGATGCTCGCCAGCACCCAGTAGATCAGGGCGGCGGACAGATACATGGTGAAAATTTCGAAGGTGCGCGCCGACACCAGTTGCGCCTGGCGAAACAACTCCGGCACCTGGATGGTGGCAGCCAGCGCCGTGTCCTTGACCAGCGAAATAAAGCTGTTGCCCAGCGGCGGCAGCGCGGTGCGCATCGCTTGCGGCAGGATGGCCCGGCGCAGGGTCTGCGCACGGGTCATGCCGATACTGGCAGCGGCTTCCCACTGGCCACGCTCGATAGACGCGATGGCGGCCCGCAGGATTTCACAGGCGTAGGCCGCCATGTTCAGCGAAAAGCCGATCATGGCGGCCGGGATCGGATCCAGCTCGATGCCCACTTGCGGCAAGCCGTAGTAGATCAAGAACAGCTGTACCAGCAAGGGCGTGCCGCGAAAGAACGACACGTAGACGCGGGCGGTCCAGCTCAACAGCTTGAAGCGCGACAGGCGCATCAAGGCCAGGCCGAAGCCCAGCAGCAAGCCGAAAAACATCCCGCCAAGGCTAAGAATCACCGTGTAGTACGCGCCCTTGAGCAGAAAGGGCGCGGAGTCCAGCGCGAGTTGGAAACTTGCTTCCATTATTGAGTGACGTCAGCGTTGAAGTACTTCTCGGACAGCTTCTTCAGGGTGCCATCGGCGCGCAGCTTGTCGAGGGCCTTGTTCACCGCTTCCAGCAGTTCAGGCTCGCCTTTGCGCAGGGCAATACCGGCTTCCTGACGGGAGAAGGCATCGCCGGCAGCAGCGGTGTCCGGGGCTTTCTTGGCGTATTCCAGTGCGGCCAGGCGATCGATCAGGATGGCGTCGATACGGCCGACTTTCAGGTCCTGGAACTTGGTTGGGTCATCGTTATAGGTCTTGATGATGGCTTTGGGTTGGTTGTCCTTGAGCCATTGCTCGTAGTTGGTGCCCAGGCCTACGCCGACTTTTTTGCCGGCCAGGTCGTTAGCGGCCTTGATGCTGTCGACGTTCTTTTTCAGCACCAGCGCCTGGATACCGGAGACGGTGTACGGCGTGGAGAAATCGTACTTCTTCTTGCGCTCCTCAGAGATGGTCACTTGGTTGACCACAGCGTCCAGGCGCTTGGATTCCAGGGCCGCGAGGATGCCGTCCCAGGGCGTGGCTTGCAGCTTGACCTTGACGCCCAGCTCCTTGGCCAGGGCTTCGGACAGCTCGACCTCGAAACCGCTGAGCTTGCCGCTCTCGTCGACGAAGCTGAACGGCGGGTAGGTGCCTTCCAAACCGATTTTGATCTCGCCGGCTTTTTTGATGTTACCCAGTTGCTCGCCGGCAACGGCCTGGCCCAGCAGGCTGGCACCGAGCGCCAGACCCAAAGTGCCGACCAGCAATGTGCGACGAAATGCAGAAATAGTCATGAAGAGCCCCTGTGTTTTTATGTTGAGCGAAGCAGGTGACGCGGTAGTCGTATCCTGCCTTAAAGCACGAAGCGCGTCTTCGCCTTCGGCGCGATGATAAAGCTAGGTTTTAAGACTTGAAAATAATATAAATCTTAATTCATATTCCATTTTGGAATATTGGTTGAGTCCAATGTGGGAGGGGCGGTGCGACGATTCGACTTGCCCCCTCCCGCATATAGCCCGCGTTTATTCAGTTGAAAACCGACTCATAGGCAAACAACGCCGGCGCCCCGCCGGTGTGCAGGAAGATAATCGGGCCGTCTTCAAAGCGCTGACGCCCGATGCCATCCAGCAACCCGGCCATGGCCTTGCCAGTGTAGACCGGGTCGAGCAGCAGGCCTTCCTGGCTGGCCAATAGCTTGACCGCCGAAAGCGTGCCGGCGTTCGGTTCGCCATAACGGGGGCCGAAGTATTCGTCCCACAAGATCACCTTGAACGCTTCGGGGATATCCACACCGAGCAACTCGGCGGTGCGTTCGGCCAGGCCCTGTACTTTCGGGAACTGCGTTTCTTCAGGGCGCGAAACGGTGATGCCGATCACGGGCAATTGCGGCAACACTTCACTCAATGCCAATGCGAGCCCGCTGTGGGTGCCTGCGCTGCCGGAGGCCAACACCACGGCCGCGAACTCAACCCCGCTGTCTTCGATCTGCGCGGCCAGCTCCAAGCCGGCGCGTACATAACCCAGGGCGCCGAGGGCGTTGGAGCCGCCGATGGGCACCAGGTAGGGCTTCTTGCCGTTGCTGCGCAAGCGGTCGGCGAGGGCATTGAGCTGGTCGTCGACGTTGTCGAGGTTTTCCACCAACTCCACCTTGGCGTCGAACAACTCCAGCAGCAGGCGGTTGCCGTTGCCCAGGTAGTTGGGGTCTTCAGTGCCGGTGGGGTTTTCCAGCAGGGCGACGCAACCCAGGCCGAGCTTGGCCGCGAGGGCGGCGGTCTGGCGCACATGGTTGGACTGGATGGCGCCCGCCGTCACCAGGGTGTCGGCGCCCTGGGCGATGGCATCGGCCGCCAGGTATTCGAGTTTGCGCAGCTTGTTGCCGCCCATCGCCAGTGGCGTGGTGTCGTCGCGCTTGACGTAGATGTCCCTGCCCAGCCAGGCCGACAGCCGCTCGAGTTTTTCCAGGGCAGTGGCCGCGCCCAGCAGTTCCAGACGGTTAAAACGGTCGAGCTGTTGCTTGATCATGGCTACGCACGGTGGCTAAGGGATGAGGCGACTATAGGCAGGCACTTTTCATCGGGCAACCGTCAATCGCTTATGCCGGATGGTTCTGAGCATCACACCATTGGTTCTTAAGGGCGGCCAGGGTGCATACCGTAAAGTGATGGCCATTACATCAGGAGTGAATACCGTGAGTGAGCGTTCCAGCCATTGGCAATTACAGACCATCGTCAGCCAGTTGCGCGGCGCCCGCGACCAGTGGCGCACGCGCAACGGCCGCTTGAGCGGCGAGCATGGCGGCCGCGAGTTGCCGTCCCGGGAGGCGGTTGCGCAGATCCTCGAAGCGTTGTGTGGCGCGCTGTTCCCGATGCGCCTGGGGCCGGCGGATCTGCGTGAAGAAAGTGAAGATTTCTACGTCGGCCATACCCTCGATGTCGCGCTGAATGCCTTGCTCGCCCAGGCGCGCCTGGAACTGCGTTATGCCGCGCGTCAGGGTGGCCAGGATGACAGCCAGATCGACGCCCATGCCATCCGCCTGATCCAGGATTTCGCCCTGGCCCTGCCGTCGTTGCGCAGCCTGCTCGACACCGACGTGCTGGCGGCCTACCACGGCGACCCAGCCGCACGCAGCGTGGATGAAGTGCTGTTGTGCTACCCGGGGATCCTGGCGGTGATTCACCATCGCCTGGCCCACCACCTGTACCGCGCCGGCCTGCCGTTGCTGGCGCGGATCGTCGCGGAAATCGCCCACTCGGCCACTGGCATCGACATCCACCCCGGTGCACAGATCGGCCCGAGTTTCTTTATCGACCACGGGACGGGTGTGGTGATCGGCGAAACCGCGATCATCGGCGAACGGGTGCGCATCTACCAGGCCGTGACATTGGGCGCCAAGCGCTTCCCGGCGGATGAGGATGGGCAGTTGCAGAAGGGCCATCCACGTCACCCGATCGTCGAGGACGATGTGGTGATCTATGCCGGGGCGACGATCCTGGGGCGGATCACCATCGGCAAAGGCTCGACCATTGGCGGCAATGTGTGGCTGACTCGCAGCGTGCCCGCTGAGGCGAACATCACCCAGGCGAATTTGCAGCATGAGGATGGGGCGCAGAAATAGCGCCGGTCTTGAAAATCACACCAAACCCTGTGGGAAGGGGCATTCCACACCGAGGCCGTGTTTCAGTCAGCAGTCGCTGAACGATTTCCTTTGTTCACCCGTCATACCACTCAGCCCTGCGATTAGTCCAAAACCACCTATTCATGTTTAACTTGAACGTTCGTTCAAGTTAAACCCGGTGGTTCGCTGCCCGCTCACAACAGGAGGCTTACCTTTGCTGAGTCCGTTATCTACAGCCACATCCTTCAACCTCGGGGTGCATCGTTCATGAGTGCATCGTCCACCCCAGCCAGCGGCCAAGTGCGCATGAATGCGCCGGTTTTCTACTTCGCCGCGACCTTCATCCTGCTGTTCGGCATCACTGTTATCGCTATCCCGCAACAGGCCGGTGCCTGGTTGCTGGCGGCGCAAAACTGGGCGGCCAATACGGTCGGCTGGTACTACATGCTGGCGATGACCCTGTATCTGGTCTTCGTGGTGGTCACCGCGCTATCGGGCTACGGCAAGATAAAACTCGGTGCCGACCACGACGAGCCCGAATTCAGTTACCTGTCCTGGGCCGGCATGCTGTTCGCCGCCGGGATCAGCATCACGCTGTTTTTCTTCTGCGTGTCTGAACCACTGACGCACCTGGTGCAGCCGCCGCAAGGCGCGCCGATGAACGCCGATGCTGCGCGCCAGGCCATGCAGATCCTGTTTCTGCACTGGGGCCTGCACGGCTGGGGCGTGTTCGCGTTTGTCGGCATGGCGCTGGCATATTTCGCCTATCGGCATAACCTGCCGCTGGCGTTGCGCTCGGCGCTGTACCCGCTGATCGGCAAACGCATCAACGGGCCTATCGGCTATGCGGTGGATGGCTTTGGCATCATCGCCACGGTGTTTGGCCTGGGCGCCGACATGGGCTTCGGCGTGCTGCACCTCAACTCCGGCCTCGACTACTTGTTCGGCATCGCTCACACCCAGTGGATTCAGGTGGGTTTGATCACCCTGATGATGGGCGCGGCGATTCTGGTCGCGGTGGCCGGCGTGGACAAGGGTGTGCGGGTGATGTCCGACATCAACATGCTGCTGGCCTGTGCGCTGCTGCTGTTTGTGTTGTTTGCCGGCCCCACCCAGCACTTGCTCAACACCTTGATCCAGAACATCGGCGACTACCTGGGCGCCTTGCCGACCAAGAGTTTCGATGTGTACGCCTACGATAAACCCAGCGACTGGCTGGGCGGTTGGACGGTGTTCTACTGGGCCTGGTGGATCGCATGGTCGCCGTTCGTGGGCCTGTTTATCGCGCGTATTTCCCGTGGCCGTACCATCCGCGAATTCGTGTTCGGCGTGCTGCTGATCCCCCTGGGCTTCACCCTGGCGTGGATGTCGATCTTTGGTAACAGCGCCATCGACCAGGTGCTCAATCACGGCATGACAGCCCTCGGCCAGTCGGCCATCGATGACCCGTCGATGAGCCTCTACCTGCTGCTGGAAACCTATCCGTGGAGTAAAACCGTGATCGCGGTGACGGTGTTTATCAGCTTCGTGTTCTTCGTCACCTCGGCGGACTCGGGCACGGTGGTGCTGTCGACCTTGTCGTCCAAAGGCGGCAACGCCGATGAAGACGGGCCGAAATGGCTGCGGGTGTTCTGGGGTGCGATGACGGCGCTGGTCACCAGCGCATTGCTGTTTGCCGGTAGCATCGACTCGCTGAAATCCGCGGTGGTGCTGACTTCGTTGCCGTTCTCGCTGATCCTGCTGCTGATGATGTGGGGGCTGCACAAGGCGTTCTATCTTGAGTCGCAAAAGCAGATCGCACAGTTGCATTCGTTGGCGCCGATCTCGGCTTCGCGCAAAGGCAAGGGCGGCTGGCGCCAGCGCTTGAGCCAGGCGGTGCATTTCCCATCGCGTGATGAGGTGTACCGCTTCCTTGAATCGACGGTGCGCCCGGCGATTGAAGAAGTGACGGCGGTGTTTGTCGAGAAGGGCCTTTCGGTGGTGACTCAACCGGACCCGTCCAACGATAGCGTCAGCCTGGAAATCGGCCATGGCGAGGAACATCCGTTCATCTACCAGGTGCAGATGCGCGGCTACTTCACACCGTCGTTCGCCCGTGGCGGCATGGGCTCCAAAGAGATCAACAACCGCCGCTACTATCGGGCGGAAGTGCACTTGAGTGAAGGCAGCCAGGACTACGACCTGGTGGGCTACACCAAGGAGCAGATCATCAACGACATCCTCGACCAGTACGAGCGACATTTGCAGTTCCTGCACCTGGTGCGTTGAGGCGATCTTGTCGTTCCATTCGGGCAGCCATTTGCTGTAAAACGAAAGGGCAGACTTAAGCGATTCAGCTGGTTAAAAGGCCTGGGAATAACCTTATTCCCAGGCCTTATTTGCCCTAAGCCCAGAGAGGATTCGATGACGTACATTGCTGCCGAAAACCGCTATGAATCTATCCCGTATCGCCGCGTAGGCCGCAGTGGGTTGGTGCTGCCCGCACTGTCCCTGGGGCTGTGGCACAACTTTGGCGACAGCACCCCGATCGACACCCAGCGCACCCTGTTGCGCACCGCGTTCGACCTAGGGATAAACCACTTCGACCTGGCCAATAACTACGGCCCGCCCTACGGCAGCGCCGAGATCAATTTCGGCCGTTTGCTGCGCGAAGACTTCAAGCAGTACCGCGACGAATTGATCATCTCCAGCAAGGCCGGTTGGGACATGTGGCCCGGCCCATACGGCCAGGGCGGCGGTTCGCGCAAATACGTGCTGGCCAGCCTCGATCAGAGCCTGCAACGCCTGGGCGTCGACTATGTGGATATTTTCTACTCCCACCGTTTTGACGCCGACACCCCGCTGGAAGAAACCGCCAGCGCCCTGGCCACCGCCGTGCAACAAGGCAAGGCGTTGTATATCGGCATCTCGTCGTATTCCGGGGTAAAAACCCGTGAAATCGCGGCGCTGCTCAAAGAGTGGAAAGTACCGCTGCTGATCCACCAGCCGGCCTACAACCTGCTCAACCGCTGGGTGGAAAAAGACCTGCTGGATACCACCGAAGAACTCGGTGCCGGGGTGATCGCCTTCACGCCGCTGGCCCAAGGCTTGCTGACCGACAAATACCTCAACGGCGTGCCGGCCGATGCGCGGGTCAATCGCCCTGGCGGTGGTTCGTTGCAGGCCAAGCACTTGTCCGAAGCCAACATCGCTCACGTGCGTGCGCTGAACGAAATCGCCCAGCGTCGTGGCCAGAGCCTGGCGCAACTGGCGCTGGCCTGGACCTTACGCGACCCACGGGTAACCAGCGCGCTGATTGGTGCCAGCCGGCCGGAGCAGATTATCGAGAACGTCGGGGCGTTGAAGAACTTGAGCTTCAGTGCCGAAGAGCTGGCAGAGATCGATCGGTTTGCGCAGGAAGGTGGGATTAACTTGTGGGAAAAGCCATCGACGGCTGAATAACTCGGTCAGTGTGGGAGGGGGCAAGCCCCCTCCCACATTTGATTTTCAGTGTGGCGACTAGAACGGTACATCCCCAAGAATCGTCGCCCGATGCATCACCCGCCGCTGCGGCCGGTAATCATCGACCGCGTAGTGCTGGGTCACGCGGTTGTCCCAGAACGCGACGTCGTTCTCCTGCCAGCGCCAGCGGATGGTGAATTCGGGGCGCGTCGCGTGGGCGAACAGCAGCTTCAGAATCGCTTCACTCTCGGCCGGTTCCAGTTCGTTTATTTTGGTGGTGAAACCATCACTCACAAACAGCGACTTACGCCCACTCACGGGATGTGTGCGCACCACCGGGTGGGACAACGGCGGGTTCTTCCTGCGGGTTTCTTCCCAGCGCAACAGGTCTTCAGCGGTGTTGCCGAAGCGCTCCAGCGGAAAAGACTTGGTGAAATCGTGGGTGGCGGTGAGCCCGTTGAGCAGCACTTTCAACGGCTCGGACAGCGCCTCGTACGCCGCAATCCCGCTGGCCCACAACGTGTCGCCACCAAACGCCGGCAGCAGCTTGGCGCTGAGCACTGCGCCGAGCGCCGGGGTGGGCAGGAAGGTTACGTCGGTGTGCCATACGGCGTTGTCGCGCACGTCGGTGACGGCGGTGTCGAGGATCAGCACTTCGGGCTGTTCCGGCACGTTGGGGTAGATCGGGTGAATGTGCAGGTCGCCAAAGTTCGCCGCGAAGCGCGCCTGTTGCTGTGGGGTGATGGCTTGGTCGCGAAAGAACAACACTGAGTGAGTCAGCAACGCCTGTTCGATGGCGTCGCGCTGTTCGGGGTTCAACGGTTGCGTGATATCGACGCCGCTGATCTGGGCGCCCAGGGCGGTGCTTAGTGGGGTAACGGTCAGGCTGCTCATTTAATTCTCATCACTCAGTGTGCCTGGCCATGCCAAGGCACTAATTTACGCTGCAGGGCGCGCAGGCCCATTTCCATAGCGAAGGCGATCAGGGCGATGACCAGAATCCCCAGCACCACCACATCGGTGACCAGAAACTGCGCGGCCGACTGCACCATAAAGCCCAGGCCGCTGGTGGCCGCGATCAGTTCGGCGGCCACCAATGTCGACCAGCCCACACCCAGGCCGATGCGCACGCCGGTGAGGATGTCGGGCAGGGCGCTTGGCAGGATCACGTGGCGAATCAGTTGCGCACGGCTGGCACCCAAGGACTGCGCTGCACGCAGCTTGGCCGGGTCGACGGTGCGCACGCCGGTCGCGGTGGCGATGGCAATCGGTGCAAAGATCGCCAGGTAAATCAGCAGCACCTTGGACAGCTCGCCGATGCCGCACCAGATCACGATCAACGGCAGATAGGCCAACGGCGGAATCGGCCGGTAGAACTCGATCAGTGGGTCGAGAACGCCACGGGCAATGCGATTGGAACCGATGGCGATGCCCACCGGCACGGCGGTCAGTACCGCACAGCCCAAGCCCAGCCCAATACGGCTGAGGCTTGCGCCCAGGTGCTGCCACAAGGTCGAGTCCATGTAGCCCGTGGTTGCCAGCAGCCAGCCCTTTTGCAGCACGGCGGACGGCGGCGGCAGGAATAGCGGTTCGATCAAGCCGGTGGCGGTGACGGCCCACCAGATGGCCAGTAACGCGATGAGCGTCAACAGGCTGATCCAGCGCGTACTCAGGCTGCGGCGCACCGGGATCAGCACCGGCTTGACGGCGGTGGCGGGGAGTTCGTAACTGCTCATGCGGACACCTGCCGTTGCGAGAACACTTTGCCCAGCACGTGTTCACGGGTTTCGATAAAGCGTGGATCGGACTTGATTGCCCGCGCCGATTCGCCAGCGGCGTAGCGTTGGCCGAAATCCAGCTGCAGACGCTCGACGATCTGTCCGGGGTTGGGCGCCAGCAGGATCAAGTCGGTGGCGAGAAATACCGCCTCTTCGATGTCATGGGTAATCAGGAACACCGGCTTGGCTGTGCGCCGCCACACTTGCAGCAGCAGCTCCTGCATCTGTTCGCGGGTGAAGGCATCGAGGGCGCCGAAGGGCTCGTCCATCAGCAATACGCGAGGGTCGGCGGCCAAGGCGCGGGCCAGGCCGACGCGCTGTTTCTGGCCGCCCGACAGCTGCCAGATACGGCGGCTGTCGAAACCCGCCAGGTCCACCAGCGCGAGCATTTCCCGGGCCCGCACCTCGCGTTGCGCCTTGGGTACGCCGGCCAGTTCGAGGCCGAACCCGACATTGGCCAACACGTCCTGCCAGGGCAGTAACGCGTCGTCCTGGAACACCACGCCGCGCTCGGCGCTCGGGCCTTTGACCGGCACACCATCAAGGGTAATGCGCCCGGCAGAGGGTTCGACAAAACCGGCAATCAGGTTCAACAGCGAGGTCTTGCCACTGCCGGAAGGGCCGAGGGCCACCAGCAATTGCTGGGGCCCGAGGTCGAGTGAAATATCCGCCAGTACCGGTTCCGGGGCGCCTGGGTACTGTGCGCTGATGCGCTCCAGTTGTAGCAAGGCCATCGCGATGAACTCCTGAATCAGTGGGTGATGAACTTGGCGCTGACGTAAGGGGCGTAGTCCGGCAGCACGGCGTCGACCTTGCCTTGTTCCTTGAGGAACGCCGCGGTGTCGGTGACGGCCTGGGTGGTCGGTGCGCCCAGCAGGGTCACTTGGTCAGCGGCCAGCGGGTAGACGTTGCCTTGCAGCAGCAGAGGGATATCGCTGGCCTTGGCGCCGGAGAGCTTCACCAGTTTGTCGACGTTGCCTTTGTCGGCGAGCCAGGCTTGTGGGTCTTTGCGGTAGGCGGCGTAGGCATCCAGGGTGACTTTGGCGAAGGCCGTGACGATTTCCGGGTGCTTCTCGGCAAAATCCTTACGCACGATCCACGCATCGAAGGTCGGCGCGCCGAACTTGGCCAGTTCGCCGGAGGTGATCAGCACCTTGCCGTTTTCCTTGGCCACGCCCAGGGCTGGGTCCCATACGTAGGTGGCGTCGATGTCACCGCGCTTCCAGGCGGCGATGATCGCTGGTGGCGCGAGGTTGAGGATGGTCACTTTCGAGGGGTCGATGTTCCAGTGCTTCAACGCGGCCAGCAGGCTGTAGTGGCCGGTGGAAACGAAGGGCACCGCGATCTTCTTGCCGATCAGGTCCTGGGGGCTGTTGACCCCCGAACCATTACGCGCCACCAGGGCTTCGGCGCCGCCGATCTGGGTGGCCACGAGGAAAGTTTCCACGGGCACTTTGCGGGTAATGGCGGCGGTCAGCGGGCTCGAACCGAGGTAGCCGATCTGTACGTCGCCGGAAGCGATGGCGGCGATGATGTCGGCGCCATTGTCGAATTTGCGCCAATCGATTTTGGCGTTAGTGGCTTTTTCGTACGCGCCGTCGGCCTGGGCGACTTTGGCCGGGTCCACGGTGGTCTGGTAAGCGATGGTCACATCCGCCGCCTGGGCAAACAGGCTGGCACCGGCCAGTGACAATGCGGCCAAGAGGCGCAGAGGGGTAAGCAGTTTCAAGGGGAAGCTCCTCAATCAGGCGGCCGAGGGTCGGCGTGTGAGGAGACTAAATGATCTAAGAATCCGAAAATAAATAACATTTTCGAATTAGCTTATGTGGAGAAAAACTGCAGCGGGTGTTCAGTCAAGTGAAGGCAAATGTGGGAGGGGGCTTGCCCCCGATTGCAGTGTGTCAGCTACAGATAAGCTGACTGATCCACCACCATCGGGGGCAAGCCCCCTCCCACATTTTGAACCAGGTTCTGCTCTAGATTAGTTGCTGATGGCGAGGATGCTTGCCTGGTACGACCCGACAAACACATCAAAGTCGCCCACTTCGTTCTGCTCCAACTCCGCTTGCTGCGCCAGCGATTTACGCGCCAGTTCTTCAAAGCGTGCCTGCTCTTCTGCGGGCAACGGCTCCTGGCGGAAATGTTCGGCATGCAGCTGGCTCTGGTGCAGGGAGAACTGCGCAAAACTTTCTTTGCGCTCGGCCATCGCCGCCAATACCTGCGCCGATGGGGTCAGGGACGGGTCCTGGACCTTCGCCAACTGGGCATCCAGCGCCTGGCTGTGCTCGCTGATGCCGTGGCTCTGATCGAGCAGGGCGGCCAACGGTGCAATCTGCTCCAGCAGTTCGCTGGCCCATTCCTTCATGTCCACCGGCGCGCCATCGCGCTGCAATTGCAGGCCTGGGCGGCGACCTTCCTTGACCACGCTGAGGAAGTTGGCGGTGGCATTGCCGCAGGCGTTATTGGCGAACAGCGGGCTGTCGTTCAATGCGCAGAACAGCAGGAACGCGTCGAGGAAGCGCGATTCCGGCAGGTCGATGCCCATCGGCAGGAATGGGTTGATGTCCAGGCAGCGCACTTCGATGTACTGGATGCCACGGGCCACCAGCGCTTGGATCGGCCGCTCGCCGGTATAGGTCACGCGCTTGGGGCGGATGTTGGAGTAGTACTCGTTTTCGATCTGCAGGATGTTGGTGTTGAGCTGCACCCACTCACCGTCCTTGTGCGTGCCGATTTCAACATACGGCGCGTAGGGCGTTGCCACCGCTTCGCGCAGGCTGTCGGTGTAGCTCGCCAAGTCGTTGTAGCACGGCGTCAGGCCGGCCTGGGCGTTGCTCTGGTAACCCAGGTCGCTCATGCGCAGGCTGGTGGCGTAGGGCAGGTACAGGGTGTCGGCGTCGAGCACTTCCAACTGGTGCGAGCGACCGCGCAGGAAACCCGCATCCAGGGCCGGCGAGGCACCGAACAGGTACATCAGCAGCCAGCTGTAGCGGCGGAAGTTGCGGATCAGCGCGATATAGGCCGTGGACTGGTAGTCGCGGTCGGTGCCGACGAACCCTTCGGTTTCCTTGAGCAGTGGCCACAGCTGTTCCGGCAGGGAAAAGTTGTAGTGGATACCGGCGATGCACTGCATGGTCTTGCCATAACGCAGGGCCAGGCCCTTGCGGTACACGTACTTGAGCTGACCGATATTGGAGGTGCCGTAGTAGGCAATCGGAATATCTTCTTCGGCCGGCAACGGGCACGGCATCGAAGGGCTCCACAGGTATTCGCTGCCGAGCTTGGTGTAGGCAAAGCGGTGGATCTTGTCCAGGCTGCTCAGGGTATCGGCCGGGTTGGGCAGGGCCGGGGTGATGAACTCCAGCAGCGATTCCGAGTAGTCGGTGGTGATCAATTCATTGGTCAGCGCGGCGCCCAGGGCTTCCGGGTGCGGCGTCTGCGCCAGGCGACCCTCACCGGTGACGCGTAGGCATTCACGCTCGATGCCATGCAGGCACTGCTCTAGCAGGGAGAGGTGTTCGCGCTTGCCGAGCAGGGCCAGGCGGCGGTTGAGAAGTTCGCTCAAGTTGGATTCCTTCACGCGTCAGTCGCCCCAATATGGGGGTGGGCAGGACGGTCTACAAGGGTGAAGTTAAAACTGGCGTGATCGCCTGGTTTTGAGTCGATTTGACCCGCTATGAAAAAGCCTACTTCACTCCATGAATTGGGCTATAGCGCAGCAAGAAAATTCCGACGCCGTTATCGCAGCGCCGAAATTAACTCAAATCGAGGGTGGGGAGCTATAGGACAGCGAAGGTGCCCTGTGCTTTTGCGACAAGTCTTTCGTCCTGATACACATCGGCTTCGACCACCAAGGTGCGCCGACCGGCGTGAATCACCCGGCTGGTGCACAGCACGTCACCGTCTTCCACGGCGCGGATGTAGTTGATCTTGCACTCGATGGTCGCGCTCTGCTGGTCAAAGCCATGGGAACTGGAACAGGCCAGCCCCATCGTAATGTCCACCAGGCTGAAAATCGCCCCACCATGCAGCTTGCCTGCGCGGTTGCGCAGGTGCGGCTCCAGGGTCAGGGCCACTTCGGCAACGCCTTCTTCCAGGCGTTGCAGGCGGCAGCCGATCAGCTCGCTGAATGCGCTCTGGGTCAGGCCGGCAGGAGTTTGCATCAGCGCTTCTTCAACTGCTTGGCATTGGCGAACAGCGAGGCCATTGCGTTGTTGCTTGGCGCTGCGGTCGCGGTCTCCTTGCGCGGCTGACTGTTTTCGGAGCGGTTCTGCGACTGGCGCGGCGCCGAGCCAGGGCGTGCGCCACGGGCACCGTCGATTTTCTCGCCGGGGGTGTCGCTCATGCGCATCGACAGGCCGACGCGTTTGCGCGGGATGTCGACTTCCATGACCTTGACCTTGACCACGTCACCGGCTTTCACCGCTTCGCGCGGATCTTTGATGAACTTCTCCGAAAGTGCAGAGATGTGCACCAAACCGTCCTGATGCACGCCGATATCCACAAACGCGCCAAAGTTGGTCACGTTGGTGACCACGCCTTCGAGGATCATGCCCAACTGCAGGTCCTTGAGGTCTTCGACGCCGTCCTGGAACTCGGCGGTCTTGAACTCAGGGCGTGGGTCGCGGCCGGGTTTTTCCAGCTCTTGCAGGATGTCGGTGATGGTCGGTACGCCGAAGGTTTCGTCGGTGTACTTCTTGGGGTCCAGGCGCTTGAGGAACGCGGCGTCGCCGATCAGCGAGCGGATATCGCGGTCGGTTTCGGCGGCAATACGCTGCACCAGCGGATAGGCTTCCGGGTGGACGGCCGACGAATCCAGTGGGTTGTCGCCGTTCATTACGCGTAGGAAACCGGCGGCTTGCTCGAAGGTTTTTTCACCCAGGCGTGCGACTTTTTTCAGCGCGGCGCGGGTCTTGAACGCACCGTTCTCGTCACGGTGAGTCACGATATTTTGCGCCAGGGTGGTGTTAAGGCCGGAGATACGCGCCAACAGCGCAACCGAGGCTGTGTTTACATCCACGCCAACCTTGTTCACGCAGTCTTCCACCACCGCATCCAGGCCACGCGCCAGTTTCAGCTGCGACACGTCGTGCTGGTACTGGCCGACGCCGATGGATTTAGGGTCGATCTTCACCAACTCGGCCAGCGGATCCTGCAGGCGACGGGCGATGGACACCGCGCCACGGATCGACACGTCGAGGTCCGGGAATTCCTTGGAGGCCAGTTCCGACGCGGAGTACACCGAAGCGCCTGCCTCGGAGACCATGACCTTGGTCATCTTCATGGATGGGTATTTTTTGATCAGTTCGGCGGCCAGCTTGTCGGTTTCACGGCTGGCGGTGCCGTTGCCGATGGCGATCAGGTCCACGGCGTGTTTGGCGCACAGGGCGGCCAGGATCGCCAGGGTCTGGTCCCACTTGTTGTGTGGCACGTGCGGGTACACGGTGGCGTGGTCCAGCAGCTTGCCGGTGGAGTCGACCACCGCCACCTTGCAGCCAGTGCGCAGGCCCGGGTCGAGGCCCAGAGTGGCGCGTGGGCCGGCCGGCGCTGCCAGCAGCAGGTCGTGCAGGTTGTGGGCAAAGACGTTGATCGCCTCGGTCTCGGCGCCGTCGCGGAGCTCGCCCAGCAGGTCGGTTTCCAGGTGGGTGTAGAGCTTGACCTTCCAGGTCCAGCGCACCACTTCACCGAGCCACTTATCCGCAGGACGATTCTGATTCTGGATGCCGAATTGTTGACCGATCATGCCTTCGCAGGGGTGCATGGTACCCGGCAGCTCGTCGCCGACTTTGAGGGCGGAGCTGAGAATGCCTTCGTTGCGGCCGCGGAAAATCGCCAGCGCACGGTGGGACGGCATGCTCTTGAGCGGTTCGTCGTGTTCGAAATAGTCGCGGAACTTGGCGCCCTCTTCCTCTTTGCCGGCGATGACGCGGGCGCTGAGAATGGCTTCCTGCTTGAGGTACGTGCGCAGCTTTTCCAGGAGGCTGGCGTTCTCGGCGAAGCGCTCCATGAGGATGTACTTGGCACCTTCGAGGGCGGCCTTGACGTCGGCGACGCCTTTTTCGGCATTGATGAAGCGTGCGGCTTCAGTGTCGGGGGTCAGCGACGGGTCGTTGAACAGGCCGTCGGCCAAGTCGCCCAGCCCGGCTTCGAGGGCGATCTGGCCCTTTGTACGACGTTTCTGTTTGTATGGCAGGTAAAGGTCTTCGAGGCGGGTCTTGGTGTCGGCGAGCTTGATGTCGCGCTCAAGTTGTGGGGTCAACTTGCCCTGCTCCTCGATACTGGCGAGGATGCTGATACGCCGTTCGTCGAGTTCTCGCAGGTAGCGCAGGCGCTCTTCCAGGTGGCGCAATTGAATGTCGTCGAGGCTGCCGGTCACTTCTTTACGGTAACGGGCGATGAAAGGCACCGTGGAGCCCTCATCCAGTAGAGCGACGGCCGCTTCGACCTGTTGTGGGCGTACACCGAGTTCCTCGGCGATGCGGCTGTTGATGCTGTCCATAAAACCACCTGAAATTCTGAAAAGCAGCTCGCAGGCCCGGAAAACAAGGCCTTGCGCAGCTGGTTGAGCGGCCCGACTGGCGCCGCTACCTGGGTCAAGAGGCAGCCTATTGACCCTCGAAATCGAAAAAATCACGACAAGCGGGTAAAAAAAAGCCCGGCAGTAAACGGTAAAGATCCGACGTTGCCCTGCACGAAGGCGCCGCATTATAACCAGCGTTCTGCCCTTGGGGGGTACTGCGCCGCGGTTGTAGGGCGTGGGTTCGCTGGCACTAGAGGAAAAATCTGCTAACAATGCACTCGGTGCGTATAACGGCAGCTACGCCATAATGCGCGCCGAGAAAAGAGGAGCATCCAATGAGCAGCACTGCACAAACTGCTGAAGGCGAGAAAATTCTGATCGTTGATGACGATCCGGGGCTGAGCAGCCTGCTGGAGCGGTTTTTCAACTCCAAGGGTTACCGTGCCCGCGCGGTGCCGAACACCGAGCAGATGGACCGCCTGCTGGGGCGCGAGGTATTCAATCTGGTCGTACTCGACCTGATGCTGCCCGGCGAAGACGGCCTCACCGCCTGCAAGCGCCTGCGCGGCGCGAACAACCAGATTCCAATCATCATGCTGACCGCCAAAGGCGATGAGCTGAGCCGCATCAAGGGCCTCGAACTGGGCGCGGATGACTACCTGGCCAAGCCCTTCAACCCTGACGAGTTGATGGCGCGGGTCAAAGCGGTATTGCGTCGCCAGGCACCGCCAGTACCGGGCGCGCCGGGCAGTGAAGACGAAAGCGTCACCTTTGGCGACTACGAACTGTCGCTGGCGACTCGCGAGCTCAAGCGTGGCGACGAAGTGCATATGCTCACCACCGGCGAATTCGCCGTGCTCAAGGCCTTGGTGATGAACGCACGCCAACCGCTGACCCGCGACAAACTGATGAACCTGGCCCGTGGCCGGGAATGGGACGCCCTTGAGCGCTCCATCGATGTGCAGATCTCCCGTCTGCGCCGGATGATCGAGCCGGACCCGTCCAAGCCACGATATATCCAGACGGTATGGGGCGTAGGTTATGTGTTTGTGCCGGATGGCACTGCAACCAAGTGACCGATGACTTGCAGGGGCGGGCATTCCGGCGTTTGACTCGATGAGGGTCGACGGGATGTCCGGCGTCTGTAATTCTGCGAGCGCCGCTCGTTCCTGCAAGGTGTCCAGCTGTCATCTATGAAAACCCCGCTGTGGTTCCCACAAAGTTTCTTCTCCCGCACCCTTTGGCTGGTGCTGATCGTCGTTCTGTTTTCCAAAGCACTCACGCTGGTTTATCTGCTGATGAACGAAGACGTGCTAGTGGATCGACAGTACAGCCACGGTGTCGCCCTGACGCTGCGCGCCTATTGGGCCGCTGATCCCGAGAACCGCGAGAAGATCGCCAAGGCCGCCACCCTGGTGCGCGTGGCCGGCGCTGGCGTGCCCGAGGGCGAACAGCATTGGCCCTACAGCGAAATTTACCAGCGCCAGATGCAGGCCGAACTGGGTGACGACACCGAGGTACGGCTGCGTATGCATGTGTCCCCCGCATTGTGGGTGCGTGCGCCGAGCCTGGGTGAGGACTGGCTGAAAGTGCCGCTTTACCCCCATCCGTTGCGGGGACAGAAGATCTGGAACGTGTTGGGATGGTTCCTGGCTATCGGATTGCTTTCAACGGCATCTGCGTGGATTTTCGTACGTCAACTCAACCAACCGCTAAAGCGTCTGGTGTTTGCCGCCCGCCAATTGGGCCAGGGACGCAGCGTGCGCCTGCCGGTGAGCGATACGCCGAGTGAAATGACCGAGGTGTATGGCGCGTTCAACCAGATGGCGGAGGATGTCGAACAGGCCGGGCGCGAACGCGAACTGATGCTGGCCGGGGTGTCCCACGACCTTCGAACACCATTGACGCGTTTGCGATTGTCCCTGGAGTTGATGGACAACCACACCGACCTGACCGATGACATGGTCCGTGACATCGAGGACATGGATGCGATTCTCGACCAGTTCCTGGCGTTTATCCGGGATGGCCGCGACGAGGTGGTCGAGGAAGTCGACTTGACCGATTTGGTGCGTGAGGTGGTCGCGCCCTATAACCAGAACGGCGAACAGGTACGCATACGCCTTGAGCCGATCCAGCCGTTTGCGTTGCGGCGTGTGTCGATGAAGCGCCTGCTGAACAATTTGATCGGCAATGCTTTGCATCACGCGGGTTCGGATGTGGAAGTGGCGGCATACGTGTCGGGTGACAGCGCCGCGCCCTATGTGGTGCTGAGTGTGATGGACCGTGGCATGGGGATCGATCCGGCGGAGTTGGAGGGCATCTTCAATCCGTTTACCCGTGGGGACCGTGCACGCGGTGGCAAGGGCACGGGCCTAGGTTTGGCGATTGTTCGACGGATTGCCTCGATGCATGGCGGCAATGTCGAGTTGCGTAATCGCGAAGGCGGCGGCCTGGAAGCACGGGTGCGTTTGCCGCTGGGGTTGATGCTGCCAAGAGACGCGGTCTAGCCAACAATGCAGATCAAAATGTGGGAGGGAGCAAGCCCCTCCCACATTTGGTTTCATGTTGTGTCGGTGGGCCGCAGGTTAGCCCTTGCCCTTGGTCCTGGTCATGTTCGGCCCACCATTCTTCTCCAGATGCTGAATGATGATCCCTGCCACATCCTTGCTCGTGGTGGTCTCGATCCCTTCCAGGCCTGGTGAGGAGTTCACTTCCATCACCAGCGGCCCGTGGTTGGAGCGCAAGATATCCACCCCCGCCACGGCCAATCCCATCACCTTGGCCGCCCTCAGCGCGGTCATACGCTCTTCTGGGGTGATCTTGATCAGGCTGGCACTGCCGCCACGGTGCAGGTTGGAGCGGAACTCTCCAGGCTTGGCCTGGCGCTTCATCGCTGCAATCACCTTGTCGCCCACCACGAAGCAGCGGATATCTGCACCGCCAGCCTCCTTGATGTATTCCTGCACCATGATGTTCTGCTTGAGGCCCATGAAGGCCTCGATCACCGACTCCGCTGCCGTTGCGGTTTCACACAGCACCACGCCGATGCCTTGGGTGCCTTCCAGCACCTTGATCACCAGCGGCGCGCCGTTGACCATCTCGATCAGGTCCGGGATATCGTCCGGGGAGTGGGCAAAGCCGGTAACCGGCAGGCCGATGCCGCGCCGCGACAGCAATTGCAGCGAGCGCAGCTTGTCCCGCGAGCGCGCAATGGCGACGGACTCGTTCAAGGGGAACACCCCCATCATCTCGAACTGGCGCAACACCGCGCAGCCATAAAACGTCACCGAAGCACCGATACGGGGGATCACCGCATCAAAACCCTCCAGCGGCTTGCCTCGGTAGTGGATCTGCGGCTTGTGGCTGGCAATGTTCATATAGGCCCGCAACGTGTCGATCACCACCATTTCGTGGCCACGTTCGGTGCCGGCCTCGACCAGGCGGCGGGTGGAATACAGACGCGGGTTTCGCGACAGCACAGCAATCTTCATGCAGCACCTGGGACAGAAATAGTAGAGACCGGGAACACCGGCTTGTCTTGAACGTACTTGACGCCGGGACTGACCACCAGGTGGCCGTCAATCAACGCCTTGGAACCGAGCAGCAGGCGGTAACGCATGGCTTTGCGGCAGGCCAGGGTGAACTCCACCCGCCATACCCGATCACCCAACGCCAGGGTGGTGCTGATCACATAGCGCACCTGCGCATGGCCGTTGGAGCTCTTGATGGTTTTCATCGTCACCAGGGGCGCTTCGCAGCGGCGGTGACGCAGTTGTACAACGCTGCCCAGGTGTGCGGTAAAGCGCACCCATTGCTCGCCGTCGCGCTCAAAGGGCTCGATATCGGTGGCGTGCAGGCTGGAGGTGCTGGCACCGGTGTCGATCTTTGCGCGCAGGCCTGCCACTCCCAAGTCGGGAAGTGCCACCCATTCACGCAGACCCACAACGGTCAAATGGTCAAATGTCTTCAATATGGGTAACCGGTAATTCAGAAATATTTCTTGGTCGTCGAGGACAGTAGCGTCCAAGTGCGCATGGATTGTGACAACCCCCAAACGATCATTGAGCGCCAGGCGCCGAATTCGCGGTATTCACGCAGAATATTCGGTAAATGGCGACAGATATCTCTGAGGATTCGGTAATCAGTTGACGCAACAAATCGCACGGCGTGTGGCGTATCTTAGGTGAGCGTTGGGGTTTATGCGTCGAAGGGTTTCAACGTTACAGTTGCGACATTTTTCAGAGCGAGGAATTCAAGTGGCTCAAAAGCAGGAAGAGGAAGAAAAGGTCCGTCTGGACAAGTGGCTGTGGGCGGCGCGTTTCTATAAAACCCGGGCCCTGGCCAAGGCCGCCATAGAGAGCGGCAAGGTGCACCATCGCGGTGAGCGCTGCAAGCCAGGCAAGGAGCCGCGCGTCGGCGACGAATTTCAGATCCGCACGGGCTTTGATGAAAAAACCATCGTTGTCCAGGCACTTTCCATTGTGCGCCGTGGTGCGCCTGAAGCGCAGGCGTTGTACGCGGAAACCGAAGCCAGCGTCGCCAAGCGCGAAAACGCGGCGGCCATGCGCAAGGCGGGTGCTTCAGGCTTGACCACCGATGGCAAGCCAAGCAAGAAGCAGCGCCGCGACCTGTTCAAGTTTCGCGGCAGTGGTAACGATGACTGAGCGCGCACATCTGCGGTACAAATAAGATCAAATGGCGCAACTGTTACGAGGCCGTGCGCATCAGGCTCAATCGTCCGACCACGGGAAATTTGCCGAGTAACCCAAAGAGCGGCGCTGTAACCCGCATCAGGAACCCCGATACCCGAGCGACAAACGGCGTGTAATACCCCCAGCCCAACGCAAGCAGCGCCAGCAACACGCCGCCTATGTAGTCGTCCTGCCCCCAATGCGCGCCTGCCACCAAGCGCGGCATCATGAACAATACTGCCAGCGCCCAAATCACCAGTACCTGGCTGATGCGCTGGGCAAACACCGTCATGAACATCCCCCAGATCAACAACACCGAGGCATGATCGCCGGGAAAGCTTTGGCTCGAACGGTCCTTCAGCTCCCAGGTTTTCTCCAGGCCCGGAAAATAGTCACTCATCTGAATCGCGCCGCCGATCACCATCGACGGGCTGCTGTGTTGCCAGCCCATCAACGCCGCCAGTTTTGAAAACAGCATGCGGATGAACAACAACAGCACCAAAATGCCGACAAAACCTAACAGCGCCTGACGTACCTGCACGGCCTTGAACACCCAGTCGCCGCGAATCAACAGCGTCAGCAGGACCACCCCGACTACCGCATCAAACGGCCGCAAACTGGCCACAGCCCACACGTGCAGCCACGTTGCGTTGGTTGCCAGCGGATCATTGAGCAGATGAAACAGCCACTCGTCGAAAATTACACAGAGCATCTGCCCCGTGGGCCACAGCCAAAAACACAGCAGCCCGATAGCGAGTAGATTGCACTGAGCCCATCGCCGGAGGTTCCACTTGGCTTGGAACAAACCCGGATTGTTCATAAACTGTCCCTCTTCGCTCTAAATACGCTCTCTGTTTCCAGGAGAAAGCCGCACCAAAACGGTGCTAAAGCGTTTAATTTTATAAACGTTGTAATCAATTTGTCATCAATTCAGATACCCAGACCTATGACTGATCTACCGGATACCGACTTCACCCAACGCTTCATTTTCGACGAGAGCGACGCCCGCGGCGAAATGGTTTCGTTGGAGCTCAGCTATGCCGAAGTCCTCGCCAAGCACGCCTATCCGGAGCCGGTGGCGCAACTGCTCGGCGAGCTGATGGCTGCCGCAGCGCTGCTGGTAGGTACCATGAAGTTCGACGGTTTGCTGATCCTGCAGGCCCGTTCGGAAGGCCCGATCCCGATGCTGATGATCGAGTGCTCCAGCGAGCGTGAAATCCGTGGCCTGGCCCGTTACGACGCGGACCTGATCGCTGCGGATGCAACCTTGGCAGACCTGATGCCCAACGGTGTACTGGCGCTGACCGTCGACCCGACGGTGGGCCAGCGCTACCAGGGCATCGTCGACCTCGACGGCAAAACCCTGTCGGAGTGCTTCACCAACTATTTCGTGATGTCCCAGCAAGTCGGCACCAAGTTCTGGCTCAATGCCGACGGCAAGCGCGCCCGTGGCATGCTGTTGCAGCAACTGCCGGCCGATCGCATCAAGGATGACGATGATCGCGCTGAAAGCTGGCGCCACACCATCGCCCTGGCCGACACGCTGAAAGCCGAAGAGCTGCTGGGCCTGGACAACGAAACCATCCTGCACCGCCTCTACCACGAAGACCCTGTGCGCCTGTTCGATGCGCAAACCTTGCGCTTCCATTGCAGTTGCTCCCGCGAGCGCTCGGGCAACGCGCTGGTCAGCCTGGGCCTGGAAGATGCGCAGAATCTGGTGGTGGAACACGGCGGCAATATCGAAATCGACTGCCAATTCTGCAACCAGCGCTACCTGTTCGATGCGGCTGATGTCGCGCAATTGTTCGCTGGCGCAGGCATCGACACGCCTTCCGACACCCGCCACTAAAACGTTTAAGCACAGGTAAATCACCTGACAAATGCCGGATTAGAGGTGTTCTGACGGGAGGGCCCTACTCTTTTTGGGCTTTTCTGGCATAATCCGGCCCACTTTTTTCGCGGTAGTAGTGCGCAACTTTCTACTACAAAACGTTTGGAGCACTCGGCCATAGGCCGACGGGGAACCTCATGACGCAAGCCAATAACGCCGTATACACCGATCTGAGTGTTGACGATCTGGTCAAAGAAGCCCTGCAGCGCGGTGAAGGCGTGCTTGCCGATACTGGCGCACTGGTCGTAGAAACCGGTCACCGCACCGGTCGTTCGCCGGTCGACCGTTTTATCGTTGAAGAGCCTTCCACCCAGGACGCTATCGCCTGGGGCCCGATCAACCGCAAGTTCCCGGCCGACAAGTTCGATGCCCTGTGGGCGCGCGTCGAGGCCTTCAACAACGCGCAAGAGCACTTCGTTTCCCACGTTCACGTAGGGGCTGCCGAAGACCACTACCTGGCCGTGAAAATGACCACCCAGACTGCCTGGCAGAACCTGTTCGGTCGTTGCCTGTTCATCAACCCGGCCCAGTACAACCCAGCCGGCCGTGACGAATGGCAAGTGCTCAACGTGGCCAACTTCGAGTGCGTGCCAGAGCGTGACGGCACCAACTCCGACGGTTGCGTGATCCTCAACTTCGCCCAGAAAAAAGTGCTGATCGCCGGCATGCGCTACGCCGGTGAAATGAAAAAAGCCATGTTCTCGGTGCAGAACTTCCTGCTGCCGGCCTCCGACGTACTGCCGATGCACTGCGCCGCCAACATTGGCGAAGCGGGCGACGTGACCTTGTTCTTCGGCCTGTCCGGCACCGGTAAAACCACCCTGTCGGCCGACGAAAGCCGTTACCTGATCGGTGACGACGAGCACGGTTGGGGCGAGGGCGTGGTGTTCAACATCGAAGGCGGTTGCTATGCCAAGTGCATCGACCTGTCCGAGAAGAACGAGCCGGTCATCTGGAAAGCCATCAAGCACGGCGCGGTGCTGGAAAACGTCGTGATCGACGAGGCCAAGCACGCTGATTACGCCGATGTGAGCCTGACCCAGAACAGCCGCGCCGCCTACCCGCTGGAGCACGTTGCCAAGCGTTCCGAGCAGAACCTGGGCGGCGAGCCCAACGCAGTGATCTTCCTGACCTGCGACCTGACTGGCGTACTGCCGCCTGTGTCGATCCTCAGCGAAGAACAAGCGGCCTACCACTTCCTGTCCGGCTACACCGCACTGGTGGGCTCGACCGAAATGGGTTCGGGCAGCGGCATCAAGTCGACCTTCTCCACCTGCTTCGGCGCGCCATTCTTCCCACGCCCGGCCGGCGAATACGCAGAGCTGCTGATCAAGCGCATCCGCGGCTTCGCCTCCAAGGTCTACCTGGTCAACACCGGCTGGACCGGCGGCGGCTACGGCGTTGGCAAGCGCTTCAACATCCCGACTACTCGCGGCGTGATCGCAGCGATCCAGAGCGGCGCGTTGATCGGTGCGCAAACCGAACACCTCGACACCATCAACCTCGACGTGCCATTGGCCGTACCGGGCGTTGAAACCGGCCTGTTGAACCCACGTAACACCTGGGCTGACAAGGCTGCCTACGATGAAGCGGCGAAAGCGCTGGCTGGTCTGTTCGTTGAGAACTTCAAGAAGTTTGAAGTGAGCGATGCGATCAAGGCGGCGGGTCCTAAGTTGTAAGACTCGTTTGTTGTGAAAAAGCCGCCCCTTGTGGGCGGCTTTTTTGTGCGCGAAAGGTCAGTCGGCGAGCATGGTGTAGGCGATGGGCAGGCGCGGCTCGTCAGGTTGGTGCAGGCCAATGGGGGAGGGCGCTTGCTCCCGATAACGGTGGTTCAGGCAAAGAGGTACCGGCTGATATTCAGTCATCGGGGGGCAAGTCGAATCGTCGCACCGCCGCTCCCGCCGTTGAGTTGCGGTGTGCCGGGTGGCGGTGTTCGCTCAGCTCAGGTTTTCCAGCGTCTGCGTGTCCCAGCTGTGAGTTTTGATTGCGAGATAAAGCATGCCGATGGTCAGTGGCACTTTATCGCCGCGCCCCTTTGCCCTGCGCTTGAGGAACACGTCAAACCCCGGTGGGTTGAAGTAACGATAAGTGTCGTAGTCGCCCAGGTCGAGGGCAAACTCCTGCTCCAGCGCCTCCATGAGTTGCTTGGCTTCACCGCCGTCACAGCCCAGGTCGAAGTTGATCGAGGTTTGCAGGCGCAGGGTCTTGTGCTTCGGCAGGCCGACTTCCTCGTGCAGCAGTTGCAGCAGTTGTTGCATGACGGGGTCTTCGGGGAAGTTGGGGGCGAGGTTCATGGTGGGGGCACGCAGGAGTGGGTGAAGAGGGCGGTCGCGTTTCGGGCGGAATTTGTTTCGGGTGATGAAGAGTGCCAAGCCTATCAAGAATACACAGGCAGGTAGCAGGGGCATTCTGAGGATCACCGCTACGTAGGGTAGTACGAACGTCAAAATAGTGCCCGTTGTGAGGCATGTGACTGCGAAGCGCTTTCTGAGCATTGGGTCTGTGATTCGGTAGTGCAGCACCCCATAGATAATGAAAAAACAAGCGAATTGAAGGTAAGGGGCCATGTTACCAAGACCCGTCAGAGTAGACATGCATTGAGCGTGTTGACCGCTGAGGCCTTGTGCTTGCTCTCACATTGGCGTTCAGACCGATGATGTCTCCCGTGTGATATTTGCGAATCTGATCGCGCACTTGTCGCGCTGCCGTTTTTGCTTCACGCAGGCATGGATTGGCTAAAACATGCCGATTGTCAGGCACGACAGTGAAGCTAATCAGTGTGAAGGTGGCGCCATAGTGGCCTATGTATTGAGTCCTTTCGATGTTCACAGGTTTGTGCCGAGAAAGTTGAGACCGCGCTATTTTCATTCAGCAGCGGGTAACGTCTGTAGAGGGTTGAGCGGGTATTTGGAGCGGTTTGGGAATGGGATGTCGCGGTGTTTGAGCGTTTCCTACAGCTGTTTCCGGCATTTGTGGCTTGCAGCGATTGTTGCAGGCGGTCGGTGTCGTAAGGCGGTGGAAAGTGCGGCAGGTTGCCTACGGCGATTTCGGATAATTCCCGCTCAGCCTGGTGCAGGCGTGCTGCATCACTGCAGCGCAATGCTTCGGCGGGCAGGCGGGATAAAAACCACGTCACATTTTGTAGAAAAAATCCGCCAAAGCGCGGAATTCAGCGTATGTTGCAGCGCAAAATCTTGTAGGGCGATTCCGCCCGCTACTTAAAGGGAGTTAAGCATGGGTTTGCTTCGTGTCGCTTCGGCGATGTCATTGTGTGCAGTGGCTTTTGCGGTCCAAGCCGAGCAGTTGCCGATTGAAGTGCTCAGCGCGGTGGTCAAGGATCAGAAAATCGCCGACGCCGAAGTGCTGCTGCAGCGTAACGGCGCGCAAAACGTCGTGGGCCGCACCAATGCCCAGGGCCAAGTGACCCTGACCAGTGAGGCCGCTGACGATGCCAGCAACCTGCTGATCATCAAGAAGCCCGGCTATTCCAACCTGGTGGTGAAGTGCCCGTGCAAAGGCATGACGTACGCCATCAGTCCGGTGATGGAAAACCTCGACGGCCTGCGTGTGGTGCTGACCTGGGGCAGTGCGCCCCGCGACCTCGATTCCCACATGATTTTCCCCGGCAACAATATCTATTACGCGAGCAAGCAAGGCACTGACGCCGCGTTGGACGTGGATGACACCGACAGCTACGGCCCGGAAACCATCACCCTGCAGAAAAAACACTATGGCGAAAGCTACGTGTATGCCGTGCACGACTACTCCAACCAAGGCAGCCCAGGTTCGAGCGCACTGTCCAATAGCGAAGCCAAGGTGTTCGTGTACATGGGGCAGTCCCTGGTGCGCACGTACTACGTCCCGACAAACCGCACCGGCAACCTGTGGACCGTGTTCCGCATGACCGGCAGCGGCGACTTCCAGGACATCAACACCTTCACCGGTGTCGCCGTCAGCTCCAAAGACGTGCTGAACGAAGTCAAGCCCTTGCTGGACGACAGCGTCGCGGTCACTGCGGTGACTATCACGTCGGCCGCCCAGGCCGATGCGAAAAAGCTGAACCTCAAAGGCGAGGCCGCCTACCAGGCGGGCAATTTGAACGACGCGATTGACTACTTCCGCCAAGCCATCGAACTGGATAACGGCTTCGGCAAGGCTTACGGCAACCTCGGCCTGGCCTATCAGAAAGCCGGCAACACTGCCGAGTCGATCTGGGCCAACCGCAAGGCCATTGCGCTGGCGACCGGCGCGAATGCTGCGACGGTACGTGCGGGTGCTTACTACAACATTGCGCGGATCTACGAAGCGGCGGGTCAGTTCTCGGACGCGCTGCGTCATTACCAACTGGCCAAGGAACAGAAGGCTAATCCGGTGTATGACACGGCGATTGAGCGCGTGCGCAACCGCTGATTCAGATGTAGTGCATTTCTAAGATGTGGGAGGGGGCCTGCCCTCTCCTACATGTTTATCTGCGTCTTTCCTGCCACCTCATCAGACCATTCCCATTTCGGCCCTAGGCCATCCCTCACCCTGTGTATCATCCTGTCTCTTTTTTCCATGCGACCTTTCTCGATCGGCTGAGCTTACTGGGCTACGTTTTTAAGCCCCCTTCAGCGGTCAATGGAGTGACAGCCTATGCACGACACCCTCCAGCAGGTCTTTGGTTATCCACAGTTTCGTTTGGGCCAGGAACAAACGGTCAGCGCCGTTCTGGCCGGTCGTTCGGCCGCGGCCATTTTCCCTACTGGGTCGGGCAAGTCCCTGTGTTACCAGCTCTCGGCGGTGTTGCTGCCGCACCTGACCGTGGTGGTGTCGCCGTTGTTGGCGTTAATGCAGGACCAGCTTGGCTTTTTACAACGCCACGGCATTTCGGCGGGCAGTATCGATTCGGCCCAGAGCCGCGATGACGCCAATGATGTGATGGCGCGAGCCCGCTCGGGCGAGTTGAAGATCCTGATGATTTCCGTGGAGCGCTTGAAGAACGAGCGCTTTCGTAACTTCCTGCAAAGCGTGCAGATTTCGTTGCTGGTGGTGGACGAGGCGCACTGTATTTCCGAGTGGGGCCACAACTTCCGTCCGGACTACCTCAAGCTGCCGGATTACCAGCGCCAGTTCAAGATCCCACAGGCGCTGCTGCTGACGGCTACGGCCACGCCCAAGGTGATCGCCGATATGCAGGCGAAGTTCGCCATTGCGCCAGGCGATGTGGTCACCACCGGCTTTTACCGGCCCAACCTCACCTTGTTGGTAGAGCCGGTGAGTGGTGCGGACAAACGCCGTCGCTTGGTGCAGTGGATGAACGAGCGCGCCAATCAGCCGAGCATCGTCTACGTCACCCTGCAAAAAACCGCCGAGCAGATCGCCGAGCACCTGAACCGCAACGGCATCCAGGCCGAGGCGTATCACGCAGGCTTGCCCCACGACAAACGCGAAGGCATCCAGCAGCGTTTCATGGGCGGGCGCTCCAATTGCATCGTCGCCACCATCGCCTTTGGCATGGGCATCGACAAGAGTGACATCCGCAATGTGGTGCACTTCGACCTGCCCAAGTCCATCGAGAACTACAGCCAGGAAATCGGCCGCGCCGGGCGGGATGGGCTGTCGTCGGACTGTCTGGTGCTGGCCAACCGCGACAGCCTCAACGTGCTGGAAAACTTTGTCTACGGCGACACGCCCGAGCAGGACGGTATCCGCCGGGTGCTGGAGGACCTGCAGGCCGCGCGCAGCGAAGGGCAGTGGGAATTCTTGCTGAGGTCGCTGTCGGACCACAGCAATATCCGCGAGCTGCCACTCAAGACGCTGCTGGTGCAGTTGGAACTCAAGGGCGTGATCGCACCGCGTTACGCGTTTTATGCCGAATACCGGTTCAAGTACCTGATCGAACCGGACGCTTTGCTCGCGCGGTTTTCCGGCGAGCGGCAGCAGTTTGTCGCGGCGATCATCCAAGTGTGCAAGCGTGCGAAAACCTGGGCCACGGTGGATTTCGACGCGCTTTACCAGCAGCACAATGCTGAGCGCAGCCGCGTGGTCAAAGCGCTGGATTACTTCCAGGAGCAAGGCTTGATCGAGCTGGAAAGCAAGCAGATGACAGAGGTCTACAGCCTGCTGAATACCGAGTTCGACCCCCAAGTGTTAAGCGCCGAGTTATACACAGGCTTCAAGCAGCATGAGGTGACAGAAGTGGCGCGTATTCACGCCATGCTCGATCTGTTCGCCACCGAACAGTGCCTGGGGCAGCGTCTGGCTCAGTATTTTGGTGATGAAAAAGCCCCTCGACGCTGTGGCCATTGCTCGGTCTGTCACGGCCATGTGGCGTACTTGCCGCCACCGCCGGGCCTGCCGCCGCTTGTGGATAAAAACTTCATGGGGCTGTGCGGTGATTTTATCCACAGGCATCATGAGCACACCGGCCAATTGCCGGGTGCGGAACGGCTGACACGTTTCCTGGGCGGTATCAGCGTGCCGTTGTTCACCAAGCTCAAGGCGCGGGGCATTCCCGGTTTTGCTGCGCTGCAAGACTACCCCTACGCCGAGGTGCGCGAGTGGGCCGAGGCTCATTTGAATACCCTGTAAACCCACTTTCACCCGAGGTGCCCATGCCCGACTCAGTGCCACAACGTGCCGATTACCTTCACTTCCAGCCGATCATCACGCGCTGGCACGACAATGATGTGTATGGCCATGTGAATAACGTCACCTACTACAGCTTTTTCGACACAGCGGTGAATACCTTCCTGATCGAGCAGGGCGGGCTGGATATTCATGGCGGCGAAGTCGTGGGGTTTGTGGTGAGTTCGGCGTGTGATTACTTTGCGTCGATTGCTTTTCCCGAGCGTATCGACATCGGCCTGCGAGTGGGCAAGTTGGGCAATAGCTCGGTGCAGTATGAGTTGGCGGTATTCAAGACAGGCGAAGAGGAGGCCTGCGCGGCAGGGCGCTTTGTGCATGTGTTTGTGGATCGGGAGACGAACCAGCCGGTGACGATTGCGGGGATGTTGCGCGAGGCGTTGCAGCGGTTGGTGGCCTGACTCGATCCGTCAAACACTGCAAAAAAATGTGGGAGGGGCGGTGCGACGATTCGCCTTGCCCTCTCCCACATCAGTCCAGCTTACCGGTGACGGTAGTGATGCTTGTTCTTGCGATGCCCATAGGCATGGCCACGGCCTGGGTGATCATCACGGTCATAACGACGGTAGTCACGCCCACGATCACGACGATCATCGTCATCGCTCTTGTTGCCCATGTAGTTGCCCAACGCACCACCGGCGCCACCGCCGGCGGCCGAGCCGACCAGTGCGCCGGTGCTGCCGCCGACACTGCGACCAATGACGTTGCCGCCGGCTGCGCCCAGGGCGCCGCCAATAGCGGCTTCGCCACGGCTGCGCTTATCGGCGCCGACTGCACTGCCGCCCGCGCCACCCAGGGCCGCGCCAATCGTCGAACCGGTATTGCCGCCCAACTGCTGGCCGACAACCGAGCCTAGAACCCCGCCCAATGCGCCGCCTACACCGGCTTCGGTGGTGCCACCGGCCATGGCTGCGCCACTGACCAGGCCAAGGGACAACAAGAGAATCGAGGAGAACTTCATTCGGGAAACCTCAAGAGGATGACGGCGCGATCCTGAGGCTGTATTGACATGGTGACAATAGAAATCCGACCAATAACACGAGTTGTACACAATTCGCTAAGTTACTGTTTTGACTCGGGAACTTAAGTTGTTTTTGCGAGTCTTTAACTACTTCGGAACGGCCGCTTTTATGCAAGAGCGGCCTTTTTTGTGTCCGAATTGATCGATCAGGCCGTGCGCGCCATGATCAAGCCACTGTCACTCGCTGCTTCCAGACGGATCGCCACAAACTTGGATGTTGGCGTATGGCTGCCATCCCCAGTGCTTTCCAGCGGCACCAGTGGGTTCACTTCCGGGTAGTAGGCCGCAGCTTGCCCCGCTGGAATATCAAACGCCAGCAAGGTGAAACCCTTCACGCGGCGTTCGCGGCCATCCTCCCACAGCGACACGATGTCAGCCTTCTGCCCCGGCTTGAAGCCCAGGCGGATGATGTCGGCCTCGTTGACGAACAGCACATCCCGCTGGCCTTTCACCCCCCGGTAGCGATCGTCCAGGCCATAGATGGTGGTGTTGTACTGATCGTGGGAGCGCATCGATTGCATGATCAGGTCCGGTACCCGGCCGGTGGCGTGGGTGCGTTCGTGGATCAGGTCTTTGGGCAGGACATTCGGGCGGAAATTGGCGCGGCCCGACGGTGTGTTCCAGCGGCGCGCGCCGGCAGAGTTACCTAAGTAGAAGCCGCCTGGGTTTTTGATCTTCTCGTTGAAGTCCTTGAAGCCTGGGATGGTGTCGGCGATCAGGTCGCGGATGCGGCTGTAGTCGGCCACCAGCCAGTTCCAGTCCACCGGCTTGCTGCCCAGGGTCGCGGCGGCAATACCGGCGAGGATGGCAGGCTCGGACTTCATCAGCTTCGACAGCGGTTGCAGCTGGCCGTTGGAGCCGTGAACCATGCTGAACGAGTCTTCCACCGTGACCGCTTGCGGGCCGTCGGCCTGGATGTCGATGTCGGTACGGCCCAGGCACGGCAGGATCAGCGCGTCTTTACCGTGCATCAAATGGCTGCGGTTGAGCTTGGTGCTGATTTGTACGGTGAGGTCGCACTTGCGCAGCGCTTCGAAGGTGCGCGGGCTGTCCGGGGTGGCTTGGGCAAAGTTGCCGCCCAGGCCAATAAATACTTTGGAGCGGCCTTCGAGCATCGCGTGGATCGCTTCGACCACGTTGTGGCCGTTGGTGCGCGGCACCTGGAACTGGAAGCGGCGCTCCAGGGCGTCGAGGAACACCACCGGTGGGCGTTCGTTGATACCCATCGTGCGGTCGCCCTGCACGTTGCTATGGCCACGCACCGGGCACAGGCCGGCGCCTGGGCGGCCGATGTTGCCGCGCAGCAGCATCAGGTTGGCGATTTCCTGGATGGTCGGCACCGAGTGACGATGCTGGGTGATGCCCATCGCCCAGCACATGATCACGTTCTTGCCCTTGGCGTACATGCGCGCCGCTTGTTCGATCTCCACCAGCGGCAGGCCGGACTGCGCGACGATTTCATCCCAAGAGGTGTCGTCGATCTGGCCCAGGTAATCGAGCACGTTGGCGGTGTGTTCGTTGAGGAAGTCGTGGTCGAACACGGCTTCCTTGCCTTCGGCCTGGGCCTGGCGTTCCCACAGCAGCAGGAACTTGGCCATGCCACGCAGGATGGCCATGTCGCCACCCAGTGCCGGGCGGAAGTACGCGGTGTTGGTCGGCTTGTCACCGTTGGTGAGCATTTCCAGCGGGTGTTGCGGGTGCTGGAAGCGTTCCAGGCCGCGCTCTTTGAGCGGGTTGATACACACCACCTGGGCGCCGCGTTTAACCGCTTCGCGCAGGGGTTCGAGCATGCGCGGGTGGTTGGTGCCGGGGTTCTGGCCCCAGACGAAAATGGCGTCGGCATGTTCGAAATCGTCAAAGGTCACGGTGCCTTTGCCGACACCCACGCTCTGCGCCAGGGCCACGCCGCTGGCCTCGTGGCACATGTTCGAGCAGTCCGGGAAGTTGTTGGTGCCGTAGGCGCGCACGAACAATTGGTACAGGTACGCCGCCTCGTTGCTGGCCCGGCCCGAGGTGTAAAACTCGGCCATGTCCGGGCTGGGCAGTGCGTTGAGGTGCTTGCCGATCAGGTCGAACGCCGCCTCCCAGCTGACGGGTGTGTAGCGGTCGCTTTCGGCGTCATAGCGCATCGGCTCGGTCAGGCGGCCCTGGTATTCGAGCCAGTAATCGCTCTGTTCGAGCAGCGCAGTGACGCTGTGCTTGGCGAAGAAGGCCGCGTCCACCCGACGCTTGGTGGCTTCCCAGTTGACCGCCTTGGCGCCGTTTTCGCAGAACTTGACCATGCCGCTTTCCGGCGAGTCGCCCCAGGCACAGCCCGGGCAGTCGAAGCCGCCGTTCTGGTTGGTCTTGAGCATCATGCGCAGGTTCTTCAGCGCGTTGTCGCTGGTCAGCCAGGCTTGCGCCACGCTGATCAGCGCGCCCCAGCCGCCGGCCGCGCCCTTGTAAGGCTTGTAGCGCGGGGTTGGGGTTTGGTCGGCTTGATGATGATTGCTCACGGCTGGTTCTCCATCGCAGGGCTGTAGACCCGCGGCGCATTTTTCTGCGGCAGGTGGATGAGATTGAGGTTATGCCGACGCGCCCATTGCAGGGCCAGGCCGGTGGGCGACGACAGGCTGACCAGGGTCTGGATGCCTGCGCGCAAAACTTTCTGGATCAATTCGAGGCTGCAACGGCTGGTGACAATTGCCAGGCCGCCTTCGGTCGGGATCTTTTGGCGAATCAGCGCGCCGATCAGCTTATCCAGCGCGTTATGCCGGCCGATGTCTTCGCGGCCCAGCAACAACTCGCCCTGGCTGTTCATGAACACCGCCGCGTGCACCGCGCCGCTGTATTGGCCCAGGGGCTGGAAGGCACTGATGCGTTGGCGCAGGCCGTCAAGCCATTCGGCTGGCGGTAGGGGCGCGCCGGGCAGCACTTGAAGGTCGGGCAGGGCTTGTTCCACGGCTTCCACGCCGCACAGGCCACAGCCGCTGGTGCCGGCCAACTGGCGTCGTTGCTGCTTGAGGTTCCAGAACGCGCGGCTGGAAATCTGCACCTGGGCGAACTGAGCTGAACCCGAACCGCTGAGTTTCAGGTCATAAATGTCGCTAACGTCGGTGATAATGCCGCTACCGATACTGAAACCGACGATAAAGTCTTCCAGGTCCGTCGGAGTGACCAACATGACTGCCTGGCTGATGTCGTTATAGGCGATCGCCAACGCCACTTCTTCCGCCAACGCTGTGCTGGCGACTTCGGTGTGTTCCAGGTTGCAATACTGGTAGCTCTGGCTGGCGGCGGGCGCGGGCGTTTCAGAGGCGGGCGCCGCGCAGACTGGGCGCTTGGCGTTCATGGGGCAGTACCACCGGCGGATTGATCAGTGTTTAGACTAGGCGCGACAAAGCGTCGCGTCTAATTGCCAGTACTGATCTGCCGATAGATGACGTCGATCAAGACTCGTTTTGCGATTTCTGAAACAGCGCGAAACACGCCTCGGCCAGCGCCGAACGCGGTGCGCTGCGGCGCATGATCAGGCCTAGGCGTGCAAGGGTGTGGGCATCCTCGATGGGTTGCAGGCGCAGGTGCTCGGTGAGCGCATCCAGGCCGCCGTCCAGTGGCATTACCGCGCAACACAGCCCGCCGTGCACTGCTTGTAATAACTGATGGACGGCATCCGTCTGCAGCAGCGGTTGCGGGTTCAGGCCGCGGCTGTGGAAGTTGTGGTCGATGGACTGGCGAAAGTGCATGCCACTGGTGAGCATGCCCAGCGGCAGTTCGATCAGCGCCTCCCAGCTCAACGGCGTGTCGCCAAAACTGAAGAAGCGTTGGTCGTAGAGCAGGCCCATGCGGGTTTCGCCCAAGGCCAGTGAGTCGAAGCGTTCGTTGTCCAGACGCTCCAGGTAAGAGACGCCCAGGTCGAGGCGGTTGCTCGCCAGCTGTTCGAGGATTTGCTCGGAGCTCAATGCCGACAATTCAAAGCGCAGGCTCGGGTGCTCTTTATGCAATTGCTGCATCAGCGCCAGCGGATCAAAGCTCGACAGCGGCACCACGCCCAGGCGCAGCGTGCCCACCAAGTTGCCGCGACAGGCGGCGGCCTCGGCCTGCAAGCCGTCATACGCCGCCAGCACCGTGCGCGCCCAGGCCAGCACGCGTTCGCCGGGCGCGGTGAAACCTTCGAAACGCTGGCCGCGATTGACCAGGGGCAAGTCCAACTCTTCTTCGAGGCTGCGCAGTCGCATCGACAGCGTTGGCTGGGTGATGTGGCAACGCGCGGCCGCCTGGCCGAAGTGACGGGTTTCGTCGAGGGCGATGAGGAATTTCAACTGTTTGATGTCCATCTTCGCTCCAGGGCTTATTCCAATGGCGGGGGGATTCTAGCGCGTTTGGGTCTTTGGCCGGGCTGGAACCCAAATCTGTAGGACTGGTCTAGTCTTGGGCATCTGGAATACAACTACCAAGGAGAGCGCACTATGAGCATTTTCAGCTTTATCAAAGAAGCCGGCGAAAAGATTGTCGACCTTTTGACGCCGGGTAATGCCAACGCCAGTGAGCAGTTGAAGGATCACGTGTCGAAGGTGGGTCTGGGGAATCCGAATGTGCAGACCACGGTCGATGGCGACAAGGTCACCGTGACCGGTGAAGTCGCCTCCCAGGAAGAGAAAGAGAAGATCCTGCTGGCGCTGGGCAATATTGCCGGTGTGGCGAGTGTGGATGACCAGATCACTGTTTCCGGGCCGGCGGTTGCCGCTGCCCGTTTCGTCGTAGTGAAAAAGGGCGACACCCTGAGTGCAATCTCGCTGGCGGTGTACGGCAATGCCAATCTGTACAACAAGATCTTCGAGGCCAACAAGCCGCTGTTGTCGCATCCAGACAAGATCTACCCGGGCCAGACACTGCGTATCCCTGAGTAATACGCAGATCCAAATGTGGGAGGGGGCAAGCCCCCTCCCACATTGGTTCAGAGTCCGGCAATGAGATCGCGATAGTCGTCGACGGCGGCAAATTCCCCGGTGTCCTTGGGTGCTTTTTTGCTGTCCGGTTCTTTCACCGCCAACAAATGCCCCACACCAAAATCCCTGGCGCTGCGCAGAATCGGCAGGGTGTCGTCGATAAACAGGCTACGAGCCGGGTCGAATTGGATGTCGGCTTGCAAGGCATCCCAGAATTGCGGGTTCTCCTTGGCAAAACCGTAGTCGTGGGAACTGATCAGCCGCTCGAAATACGGCGCCAGTTCAATGCGCTCCAATTTCAATGACAGCGAATCACGATGGGCATTGGTGATCAGGATCACCCGCTTGCCGGCACGTTTGATCGCCGCCAGGAAGGTATCCGCATCCGGGCGCAGGGCGATCAGGTGAGCGGTTTCCAGCTTGAGTTCGCGCACCGGGATTTTCAGCTCTGTGCTCCAGAAATCCAGGCAATACCACTGCAACTGTCCCGCGTTACGCTCGAACAGCGGCAGCAACTCCATCTCGGCCATGGTCCGGCTCACCCCGTGTAACTCGGCGTAACGCTGGGGCAGGTGCTCCATCCAGAAGTGGTTGTCGTAATGCAGATCCAGCAAGGTGCCGTCCATGTCCAGCAGGACGGTGTCGATAGCGTGCCAGGGCAAAGAGGGCATGGGGCGTTCTCATGTAAGTAGAAATATCCGACACAGACAATCGGAAAAGCCACGGTATAGTAACCCGATCACGCCAAGGAGCCGCTTATGCGCCAGAAACCCACCGTCCTCGCCCGCGAAATCGTCGCCAGTAGCCGTTTGTTCCGCGTAGAGGAAGTGCAATTGCGCTTTTCCAATGGCGTTGAACGGACCTACGAACGCCTGGTGGGACGTGGTGCTGGCTACGGCGCGGTGATGATCGTGGCGATGATCGATGAAGATCATGCGTTGTTGGTCGAAGAGTACTGCGGCGGTACCGACGAGTACGAGTTGTCCTTGCCCAAGGGCCTGATCGAACCGGGTGAAGACGTGCTGGCGGCGGCAGACCGTGAGCTCAAGGAAGAGGCTGGCTTCGGCGCTCGGCAGTTGGAGCACATTACCGAGCTGTCGTTGTCCCCAGGCTATATGAGCCAGAAGATCCAGGTGGTACTCGCCACCGACCTCTACGAAGAACGCCTGGAAGGCGATGAGCCCGAGCCGATGCGCGTGGATAAGGTCAACCTGCGCGAGCTGTCGCAGTTGGCGCAAAACGAGCAATTCAGTGAGGGCCGCGCCTTGGCGGCGTTGTACCTGGTACGAGACCTGTTGACCCAGCGTGGAGCGTTTAGCGCATGAGCGAACTGTTTTTAGGCCACCCGTTTATCGCCCCTGTGATCGAGCTGGCTCGCCAAGCCGGTGAAGCCACCCTGCCGTACTGGCGCGCCGATGTGGCGGTGACCTCCAAGGCCGACGATTCGCCGGTGACTGCGGCTGACCTCGCCGCCCACCATCTGATTCTCGATGGCCTGACCGCGCTGGACCCGAGTATCCCGGTGCTGTCCGAAGAGGATGCCGATATCGACCAGAGCGTGCGCGCTGGCTGGACCCGCTGGTGGTTGGTGGACCCGTTGGATGGCACCAAGGAATTTATCGCCGGCAGCGAAGAGTTCACCGTCAACATAGCCCTCATCGAGCAGGGGCGTGTGGTGTTCGGCGTGGTGTCGATGCCCACCAATGGCCGTTGCTACTTTGGCGGTGCAGGCCTGGGCGCCTGGCGCTCCGATGTGAACGAAGCGCCCCGGCAGATCCAGGTGCGCGAGGCGCCGGCGGCGGGTGAGGCGTTTACCGTGGTTGCCAGCCGCCGCCATACCAGCCCCGAGCAGGAGCGTTTGCTGGAGGGGTTGAGCGCAGGCTTGGGTGAGTTGAAGTTGGCGAATATCGGCAGCTCGTTGAAGTTCTGCCTGTTGGCTGAAGGGAGTGCCGACTGCTACCCGCGCCTGGCGCCGACTTCGCAGTGGGACACGGCTGCTGCACAAGGCGTGCTCGAAGGCGCAGGAGGCGAGGTGCTGGAGTTGAGCGGCGAGCCGTTCAGTTACCCGGCTAGGGAGTCGTTGTTGAATCCGTTTTTCCTGGCACTGCCGGCGAAGGCTGCATGGCGCGAGCGGTTGCTCACCTTGGCAAGATCTTAAAACCACCGCAGATCAAAATGTGGGAGGGGGGCCCCCCCCACATTTTTTTGTGTATTGGCTTCTAGCGGTGCAGGACGTACTGGCCGGTGAAGGCCACCGCGTGCGCCTCGCTGCCTTCATTCACAATCCACGTCTGCAGCGTCAAGCGCGCCCGGCCGTACCGTTTGTAAGTGGCCAGAAAGCGCTTCCACACTTTCTCCTGCGGCGCTGCGCAAATCGCGGTCGCATCCCGCGTCACCGGCAACGGGTAACTGATCTGCCCTTCCTGAATCACGATGTGCCCGTCTTCAATCCCATCCTCGCGCAGTTGCAGGTGCAGCCAGCCCCAACCCGCCAGCACTGCGCCGCAGTAGAGGCTGCCGCCGAACATGGTGCTCTTGTGGTTGATATTGGCTTGCAGGGGCAGGTGCAGCCGCAGTTGCGCGCCTTGCCAGTCGAGCACCTTGAGGCCCATGTCCCGGGTCAGGGGGATGTCGTGGTGCAGAACGGATTCCAGGTAACGGCTGTCGCGGTTCATGGGGGCCTCTGGGTGAGTGGGCGTGGTCATTCGTCGTCAGCGCTTTGGTTGGCGAAGTTCAGGCCGTGCTTGCGCAGTTTGTCGTGCAAGGTTTTGCGCGGCACGCCCAAGGCTTCGGCGAGGCTGCGCATGGAGCTGTGGGGGCGGGTCAGTTCGGCGGCGATCAGGCTTTTTTCGAACTGCTCGACCTGTTCGCTCAAGCCGCCCGGCGTGGACGTCAGCACGCTGCTGGCGGGGTTGTCCGGCGTGCTGTCCAGCGCCAGCTCCAGGCCCAACGCAAAGCGCTCGGCCGCGTTTTGCAGCTCGCGCACATTGCCCGGCCAGCTATGACGCAACAGCAAGGCCCGTTGGCCCGGTTGCAGTTCGTGCAACGGCAGGCCGTGGCGGCTGCTGGCCTCGTCGGCGAAGTGTTGGAACAACATCAATGCATCTTCACCGCGCTCGCGCAGTGGCGGAATGCGCAGCGGCGCGACGTTGAGGCGGTAGTACAAGTCGGCGCGGAAACGGCCCTGGTCAGCGGACTGGCGCAGGTCTTCCTTGGTGGCGGCGATGATGCGGATATCCAGCGGGATCAACTGGTTGCCACCCAGGCGCTCCACCACGCGCTCCTGCAACAGGCGCAGCAACTTGACCTGCACATCCAGGCTCATGCTTTCGATTTCATCCAGGAACAGCGTGCCGCCGTTGGCGAATTCGAACTTGCCGATGCGGCGCTTCTGCGCGCCGGTAAAGGCGCCAGGTTCATGGCCGAACAGTTCGCTTTCGACCACCGACTCGGCCAGGGCGCCAGCGTTGATCGCCACAAACGGCCCGCTGCGGCGGCTCGACAGGTCGTGCAGGGCGCGCGCCACCACTTCTTTGCCGGCGCCGGTTTCGCCGAGGATCAGCACGTCGGCACGCGTGGCGGCCAAGGCGCCGATCTGCTCGCGCAGGCGCAGCATTTGCGGCGAGTGCCCCACCAGGCGCGTGCTCAGTTGCTGGCGGTCACTGAGGGCCAAGCGCAGGCTGCGGTTGTCCAGCACCAGCCGGCGCAGTGCCAGGGCGCGGCGCACGCTGTCGAGCAGCGAGTCGCTGGCGAAGGGTTTTTCGAGGAAGTCATAGGCGCCGGCGCGCATGGCTTGCACCGCCAGCGGCACGTCGCCGTGGCCGGTGATCAGCAGCACTGGCAGGTCCGGGTCCTGGCCGTGCAGTTCGGCCAGCAGCTCAAGGCCGTCCATGCCGGGCATGCGGATATCGCTGACCACGACGCCGGGCCAGTCGCGGGACAAACGCGCGGTCAGGCCACTCGCCTCGCCCAGGGGCAGGACCTTCAACCCGGCCAGGTCCAGGGTCTGGCACAGGGCCTGACGCAGGTGTGGATCGTCGTCGATCAACACCACCTGAATCTGGTTATCGATACTCATACACTGCGGTCCTCGGACGGTTGCAGACTGACGCCCGGCGAGCCGGCACGCAATTTCAGGGTTAACAGCGCGCCGCCTTCCTTGTGGTTGGCAAACAGCAATTCGCCGCCAAAGGCACGCATCAAGGTATCGCAGATCGCCAGGCCCAGCCCCAGGCCCTGGGTGCGGGTCTTGGTGGTATAGAACGGCTCACTGGCGCGGCCCAGTGCCTCCATGCAAAACCCAGGGCCATTGTCGCGGATGTACAGGTTGACGCCCTGTTCGGTGGTTTGGGCACTTAACCAGAGTTTGCGCGGCGGGCCTTTTTCGGTGAGGGCGTCGAGAGCGTTGGCCAGCAGGTTGCCCAGCACCTGGCGCAGGCGGGTTTCGCCGGCCTGCACCCACAGGGTCGCTTCCGGCAGGTCGCGGATCAATTCCACTTCCATCGACCGCCGCCGCTTGGCCAGCAACGCCAGCGCATCGTCCAGCGCCGGTTGCAGGGCCACGCTCTCCGGCGCATGCCGGTCGCGGCGGGCGAAGGCGCGCAGGTGGGCGATGATCGAGGCCATGCGCCCGGTCAGTTCGCTGATCAGCTTGAGGTTGCCCCGCGCATCGCTGGTGCGTTCATGGTCGAGCAGGATCTCGGCGTTTTCTGCATAGCTGCGAATCGCTGCCAGCGGCTGGTTGAGTTCGTGGCTGATACTCGCCGACATGGTGCCCAGTGCCGACAGCTTGCCGGCCTGCACCAAATCGTCTTGGGCGCGTACCAGTTCCTGCTGGGCGTGTTCGCGCTCCAGCACTTCCTGTTTGAGGCGCCGGTTCAGGCCTTCGAGGTCGCTGGTGCGCTCGACCACACGGGCTTCCAGTTCGCGACGTGCCTTGGCTTCAAACGCAATGCGTTCCAGGTAATGGCGGCGCCGTTGCATCATTAAACCGAGCAACAGCATCAGCACCAGCAGTGTGGCGCCGCCCACGGCCACCACCGTGCGCACCGGGCGGCTGATCAAGGATTGCGGTGCCAGGATCTCCACGTTCCAGCCGGTTTCGGCGATGGCGGTGGACTGGCGCAGCCACGCGGTGGTGCTCAGGCTCAGCGGCTGCGGGTCGCGGGTCGGGTAGGGCTGGATCGCAATGATCGCCTGGCGTTCTTCGACGGTCAGCGGCCGCGTGGCGCGGAACCGCCATTGCGGGCGTGAGGTGAGGATCACCACGCCGTTGTGGTCGGTGACCAGCAGTTGTTCTGGCGTGTTGCCCCACAGGCTTTCGGTGTGGTCCAGGTCGACCTTGACCACCAGCACGCCGATGATCGTGTCGCCCTCGCGCACGGCGGCGGCGAAGAAGTAACCGCGTTTGGCCGAAGTGGTGCCCAACCCGAAAAACCGCCCCAGGCGGCCCGCCATTGCTTCGCTGAAGTACGGACGGAACGAAAAATTGCGCCCGACAAAGCTGTCCTGTTTATCCCAATTGGAGGCCGCGAGGGTTTTGCCCGTGGTGTCCATCAGGTACATCACCTCCACCCCGGCCTGGGCGGCGACGTCCTTGAGCAGCAGGTTGGCGTTGACCTGATGGGTGCTGACATTCGGTGCGTCCAGCACCGTGCGCAGGGCGGGCAAGTCGCCGAGGATCTGCGGCAGCACTTCATAGCGGTGCAGGGTGCCCAGCAGGTTGGCGACGTACAGGTCGAGGGTCTGGCGGTTCTGCCCGGCCAGTTCGCTGCGGTAATAACGCTCGGCCAAGTGCTCCAGCGGCCATAGCAGCGGCGCCAGGCACAACGCCAGCAGGGCGAGGCTGCGCCAGCGGGGTCTTCGCGGAAGGGGTGGGTTCATGGGAGTCGTGCGCCTGTGGGTACAGGCGCATTATGCCTAGTGCTGCTGTGCAAGACACTCGCGCAATGCGTCTTGCCAGTGTGGCTGGCTGACGTGCCACTGTTGCTGCAAGCGGCTGCAATCGAGGCGTGAGCTCAACGGGCGCTTGGCGGGCGTCGGGTAGGCGCTGGAGGGGATCGCCTCCAGTTCGGCACAGGCTTTGCCCTCGGCGCGCAGGTGCTCGCCAATCGCCTGGGCGAAGCCGAACCACGACGTCTCCCCCTGGGCAGTCAGGTGATAGACGCCCCATTCCCCGGCCTTGCACGCCTGCCAACGCTCGATCAGTGCGCGGGTACTGCTGGCAATGGTCCCGGCCCACGTCGGCGCGCCGATCTGGTCGGCCACGATGCGCATCTGTGGTTTCTCTTGCAGCAGGCGCTGCATGGTCAGCAGGAAATTCTTGCCGTGGTTGGAGTAGACCCAACTGGTGCGCAGGATCAGGTATTGGCCGCCCACGGCCGCAATCGCCTGTTCGCCCGCCAGCTTGCTTTGGCCGTAGACGCTCAACGGGTTGGGCGTGTCGGCTTCGGTGTAGGGCGCAGCCTTGCTGCCGTCGAACACGTAGTCGGTGGAGTAGTGAATCAGCGGGATGCCCAGGGCCTTGGCTTCCTCTGCGAGGATGCCGGGGGCGGTGGCGTTGATGGCGAAGGCGATGTTCGCTTCGCTTTCGGCTTGATCGACCGCCGTGTGGGCGGCTGCGTTGATGATCAGACCGGGGCGATGGGCGCGTACGTGTTCGCGGATCTGTGCCGGGTTGGCCAGGTCCAGTGCGTTGCGGCCGAGCACAATCAGCTCGCCGAGGCTCTTAAGTTGCTGTTGCAGCGCCTGGGCGACCTGGCCGTGTTGGCCGGTGATGAGGATCTTCAAAGAGCTGGTCATGGGAACAGGTCGGCTTCCATCAAGCGTTTGCCGGCCTGGTCCTTGGCGGACAACTGCGGCGGCTCGCCAAGCTCCCAGTCGATGGCCAGCGTCGGGTCATTCCACAGGATGCTGCGCTCGGCGCTGGGTTGGTAGTAATCCGTGGTTTTGTAGAGGAACTCGGCGGTATCGCTCAGCACCACAAACCCGTGGGCAAACCCTTCCGGCACCCACAATTGACGATGGTTGTGCGCCGACAGGTGCACGCCGACCCACTGGCCGAAGTTTGGTGAACTGCGGCGGATATCCACGGCCACGTCCAGCACTTCACCGGCGGTGACGCGCACCAGTTTGCCCTGGGTGTGTTCCAGTTGGTAATGCAGCCCCCGCAATACGCCCTTTTGCGAGCGTGAATGGTTGTCCTGCACGAAGTTGCGCCTGAGCCCGGTAGCCTCTTCAAAGGTGCGGGCGTTGAAGCTTTCGTAGAAAAAACCGCGCTCGTCACCGAACACCTTGGGTTCGAGGATCAGTACGCCGGGCAGGATGGTTTCGACGACGTTCACCGGTTGTCACCCGCCAGCGAGTACAGGTATTGGCCGTAGCCGGTCTTGCCGAAGTATTTGGCGCGCTCCAGCAGGTGATCGCGGTCAATCCAGCCGTTCCCGTAGGCGATTTCTTCGAGGCACGCCACTTTGAGGCCCTGGCGGCGCTCGATGGTCTGCACGTACTGCGAGGCATCCAGCAAGCTGTCGTGGGTGCCGGTATCCAGCCAGGCGAAACCGCGTCCAAAGCGCTCCACCTGCAAGTCGCCGCGCTTGAGGTAGGCGTTGTTGACGTCGGTGATTTCCAGTTCGCCACGGGCGGAAGGTTTGACCGCTTTGGCGATCTCGATCACGTCGTTGTCGTAGAAATACAGGCCGGTGACCGCATAGCTGGATTTCGGTACGGCGGGTTTTTCTTCGATGGACAGGGCACGGCCTTCGCTGTCGAAGTCGATCACACCGAAGCGCTCCGGGTCTTTGACCCAGTAGCCAAACACGGTAGCGCCCTTGCCACGGGCCACGGCCGCATGCAGCTGCTCGCTGAAACGCTGGCCGTGGAAAATATTGTCGCCCAGGATCAGGCACACGGGGTTTTTGCCAATGAACGCTTCGCCAATCAGAAACGCTTGCGCCAGCCCATCCGGTGTCGGCTGCTCGGCGTAGCTGAACGTGACCCCGAACTGGCTGCCGTCGCCCAGCAGGTTGCGGTATTGCGGCAAGTCCGCCGGCGTGGAAATCACCAGGATCTCTTTGATGCCTGCCAGCATCAGCACCGAGATCGGGTAATAGATCATCGGTTTGTCATACACCGGCAACAGTTGCTTGGAGACGCCCAGGGTGATGGGGTGCAAACGCGTGCCGGAGCCACCGGCCAATACGATTCCTTTCATCATGCGATCAGATCCCTCATGTCGGTATTGCCCAATCGTTGGCCCTGATAACTGCCGTCCTGGACCCTGCGGCACCATTGCAGGTTATCGAGGTACCACTGCACGGTTTTGCGTAATCCGCTTTCAAAGGTTTCTTCGGGTGCCCAGCCCAGTTCGCGCTCGATCTTGCTGGCATCGATCGCATAGCGCTGATCGTGGCCGGGGCGGTCTTTTACGAACGTGATCAGGTCGGTGTATTGCTCCACGCCGGCTGGATGTTGCGGTGCCAGCTCCTCAAGCAGGGCGCAGATGCTGCGCACTACGTCGATGTTCTTCTGCTCGTTGTGGCCGCCGATATTGTAGGTTTCGCCCACGATGCCTTGTGTCACGACCTTTAGCAGGGCTCGGGCGTGGTCTTCGACAAACAGCCAGTCGCGCACTTGCAAACCATCACCATAGACCGGCAATGGCTTGCCCGCGAGTGCGTTGAGGATCACCAGCGGGATCAGCTTTTCCGGGAAGTGGAACGGCCCGTAGTTGTTGGAGCAGTTGGTCAATAGCACCGGCAGGCCGTACGTGCGTTGCCAGGCGCGGACCAAATGGTCGGACGCAGCTTTGCTGGCCGAGTAGGGCGAGCTGGGCGCGTAGGGCGTGGTTTCGGTGAACAAGTCGTCAACGCCATGCAGGTCGCCGTACACTTCGTCGGTCGAAATATGGTGGAAGCGAAAGGCGCTTTTGGCCGGTTCAGCGAGCGATTGCCAATAACCGCGGGCGGCTTCCAGCAGGCTGTAGGTGCCGACGATATTGGTCTGGATAAAGTCCGACGGGCCGTCAATCGAACGGTCGACATGGGACTCGGCGGCCAGGTGCATGATCGCCTGGGGCTCGAAGCGCGCGAGCACGGCGCTGACGGCAGCCTGATCGATGATATCGGCCTGGACGAACTCATAGCGGGTGTTCGACGCGATGCTGGTCAGCGACTCCAGGTTGCCGGCGTAGGTGAGTTTGTCCAGGTTGAGCACGTCGTGTTCGGTGTGTTGAATCAGGTGACGTACCAAAGCAGAACCGATAAAACCGGCGCCACCGGTGATGAGAATGCGCATGTCGGGGGCCCTTTTCCTTAGTCGGACATTTAGCGAGTGGAGCATAGCCTGTGTTGCGGCGCTGGGCAGGGCGGTCTGCGTGTGGGGGTTGCGTAAGCCCCCTGAACAATGGCGATATACACCTCTAAAAAAACCGAGACCACCCCCATGCTGCTCGCTACGTTGATCCACCGCGCCAGTCTACCCTGCCCGCAAGTAGGCCCCGATCAGGCGGCTCAACTGCTTGCGCAGCATTACGGCCTTACCGGCACGTTGCAGTCCTTGGGCAGCCAGCAAGACCTCAATTACAAAATCGACAGCGCTCGGGGGCGCTTTGTTCTGAAAATCTGCCGGAGCGACTACGCCGCCGTGGAGTTGCAGGCCCAGCACGCGGCCCTCAACACACTGCAGGGCGTGCGCGTGCCCAAGGTCATCAAGGCACTCTGCGGTGAAGAGCTGCTGACAGTTGCGGTCGATGGCCAAACCCTGCACCTGCGGCTGCTGGACTACATCGACGGGCAGCCGTTGACCCATCTGCCGCATGTGGGGCGCGATGTGATTGCAGGCTTTGGTGACCTGTGCGGTCGCATGAGCCTCGCATTGGCGGACTTCACCCACCCTGGCCTGGACCGCACCCTGCAATGGGACCCGCGCCATGCACGGGAACTGATCACCCACCTGCTGGCCACCCTGCACAACCTGCCCCACCGCGCTGCACTCGAGCAGGTCGCCGAGCAGGTAGAAAACCGCATCCGCCCCTTGGCTGACCGCTTGCCGTGGCAGGCCGTGCACATGGACATCACCGATGACAACGTGGTGTGGCAGCGCGATGCCCAGCGGCATTGGCAACTGCAGGGCGTGATCGACTTCGGCGACCTGGTGCACACCTGGCGTATTGCCGACCTGTCGGTGACGTGCGCCGCGCTGTTGCACCATGCCGAGGGCGACCCGTTTGCCATCCTGCCGGCGGTCCAGGCGTGCCACGCCGTTACCCCGTTGCAGCGCGAAGAATTGCAAGCGTTGTGGCCGTTGATCGTCGCCCGTGCGGCGGTGCTGGTATTGAGCAGCGAACAGCAGCAGCGCCTGGATCCGGATAACACCTACCTGTTGAAAAACGCCGAGCACGAGTGGGAAATTTTCCATGTGGCGACGTCGGTTTCGTTTGAGCTGATGGAGGCCGCGATACTCACCGGCGTCGGCGAGACGCTGGCGCCGATTGCCAGCCAGGACTTCGCGCCCTTGCTCCCCGGCCTGGTGGGGCGCGAGTTTGCGCTGATCGACTTGGGCGTGCTCAGCCCGCATTTCGAAGCAGGCAACTGGGAATCGCCCGGCATCGACCGCCGGTTATTGGATGAGGCCGCAACGGTGCATGGGCTGGCGGCCAGTCGGTATGGCCAGTACCGGTTGTCGCGCACCTGCCCGGACAGCGCCGCCGAGCCGCAGACTTTTGCGCTCCATGTAGAGCTGCATTTACCCCACGGCACGTTGCTGGAGGTGCCTTTCGCCGGGACGCTGCGCCAAGACGCCGACGGGTTTGTGAGTGTTCAGGGGGTCGAGCTGAGCGTGCGGTTGTGGGGCATAGACACCGTGTTGAAGCCAGGTTCGTTGCTGGTCAAAGGGCAGGTGCTTGGCGAGGTTCACGCGCCGCTGACCGTGCAGTTGTGCCGCGCCGACCTCGAACCGCCGCTGTTTTGCACGCCGTCCCGTGCATTGGCCTGGCAAGCCTTGTGCCCATCGCCCGCCACCTTGCTGGGGCTGGCCTGTGATGCCGAGCCGGAGCTGGACCCTCACGCCCTGCTGGCCCGTCGCGACGCCAGTTTCGCCCGTTCGCAGAAACACTATTACGTTGATCCGCCCCGCATCGAACGCGGCTGGCGCAATCACTTGATCGACATGCAGGGCCGGTCCTACCTGGACATGCTCAATAACGTCGCGGTGCTGGGCCACGGCCACCCACGCATGGCGGCGGTGGCGGCGCGGCAGTGGTCGCTGCTCAATACCAACTCGCGGTTCCACTATGCGGCGATTGCCGAGTTTTCCGAGCGCTTGCTGGCGCTGGCGCCGGCGGGCATGGACCGGGTGTTCCTGGTCAACAGTGGCACCGAGGCCAACGACCTGGCCATCCGTCTGGCCTGGGCGTTCAGCGGCGGGCGTGACATGTTGAGTGTGCTGGAGGCTTATCACGGCTGGTCGGTGGCGGCGGATGCCGTGTCCACCTCGATTGCCGACAACCCCCAGGCGCTGAGCAGCCGGCCGGATTGGGTGCACCCGGTGACCGCGCCGAATACCTATCGTGGTGAATTCCGTGGGCAGGACAGCGCGCCGGATTACGTAAGAAGCGTGGAACACAACCTGGCGAAAATTGCCGCGAGTAAGCGCCAATTGGCCGGTTTCATCTGTGAGCCGGTGTATGGCAATGCGGGGGGGATCTCTTTGCCGCCGGGCTATTTGCAGCAGGTGTATGGGTTGGTTCGCGCCCAGGGTGGCGTGTGCATCGCGGATGAAGTGCAAGTGGGCTACGGCCGCATGGGGCATTTTTTCTGGGGGTTCGAGGAGCAGGGCGTGGTGCCGGACATCATCACCATGGCCAAGGGCATGGGCAACGGCCAGCCCCTGGGTGCGGTGATCACTCGCCGCGAAATCGCCGAGGCGCTGGAGGCCGAAGGGTATTTCTTCTCATCGTCGGGCGGTAGCCCGGTCAGTTGCCGGGTGGGCATGGCGGTGCTGGACGTGATGGAAGAAGAAAAGCTGTGGGAAAACGCCCAAGAGGTGGGCGGGCATTTCAAGGCGCGGTTGGAAGCGCTTATTGATCGCCATCCGTTGGTGGGCGCGGTTCACGGTTCCGGTTTTTATCTGGGCCTGGAGTTGGTGCGCGATCGGCAAACCCTGGAGCCGGCGACCGCAGAGACCACGCTGCTGTGTGACCGCCTGCGCGAGTTGGGAATTTTCATGCAACCTACCGGTGACTACCTGAACATCCTCAAGATCAAGCCGCCGATGGTCACGTCTAAACGTAGCGTGGATTTTTTTGTCGACATGCTGTCCAAGGTGCTCGATGAACAATTGTAATTAATCGATTGTTATCGGTTATTTATTGTCATATTTATCGATCATGCTTTTTGATCGCTTTTAAAGCCGATTTTTATCCGTTATAAAGTCGGCCTTTGCCCCCATTCGGAGTCCAGAACGCCATGACCACCCTGCACAGCACACCCCGCGCCGACGGCTTCCACATGCCTGCCGAATGGGCACCACAGACCCAGGCCTGGATGATCTGGCCCGAGCGCCCGGATAACTGGCGCCTGGGCGGCAAGCCGGCGCAGGCGGCGCATGTGGCGGTGGCCAAGGCCATTGCGCGTTTTGAACCGGTGACCGTCGCGGTTTCCGCCGGCCAATACGAAAACGCCCGCGCCCGTCTGGACGTGCCGAATATCCGTGTGGTGGAGATGTCCAGCGATGACGCTTGGGTGCGCGACACCGGCCCGACGTTCGTGATCAACAACAGCGGCGAAGTGCGTGGCGTGAACTGGGATTTCAACGCCTGGGGCGGTTTTGACGGCGGCCTGTACGCGCCGTGGAACCGCGACTCGCAGGTGGGCGGCAAGATCCTCGAAATCGAGCGCTCGCCGCGTTACCGCACCGAAGGTTTTGTGCTGGAAGGCGGTTCGATCCACGTCGATGGCGAAGGCACCCTCATCACCACCGAAGAATGCCTGCTCAACCGCAATCGCAACCCGCACCTCGACCGCGCCGAGATTGAAGCGGTGCTCAGTGCCAACCTGGCTGTGGATAAGATCATCTGGCTGCCGGACGGCCTGTTCAACGACGAAACCGACGGCCATGTGGATAACTTCTGCTGCTACGTGCGCCCGGGCGAAGTGCTGCTGGCCTGGACCGACGACCCGCAAGACCCGAACTACGCACGCTGCCACGCGGCCATGGACGTGCTGCAAAGCAATACCGACGCCCAGGGACGCCCGTTTACAGTGCATAAAATGCCGATTCCGGGGCCGTTGCACGCTACTGAAGAAGAATGCGCAGGCGTCGACCCGGTGGACGGCACCCAGGAGCGTAATCCGAGCGTGCGGTTGGCCGGTTCCTACGTGAACTTCCTGATCGTCAACGGTGGCATCATCGCGCCAAGTTTCGACGACCCGTTGGACAGCGAAGCCAAGGCCATCCTGCAGAACCTGTTCCCGCAGCACGAAGTGGTGATGGTGCCCGGTCGTGAACTGTTACTGGGCGGCGGCAATATCCACTGCCTGACCCAACAACAGCCTGCCCCGCACAAAAACTGAGTGCAGTTGTAACAGCGCCTTTCCAGCGACCGGTTGCTACTCGACGTCAGCGCCTACAGCAAGCCCGCGGCCCAGCAAGGCCTCGGGCTTTTTTGTGTGCACATGCCTATAAACACGCGACGTTGGCATAGCTCTTGTATCGGTGTTGCCACAGTGGCCCAAGGTAATGACTGCACAGTTCTGTCATAAACCTTGAGTAAGTTAGCCGCTCAAGCAGTAGGAGAGAGCGCTGAAATGAACGCCGATATCAACCCGATCCACACGCGCACCTTCCACCCTTTACGGGTTAACAACGACACGATTCATGCGCTGGGGCACTGGTTGAAGGAACACGGCTCGCGGCAGGCCCGGCAGCAGCCAGATCTGCGCAGCGTGATGAAGGAACGTTACCCGGTGGGGTTGTTCAGTGAGGATGAACTGCACGCCCTGTGTGAGTTGATGTGTAGCTGAAGCGCAGATACCGCCTTATCCAGCACCACACAACCCCCCGTAGCAGCTGCCGAGCGCAAGCGACGCTGCGTCGGCCGCGCCTCGAGCTTGAATCGGCAGTGCGCCTGACGCAGCGTCGCTTGCGCTCGACAGCTGCTACGGGGTTGCGTGATAACTAGAAACTGTAAGTGCCCGTCACCACCAGGTTACGCGGCTCCCCCGGTTGAATCTGCGCCACGCTGGTTGCCGATTCGTAGTAAGTCTTATCGGCGATGTTGTTCAGCGCCGCGCGCACATCCCATTCCTTGTGACGGAACCCGACCAGCGCATCCCAACTGCCATAACCCGGCAGGACCACGGTGTTGAGGTTGTCGGCATAACGATCGCCCACCAGTGTCAGGCCGGTTTCTGCGTACCAGCCCATTTGCGGTTTCCAGGTGATAAACAGGCTGGCGTTGCGCTTGGCCACGTCGCTGACGCGCTTGCCTTCAAAGCCGTTGTTGTCTTTCTCGACCGTTGCGTCCTGCAGGCCTACGCCGCCGCGCACATACCAGTTGCCGACGATCTTGCCGGTGGCCGTCAGCTCTACGCCACGCGAGCGTTGCAGGCCGCTGAGCAGGGTGATGGTGCGGTCCAGCGGGTCGGCGGTGCGACGGTTGTAGAGTTCCAGTTCGTACAGCGCCAGGGTGGTGCTCAGGCGTTCGTCGAGCCAGTCGCTTTTTACGCCGATTTCTTTCTGCTTGGTCAGCTCGGGGCTCAGCTCGTTGACGCTGCCGGCGGCGTTCGGGGTGATGCCGATCAGGCCGCCACCCGCCGGGGAAAAGGTCTTGCTCCACGAGGCGTAGAACGAGTGGTGCTCCAGGGGCGTCCACACCAGGCCAAAACGTGGGCTGGCCTTGCGGCTGTCGACCTCCTGCTGCACGTTGAGCACCTTGTTTTTGGTGCTCACTTCAAATACGTCGTACCGCACGCCGGCCAGTACCTGCCATTGATCATTCAGGCGCAGTTGGTCCTGGACGTAAATGGCGCGGCTTTCGACTTCGGTGTGGTTGTTGCTCGACACGCTCATGCGTCCGGTGTGGCTCAGATGACGATTCGGCTGGTTGAGGTCAAGCGCCGGTACGCTCAGGCCAGCACTGTACAGCTTCGGGTCGCGACGTTGACTGCCCAGCTCAACGCCGGTGAGCAGGCGATGTTCCAGGCCGTAGGTGCTGAAGCTACCTTCGAGCTCAACGTTGTTGAAAATGTTGAGGGTGGTCAGGTCCTGTTGCCAGCGTTGGCGCGTCACGCGGTTGTTCACCCGGTTGTAGCCGGTTTGGTAGGTGTTGTCGAAATCGCTGTCGAGCTTGAACACGCCGAGGGTCTGGCGCAGTTGCCAGTTGTCGTTGAGTTCGTAGGCCAGCTTGGAGCGCAGTGACTGGGTTTTGTCGTCGATATAGTCGCGACTGTCGCCATAGGTAGTGCTGCGGCTCACGTCCGCCGGGCGCCCGTTGACGCCGGGGACGCCACGATCCGGCGTGCGGTTGTAGCGGCTGTATTCGTATTGCACCAGCCAGTTCAGGTCAGGCGTGAGCTGCCAGCTCATGGACGGCGCAAACAGTTGGCGACTGCCGCTGACATCGTCGCGAAAGCTGTTGTTGTCCTGGTTGCCCATGTTCAGGCGCAGGCTGATGTTATCGGTGGGGTCGGTGCTCAGGTCGGCATACAGGCTGCGCATATCGTTGCTGCCGCCCTGGGCCTCGATGCTCGACTTATGCCCGGCCGTGGGCAGCTTGCTTACGCGGTTGACGATCCCTCCCTGACCGCCTCGCCCGTAAAGTACGGCTGCCGGGCCTTTGAGCACTTCAATGCGCTCGATGTTATGCAGGTCGCGCACGTACTGGCTGTCGTCGCGAATGCCGTCCAGGTAGAAGTCATTGCTCGCGTCGAAACCACGGATACGCAAACTGTCGAAGCGCGTATCGGCGCCGCTGCTGACGTTGGGGATGCCGCTCAAGGCCTGGCCCAGATCGTTGGTGCCGTAGGACCGCAGGCTTTCGGTCTTCACCGAGTCGATGGCCTGGGGTACATATCGCACCGGCGTGGCGGTGCGGGTGGCGGTGCTGGTTTCCTTGATGCGCGGGTCGTCTTCGTCCGCTTCGGCGCTGATCGAGGTTTCGGGCAAGGTGGTGGCCGCACAGGCAAAACCGGCAGACAGCAGAACAGAGAGCCCAAGGGTCATGGGCGTCAGGCGAGGGGCAGGCATGGGGAAATGTATCCAAAGTGTTTGGGAGGAAAAGCACGTTAATGTTAATGCTTTGCATTTGCGCGCGTTATCCATTACCAAACGTATCGACTTTGAAATATGTTACAGGATATGTTTTCGGGGTCGGTTGAGGCGGATTAATGTCGCTTTCAGAAATGTCCTATGCCTTCGCTTAGAACAATTACGCCTAAATACAGACGATTCGCGAAATTGACACATAGTTCAACGCACGACTAGGATTGCGCCCAACGCCTGTGGCTAACAGCCATGACTCATCCAATAAGAAAAGGCCCGCGGCCTGTTCAGTCGTCCGCGGGCCTTCTTTTTTGGAATAAGCAGACACCAGAAAGCGACATGGAGCCTGGTGTCACAGCGCGTACTCAACCAGAAATAAGGAATACAAGAAAATGTTGAAGCAACGGATGAGTCTGATCGCTCTGGGGATTTTGAGCGCATCGGCAGCAATGGCAAACGACCAGGAGCAATCCAAGGGTTTCGTTGAAGATAGCCACTTGAATATTGCGGCACGTAACGCTTACATCAGCCGCGACTACAAAAACCATAACCAGGACAAAGCTGAATGGGGCCAAGGCTTCATCGGTAAGTTCGAGTCCGGCTTCACCCAAGGCACCGTCGGTGTGGGTGTGGACGTGCTGGGCCAATACGCTATCCGTCTGGACGGTGGTAAAGGTCGCAGTGGCGGTGGCGGTATCGACTTCTTCAAGAAAGGCGACAGCGGTTCGGCAGCCAACGACCTGGCCAAAGGTGGCGCAGCCGTCAAGGCGCGTATCTCCAACACCGTACTCAAATACGGTCAGCAACTGCCAGCCGTGCCAGTCCTGAGCTACGACAGCGGCCGTCTGCTGGCGGAAACCTACGAGGGTACCTCGATTGTTTCCAAGGAGATCGCAGGCCTGCAATTGGACGCGGGTCACTTCACCAAGCAGGGCCGCAAGAGCGCTGAAGGCAGCGACAGCGGCGACCTGAAGAGCATCAACTACCTCGGCGGTAGCTACAAATTCACCGAAAGCCTGTCCGCTGCGCTGTACGCATCCGACATGCAGGACGTGCTGAAGAAGCAATACGTCAACGTGAACTACGTACTGGCCCTGCCAGAAAAACAATCGTTGACCTTTGACTTCAACGGCTACAAAACCAAGCTGGACAAGAGCTTCGCCCAGCTGACCCAGGGTGATGAAGACGCCCGCGACAACAAAATCTGGAGCCTGGGCGCTACATGGGCCGTTGGCCCGCACAGCTTCACCGTCGCTCACCAGCGCAGCACCGGTGACACCGGCTACCTGTACAGCGGCTACCACCAGAACAACAAGAACAGCGGGATCGGCGACGGTGGTAACACTATCCTGCTGGCCAACTCCTACTGGTCTGACTTCAACGGCAAGGACGAGCGCTCCTGGCAAGTGGGCTACGGCCTGGACTTCAGCGCCTTCGGCGTACCTGGCTTGAGCTACAACGTTGCATACGTACGTGGTACCAACATTGACGATGGTTCCAACCGCGGCAATGGTACAGAGCGTGAAATCTTCAACCAGTTCAAATACGTCGTTCAGAGCGGCCCGGCCAAAGACCTGAGCCTGCGTGCTCGCGCCTCGTGGTTGCGCGTTTCCGACAACGCCAGCAACTACAACATTGGCGGTAACGAACTGCGTCTGTTCGCCGACTACCCGATCAATGTTTTCTAAGTGATCGCACGTCGCGCCTGATGCCAGGCGATAAAAAACCCCGACTGGTTCGGGGTTTTTTTATGGGCGCCGATCAGTCCTCGCGGTTCTGCAAAATCTTGCGTGCCAGCGCTGCATTTTTGTAGTCGAGCATCAAGGACAGCCCCTCATAGGGCTCGATTTTTTTATTGTCGATACACAGTTGTGCCATGAGCAGCAGCACCTGGCGTTTCTTCTTGTTGACCCGCACGCCGGGTACGCCGAACGCCGTTTTGCGCATTGCAGGTAATGGCGCCTCGGGCGTCAGTTGAACGGTGACCCAGATGCCCTGCACGAATTGCAGGGTGATCTCTTCTATATGTTCGATGGGCAACGGTTGCGCCAGGTTATTGAACACAAAATGCTCCGGCGTCAGGCGCAACGCGGTCTGCGGCGCGCGCTTGAATCGACGGATGCCCAGCCACAGAAGCCCCAGCCCGATGACACCCAGGCACGCGCCTGCGCCGAATGCCGACAGCGGCGTGCCTTTCAAGCGCTCCGGGGCGAGCAAAACCCGGCTCAGGATAAACAGCCCACCCAGCACAAAGGGCAGCCCCGACAGTGCCATCAACGCGCCGCGCCATGCGCTGCCTTCATGCAATGCACGCTCGCCCTCGGCCGACGCGGCCAGGGTTTCCAGCAGGTGGGTGTGTGCGGTGTTTTCCGACACGGCCACTTCCATCACATCGCCAGTCAGTTGCTCGCGCAGTGCCTGTGGTGCGCTGAAGCAGGCATCGAGCTGCGCATTCGCCGCGTCGCTCTCCACTGCACGGGTGGCGCTGTGCAGGGCATCGTCCAGCGACACGTTCAGCGCCTGTAGGCGTTCGCCATTGGACGGGTGGGAATCGGTCGGGTGCGGTTGATGAATCGCCAAGGCTTCGGGCGGCAATTCCAATGGGCACTCACGCAAGGTGTTGAACACAGCGTCGGGCAGATCTGCAGTCGACCCTGCATCACACAACGCCAGCAACGAGTCCTCAACGTGCGGCTGCAACACCGATACCCGCAACAACGCCGAGGCCGCTGGTACACGGCCTACCAGCCGCGCACCGGCAGCATCCGCCAGCAATTCGCGCTCACGGCTCCAGTGGTTCACCGCGCCATCAAAGCGCTGCATGAAAAACACACCGAACATGAACGACGGCCGCATCAGCCGCCCCTGGATAAAATCGCTGGCCAGCATCGTGTTCAACAGCGCCTCCAGGCTGCGATTGACCCCCTCGTAGATCGGCAAAAAGCGCAGGCTGTAGTCCGTGTCCTGCCCTGCAAAATGCGCCAGCTCATGGCCGATCACCGCGCCGACTTCCTCGTGGCTCAACAGGCCCAGGTACAACAGCGGCACATGCAAAGTGCGCCCGTGCAGCGCCGTGTTTGCCGGCTGCACAGTGGCCGCGCTGGACGTCACATAAAAGCCTTGGGCCAGGCTCACCACAATGTGGTCCGGCGGCAGCGCGCCGAGTTTGCCCGCCAGTTCATCCACATGGCGCCACAACCCCGGCGCCTGCTCCGGCGTCACCGCCTGCCCAAACATTTCAAGCGGCTCGGGCGTGAACATCCCCAGCATATGACGCAACTGTTTAAGCAACTGCCAGATCGAATACAGGCAAAACGCCGCAATCACCCCCAGCACCGCCATCAGCTTGACCTCGCCACTGCCCAACCGGCCGATATGCCACAGCGCCAGGCCTTCATAGCTCAACGCCAACGCGACCGCCGCTGCCATTGCCACCACATGGCTCACCAGCACGTAAGGCAACAAACGGCTGCCCAGGGCGAACGCGTGCAACAACTTTTCCCGCGACTGCTGCGCGCGGCGCCCTGCCCAGTGCGTGCCCGCCAGCGCGGCCACGCCGATCAATGCCGCCAACAGACCCAGGCCGATGACCCACGGTGCTAGGGCACGCATCACACGGTTTACACGGTGGGCGGTGGGCAGCTCGGATTCGATTTTTTCCAGGCGGGAGAGGGCGAGTTGCACACTGATATTTTCATCGACCAGGTCGACGATAGCTGCCGGGTCTTTGGCTGCCAGGGCTTGGAGTTGCTGTTTAGCGATGCCCACGGTGATGTGGTAATCGATCATGGTGGTGGTGGTTTCATCAGCACGCTGACGCTCCCAGCCACCGAGAGCGGCCAGCAGCAGCGGGAAAACGATAAGGAGGAATATCAGCTTCAGGGCGTTCATGGGAGTCCGTTCACGACGCGGAGGGTATTCAGGTTTATACCGAAAAAAGCGCCCCTGGGTATCTACACCACTCTCAAATGCGGGCACACCACTCTGTGGTGAGCGGGCTTGCCCCGCGCCGGGCTGCGCAGCAGCCCCAATAAAGACACTGAGATTTTTCTGTTAAAACTAAGCGCCTGGTTTTGGGGCCGCTTCACAGCCCTACTTACAGCACGGTATTCCCAGGCGACTCCAACACCTTCACCACATCATCAATCACCGCCTTGCTCATCTCCTGCAAATAATGCGACGCCCAGGCATAACGGTCCGTCTCCTTCGTCATCGCCGCATCTTCGGCGAGCAGCTTGGCAACGTGTGGCAAATCGCAAACGTGGTGCAACGCTTCATGCAGGGAAACACCGCTGTTGACGCGCAACAGAGGTTGGCCGGAGTGAAAGGAGAAGGGGGTGACGCCGAGGGTGGTTAACGCGGACGGAGGTGTAGCGTTCATTGGTAAAACTCCCGTATTGAGTGAGAGCTACCACGTTTGCTATCGGGGCGAACACGAATCGTATGGAGAAACCGCCGCAATTCTAGAGGCGGCGACTGAGATTGGAACGCAGCTTACCAAGCCTCAGTTGAAGGGTTGGCAGCGCCTGAAGAGGGGGTTCAAATATTGAGTGTGGACGTTTTGTGGACGTTTTGACGAAAGCCGCTATTCAAATCTCCAGCTTTTTCCAAACCCAAGAAACCACAAAGCCCCGCATTGCGGGGCTTTGAGAGATGGTGCGGCACCAGGAGTCGAATAGCATCCTAATACTATGAAAGTACAAGATTTTTTTTAGAAAAATATAGTTGCTACCTCTAAAAATACCCTTCTGTAATGATAGCTATTTTTAGTGAGTGAAAATATTTTTGTTTAGGGAAGAGTGGTTAATGAATGGAAACGTAGTTCTTTAGTGAATGTATCGATCAGCTTTCTATAGATGCAGATTTTTTAGTATATAGAAAAAAATAGCGAAAAATTGTCAATTGCACTAGAATTGACATGGCCATTAGCCATTTTATGGACTTGTGATCGTAATGGTATATATCTAAAGCGGAAGGGATAGCCATCTGATGTTCATTACAAAATTGGGCCCATTCAATGGCGATACATGGGAGAATTTATGCCAGTTAGTTTTCAAGAGTAAGCATGGAATTGATGGCTATCAGGAGATGCCAGCTTCGCCAGGAGACTTCGGTATAGAAGGCTATACAATTAATACCGGACGTGCATTCCAGTGCTACTGTCCTGATAGGATTTATACTCAACAAGTATTGCTAGACAAGCAAAAACGAAAAATCACTGATGATGTAAACAAGTTGAAGAAGTTTCAACTTGAGCTCAAAGGCCGTCTAGGAGGTACGCAGATAAAAGAGTGGTGCTTTGTATCTCCTGAAATCAATCATCACAACCTGCTTTCCCACGCTAAAGTTAAAGAAGTTGAGGCGCGTGACTGGGGTCTCGATATATTGCATCCTAATTTCACAATACATTTGCATGATGCGGATTTTTACCTTCGCGAAATAAATGAGCAGCGCAGTTTGAATGGAGTAGCTATCAGTTTTGGAAACCAGGTGACTTCTCTACCGCTACTCGACTCTGACCCTGAACTGTATGAGCAACACCTCTTAAGAAAGTCTGCACTTCGATTAGTTGAGAAAATGGATCCTCCATCAGAAAAGCTAGTTGGTCGGTTATATAATTTTACGCTGCAAACCTTTCTAGAACATGATAATTACTTTAACGCTTTAAATGCCGCTTCCCCCACAATTTATTTTAGACTTGTAAGGTTGTTGTCTGTTTTTGAGCAGGATGTAAAGGAGTGGGCGTTTACTTGGTCGGGGACCGCTGAATCACTTATCGAAAAAGTTACCGATAAGTTGGCGGAAAGGATCGTCTCTGAGTTACGGCCGGGCGTAGATCATACTCTCGCGAGCGAAATAACTAGGCATACAGTTGCACGTTGGCTCGCCGCTTGTGAATTAGACTTTGAGTAACTAGTCATGATGAAATTAAAGTTCACGCAGCGACCCATGCCTGTACTTGCTGAGCATAGAACATTATATAAAATCTCGCAGATACTCCTTGTTTTACATCTTTGCGGTCGCGCGGAAAAATGTAGTTTGCTTAAACTTCATTTGTTTAACTGGGCATTGAAGTCAGAAAGAAGATTGGCTAGTCTAAAAGAAGCTTCTCGTAAAGGAGTGTTAACTTTACCTGTTTGGGGGTTCGATCCTGCTTTGGCAATAGCTTTGAAATTTGCTGTAGAGGATCAACTAGTTACTGCTTTGTCGACCGGGGTGGAAATATCTGTCAAGGGACAAGATTTTTTGAGCTTTTTGCTTAAAGATAAAGATCTTTTATCTCCAGAAAAAACGTCCTTAAGAATAATTGGAAAAGGGATTTCAGAAAAAATGGTTGATTCAGTGGCGAAAGGATGGGATGCCTTATGATTATTAGGGCATTAAAGCTTAAGATTACTACTCAAGAAGGTGATTTTGGTTTTTTTCTTGAGTTTGATCGCGCGCTGACAATCATAAAAGGATCAAACTCATCTGGGAAGAGTACTGTATTTAACAGTATCCTATATTCACTTGGCATGGAGGAATTGATTGGTGGTAAAAATCAGTCATCACTGCCATATGCAGTTAAAGACTACTTTGAATATGACGACAAAAAAATACCAATAACACAGTCAGAGGTTTATTTAGAGGTTGAAAATAAGCTGGGGGATGTTCGAACGTTTCGTCGTGCTATTACGGATCAGACACGAAATGCTAAGTTGGTGGAGGTGTTGGATGGGGCTTTCCTCACTGGAAAATTACCGTTGCAATCATCTTTCAAATATCTCCACGATGGTGGAAGTGCAATTTATGAAGAGGGCTTTCATAATTTTCTGGAGAAGTTTTTAGGTTTCAATCTGCCGCAAGTGCAAAACTCTTCGGGTAAACAGGTTAAGTTATATCTCCAGGCGATTTTTGCCGCTCTTGCGGTTGAACAAAAAAGGGGCTGGACTGACTATATTGCAAACATACCGCACTATGGAATTCGCGATGTGCGGGTGAAGGTAGTTGAGTTTTTGTTAGGTCTGAATGTATTTGAGGCTGATGCGAAACGAAGTGAGCTTAATTATGAGTCAGTTGAGATAGATAATGCTTGGAATGACTCATATAAAGAGCTGCTTCGCGAATCAAGAGCGGCTGGTGAAGGGATAGAGATTCAAGGGGTGCCGTTACGAGTAACTTCGGCGCTTGATTCGGATAATATAGCTGTTTATAAGCGAGTGGGGCAAACTAAGTTCTCTCTTTCCGACTACATAAGCCAGCTCCGTGCTGATTATGAAAGGCAAGAGCTCGAAATGAATAAGCTTAAAGATGGTGTAAGTCCAGAGGTTGTATCGGCAATAGATGTAAATAGCGCAGAGCTCAATAGGCTAGTAGGGCTTTATGAAATTAGCGTGAGCACCTTAGCTATCCATCGTTCATCCTTAGCTACCAACAAACAGTTAGCTGAGCAGGCGAGTGAGGAGTTGCTTAGAAATAAGTCCACCTTGAAATTGCAAAAATTTGGAGCGGAGCAGGGGCTCTATATAGCCAAAGAACAATGCCCCACCTGTTTTCAATATGTAGACGACTCTCTGACCGGCGGTGGCGTACTCACCTCTAAAATGAGTATTGAAACAAATATCGATTATCTTGATAGCCAATTGAAAATGTTAGAGCGTCAACAGCAAGGGATAAGGTTGACTATTCAAAATCTAGAAGAAGAAGGGGAAGGTATACGTCAACGGATTGCGAAATCTAGGTCAATATTGGCAGCATTGCGCTCTGATGTAACAAGTGGAACCGCCGGCACTCGAACTCTGTTAAGAAAACAGATGCATCTTGAGTCTGAAATCGAAAAAATTAATGGCTTCGATACGAAGTTTGATGAGCTAAAAAAACGTTTTGGTTCTTTATCTCTTCAGCTAAAAAACAACCAAGACCAGCGTTTGTTTTTACCTAAAGAACATTACTCGGAGCAGGATACTAAGACTCTAAACTTGTTTGGGAAAATGTTCAGAGCAAATGTTGGAACCTTTGATTATCACAGTGCCCCTGTAGGAGATATTGAACTAGATTTTGATAGCCTGTTACCATTCTTATCACGTATAGAGCTCCGGGTTATTAGAGAAAAGAACTCGGAGTCCGAAAAGGCTATCCATCAGTATAGAAGTAATAAAAATCAAAACAGCATGGCAGCAGACTCCAGTGCAAGTGATTTTGTACGATTGATTTGGGCATACCTGATAGCTATCCATCAAACCTCGGCACATCCAACGATCAAAGCCAATCACCCCGGTTTCATTTTATTTGATGAGCCTGGACAGCACTCAATGGCCACTAAGAGCCAGCATGCTCTTCTCCAAATGCTTTCTTCATCCACAGGTTTGCAAAGTATTGTTGCAGCATCATTCGATGATTCCGAGCCGGTTTTTAAAGAGTCTACCGAGGGCGTTAAATTTAAGTTGATTCAGCTAGGTGAAAAGTCTATCGGTCCATTATAAACAATGGAAGTATTGACTTTGTTAGCCTCTGGTTAAAATAGTTTGGAGAGCTATCGGTCTATATGGCCGGTAGCACTCCCGCTGCTTATAATTTAGGAGTCGGTAAGGGGGCTAGATTTTTACTTGGCTACCAAAACTTAGTAGCATCAAAGTCTAACTGAGCCGCTTTCAACTCTCGTACCAGTTTCATCTTCCAGGCTTCAGCCGAGTCCATGTCGGTATAAATTACACCAAACAAATCAGATGGTATTTCCACCTGCCCCTTGCGAAGCAAACAAACACGGCCGCGCCCAAGTTTTCCGGCAAAGAATCCAAGTTCAAAAATGACATTTTGACGTGCGCGAGCATCGCTCACGTCAGCTTTTATTGAACCACCAACATCGTCGGGTGTTAACAATATTACCGCGAAACCTACATCAGCCGAATGTTCAAATTTTTCAATAATCGTCTGGCCTCGATCGGGTTGTTCCCTAAGGATAATCGCTTCTAAGCCGAGCTTTTCTAGGAAGCGCGCGAGACCTTGTAATGCAGCCTCGTCATGGCCATGAACAATAAATACTTTATTAGATTTTGATATTTTCAACTGCGGTTTAACCTCTCCCTGAGATTCGACATAGACTTTATAATCCCGCACAAATGGGGCGATTATCTGTCCAGTAAATCCATGGACACCTGAAATAAGCTTTCTACTGCCCGAGCTAAAGTAGTGATGACCGAAATTAATGGCGTATTTTGGATCTTCAGCGAGTTTTTCGATTAGCAGTAGGGTGAGACCTAGTCGTTGTTTGTCGTCATCTGATTCTGGCCAAGCAAGTTTATGATTCCCCATGCCGCCGCCAGACCGTTCGCTCGCTTCCAAGAATGCTTCGAGATCTAGCCCCGATATCAATTCATTGTTGCTAGCGTCAAGCGCCGGATCGCGAAGTAGGCGGGCCAGTTTTTTTAGCGGTTGTTCGAAGGTCTGATGTTGTGAGCTCTGTAGATCTATAACCGCATTGTTGATCTGAGCAAAGAGGTCGATGGCCACTATTTTTCTTCCTCTAACAGTCGCGCTGCGGCAGCCCGTTCTATGATCTTTTCCCTATATCGCTCTTTCATCTGCTCTGCCAAGGAGCTGATTATTGGATTTGACGTATAGGTTCCCACACGCTCATCTATGAGATTTGATATCTGCTGAATCGCACCTTCAATACTCACGGGATCGTGAGGATTAAAATTCACTGTACAAAGATCGCCTTCGAGTGATTGAAGTACCTTTTGTACATCTGCAAGTTGACGCTGGAGCTTGTCGATTCCTTTTAGCATTATTATCCCTCTAGCTTATTTTTTACCTAAATGTTGCGCGAATTTCATGTTGACGCAAGCTATTTTCAATCCCAGTGCTAGCTATGTTCTGTCGCCAACGGTTTTTGTCCCGTTTAGGGCCTCCACCTAACATTTGAACTTCCAGGTTTTCCCTAAGCGAAGAGTGAGCAAATGAATAGTCAGCAGGTAATAATAGCGGGTAGGTTCTGTGTGATTGTTTATACGGTAATCCAGAAACCATGCGAGATGCTTCCGTTGCCAAACCCATGGGTTGTCGCAGTGCCATCGCTCATTGATTGCTGTCTGGATTGCCCTTGCCTGATGAAGGTGGCGTTGTCGTGTTACAGGTGATCCCGCCAGCACGCCCGTTAGAAACAACTCCATATCGAATGGTTTGCTCATGGTCGGCCGCCGATGTACGCCGAAACCACGTCGATACGACCGTGCCCCAGCTCATCGCTGATTTGTGCGCGTGCCTCCTGATCGAGGCGTCGGTCTAGCTGGCAGCACCTGCCACCGTTGATGGGTGCAAGATGCTGGGTGATTTGCTCGTAGCGTTCGCACGCATAGGCTGCCCGCAATTCGTGGAAGCCTTTGAGGTTGTGTATATGGAGGACCTCCCGTGCGGGGCGGACGATTCCCTGTTGGAAATCAAGGTAGCTTTCGTTCGGTGCCAGTAGGTTGCGGCTGCCATGCGGTAAGACCTGCTCGGCATATCTGAGTGCTTCGCGAACATGGTCATCCACCATGATCCAGCGAGGTGCTGTTGCTCCGCCGCGGCCACCTTTGGTGCCGTCCTGGATGTTGATCCTCCCGAGTTGCTCGGCTTCCCGTTGCAGTCGAGGAAGGTCGGCCAAAATCGCCTCACGTAAACGCATGCCGGTGGCTCGCGCTAACTGAGCTATGGCCGCAGCACGCGGTTGCTGATGTTCGCAAAGCTCGTCGACGATCCGCTTCACGTGTTCGCGGTCTTGGCCTTGCGGCACCGAGCGACGAACACTGGTGCGCTGCATTCCCAACGCCTTGCTCGGACTTGGCACTCTCACATACGGATCACCGCGAAGCGCGGCCATGGTTCGGTTCACGCTGGACAATCGGTTTTGCGCGGTGGCAATGCCGATAGCGCCTTGTTCAACTTGCTGACGCAGATGCCCGGCGTAATCCAGTAAGGTCTGCCGATCAATTTGTCGCGCATCGTTAAGTCCTGGTCCATCCTCCGACCGGCACCACCGCACAAACGCCTGCCAGCGATCACTGTGCGCTTTGACCGTCCCGTAGTGCCCGCCGCCAAACAGATCTTTTAGCTCTTGTGGCCCGGCATAACTCAACTGCCGGCCATAGCCAAAATTTCGCCCGTCTCGTCTACCGACCAATGCCATGATCGAACTCCTCTCGAAGTAAACTCTTAAAACCTTCCCCACGTCATCCCGCCAAGGATGTTGAGTGTTATCAGGGATCAAGGCCCCTGCGACCTGTGAGGGTTGTCCACTAACGCGGGACTGGCGGCTCTTTACGACCGGGAGCTTGGGCATCTCATGATCTGGCCTCCTGAACACTTCCAAGGAAGTGGGCGGGTGGAGGCTGCATTGGCTGACGAGACCAACGCCGCGAGATCTTGAGCCGGGTGAAGGCAGTGATGCGATGACCGGGGCGTGCCTGACTGTCAGTCAGGTGCAGTCCATTCCCTGGGCTGCGGCACCATCATCTGCATCGCTGTTGCTGGTGACTTCGGTGTTTGTCACGCCGATTGTCACGAGGGGAAATGCCGCAAAGCCTTGTACGAGTTGGGCTGCAGCAGCGGTAGGAGCGCCCGTCTCTTTCCGGGAGAAAGAGACGGGCGCAGGTTGGCGCACGGGAATGGCCAAGCGGATAGGTTGCTGCAGAGCAGCTATGAAAGGGGGATGAGTTGCCGCAGTGGGCACACTGGTAAAAGTAGGCATCCATCACATCGCTGTGACCGTGCGAGCCGCCGGACGCTAATCGCACTTTGGGAGAACCACCACGGTGTGGCGTAGCCTTAAAGGTTCTGGCTACCTGGGTTGCTGTCAACGACAGCGCTTTGCCCGATCTTTTCTACGCCTGTGGATAATTCGGGTCAAGGATCGAGTTTTCGGGCGTTCTGCGGCTGTGGATGAAATTATCCACCGGTGGAAATCAGTGGTTTTCCACAGATAGTTGCGTGGGCTTTAGATTTTTTAAGTGAGGTCCCTCCAAACTGGGCGGCTTTGCAGCCCTGTTTGGATGGACCCGCGTGGACAAGCGGATCGCTGAGATTTGAAGATCGAGCGCTTACTCAGTTGCGCCACGTTTTGCTTTTAGGCGAGTGACGTTCGCTCCTGTCTGGTTCGCGAATTCGTGTGGAGTGACATGCTCCTGCCGGTTGGCCTCCAGGTACCGGCTCCACCAATTCATGATCAGCCTGCGCTCCTCGATGAACTCGGCCTTGTGGATGTAAGCGGCGCGGACGTTGTTGCGCTCCTTGTGGCTCATCTGCCGTTCAATGGCTGTCTCCGACCACAATCCTGACTCGATCAGTGCGCTGCAGGCCATCGAACGAAATCCATGCCCGCAGATATCGGTTTTGGTGTCGTATCCCATCGTCCGAAGCGCGTTGTTCACGGTATTTTCGGACATGGGCTTCCAGGGTTTAGCATCCCCTGCGAAGACCAATGCGAATTTGCCTGTGAGTGCATGGATTTTTTCGAGTAGCGCCACTGCTTGCGGCGATAAGGGTACTAAATGGATATCCCCTGCCATCTTCGTACCCCTTGTGGAAAAGGGTACTCCCTCCAACGCGGGTCGAGTGTCCGGTATCTCCCAGGTGCCGCGCTTGAGGTCGAACTCGCTCCAGCGGGCGAAACGCAGTTCGCTGGATCGTACAAACACATGCAGCGATAGCATCACCGTCAGACGGGTAAGTGCGCGGCCTTTATAGGTGTCGATCCGCTCCTGCAGTTCCGGCAGTCTCGATAAGGGTAGAGCGGGGCGATGTACCACCCGCGGGGCTTTGATCGAGCCTTCGAGATCGTAAGCAGGGTTTATGGTGATAAGCCGGAGGCGCTTTGCCTCGCGCATGATGCTCTGCAGGTAGTTTTGTACCCTTAAAGCAACGTCGATCGTTCCGCGCTTCTTGATCGCTTCCAAGGGCTGCATGAGGTCATGGGTGTCGAGGTCGACAATGGCGCGAGTGCCGATCAGCGGGAACACGTGGGTTTTGAGGCGGCTCATCACAGTCTTGGAGTGGCCTGGTGCCCACTTGGCCGCCATTTCCGTATGCCAGTCGAGCGCAACGCTTTCAAAGGTTCTGCCTTTGATTACGGCTTCCGCCTTGGCTTGGTGCTTGGTCTCTATAGGATCAACGCCATCCGCCAGCATTCGCTTAACTTCCAAGCGCTTGCGGCGCGCATCGGCGAGGCCAATGACGGGGTAGTTGCCGAACGAGGTCAGTCCTTCGCGTCCGTCAGGTTTGACGTAACGGAGCCGCCAGCCTTTGCGGCCATTGGGTTGGACTAGGAGGTAGAGGCCGTCGCCGTCGAAAAGCTTGTAGGCGCGGTCTGTAGGTTTTGCCAAGCGGCAAGCTGCGTCGGAGAGCGGAGCTGTGGTGCGCGACATAAGGGTACTCCCTTTTATCGAAGTGACCTGTATCCCAAACTCTACCCTTAAAACGGTTGGAATCCACCAGTTTCTGACGGAAACCGATGGAACGCTAAAACGAAAAAACCCGCCAAAAGGCGGGTTTTTCGGGGGTTTCAGAGATTTTGAAAGCCTTCTCTGGAACCTTGTATGGTGCCGGCACCAGGAGTCGAACCCGGGACCTACTGATTACAAGTCAGTTGCTCTACCAACTGAGCTATACCGGCGTGTTGGGCGACGATTATAGCGACTGCAAAGGTTCTGTAAACCCCTGAAATCTGACTATTTTTGCGAAAACCCAAGTTTTCGCGAATCTCCCCGCATTTCTGCGCGTCGCCTGCCAACAATCAACGCTCGTGCATGGCCTCTGCGCGGGATTTGATGATCGGTTTGAGCAGGTAGCTCAGGATGCTTTTCTTGCCGGTGATGATGTCCACGGAGGCCACCATGCCGGGGATGATCAGCAGTGGCTTTTCATCGGTGCCCAGGTGGCTGCGGTCGGTACGTAGTTTGATGACGTAGAAGGTGTTTTTCTTCTCTTCGTCCATCACGGTGTCGGCGCCGATGGTTTCGAGTTTGCCTTTGAGGCCGCCGTAGATGGTGTAGTCGTAGGCGGTGAATTTGATCATGGCTTCCTGGCCGGGGTGCAGGAAGGCGATGTCTTGTGGGCGGATTTTCGCTTCGACCAGCAGGGTGTCGTCCAGTGGCACCACTTCGGCCATGTCGCTGCCGGGCTGGATGACGCCGCCGACGGTGTTGACCAGCATCTGTTTGACGATGCCGCGCACGGGGGAGGTGACCATGGTGCGGCTGACGCGGTCTTCCAGGCCTTTGGACGTGGCTTGGGCCTTGCTCAGGTTGGTGCGGGCTTCGTTCAGCTGGGCCAGGGCTTCGCTGCGGAACTTGCCACGGGTTTCGTCGACTTTGCGCTGCACTTCGTTGATGGCGGCCTGGGCGCGGGGGATGGCCAGGGTGGTGCCGTCGAGCATGCCGCGGGTTTCAACTTCCGAGCGCTTGAGGCGCAGCACTTCTACCGGCGAGATGGCGCCTTGTTGCACCAAGGGCTCGGACATGCCGATTTCCTGGCGCAGCAGGTTCAGGCTGTTGCGGTACTGCTCCTGCTTGGAGCTGAATTCACGCAGCTCTTGCTGGCGTTGCAGCAGTTGTTGTTGCAGCCCGCCAATTTCGTCGGCCAGTTGCTGGCGGCGGCTGAGGTACAGCGATTCTTCGTTCGAGGCCTGGTTTGGCACGGCTTTGCGTGCGGCCTCGGTGATGTTCAGCGGGCGGTTGTCGACTTCCGCGCTGAGGCGCTCTACGCGCAGTTCCATGGCCACGCGGTCGGCTTCGGTTTCGCCGACGTTGGAGGCAAATCGGGTGTCGTCCAGGCGGATCAGCGGTGCGCCGGCTTCGACGATCTGGCCTTCGTGCACGTAAATCTGGGCGACGATGCCGCCCTCCAGGTTCTGGATCTTCTGGATGCGCGATGACGGGATGGCCTTGCCTTCGCCCTTGGTCACTTCGTCGATGATCGCGAAGTGTGCCCACAGCAGCAGGAACACGAAGAAGCCGATCACGCCCCAGATGGTCAGGCGCACGATGCGCGGCGCATCGTCGATCAGTGCCTTTTCGACTTCGGGCAGTGGCTGGTCATCGAGCGAGTCGCTGCCCTTGAAGTAGCGGAAGATGACGTCTTTCCAACGGCCTGGGCCGGACTTAAGCAACACTGATCTGCCCCTTTTTCAGCGCTTCCATAACGGCCGCTTTTGGACCGTCTGCGAGGATCTGGCCACGGTCGATCACCAACAGGCGGTCGACCAGGCTCAGCAGCGAAGCACGGTGGGTGACGAGAATCACCGTCTTGTTTTCGATCACCGATTGCAAACGCTGCTTGAGGCGCTCTTCACCGGTGTTGTCCATAGCGCTGGTCGGTTCGTCCAGCAACAGGATTGGCGGGTTTAGCAGCAGCGCGCGGGCCAGGGCGACGTTCTGGCGTTGACCGCCGGAGAGGTTCTGCCCGCGCTCGCCCACCTGCAGCTCGTAGCCTTGTGGGTGCAGCCTGGCGAATTCATGCACGCCGGCGAGTTCTGCGGCTTGCAGCACCATCTCGTCGTCCACGTAGCGTGCGCCCGAGACCAGGTTGTCACGCAGGGTGCCGGCCAGCAGTTGGATGTCCTGGGCGACGTAGCCGATGTTGTGGCGCAATTCGCTGACGTCGATCTGGCGGATGTCGACACCGTCCACCAGCAACGAGCCGGAGTCTGGCTGATACAGGCCCACCAACAGTTTGGCCAGCGAGCTTTTGCCCGAGCCGCTGCGGCCGATGATGCCGATTTTTTCGCCAGGGCGAACGTTCAGGTTGATGCCGCGTAGGGCCAGGGTTTGCTGGTTCGGGTAGGTGAAGTCGACCTCGCGGAACGTCATCGCGCCTTGCAGCGTTTTGCGGCTGAGCGGGCGTTCGTCGAAGTTGCGTTCTTGCGGCAGCTCCATCATCTGGTCCACCGAGACCATCGTCACCTTGGCTTGCTGGTAGCGCGTCAGCAGGCCCGACAGTTGGGCCAGCGGGCCGAGTGCGCGGCCGCTGAGCATGTAGCACGCCACCAGGCCGCCCATGCTGAGGGTGCCATCGATGATCTGGTACACGCCGAAGATGATCATCGCCACGCCAGCGACTTGCTGGATCAGCAAGGTGATGTTCATCGCCAGGCCAGAAAGCACTTTGACCCGCAGCTCCAGACGGCTGAGGGTGCCAATGGTTTGTTCCCACTGGTACTGGCGCTCGCTTTCGGCGTTGTTGACCTTCACTGCATCGAGCCCGGCGAGGGTTTCGATCAGGCTCGACTGGCGTTCGGCGCCCAGGGCCATGGTGCGCTCAAGTGTCGCGGTCAGTGGTTTTTGCAGGAAGTGGCCGATACCCAATGCCAGCGGGAAGGCGACGATGGGAATCCACACCAGGTGGCCGCCCAGCAGCGCGATCACCGCGAGGATGATCAGGGTAAAGGGCAGGTCGATCAGGCTGGCGAGTGTCAGGGAAGTGAGGAAGTCGCGCATCCCCTGAAACTCATGGATGTTGGAGGCGTAGCTGCCGACGCGCGCCGGGCGCATTTTCATCGACATGCCCACGATGCGCTCGAACAGCGTCGCGGAAATGATCAGGTCGGTTTTTTTGCCCGCAAGGTCCAGGCACAGGCTGCGCATGCTCTTGAGCAGCAGGTCGAACAGGTAGGCGCCGCAAATGCCGATGGCCAGCACCCACAAGGTGGCAGTGGCCTGGTTCGGCACCACGCGGTCGTACACGTTCATCACAAACAGTGGCGCAGCCAGGGCGATCAGGTTGATCACCAGGCTGGCAGCGATGGCGTCGGCGTACAGCCAGCGCGAGCGCTTGAGGGTGTCTTTGAACCACGAGCGTGCGCGAGGGATCAGCGTGCCGCTGGTGACGTCAAATTTATGTTGCGGTTGGGCGAAGAAAACCCGACCGCTGTAATCTTGGCTCAGTACCTCGCGAGTGACCTGGACTTCGCCGCCGTCACTTTCGCTGAGCAGCAGGCGGGCAGTATCACCCTCCCATCCCAACAGCACCGCACTGCGTCCTTCCTTTAATAGCAGCAAGGCTGGCAATGCGATGGACGGGATCTGCTCCAGCTTGCGTTGCAGCAAGCGGCCCTGCAAACCCGCCCGGGCGGCTGCGCGGGGCAGCAAATCGGCGCTCAGGCGCTGACCGGCCAAGGGCAGGCCGGTGGTCAGCATGGCCCGGCTGGCAGGCTTGTAGTGCAGCGAACAGAGAGCCAACAACCCATCTAGCAATGGGTCGTCATGCTGAGTGCGCGGGTCATGGTGAAGTGGCGCCAAACCTATTTCAGAATCCAAGCTGACTCTCTCTTAAACGGTTGTGTGGTCCAACGCCGTCAAGAATCAGTTCATCCCTGGCAGGTTTACCGACGGTTTAATATCGTTCTGCACAACTGATGCCAGCGGGGCAACCACGCCCTGACTTCTCAGCAGTTGGCCCATGTCGGCCTTGATACGGTACTGGGTGTAAACGTAGAGGCTTTTGATCTGTGCCAAACGCTGCTGAGCGGTGAACAGTTCGTTCTCGCTGTCGAGCAAGTCGAGCAGTGTACGCTCACCGAGGCTGAACTGCTGCTGGTACGAGGTGCGCACTTTGGTGCTGCGGTCCACGTACTGCTGCGCGATTGGCACCTGCTGGCTGGCGTTGTTGTAGGCGTTCCACGCCAGGCCCAGTTCTTCGTTCAGCTGGCGCAGGGCGTTGTTGCGGATATCCAGCGCCTGGGTGGCCTGGGAAGCCTTGGACTGCAGGCTGGCTTTATCGCTGCCGCCGTTATACAGGTTGAACTGCATGTTCAACATGGCGGAATAGCCATTGTCATGGCCTTCTTCGCCGCCGATGTTGTTGTTGGCCGAGCGTTGCAGCACCGCATCAAAGCGCGGGTAGAAAGTCGACTTCGCGGCTTCGTACTGCTTTTCGGCAGCGGCGATGTCCGATTCGGCCGAGCGCAGTACCGGGCTGTCGGCAATCATCTGGCGACGGGCTTCATCCAGGCTGGCCGGCAGGGCGGTCACGATGCCCATTGGCCGTTCCAATTGGTCGGGCTCTTTGCCAACAACGCTGAGGAAGTTGGTGTTGGCGTCAGCCAGGTTGGTCTGCTCGGTGATCAGGTTGTTTTGCGCCTGGGCCAGACGGGCTTCGGCCTGGTCCATGTCCGCCATTCTTCCGACGCCACGGCTGGTGCGCAGTTTGATCTGGTCAAAAATGCGTTCGTGGCTCTTCAGGTTGTCTTCTGCCAGTTGCACCATCTCGCGACGGGTCAAGACATCCAGATACACCTGGGCGACGGTCAGCGCGGTGCGCTCGGAGGTATTGAGCAGCGCATACCCACGGGAGTTGGCAGTGGCTTGTTGGCGGCCGACTTCATTGACGGTGCCAAAGCCCTGGAACAAATTTTGTTGCAGGCGCACGGTCGACTCGCCGCGGTTCAAGGTTTTCCAGTCATGGCTGTTGCTGGCGGCACGGGTCGAGGTGTTGTCCGAGCTTTCACGGCCATAACCGCCCAGCAGGTCGACTTTAGGCAGGTAACCGCCTTGGGCTTCTCTCACCTGATAGTCAGCGGCAATGCGCGCATTGATAGCGGCCTGGATCTCCGGGTGGTTTTCCACAGCATCTTGCATGGCTTCGGGCAGGGTCTGAGCCTGGACGAAACTGGCGGCTAGAGCAAAAGGCACAGCTTTAAGAAGGTGCAAACGCATTCTGATGTTTTCCCGGGGATTGGTTGCCTGAAAACCGCAACAAACTTGGAATATTGCATTGGAGTGGCAACTCGAAATGCCCGTTTTTCTAGGGCGCCGGAGGGCGCAAACAGAAAGTCGCGAGGCCGCATAAATATCAATGTGACATTACCGGGCGGATTGTTTAGGATGACGCCCAATAGGTCAATACCTTGACGGAAAAGTAATTTTCCTGACAGGACAACAAAATATTGACGCCAAAGTTTTTTCAAAGAAATTAAGTACTCCAGCTATTGAATCGGCACCAGTGAGCGGGCCGGTCTCCTTGATGGATGCCCCCGAACGGTAATACACGGAGAGTCTTTTATGAGCAGCGTTGCGGTCGTCAAAAGCATTGTCGGTCAAGTGTTCGCGGTATCCCCGGAAGGGATTCGTCGCCTGCTTGTAGAAGGGGATCGCCTGTTCGCGGGTGAGCAAGTCGATACCGGCGCATCGGGCGCCGTGTCTCTGGAATTGGCCGACGGCCGTACCATCGATTTGGGTCGCGACACTCAGTGGAGCGCAAACGCTCCTGATTCTGTCACCGACCTGAGCGCCGCGACTGCACAAGCCGCACCGTCCGTTGCCGAACTGCAGCAAGCCATTGCTGCCGGCGCCGACCCGACCCAAGACCTCGAAGCCACCGCTGCCGGCCCGACCTCCGCAGGCGCCGACGGTGCCGTGGGCGGCGGCCACAGCTTTGTTGTGCTGGAAGCTACCGCAGGCGTGGTCGACCCCACCATCGGCTACCCCACGACCGGCTTGAATGCCGGTGATGCCGTAGGCACTACCCAAACCGGCGCCGACAATAACGGCGTCGACCCGCGCAACGTCACCATCACCCTGACCGCCACGCCGAGCATCACCGAAGCCGGTGGCGTCGTGGTTTACACCGTATTTATCACCCAGGCACCGACCAGCGACCTGACCGTGACCTTGTCCAACGGCCTCTCCGTTGTGATCGCCGCCGGCCAGACCTCCGGCGTGCTGAACGTCACGTTTGCCGGGAATGACACGCCTTACCTGGACGCCTCGTCGATCTCCGCCACCATCGCCGGCACCTCCGGCGGCGGCAACCTGATCATCACCACCGACCCTGCGCCAGCCGTCACGCAGATCGCGGACACCATCGACACCACCACCGTCACCCTGACCGCGACCCCGTCGGTGAACGAAGGCGGCCAGATCGTCTACACCGCCACCGTGACCAACGCGGCGCAGACCGACGTTGTGATCAAGCTGTCCAACGACCTGAGCATCACCATCGAGGCCGGTAAAACCACCGGCACGGTCACGGCCGACACACCTGCCAACCTGGCGGACGGCAAGAACCTGGCCGTCAGCGTTACGATCACCGAGGCGACTGGCGGTAACTACGAAGACTTGGCAATCAACCCAGAGCCGGCCACTTCCACCGTGGTTGCTGTGGATGATCCGAGCGTGTTGGTCGCAGATACCAACACCATCGTCGAAGATAGCCTCGCAGTCGGCAACGTGCTGAACAACGACACCGACATCGATAACACGTTGGCTGTCGCCACCTTCAGCGTGGGTAACGCGACCTACAGCGCCGGTCAGACTGCTGACATCGAAGGCATTGGCTCCATCACCATCGGGGCTGATGGCGCTTACGTGTTTACCCCGGTCAAGGATTACAGTGGCGAAGTGCCGCAGATCGGTTACACCACCAACACCGGCTCGAGCAGCACGCTGACAATCACAATCACGCCGGTCAACGATGCACCGGTGATCGACGTGACGGGCACGACCCTGGTCGAAAACACCGCCGTCGCGGGCAGCGTGGCAGGCACGTTTGTTATCAGCGATGCAGAAACGCCGGCTGACCAACTGACCGTCACGTTCACGGGCGACAACAACAAAGATGGCTACTACGCCATCGTCGACAACACTGTCGTGCTGACTCAGAAGGGCGCTGACTTCGTCAACGCCGGCAATCAACTGCCGAAGATCGACCTGACTGTCACCGACCCCGAAGGCCTCAACGCCAACGCAACTGGCCAGCCGACCGTGACCCTGGTCAACGATGTGCCGGTGATTGAAATCACGGCTAACACCATTGTTGAAGAAACGGCAGCGGCGGGCACTGTTGCGGGCACTTTTGTTGCCAAAGATGAAGAAACCCCGCGCGAAAACCTGACGATCAGCTTCACCGCAGGCACCAACGCCGATGGTTACTACGCCATCTCTGGCAACAACGTCGTCCTGACCGCTAAAGGCGCCGAATTCGTCAACGCTGGCAACCAGCTGCCGAAGATCGACCTGACCGTCACCGACGCTGGTGGTCTCAGTTCTACTGGCGAAGGCCAGCCGACTGTAACGCTGGTCAACGATGTACCGTTGATCGACATCACGCCGACCACCATCGTTGAAAACACCGCCGAAGCAGGCACCGTTGCCGGTACCTTCAACGCACGTGACGAAGAAACCCCGCGCGAAAACCTGACGATCAGCTTCACCACCGGCACCAACGCCGACGGCTACTACGCCATCTCCGGCAACAACGTGGTCCTGACCGCCAAAGGTGCTGAATTCGTCAACGCTGGCAATCAACTGCCGAAAATCGACCTGACCGTCACCGACGCTGGTGGCCTCAGCTCCACTGGCGAAGGCCAGCCGACTGTAACGCTGGTCAACGATGTGCCGCTGATCGACATCACGCCGACCACCATCGTCGAGAACACTGCCGAAGCAGGCACCGTTGCCGGTACTTTCAACGCACGTGACGAAGAAACCCCGCGTGAAAACCTGACCATCAGCTTCACTGCTGGCACCAACGCAGATGGCTACTACACCATCTCTGGCAACAACGTCGTCCTGACCGCTAAAGGCGCCGAATTCGTCAACGCTGGCAACCAGCTGCCGAAAATCGACCTGACCGTCACCGACGCTGGCGGCCTCAGCTCCACTGGCGAAGGCCAGCCGACCGTAACGCTGGTCAACGACGTTCCACTGATCGACATCACTCCGACCACCATCGTTGAAAACACCGCCGAAGCAGGCACCGTTGCCGGTACTTTCAACGCACGTGACGAAGAAACCCCACGCGAAAACCTGACGATCAGCTTCACCACCGGCACCAACGCCGACGGTTACTACGCCATCTCCGGCAACAACGTTGTGCTGACCGCTAAAGGCGCCGAATTCGTCAACGCTGGCAACCAGCTGCCGAAGATCGACCTGACTGTTACCGATGCTGGCGGCCTCAGCTCCTCTGGCGAAGGCCAGCCGACTGTGACCCTGGTTAACGATGTACCGTTGATCGACATCACTCCGACCACCATCGTTGAGAACACTGCCGAAGCAGGCACAGTCGCCGGTACTTTCAACGTGCGTGACGAAGAAACCCCACGTGAAAACCTGACGATCAGCTTCACCACCGGCACCAACGCCGACGGCTACTACGCCATCTCCGGCAACAACGTGGTCCTGACCGCTAAAGGCGCCGAGTTCGTCAACGCTGGCAACCAGCTGCCGAAAATCGACCTGACTGTTACCGACGCTGGCGGCCTCAGCTCCACCGGCGAAGGCCAGCCGACCGTAACGCTGGTCAACGACGTTCCACTGATCGACATCACGCCGACCACCATCGTTGAAAACACCGCCGAAGCAGGCACCGTTGCCGGTACTTTCAACGCACGTGACGAAGAAACCCCACGCGAAAACCTGACGATCAGCTTCACCACCGGCACCAACGCCGACGGCTACTACGCCATCTCCGGCAACAACGTTGTGCTGACCGCCAAAGGCGCCGAGTTCGTCAACGCTGGCAACCAACTGCCGAAGATCGACCTGACTGTTACCGATGCTGGTGGTCTTAGTTCTACTGGCGAAGGCCAGCCGACTGTGACCCTGGTCAACGACGTTCCGCTGATCGACGTTACGCCGACCACTATCGTCGAGAACACCGCTGAAGCAGGCACAGTCGCCGGTACTTTCAACGCACGTGACGAAGAAACCCCGCGCGAAAACCTGACGATCAGCTTCACTGCTGGCACCAACGCAGATGGCTACTACACCATCTCTGGCAACAACGTCGTCCTGACCGCTAAAGGCGCCGAATTCGTAAACGCTGGCAACCAGCTGCCGAAAATCGACCTGACCGTCACCGACGCCGGTGGTCTTAGTTCTACTGGCGAAGGCCAGCCGACTGTGACCCTGGTTAACGACGTACCGTTGATCGACATCACTCCGACCACCATCGTTGAAAACACCGCCGAAGCAGGCACCGTTGCCGGTACGTTCAACGCACGTGACGAAGAAACCCCACGTGATGGTCTGACTGTTAGCTTCACCACCGGCACCAACGCCGACGGTTACTACGCCATCTCCGGCAACAACGTCGTCCTGACCGCTAAAGGCGCCGAGTTCGTCAACGCTGGCAACCAGCTGCCGAAAATCGACCTGACCGTCACCGACGCCGGCGGCCTCAGCTCCACTGGCGAAGGCCAGCCGACCGTAACGCTGGTCAACGACGTTCCACTGATCGACATCACGCCGACCACCATCGTTGAAAACACCGCCGAAGCAGGCACTGTCGCCGGTACCTTCAACGCACGTGACGAAGAAACGCCGCGCGAAAACCTGACGATCAGCTTCACCACCGGCACCAACGCCGACGGTTACTACGCCATCTCCGGCAACAACGTCGTCCTGACCGCTAAAGGCGCCGAATTCGTCAACGCTGGCAACCAGCTGCCGAAAATCGACCTGACCGTCACCGACGCTGGCGGCCTCAGCTCCACCGGCGAAGGCCAGCCGACCGTAACGCTGGTCGATGACACCCCAACCGCCATCGACGGCCGCATCGAGGGCAACGAAGACACCTCGATCGAGCTCACTTGGGCGACGTTTGGCGTTCAGGACGAAGATTCCACCAGCCCGGCAGTGGTGTTCACCAGCCTGCCGGCCGGTTCCATCGAATACAAAGTCGACGGCGAGTGGGTCAAGCTCACCACGGCCGATCTGAAAACCGACACTTCGGCAGGCAAGGCCTTCACTCAGGCTGACTTCGATGCCCACAATGTGCGTTACACCCCGGCAGAGAACGAATCGGGCGATAACAGCTTCAGCGGCACCGCCGTGGGTAACAAGCAAAGCGACTACACCGAGCTGAACTTCCAGGCGACCGACGGCAACTCCTACAGCGACACTAAAACCATCACCGTGGATATCCACCCGGTGACGGATGTGCCGGTCCTGACCTTTGGCCAAGTGCCAACTGGCCTGGTCATCCAAACCTGGACCGGCAGCAACCTGCCGTCCGAGCTGGGCACCAACGGCCAGGGTGTTACCCAGTCGAGCACGTTGATCAATGTGATCAACGCCCAGACCGCTGACAGCGCAGCCTCCACCGGCGTGACCAGCAATGTGAGCAACGGCAACGTGGCCGAAGGCACCGCGACCAAAGTGTCGGGCCTGGTCTACCTGGAAGCCGGCAAGAGCTACACCTTCAGCGGTACTGCCGACGACAGTCTGGCAATCACCGTAGGTGGCAAGCTGGTTGCTTCCGAGACGTGGAGCCAGGGCAGCGGGATTGGCGGGTCTTCCTACACGCCGACCGAGTCGGGCTACTACACCCTCGACATCTACCACTACAACCAGAACGGCCCGGGCAACTACGACGTCAACGTATCGACCAATAACGGCCCGGCCGTGTCGTTGGGCAGCAGCGGCCTGCAGACCTACACCAGTGTGGCCGCGCTGGAAGCCGCCGGCATGGTGCTCGGCGACAGCCATGTGGTGAACGGCGAAGGCTATTACACCGGCTCCGTCTACAACCACGGCCTGGAAGACACCGCGATCCAGATCGCGCCGATTACCGCCACGTTTGTCGACAACGACGGCTCGGAGTCCCACAAGGTCGAAATCAGCGGCCTGCCGGAAGGCGCCGTGCTCACCGACGGCACCACCGGCCACAGCATCACCTCGACGGGCGCCAACACGCTCTACGATGTGAGCACCTGGAACCTGAGCACCCTGACCGTTACCCCGTTCAAGGACTCGACCGCCAGTTTCGAGCTGACCGTGAAGGCCACGGCCAAAGAGCTGAGCACCGGTGTTGAAGAAGTAACCAGCGGCAAGATCGGCATCGTAGTCACGGCGGTCAACGACGCGCCGGTACTGGGCAACGGTTCGACCAATGCGTTCGGCGACACCTACATCGAAGGCAAGCCGGGCGGTTACGTCGCGGCCAACCTGACCATCGCCGACGTCGACAACAGCACCTTGCAAAGCGCCAAAGTCACGCTGGTCAACCACCTGACCGATGACGTGCTGATCGCGGATGTCAGCAACACTAAGATCACCGTCAGCTATGACAAAAACACCGGTGTGCTGAGCCTGTCCGGCGAAGCCACCAAGGCTGAGTACCAGGAAGTCCTGCGCTCGGTGCATTTCGCCAGCGAGAGCGAGAACCCGAGCCCGGTCAATCGCAACCTGACCATCACCGTGAACGACGGTCAGGCGGACTCCGCACCGGTGACCTCCGTGATCCACGTTGTGCCGGTCAACGATGTGCCGGTAGTCAGCTTCGACAGCACCACCTTCACTGAGCAAACCGCAGGCGGCGCGCTGGTCAAGAACCTGTCCATCAGCGACGTCGACAACTCCACCTTCAGCAAAGTGGTGGTTACGGTTGATCACCTGGTGTCTGGTGATCTGCTCAGCAATGCCGATGTACTCAAGGCCCTGGCTGTTGCCGGCATCACCATCACCGAAACCGGCAGCGCCGCCGATGGCAAAGTCGTCTACACCCTGACCAGCAACTCGCCAGCCGGCAGCAGTGCGGCGGACTTCATCAAGCTGGTTGAAGCGATTACCTTCCAGGCCCCGGGCAACAATCCAGCTGGCACTGATCGCACCGTAACCATCGACGTCACCGACATCGGCGGCGGCAACCTTGACCGCGAGCCACCGGAAACCGGCAGCGCCACCGGCAAGGTCACCATCGACCTGTTCAACGATGCGCCGACCGCATCGGCTGCCCCCGCCACTGCCAACGAAGACCACGCGGCCACGATCGTCCTGAGCGGCGCCGATGTTGACGGCTCCGTTGCCAGCTTCGTCATCACCACCTTGCCGACCAACGGCACGCTGTACAGCGACTCGACGCTCACCACCGCCCTGAAAGTCGGCGACTCGGTACCAGCAGGCGCCGACGGTAAGGCTTCGGTGTACTTCTCGCCGACCGGCGACTGGAGCGGCAGCACTGCGCTGACCTTCACCGCTGTCGACAATGACGGCAAACCGAGCGGCGACACCACCGCCGCAATCACCATCGCGCCAGTCACCGACACCCCGCACCTGGGCCTGCTCGGCGGCGGCGTGGTGAGCGCGATCAACTTCGACAGCGCCCCGATCAACGGCGCCTGGAGCACGGTCGCGGTTGGCGATGCCAACAACGCAGCCGGCACGGGCACTAATCCGAATACCCAATGGCTGACCGGCAACGCCGACGGCAACGTGGAAATCGGCCAAGGCAGCGTCTACGGCGTAGAGACCCCAGGCAACAGCCAGGTCATCGAGCTGGAGAAAAGCGCCGGCGACGACGCCAGCCTGTACACCATCATCAAGGCTGAAAGCGGCACGGCGTACACCATCTCGGTTGACTACTCGCCGCGTGCGGGCGCCGAGAACAACTCGGTGATCGACGTGTTCTGGGGCGGCGTCAAAGTCGGCACCCTGGACGCCACCGTCGTGGGCATGAAGACCTACACCTTCACCGTGCCCGTCACCGCTGACGGTGACGCCAGGCTCGAATTCAAGGCCCCGGCCGGCGACACCAACAACTCGGTTGGTGGCGTGCTGGACAACATCAGCGTCACCCAAGTGCTGAACACTGGCCTTGAAGACCACGCGATCAAGTTGTCCGCGATCGACGCTTATGCCACTGACACAGATGGTTCCGAGACGCTCAAGCTGGAAATCAGCGGCATTCCGCAAGGCGCGACCATTTCCGACGGCACGCCGGGCCACAGCTTCACGGCCACGGCTGACGTGCAAAGCATCGATATCAGCACCTGGAACAAAGCCACACTGGTCTACAACCCGGTGCCAAACGCCAACGGCCTGGTGAACCTTACCGTTACCGCCACCGCGCAAGATGGTGATGCGACGTCGAAGTCCGAGTCGATTACGCTGCCAATCAACGTGATTGCGGTCAACGACCTGCCGGTGATTGAAGTCGTCGCGAACGACCTGGTGGAAAAACAGGTCGGCGAAGGCACCGTGGCCGGTACCTTTACCGTCAGCGACGTCGAAACCCCGATTGCCGATCTGAAAGTCACCTTCACCGGCGACACCAACAAAAACGGCTACTACACCCTCGTGGGCAATGCCGTGGTGTTGACCCTGGCGGGCGCAAACTTCGTCAACGCGGGTAACAAACTGCCGGCCATTGACCTGACCGTGACGGATGCCGACAAGGGCAGCTCCCACGATGCGGCGACGCCGGGTGTGGCGCTGGTCAACGATGTGCCGCTGATTGATGTAACGCCGGCCACTATCGTTGAGAACACTGCTGAAGCGGGTACCGTTGCCGGTACGTTCAATGCGCGTGACGAAGAGACTCCACGCGATGGTCTGAGCGTTAGCTTCACTGCCGGTACTAACACCGATGGCTACTACGCTATCTCCGGCAACAATGTGGTCCTGACCGCCAAAGGTGCTGAATTCGTCAACGCGGGTAACCCGCTGCCGAAGATCGACCTGACCGTCACCGACGCTGGTGGTCTCAGCTCTACTGGCGAAGGTCAGCCGACTGTTACCTTGGTCAACGACATCCCGGTCATCACCGTGGCTGCCACCACCATCGTTGAGAACACCGCCGAAGCAGGCACCGTTGCCGGTACCTTCAACGCGCGTGACGAAGAAACCCCGCGCGAAAACCTGGCTATCAGCTTCACCGCTGGCACCAACGCAGACGGCTACTACGTCATCTCCGGCAACAACGTGGTCCTGACCGCCAAAGGCGCTGAGTTCGTCAACGCGGGCAACCCGCTGCCGAAAATCGACCTGACCGTCACCGACGCCGGTGGCCTCAGCTCTACTGGCGAAGGTCAGCCGACTGTTACCTTGGTCAACGACATCCCGGTCATCACCGTGGCTGCCACCACCATCGTTGAGAACACTGCCGAAGCAGGCACCGTTGCCGGTACTTTCAACGCGCGTGACGAAGAAACTCCACGCGATGGTCTAAGCGTTAGCTTCACTGCCGGTACTAACACCGACGGCTACTACGTCATCTCCGGCAACAACGTGGTCCTGACCGCCAAAGGCGCTGAGTTCGTCAACGCGGGCAACCCGCTGCCGAAAATCGACCTGACCGTCACCGACGCCGGTGGCCTCAGCTCTACTGGCGAAGGTCAGCCGACTGTTACCTTGGTCAACGACATCCCGGTCATCACCGTGGCTGCCACCACCATCGTTGAGAACACCGCCGAAGCAGGCACCGTCGCCGGCACTTTCGTTGCCAAAGACGAAGAAACTCCACGCGATGGTCTGACTGTTAGCTTCACCACCGGCACCAACGCCGACGGCTATTACGCTATCTCCGGCAACAACGTCGTCCTGACCGCCAAAGGTGCTGAATTCGTCAACGCGGGTAACCCGCTGCCGAAGATCGACCTGACTGTCACCGATGCTGGCGGCCTCAGCTCTACTGGCGAAGGCCAGCCGACCGTAACGCTGGTTAACGACGTTCCGCTGATCGACATCACGCCGACCACCATCGTTGAGAACGCTGCTGAAGCAGGTACCGTTGCCGGTACGTTCAACGCACGTGACGAAGAAACTCCACGCGATGGTCTGACTGTTAGCTTCACCACCGGCACCAACGCCGACGGTTACTACGCTATCTCCGGCAACAACGTTGTGCTGACGGCCAAAGGCGCTGAATTCGTCAACGCGGGTAACCCGTTGCCGAAAATCGACCTGACCGTCACCGACGCCGGTGGCCTCAGCTCCACTGGCGAAGGCCAGCCGACTGTTACCTTGGTCAACGACATCCCGGTCATCACCGTGGCTGCCACCACCATCGTTGAGAACACCGCTGAAGCAGGCACCGTTGCCGGCACTTTCGTTGCCAAAGACGAAGAAACTCCACGCGATGGTCTGAGCGTTAGCTTCACTGCCGGCACCAACGCCGACGGCTACTACGTCATCTCCGGCAACAACGTGGTCCTGACCGCTAAAGGCGCCGAGTTCGTCAATGCGGGTAACCCGTTGCCGAAAATCGACCTGACCGTCACCGATGCTGGTGGTCTCAGCTCTACTGGCGAAGGTCAGCCGACTGTTACCTTGGTCAACGACATCCCGGTCATCACCGTGGCTGCCACCACCATCGTTGAGAACACCGCTGAAGCAGGCACCGTTGCCGGTACCTTCGTTGCTAAAGACGAAGAGACCCCGCGTGATGGTCTGACTGTTAGCTTCACCGCAGGCACCAACGCAGACGGCTACTACGCTATCTCCGGCAACAACGTTGTGCTGACCGCGAAAGGCGCCGAGTTCGTCAACGCGGGCAACCCGCTGCCGAAAATCGACCTGACCGTCACCGACGCCGGTGGCCTCAGCTCCACTGGCGAAGGCCAGCCGACTGTTACCTTGGTCAACGACATCCCGGTCATCACCGTGGCTGCCACCACCATCGTTGAGAACACCGCTGAAGCAGGCACCGTTGCCGGCACTTTCGTTGCCAAAGACGAAGAAACTCCACGCGATGGTCTGACTGTTAGCTTCACCACCGGCACCAACGCCGACGGTTACTACGCTATCTCCGGCAACAACGTTGTGCTGACGGCCAAAGGCGCTGAATTCGTCAATGCGGGTAACCCGTTGCCGAAAATCGACCTGACCGTCACCGATGCTGGTGGTCTCAGCTCTACTGGCGAAGGTCAGCCGACTGTTACCCTGGTCAACGACATCCCGGTCATCACCGTGGCTGCCACCACCATCGTTGAGAACACAGCCGAAGCAGGCACCGTCGCCGGTACTTTCAACGCGCGTGACGAAGAAACTCCACGTGATGGTTTGACCGTTAGCTTCACCACCGGCACCAACGCCGACGGTTACTACGCTATCTCCGGCAACAACGTTGTCCTGACCGCCAAAGGCGCTGAATTCGTCAACGCGGGTAACCCGTTGCCGAAAATCGACCTGACCGTCACCGATGCTGGTGGTCTCAGCTCTACTGGCGAAGGTCAGCCGACTGTTACCTTGGTCAACGACGTTCCAGAAATTGCTGTCACGCCGACCACCATCATCGAGAACACCGCTGAAGCAGGCACCGTTGCCGGTACCTTCGTTGCTAAAGACGAAGAGACCCCGCGTGATGGTCTGACTGTTAGCTTCACCACCGGCACCAATGCGGACGGCTACTACGCCATCTCCGGCAACAACGTTGTGCTGACTCAGAAGGGCGCTGATTGGGTCAACGCCGGCAATCAACTGCCGAAAATCGACCTGACCGTCACTGACGCTGGCAATGCCACTTCGCACAACGAAGCGACGCCAACCGTCACGCTGGTCAACGACATCCCGGTCATCACTGTTACCGCCACCACCATCGTGGAAAACACCGCCAAGGTCGGCACCGTCGCCGGTAGCTTCGTTGCAACCGACGAAGAAACCCCGACCGCCAGCCTGAAAGTGGCGTTCACCACCGGCACCAACACGGACGGCTACTACACCCTGTCCGGTACCGACGTAGTCCTGACACAGAAAGGCGCTGATTGGGTCAACGCCGGCAACCAGTTGCCGAAAATCGACCTGACCGTCACTGACGCTGGCAACGCCACTTCGCACAACGAAGCGACGCCAACCGTCACGCTGGTCAACGACATCCCGGTCATCACCGTGGCTGCCACCACCATCGTGGAAAACACCGCCAAGGTCGGCACCGTCGCCGGTAGCTTCGTTGCAACCGACGAAGAAACCCCGACCGCCAGCCTGAAAGTGGCGTTCACCACCGGCACCAACACGGACGGCTACTACACCCTGTCCGGTACCAACGTGGTGCTGACTCAGAAAGGCGCCGATTGGGTCAACGCCGGCAATCAACTGCCGAAAATCGACCTGACCGTCACTGACGCTGGCAACGCCACTTCGCACAACGAAGCGACGCCAACCGTCACGCTGGTCAACGACATCCCGGTCATCACCGTTACCGCCACTACCATCGTGGAAAACACCGCCAAGGTCGGCACCGTCGCCGGTAGCTTCGTTGCAACCGACGAAGAAACCCCGACCGCCAGCCTGAAAGTGGCGTTCACCACCGGCACCAACACGGACGGCTACTACACCCTGTCCGGTACCAACGTGGTGCTGACTCAGAAGGGCGCTGATTGGGTCAACGCCGGCAATCAACTGCCGAAAATCGACCTGACCGTCACTGACGCTGGCAATGCCACTTCGCACAACGAAGCGACGCCAACCGTCACGCTGGTCAACGACATCCCGGTCATCACCGTGGCTGCCACCACCATCGTGGAAAACACCGCCAAGGTCGGCACCGTCGCCGGTAGCTTCGTTGCAACCGACGAAGAAACCCCGGTTGCCAGCCTGAAAGTGGCGTTCACCACCGGCACCAACACCGACGGCTACTACACCCTGTCCGGTACCGACGTAGTCCTGACACAGAAAGGCGCTGATTGGGTCAACGCCGGCAACCAGTTGCCGAAAATCGACCTGACCGTCACTGACGCTGGCAATGCCACTTCGCACAATGAAGCGACGCCAACCGTCACGCTGGTCAACGACATCCCGGTCATCACTGTTACCGCCACCACCATCGTGGAAAACACCGCCAAGGTCGGCACCGTCGCCGGTAGCTTCGTTGCAACCGACGAAGAAACCCCGGTTGCCAGCCTGAAAGTGGCGTTCACCACCGGCACCAACACGGACGGCTACTACACCCTGTCCGGTACCAACGTGGTGCTGACTCAGAAGGGCGCTGATTGGGTCAACGCCGGCAATCAACTGCCGAAAATCGACCTGAGCGTCACTGACGCTGGCAACGCCACTTCGCACAACGAAGCGACGCCAACCGTCACGCTGGTCAACGACATCCCGGTCATCACTGTTACCGCCACCACCATCGTGGAAAACACCGCCAAGGTCGGCACCGTCGCCGGTAGCTTCGTTGCAACCGACGAAGAAACCCCGGTTGCCAGCCTGAAAGTGGCGTTCACCACCGGCACCAACACCGACGGCTACTACACCCTGTCCGGTACCAACGTGGTGCTGACACAGAAAGGCGCTGATTGGGTCAACGCCGGCAACCAGTTGCCGAAAATCGACCTGACCGTCACTGACGCTGGCAATGCCACTTCGCACAATGAAGCGACGCCAACCGTCACGCTGGTCAACGACATCCCGGTCATCACCGTTACCGCCACCACCATCGTGGAAAACACCGCCAAGGTCGGCACCGTCGCCGGTAGCTTCGTTGCAACCGACGAAGAAACCCCGGTTGCCAGCCTGAAAGTGGCGTTCACCACCGGCACCAACACCGACGGCTACTACACCCTGTCCGGTACCAACGTGGTGCTGACTCAGAAGGGCGCCGATTGGGTCAACGCTGGCAATCAACTGCCGAAAATCGACCTGACTGTCACTGACGCTGGCAATGCCACTTCGCACAATGAAGCGACGCCTACCGTCACGCTGGTCGACGACGCCCCAACCGCCACCAACGGTTATATCCAGAGCGACGAAGACACTCCGGTCGAGCTGACCTGGGCGACCTTCGGCGTCAAGGATGAAGACACCGCGAATCCGAAAGTGGTGTTCACCAGCCTTCCGGCCGGTTCGATCGAGTACAAAGTCAACGGGGTGTGGGTCGCACTCACCACGACTGATTTGAAAACCGATACCTCGGCCGGCAAGTCGTTCAGCCAGGCTGATTTCGATAGCCACAACGTGCGTTACACCCCGGCGGCCAACGAGTCGGGCGATAACAGCTTCAGCGGCACCGCTGTCGGCAACAAGCAGAGCGATTACACCCAACTGAAATTCCAGGCTACCGACGGCAATTCCTACAGCGACACCAAGACCATCACCGTGGATATCCACCCGGTGGCGGATGTGCCTGTCGTGGCGGTTGGCGCTTTCGGCGCTGTGCCGACAGGCCTGGTGATCCAAACCTGGACCGGCGGCACCCTGCGCAATGATCTGGGGACCAACGGTAACGGTGTGGCCAATTCCAGCGATCTGATCCGTGTGATCGACGCCAAGACAGCCGCCAGCGCAGCCTCCACCGGTGTGACCAACAACGTCAGCAACAGCAATGTGGTTGATGGCACGGCGACCAAAGTCTCTGGCCTGATCTACCTGGAAGCGGGCAAGAGCTACACCTTCACCGGTACGGCCGACGACAGCCTGGCAATCACCGTGGGCGGCAAGTTGGTTGCCACTGAGACCTGGAGCAAGGGCAGCGCGATTTCCGGGTCGAGCTACACCCCGACCGAATCGGGCTACTACACCCTCGATATCTACCACTACAACCAGGCAGGCGCGGGCAACTACGACGTCAATGTGTCGACCAACAACGGCGTATCGATGTCCCTGGGCAACAGCGGCCTGCAGACCTACACCAGCGTGGACGCGTTGAAAGCCGCAGGTGCAGTGCTCGGCGATAGCCACGTGGTCAATGGCGAAGGCTATTACACCGGCTACGTCTACAACCGCGGCCTGGAAGACACCGCGATCAAGGTCAGCCCGATTACCACCACGTTTGTCGACAACGATGGTTCGGAGTCGCACAAGGTGGAAATCAGCGGCTTGCCAGCCGGTACCGTGATTACCGACGGCACCACTGGGCACAGCATTACGTCGAACGGCAGCGGCACGCTCTACGATGTCAGCACCTGGAACCTGAAAACCCTGACGGTTACGCCGCTCAAGGATTCGACCGCCAGCTTCGACATCACCGTGAAAGCCACGGCCACCGAGTTGAGCACCGGCGCTTCGGCGGTGACGACCGGCAAAGTGAGCATCGTAATCACGGCGGTCAACGACGCCCCAACCCTGGACCTGAGCACGGCTGACGGTGCTGTCGCCACCGGCTACAACACCGCGTACACCGAACGCAGCACTACGGGTGTGGCGATTACCGGCAGCGTTGCCATTGGCGACGTCGACAGCACCCAGATGCAAAGTGCGACCATCACCCTGAAAAACGCCAGTTCGGGCGATGTACTGAGCTCCAACCTGGTAGCGGTGGGTGGTACCTACAAAGGCATCACCGTGACCAGCGTCGGGACTGACGTCAGCGGCAAGATCGTGCTGACCCTATCGGGCGTGGCGGATGCGGCGACCTACAAGACGCTGCTTGAGTCGTTCCAGTACTCCAGCACCAGCAAGTACCCGACGCTGGGCGATCGCACCATTGATGTCTCGGTGACTGACAACGAGGGGGGCAACAGCCTGAGTTCGTTGCCGGCAACGACGACCATCACGGTCAAGCCTCAGGTCTACACCCCCGTTACGGAAGGCGGCGCTGCGGTGGATAACATCGACCTGGGCTCCACCTCGACCCACAACATCGTGATTGGCGACAAAGGTGGCATCACCACCCCGGGCACCAACTACAACATCGCGTTTATCGTTGACACCTCGGGCAGTATCGGCCCGAACGCGATGACCTCGATCAAGTCCCAGTTGTCGACCATCTTCGATACCCTGATCGCCAACGCCAAGTTGACCGGTTCGGGTGTGGTGAAAGTGTTGCTGGTGGACTTCGATACCAAGGTCGAATCGCAAGTGTCGGTCAACTTGGCTGACCAGGCGGCTGCCAAGGATGCGTTGCAGGCTGTGTTGAACAACATGAGCTCCAACTCGACTGACGTGACCAACTACCAGGACGCCTTCAACACCGCGACGGCCTGGTTCAAGAGCTCTGAAGCGACCAGCAACGCCAGTGCGAAGAACCTGACGTACTTCATTACCGACGGTGCGCCGAACGTCTACAACTACACGTACGACGACATCACTCTTGGCGCGACCAGCCGCTACGGCGATACGGTTTACTTCGACAGCAGGGTCAATAGCAAAAACTACACCCTGGGCCAGTCCGCTGAGGTCACCGCAACGATCTACGGCAAGACCCAGGTCATCGTTGACAGCGATGGCAAGGTCTATTCGTACAACTCGTCCGGCGCCAAGACCTTTGAAGGTTATGTCGTGTCCGATGGCCGCGGTGGTTTCGACGTGGCGGGTGCTAGCAACTACTACTACAACTATCCGTTGGAGGCGGCCAAAGCCGCTTACGCCGCGCTGACCACTGCGATCAAGGGCGGGGTTGAGGTTCAGGCCATCGGCCTGGGCAGTAATGTCGATAAGGACATGCTGCAAAAGTACTTCGATACCGACAAGACGGTTAGCACGATCGACACCGCGAAGCTGGCGGACACCATTACCGGCCACACCGCCGATACCGGTGCTGACAACGTTTCCGGCGGTTCGGGCAACGACATCATCTTCGGCGACCTGATCAGCTACAAAGGCCAGGAAGGCGGCGCGGCACTCAAGGCCTTCGCGGCCGAGAAGCTGTCCATCAGCGTCGATCAGGTCGATGACCGCACCTTGCATCAGTACATCTCTGAGCACGTGCAGGACGTCGGTGCGTTGGCCAACGCGTCGAACATCTACGGTACCAATGATGGCGGCGACACCCTGATCGGCAACGCTGGCGATGACATCCTGTTCGGCCAGGGCGGTAACGACACGCTCTCCGGCGGTGCAGGCAACGACATCCTGGTGGGCGGCAAGGGTAACGACATCCTCACCGGCGGCGCGGGTGCCGATACCTTTGTGTGGCTCAAAGGCGACACCAACACCAGCGGTGGCTTTGACCGCATCACTGACTTCAAGCACGGCGAAGGCGACAAGCTGGACCTGTCCGACTTGCTGCAAGGCAATAACGACACCAACCTGTCGAGCTACCTGAGGCTGACCACCGATGCGTCGGGCAACTCGACGCTGAGCGTGAGCAGCACCGGCTCGTTCACCGGCAACAGCGGCGGTACGGCTGATGTCACGATCAAGGTGGATGGCGCCGGTTGGGGCTCGGGTTCTGCCGCGATCAATAGCCTGATCGCCGGTGGTGACTTGACCGTCAAGCACCACGACTGATCACCCAAGGGGCGTCAAACTTTCGGGATTGACGCCCCTTTGGCAGGCGCTTTGGGGAAATGTGTGTAATCTCTGTGGGAGCCGTGTGCGGCGCCTGCAGGGATTTTTTATTGGGAGAGGGCTGATGTTCTACGTGCAACGCGATCAATACAACGCTTTGGTCCGCGTCGAGGCGCAGGCCTTCGCCGAAGCGAGCGAGACGCTACCGGCTGACCATCATGAAATCCAGGCGTGGTTTGCCGACGATGAGATTGAGACCAGCCTCAAGCAGCTCAAGAGCAGTGACCTTGAGATGATCCGCGTGCTGGATGACTTGATCCAGGTGCTGATCACCAAGAACGTGATGAGCATCACCGACTTGCCGGCTGCGGCGCAGACCAAGTTTCTGGAGCGTACCCACGCCCGGGCGGCGCTGGGTGGCTTGAGTGAGCTGATCAATGATGATGAAACCGGTTTGATCTGACGCTCGCGCACCTCCTTTACGGCATAACCGTCAAGGAGGCACGATGCGTCAGGGCTTCACTTCCAGGGCGCCGGTTCACCGACCAGTTGGCCTTGTACCCCTTCAATCCCCATCTCGCGGATCACCCGCAACTCACCTTCGGTTTCCACGCGCTCGGCAATCAACGGCAAGTCGATGCTGTGGGCCGCACGCTGGATGGCTTCGATAAAGAAGCGCTTGTGGCTTTCCTGATCAATGTCACGGATGTAGCTGCCGTCGATCTTGAGGTAGGCCAGGCCCAGGTGCGCCAGGTTGCCGATCATGCTGAAGCGCCCGCCGAAGCGTTGCAGGCCAAGGCTGTAGCCGAGGCCGCGCATGCGCCGGATCAGGCGTTCCAGTTGCGTCTGTTCGGGCACTTGTTCTTCGCCGATTTCCAGGGTCAGGCGTTCGCCCAACAGTGGGTGTTGGGCCAGGCGTTCGAACATGTGTTCCAGCGCTTGCGGGTCGTTCAGGGTCGCTGCCGACAGGTTCAGCGCGACCGACTGGTTGTGTTGGCCGAGGTGGGCGATCACCAGGTCGAGCATTACCTGGTCGAGCCGCGCGGTCCAGCCGAAGCGCTCCAACCAAGGCAGGAAATACCCGGCGGCAATGGTCTGGCCCTGGCTGTCGAGCAGGCGCGAGAGCACTTTGTAATGCAGCACCCGGCCGATATCACCGCTGCTCACCACCGGCTGAAAGAACAGGCGGAAGCGACCTTGGCTCAGGGCATGGTCGAGCAGGGTGTGCCAGCTGTGCGGGTCGTCACTGACGGTGTCGAGGGTTTGATGGGTCAGGCACACCCAGCTTTGCAGGCTGCTGGCTTCGGCCTGGGTCAGCGCCTGGTCGGCCAGCATCAGCAGGTCTGCCGAGGCGTCGCCTGGGTTGTAAGGGGCCAGGCCGATGTAGGCCACGGTGGGCATGTCGGTGGCACCGGTTTCGCGCAGGCTTTGCAAGGTGGTTTCCAGCTCCTGGGCCAACTGCACGGCTTCGTCACGCACCAGGCCCGGCGCCAGCACGGCGAATTCACCACCGCGGCTGCGGGTGATCAGGTTGTGGGTTTCCGGGTATTTGGCGCAGGTGCGCACCAGTTGCTGGCTGACGGCTTGCAGCAACTGGTCGGTGCGCTGCCCGCCCAGGCGCTGGTTGAGGCCGCCCAGGTCGTTGACCCGCAACATCAGCAGGTAGCCTGAGCTGGACTCCTCCAGGTTGCTGACCCGCGATTGCAACTGCATCTCGAAATAGCGACGGTTGGCCAGCCCGGTCAGGCTGTCCTGGTAGGACTCCACCCGCAGCTTCTCGCTGCGTTCGGTCTGCTCGTGGAATAACGCCTTGAGCTTCTCCACCATCTGGTTCATGGCCTGTACCACGCGCCGCAATTCGGGGGTGCGGGGCAGGTCGGGCAAGCTGAGGAACTCGCGACGTGCGATGGCGTGGGACTGCTCCACCATATAGTCCAAAGGCTTCAACTGACGCCGCAGCAACAGCGCGCCCAGCACCGCACTCACGGCGCCGCAGAGCAACAGCCAGCCCAGGCTGCCCAGCGCGCTTTGCCACAGTTTGGCCAGGGCAAACATCGGGTGACTGACCACTTCAACCCGTGCTGCCTGCTGCCAGCCACGGCTGACGATGGCATCGCCGCCAGCCGGCGCCAGGCCGATCATCTTCACGAACCAGGCCGGCACGCTGCTGGCATCCGGCTCGGCGGCACGCTCGACCAGCACTTGGTCATTGCTCAGGTCCACCACGCGGATGCTTGCGTAGTAGCCACTGTCAAAGATCGAGCTGACCATCAGTTCGGTCATCGCCGGGTCATCGATGTTCGGCGTCAGCGACAGGGCCAGCGCCGTAGCCGCGTCCTGGGCGTGGGAGCGCAACTGGTTGACGTACTGGGTACGCGAACTCTCCAGGCTGACGAAGAAGCTACCGCTGAACGCGACCACCAGGAACACGCAGATAGCGATCAGCAATTGTTTGAACAGTGACATCGTAGCTCCTGTTAATTATCCGAACTGGCCGGAAACCCTTCGGCGGTCATTTTTTTCAAGACATCCTGCCAGCGTGACAGGCGCTTGGTGTCACCGACTTTTTTGTTCCCCGCCGCGCCGGTCAGCCATAGCCCTTCACCGTTGAACGCGTAAACCGGCAGCAAGTCCGCGCGCTGGCTGGCGGGCAAAATGGCGTCCATCAGGCTGTCCAGTACCAGGGGCATGGCGTCGGGGCTGGAATAGTACGTCAGCACCATGTGCGCGCGATTCTGGCGTAAGGCTTTAACGTAGGTAATCCGCAGTTTTTCGGCGGGTACACCCAAGTGACGCAGGCTGAAGTATTTGGCGATGGCGTAGTCTTCGCAGTCGCCAGCGCCTTTCCACAGGGATTGAATGGGGGTCGCCCAATAATCAATCTCGTGCCACAGGTCGATGTCTTCCTCGTAGCGCAACTGGCGGTTGAAGAACAGATTCACCACGTTGAGCTGTTCGGCCTCACTCACCTGCTTTTGCGTCGACAGCAATTGCTGCCAGGCATCGATGCGCTGGCGCCCAGGGCCGAGTGGCCCGTAAAGCGACTCGGCGCGGCGGCTGATCTGGCTGAAATCCCAATCGGCGAGCAAATCGCCCAGCAGCCCGCCACCCAGCAACAGCGCGATGGCAAAGCCGTACAGAATCCGAGGGAGTTTAAAGCGTATCGCCACTGCGATTACCCAAGCTTGCAGCATTGAAGGTGGGGCAATGGTGCGTTGATAACGGGTAAAAAACAATGGCACGATGAAATCACCGCCATTGAATTGTAGGAATGGATCGTCAGTAAATTGGCTATTTTCCGCTCGTCTGAAAGGGTGGTGGTAATTTCATCAAAATAATGACACTTCGCGGGCGCTGTCACAGAATGAAGCAATGAAAACGCCTACAAAAAGACCTGCGGTGAAGCCTTACCTTGCCGACCTTTCCCGTCTTTATAGGGCGCTGTGGAGGAGCTCTGGCTATGAGCCGCACTGATGATCTATTTGCCTTGTTCGGCAAGAGCGTTTCCCGTGATCCCGCGGGGCGAAACGCTCGTTTGCATTTTTTTGGCAGCATTCCTTTCGACGATGGCACCCGCGTGAACCAGAAAGAGGGCTCGCGTTTTGGTGCCTATGCGCCCCACGCCACGGAACATCGCCACCCTGCGCCTTTGGTCGCGCTGCGCCCGACCGTGGTGGCGCTGGTCTCCGTCAATGGTGGCGTGGGCCGCAGTACCTTGGCCACGGCGCTGAGCAGCGGCTTGCAGCGCCTGGGGGAGTCGGTCGTGGCCCTGGACCTGGACCCCCAGAATGCGTTGCGCCAGCACTTCGGTGTCGATCATGAGTTACCCGGCGTGGGCCGTAGCAGCCTGCTCAACGCGCCATGGAGGAGCATCCTGCAATCGGGCTTCGCCGGTTGCCAGGTGATTCCCTTTGGCGACACCGACACCCAGCAGAAGGAAAACCTGCAAGGCTGGTTGACGCGTGAGCCGACGTGGCTGGCCCAGCACCTGTCGGCATTGGCGCTGAGCGAAGCGGATACGGTGATCATCGATACCCCGGCAGGTAACAACGTGTATCTCCATCAGGCGCTGAGCGTGGCCGACATCGTGCTGATCGTCGCCAAACCGGACGCCGCGTGCCTCGGCACGCTGGACCAAGTGGATGAACTGCTGGCACCCCATCTTGAGCGTGAGCGCCCACCGCGTTGTCACTTGGTGATCAATCAACTGGATGAAAACTCGGCGTTCAATCTGGATATGCTCGACGCCTTCAAGCTGCGTCGAGGTGAGGCGCAATTGGAAGTCGTGCACCGCGATCCGGCGATCAGCGAAGGCTTGGCCTTTTCTACCGACCCGCTGGACAACACGGCGAGGAGCCTCGCCGGTGACGATATCAACGACCTGTGCCGGTTATTGATCGCCCGCAAAAAGCGCCTGTAACGCGCGCTTTATGCGCTTAACGCCAGATGCTTATGCACAATCGGTTGGATGCAACTGTCACGAAACAGCCATTTTGCGGCGCTGTTCTCAACACGCTGCAACTGGCTGTTTTCTGTGTGTTTTATTGTATGGACAAAAAATGAACAGCATGGCTTTCGGCCGGCAGCGTAGAAAGCTACAGGCTCTGTGAAGAATTCATCAACAGAGTTATCCACAGGCTGGGGTGCGACAATTTTGCCCCTTAATCGCGCTCGGCAAGCACCATCAAGTTGCGCGGCGTCAATGTCGGCTCGCAGAAACTGCCCACCGCCACCCTGTAGCCACGTTCGGCGAGAAACAGTGCCCGATCCAGCACCAGCCACAGCTCCAGCGGGCGCCGAAACAGACCACGTACCAACTCCAGGTTCCTGACCTCGGCCAGGCGACGCCAGCCGTGCGCCTCCAATGCCGACCAATCTTGCTCGCCTGTGGATAACCCTTTGAGGCTGGCCAGCTCGCGGCAGTAGTCGGCAAAGGGTTTGTCCAGCCAACTGGCGGGCAGGGAGGGCGTGGGCAGGTACTCGTCGCAACCGCGCAAACCGCGCTGCAACTGATCGAACCCCAGGCGACGGGCCATCGAGGTGTCCCGTTGCAGACGCACGCGTTTGCCGGCAGTGACAGTTTCGCTGAGGGGCAGGCCAAGGTCGTCGACCGACAGTTGCAAGGTGGACGCGCGCGCCGCTTCGGACAGCGGCTGGTAGACCTGCGCATTGATGCGGTTGTAACAGCACGGTGCCAGCGCCATTTGCTTGCAACCGGCGGCACTGGCCAGGTGCAGCAGGCGTACGTGCAGGTCGCCACAGGCATGTAGGGCGACGGGTGTGTGTTCGGCGCTGATGGCAACGTCGGCCATCACGTCTTGCAGGCGATGGGTGACGGGCAAGCGGTGGTGGTCGCTCAAGGCTTGGCCTGAAGCGACCAGGGCCGGGTCGTGCTCCAGGCAGGTCAGCCGTTGGCCCGCGTGCAGCAGGCGACGGCCAAGGTGGCCTTTGCCGGCGCACCAGTCTAGCCAATGCCCTGGTGTTTGCGCAAAGTGCAGCGCCGCGCCGAAGGCTTCGATCTGCTGCCATTTGCGGCCGGGCACGTCGACATTCAGGCGATGCGCGGCGGGTTGCAAGGGCTGCGCCGGTAACTTATCCACAGTGCTGAGTTGCAGCGCCTGCAAGGCGAGTTGTGGAAAAGGCGCGGGGGCGGGCAGGTCATGGGGTTGGTTGTGACTGGCTTCGGCATCGGCCAGCGAGCGTTGGCGCAGCCACTGGGCCAGTTCGGGGTGTTCGCTTTCCCAAGGCAATTGGCGCTGAGTAAAGGGCCGTGGTCGCCACAGCCCTTGATGCTCGATCAGGAACGCATCCAGCGCTCGCAAGCGTGCTTCAACGTCCCTGGCAGGCATCGACGCGCAGCCAGCGTTCCAGCAGTTTGAAGCCTTGCACCAGCAGGAAGGAGATCAGCAGGTAGAACACGCCTGCGGTGAAGAACATTTCCACCGTCAGGTAGTTGCGCGCAATGATCGTGCGGGCCATGCCGGTCAGTTCCAGCAGGGTCACGGTGCTCGCCAGTGAGCTGGCCTTGAGCATCAGGATCACTTCGTTGCTATAGGCCGGCAAGCCGATGCGCGCTGCGCGGGGCAGGATGATGTAGAACAGCGTCTTGGGCTTGGACATGCCCAGCGCCCGCGCCGCTTCGATTTCCCCAGGAGGGATGGCCTGGATGGCGCCGCGCAGGATCTCGGCGATATAGGCGGCGGTGTGCAGCGTCATGGTTGCAGTGGCACACCAGAACGGGTCGCGCAGGTACTGCCACATGAAGCTTGAGCGGATGCTGTCGAATTGGGCCAGGCCGTAATAGACCAGGAACAACTGCACCAGCAGCGGAGTACCCCGGAAGAAGAAGATGTAGGCGTAGGGCAGGGAGCGCACGTACCAGCGCTTGGACGAGCGCGCGATGCCCAGTGGGATGGCCAGGATCAGGCCGAGAATCACAGCGATACCCACCAGCTCCAAGGTCAGGATGGCGCCCTGGATAAACTTCGGCAGCCACTTGATGATGACTTCCCATTCCATTACGTCGTCCTCACGAAGCCGCGGGCGGCGCGTTTTTCCAGGTAGTGCATGGCTACCATCGACAGTGAGGTCAGGCCCAGGTAAATGAACGCGGCGACCAGGTAGAAGGTGAACGGCTGTTTGGTGACGGTAACGGCGATCTGCGCGTGGCGCATGATTTCTTCGAGGCCGATGACCGTGACCAGCGCGGTGTCTTTCATCAGGATCAGGAACAGGTTGCCCAGCCCCGGCAGGGCGATGCGCCACATCTGCGGCATGATCAGGCGGGTAAAGATGCGCAACTTCGACAGGCCCAGCGCTACACCCGCTTCGCGGTGGCCCTTGGGAATCGAGATGATCGCGCCACGCAGCACTTCGGTGGCGTAGGCGCCGAAACACAGCCCCAGGGCAATGACGCCGGCGGCGAAGGCGCTGAGGGACAGGTCGGGAATGTTGAGCAGCTCACCCAGTTCGCGCATGGCGTTGATGGTGCCGAAGTAAATCAGCAACACCCACAGCAGTTCCGGCACGCCGCGAACGATGGTCGAATAAGTGCCGCCCAGCCATTGCAGCGGCTTGTACGGCGAAGTCTTGGCCAAGGCCCCGGCCAGGCCCAGCACCAGCCCCAGGCACAGGGCCGTGAGCGCCAGTTTGACGGTCATCAGCGCGCCGGCAGCGAGCGCGGGGCCGAATCCGTAGAGATCGAAATTCATGGTGTTTTCATATCGCGGCAGGCATTGCTGGAAGCCGGCGCGCTCAAGTGAGCGCGCCGGTCAGGTCGTTCAGGTCATTCGATGCTGAACGGGAAGTACTTGTCGTTGATCTTCTTGTAGGTGCCGTCTGCCTTGATCTCTGCCAGGGCTTTGTTCAAGCGCTCGCGCAGTGGGTCGCCCTTGCGTACGGCGATACCGATCTTGTCGCTTTCTACAACCGGGTCACCCTTGAACTCGTAGGCGGAACCATCTTTGCTCTTGAGCCATTCGTACTGCACGTATTTGTCGGCGAGGATGCCGTCGAGGCGGCCGGACGTCAGGTCGAGGTAGGCGTTTTCCTGGGTGTCGTAGAGCTTGGCTTCGGTTTCCGGCAGCTTGTCTTCCAGGTAGGTACCGGCCAGCGTTGCGCGCTGTGCACCGATCACCTTGCCCTTCAGGTAGCCGGCGTCAGTCTTGAAGTCGGCGGTGGCTTTAGGGGCGATGAACTGCAGTTTGTTGGAGTAGTACGGGTCGGTGAAGTCGACGGCCTGCTTGCGTTCATCGGTGATGGACAGCGAGGACACCAGGAAGTCGAACTTCTTGGCGTTCAGGGCCGGGATGATGCCGTCCCAGTCGGACACATACACTTCGCACTTCTCGATTTTCATCTTGGCGCACAGGGCATCGCCAATGTCCTTGTCGAAGCCGACGACGTTGCCGCTGGCGTCTTTGTTGTTGAAGGGCGGGTAAGCCGCTTCGATCCCCATTTTCAAGGTTTCTGCCATGGCCGTGGCGCTGAACGCCATCGAGACGGCCGCAGCCAGAAGGAATTTTTTATAGTTCTGCATGCATGTTGCTCCGTTAGCGGTTGCTGGACATGAATTGTTTGCAGCGCGCCGAAAGCGGGTTTTCAAACACCTGCTGTGGCGATCCTTGCTCTTCGATCAGGCCTTGGTGCAGGAACACCACTTCACTGGACACCTGGCGGGCGAAGCCCATTTCATGGGTGACCAGCAGCATGGTGCGGCCTTCCTCGGCCAGCGCGCGGATCACATTAAGTACTTCCTGAACCATTTCCGGGTCAAGCGCGGAAGTGGGCTCGTCGAACAGGATGACCTTAGGCTGCATCGCCAGGGTGCGCGCGATGGCGGCCCGTTGTTGCTGGCCGCCGGACAATTGCGCGGGGTAGGCGTGGCGCTTGTCGCTGATGCCGACCTTGTCCAGCAGGGCTTCGGCGACTTCTATCGCCTCGGCCTTGCTCTGGCCGAGCACACGGCGCGGAGCCTCGATGATGTTGTCGAGGATGCTCATGTGCGGCCACAGGTTAAAGTTTTGAAACACAAAACCGATTTCGCTGCGCAGGCGGTTGATCTGCTTGCCGTCGGCGGCCATCAACTCGCCGTTTTTCGCAGCTTTGAGCTTGAGGGCTTCGCCGGCCACCAGGATCTCGCCCTGGTGCGGGTTTTCGAGCAGGTTGATGCAACGCAGGAACGTGGACTTGCCGGAACCGGAGGAACCCAGGATCGAGATCACATCGCCGTCGCGAGCGGTCAGCGAGATACCTTTGAGTACCTCCAGCTCACCATAGCGTTTATGCAAGTTGCGGATTTCAAGCGCGGGCGTGGCCTCGGCCATGTGCGGTCCTCATTGTGTTCGTTGCGATCCTGCTATTGGGCCGCCTTCCTGGCGAGGCGCCAAGCTAGCATAGCGTCCGTAGGACACCAACAGCGCCGCGGACGGTAAACAGGCGGTGTGCGGCAAGGTGTCGCATCGGCACAGCAGCGTGTCGCGCCATCAACAACCGAACAACCGTTTGAACCCGACAAGCCGCAGGCTTCGCGTAAAAAAGGGCGCGATGGTGCCAGCTTTGGCCGGGTGTTGGAAGGGTTAAGCGGGCAAACGGTACCTATCAGCCCCTTTATGGCGCGTCACGTACTTTTTGTGTGTGTTTTTGGTGCGCTTCTTCGTCTTCAATGTGAGTCGCACGGTAACGCTATAGCGGAACGCCAGTGTTCTCAATGACTTGCGATTCCTGTTGATAAGTCCTACAGCCCGCGTCAATCGGGCTTTTGTAATATTTTGGCGCAAATCTTGCGTAAAAAATAAAGAACGCCCTGTTGGTTTCTTTTCACGAAGAAGCGTCCAGGCCGGGCGAACCGTTTTCGCAATTCCTCGCAAAGGTGTGTCAATGAGTAGTACGCAAAGCTCCAATGACCTCGAACAGGGGCTCAAACCGCGTCACGTCACCATGCTGTCGATTGCCGGCGTTATCGGTGCCGGTTTGTTCGTCGGCTCCGGCCACGCGATTGCTGCCGCCGGCCCGGCCGTACTGCTGGCGTATGCCGCGGCGGGTACGCTGGTGGTCTTGGTGATGCGCATGCTGGCCGAAATGGCCGTGGCCTCGCCGGACACCGGTTCGTTTTCCACCTACGCCGACCGTGCGATCGGTCACTGGGCCGGTTTCACCATCGGCTGGCTGTACTGGTGGTTCTGGGTGCTGGTGATTCCGTTGGAAGCCAACGCTGCCGCGACCATCCTGCATGCCTGGTTCCCGGATGTGGCCATCTGGGCCTTCACGCTGATCATCACGCTGCTGCTGACCGCGACCAACCTGTTCAGTGTGAAGAACTACGGCGAGTTCGAGTTCTGGTTTGCGTTGATCAAAGTGGTGGCGATCGTAGGCTTTGTGATCCTCGGCCTGGCGGCAATCTTCGGCTTCCTGCCGACCAGCCAGGTCAGCGGCGTGTCGCACCTGTTCGACACCCAAGGCTTTATGCCCAACGGCATGGGCGCGGTATTGGCGGCGATCCTGACCACCATGTTCTCGTTCATGGGCACTGAGATCGTCACCATTGCGGCGGCCGAATCGAAGAACCCAGGCCAGCAAATCACCAAGGCTACCAACTCGGTGATCTGGCGGATTGGTTTGTTCTACCTGCTGTCGATCTTCATCGTTGTGTCCCTGGTGCCATGGAACGATCCGACCCTGGCGGCGGTAGGTTCCTACCAGACCGTGCTGGAACGCATGGGCATCCCGAATGCCAAGCTGATCGTCGACCTGGTGGTATTGGTTGCCGTGACCAGCTGCCTGAACTCGGCGCTGTACACCGCGTCGCGCATGCTGTTCTCCCTCGGCCGTCGCGGTGATGCACCGGCCGTGGCCAAGCGCACCAACAAAAGCGGCACGCCGTACTGGGCCGTGATGCTGTCCACCGGCGCTGCGTTCCTGGCGGTGTTTGCCAACTACGTAGCACCGGCGGCAGTGTTCGAGTTCCTGCTGGCCAGCTCCGGCGCCATTGCGTTGCTGGTTTACCTGGTGATCGCAGTGTCGCAACTGCGCATGCGCCAGAAACGCACGGCGGCGGGCGAGAAGATCGTCTTCAAGATGTGGCTGTTCCCAGGCCTGACCTATGCGGTGATGGTGTTTATCGTGGGTACGTTGACCATCATGCTGTTCCAGGAAGCGCACCGGGTCGAGATTCTCGCGACTGGGGTGCTGAGCTTGCTGGTGGTGGTGGCGGGGTTGGTTGTGTCCAGCCGTCGCAAGGCGCAGAGAGCGGGCGCTGCGGTGCTTAACTGACGAAATGCGGTAAAAAAATGTGGGAGGGGGCTTGCCCCTCCCACATTTGGTTCTGCGTCAGGCTTGGGTGTTGGTGAGGGCCTGGGATGCGGCGATGTAGTCCGCTTGGAACTCCGAAGATTCGATCCATGCCAGCGCAGCCGCTTCATCGTCGCTGTCCGTGGCCCACTGCCGATACTCGATCAGTGCCGCCAGGATAAAATCGGTGGCTTCTTCTTCGCCTTCCTGTTCCAGCACCAGCGCCAGCAGCGGGTGCGCCAGGAATGCTGCGCACAGCGCCTGTTGGCTGGTTTCGCCGGCTGTGCGCATCTCAACGAACAGCTCGGTCAAGTCCACCGACTCAAGGTCAATACGGCTGTCATCGCCGGCGAATGCATCCGGCTTGGTTGCGACGGCGCGTTGGGTGCGGTTTTGCTTGGCCTTGGTCTTTGCCCGCTGGGCACGTTTTTGCTGCTTGTTCGGCGAGGCCATGGGCTCAACGTCCTAAGGTTCTGGATCTGGGTGGGGTATTGAAGCGCAGGTTGGAGGAAATCCCAAGGTTATCCTCAGCTAATTGGCGGTGTTGGGGTGTGATGCTTGTTTATTGCTTCAGATCGGATTGAGATAATGGCTGTTCTCCACGCCCGTCAAGAATATCCTTGCGGCTCTAGCGGGCTATTTAGCTAGACCTTAAGGCAGTAGGCTCACACTTTTGCTGCCAGCCAGAGCCTCCGTCATGTCCCGCGATACCCTTGAACACAACCAGATCCCAATCTACTTCGTCGCCATCCTGCTGGCTGTCGCCGTTGGTCTGCTTGCGCCCTTGTTTGCACACACCCTCAGCGTATTGATCACCCCCGCCATTGCAGTGCTGATGTACGCGATGTTCCTGCAGATCCCTTTTCTGGACCTGCGCGAGGGCTTGGGCAACAAGCGTTTTCTGTCGGCGCTGCTGTTGGCCAATTTCATTCTGGTGCCGCTGCTGGTGTGGGTGTTGACCCGTGGCCTGGTGGAGCGCCCGGCGTTGCTGGTTGGCGCGTTATTGGTGTTGCTGACGCCGTGCATCGATTACGTCGTGGTGTTTACCCATATCGGCAAAGGCGATTCGCGGTTGATGTTGGCGGCAACGCCGGTGTTGTTGTTGCTGCAACTAGCGTTGTTGCCGGTGTACCTGGGTTTGATGTTGGGTGCGCAGTCCGAGACGGTGGTGGTGGCGGGGCCTTTTGTTGAGGCGTTTGTGTGGTTGATCGTGGTGCCGATGCTGCTGGCGGTGCTGACGACGTCCCTGGCGCGGCGCTCTTCGGTTGTTAGTGCGTGGAGCGCCGCTTGGGCGTGGTTGCCGGTGCCGGCGATGGCGGTGGTGCTGTTTGTGGTGATTGGCTCGCAAGTCACTTCGGTGGTGCGCGATTTCGCTCTGCTGATGCCGGTGATTCCGGTCTACCTTGCCTTTGTGGTGTTGGCGCCGCTGGCGGGCATTCTCGCCTCCCGATTATTCGCGCTGCCGGCGGCAACGGCGCGGGCGGTAACGTTCAGCGCGTCGACGCGCAATTCGCTGGTGGTGTTGCCCCTGGCGCTGGCGCTGCCCGAAGACGTACGTGGGTTGGCGGCGACAGCGGTGATCCTGCAAACGTTGATCGAGCTGGTCGCCGAGTTGATCTATGTCCGTCTGATCCCGGCAGTGGTGTGGCCCGCAGGTCGGTAGACGGGTGAATGTTCGGGTCTGTTCAGGCGCTATTCAGGGGTGTGCTCGGCACCATAGGTCGGCGCTCCCCACCTGACAGGTCAACCGATGGATCACCGCAGCCGTTTTCGCCTGGAGTCCCTGGGCATCTTTGTGTTTGCCTTGGTGTTGTTCACTTTTGGGATCTGGGATCAACAGCCCCAAGGGTTTGACGGACGCTGGGCGCTGTTCCTGCAAGAAATGTTTCGCCACGGCGCGAGCTTTTTCCCCACGACCTATGGTCAGCCCTACGCGGATTACCCTGGCACCGCGACCTTCCTCAGTTTTGTATTTGCCCGCCTGTTCGGTGCGCCCAACCACCTGGCAAACGTGCTGCCCACCGCCCTGGCGTCCGCTGGGGTAGTTGCCCTGATCTATCGCTTGCTGGTCCCGTCGAGCCGGCAGTGGGCGCTGCTCACGGTGTTGTTGACGTTGCTGACCACCCAGTTTCTGGATAAGTCCCGCTCGGTGTGCCTGGACCAGATGGTGGCGTTGCTTTGTGTCGCCAGCGTTTACCTGCTGCACAGCGGCGGTCGCTGGAGACAACTTGCGGTGTACCCGTTGTTTATCCTGGGCTTTGCGATTCGAGGGCCACTGGGGTTGATCGAGGTCTGCGGCGTGGTCTGCGTGTATTGGGCGCTGGGCAGGCCGGGGGACCGGGTCAAGCAGGTGTTGATTCACGGCATTGTGGGTCTGGTGTTACTGGCTGCCTGCTGGTGGTTGTTGGTGAAACTGGCGCGCATCAGCGGTGGCGACGCGTTCGCCGACGAGGTGTTCAGGATGCAGGTGGGCGGGCGCCTGGATGAAAGTGGCGAGCCGTTTTATTTCTACTTCCAGCTGAGTTTGTATCGCTATTTTCCTGTGGTGCCGCTGGCCCTGGCCACGTTGATTGCGCTGCGTCATCGCTGGATAGAGCGGTTTGACGCAGATGTGCAGTGGGTGGTGCGCCTCGGCGCCTGCGGTTTGATGATCCTGCTCGGTTTGTCGGTACCGCACTTCAAGCGCGCTTACTACATTCTGCCGATGGTGCCGATGTTTGCTGCTGTTGCCGCCTATGGGCTGCTCCAGGCGCAAAGTTGGCTGATTGGCGTGCGCAGGTGCTACGAAGGCCTTGTCGCGGCGCTACCGGCGTTGTGCGTGGTTGTGGTGGTTGTCTGCCGGCACGGGTGGCAGAAGCACGGCTATTGGCCGGATGTTTCGTTGCCGCTGCTGATTGGCGTGCTGGTGATCTTGCAACTGGCCGCAGTGATTGCCTGGCGCAGGGCGGCGCGGTTGGTGGTGCTCAGCCTGATCGCGTTAGCGGCGCAATGGTTGCTGCTAGTGGCCGTGGTGGAACCGGCCAAGGATCTGCAGTTCGATACCCGCACATTTGTCAGCCAGGTAGAGGTGTTGCGCAACGCGCAGCCTGGGCCCTTGGTGTTTATCAATCTGGGCCGGGATACCTGGGCGGTGCGCTACATGATGAACCTGGATCACGATGAGCTGCCGGTGTTTATCGGTAGTCATGAGCTTGAGCGCTTGGCGGCGATACCGCGGCCGGCTTGGGTGATTGTGGCGCGCAAGGAAAGTGCGCTGCTGCAAGGAACACCGCTGGAGCCATTGGCTCCGGTGTTCAGTGGGCGATTGAATGACAACCCGCTGTTGGTGTTTTTGCTTAAGTAGGGGCTGTGCGGGGAGCCGGGGTGGCGAACGATAAATCCCAGCCAACAAAAAACCCGCACTAGGCGGGTTTCTTGTGTGTTTCAGGTGGCGTTTGCACCACCTAAAACTAATTAGTGGTGCCCAGAGACGGAATCGAACCGCCGACACGGGGATTTTCAATCCCCTGCTCTACCGACTGAGCTATCTGGGCAACGGGGCGCATTAAACGGGTTTTTCAGGGGGTCGTCAAGCAAGTTTTCAAAAAATATTTAATTATTACCGTCGCTTACGTGCCGACCCCAGTTTTTGATCAATTATTGAGCAGGTGGCACGTAGCCGTCGGCCTTGGCGTATTCCTCGCCGGAAAAGAACTTGTCCATCTCGCCCGCCAGGTATTTGCGGTCTTCGGCGTTCATCATGTTCAGGCGTTTTTCGTTGATCAGCAGGGTCTGGTGTTTCAGCCAGTCGCCCCATGCTTTGGCGCTGACGTGGTCGTAGATGTCCTGGCCCTTGGCGCCTGGGTAAGGAGGGCGTTCCAGGGCTGGCAGTTCTTCTTTGTACTTGCGGCACATTACGGTGCGGGTCATGACGACACTCCTGCGTTCAATACTTCAGCCGCGCGCTTCAGCAGTTTCTTGACCGGGGCGGCAAGGCCCAGGCGCGGCGGGGTGGCGAGGTTATACCAGAGCCAGTCGGCCTCGGCCACGTGATGGGCGGATTCCTCGACTTGGACCAGCCAGGGTTCGATGGCCAGTTGGAAGTGGCTGAAGGTGTGGATCAGCCCCGGCAGTGCCTGGTGCTTGCCCAACTCCAGCGCGTGCTGGTTGGCCAGGTGTTCAAGGTCTTGCAGGTCGTCGAGTTCGGGCAGGCTCCACAAACCGCCCCACAGGCCTGTGGACGGGCGCCGATAAAGCAGAATCGCGCCCTCGGCGTTGGCCAACATCGGCATCAGCGTGCGCTTCTGTGGGATGGTCTTGCGCGGCTTGGGGATCGGGTAGCGCGTCTCCAGGCCGAGCATGTGGGCTTCGCAGCCTTTTTCCAGGGGGCACAGCAGGCAGCTGGGTTTACTGCGCGTGCAGAGGGTGGCGCCCATGTCCATCATCGCCTGGGTGTAGGCGTTGACGCGGTCATGGGGCGTGAAACGCTCTGCGGTGGCCCACAGCTGCTTGGCCACCTTGGGCTCGCCTGGATAACCCTCTTGTGCGGTAAAGCGTGCCAGCACGCGCTTGACGTTGCCGTCCAGGATCGGTGCGCGCAGGCCCATGCTCAGGCTGGCGATTGCCCCGGCGGTGGACAGGCCGATGCCGGGCAGTTCGGTGAGCTTTTCGACATCCCTGGGAAACTCGCCACCATACTCGGCCACCACGATCTTCGCGGTCTTTTGCAGGTTGCGCGCCCGGGTGTAGTAGCCCAGCCCGGTCCACAGGTGCAGCACTTCGTCTTCAGGCGCAGCAGCCAAGGCTTCGACCGTTGGCAAAGACGCCATGAAACGGTCGAAGTAATTGAGCACGGTGCTGACTTGGGTCTGTTGCAACATGATCTCCGATACCCACACCCGGTAAGGCGTGATGCCCTGTTGCCAGGGCAGGTCATGGCGACCGTGGCGGTCGTACCAGTCGAGCACCGCCGTTGAAAACTGCTCGTTTCTCATCGTTTGAACAGGCCTTTCAAAGCATCTTTGAGCTGGGGGTTAACCTTGTCGAGCTTCTCTTCCAGCTTCTCGCTGAGCTTGTTGCCCGCTGCCTTGATCGCGACCTGGCTCAAGCCGTCCTTATCCAGGCGACAGGCCTTGGCGCCCAGTTCCAGCGGGCCACGGCAGCGCAGCGGCACTTCGATGTTGCGGAAGTTGGAGCCCACTTCGCAGGCCGGGTCCGGGACTTCGCGCTGGTCGCCTTCGACGATGATGCCGACGCGGTAGTCCATGCCCAGCACGCGCAGGTCGATGTCGCCGTTGCCGTTGACCGCCAGGCCCGGGATGCGCACTTTCAGGTCGGGGTTGTTGGCCACGCCGTTACGGAAGGTCAGGTTGCCTTTGAGTTCCTGGAACGGTGTGTCCTTGCCGCGCTGTTCGCCGCTCAGGGTCTTGCGGTTGAGCATGGCAATGCCCGTGCACAGTTGTTGTTCAAGGTTGGCGTTGAGCAGCACACCGTTGTTGATCACAAAACTGGCGGTGCCGTTGAGGCTGTCGATCAGTGCCTTCTGGCTGTTGCCACGGCCGCTGAGATTGCTGTCAAGAGTGACCTGTCCTTTGACCGGTGGCGTTTGCCCCTGGGCTTGCAGGATGCGTTCGACCGGCACCTGCTTGATCCGGCTTTGCAGCGCCAGCACTGGAATATCCTGGCGCACATCCAGCGTGCCGTTGGCCTGGAAGCTGCCGTTGTAGAGGCCGCCGCTCAGGGTGTCGAGCTTGAGCTGGCCATCGATGCCTGAAGCTTTGAGCACGGCATTCTGGATCGGCAGTTTGCTCAGGGTCAGTTCGCCGAAGGCGAGGTCGGCATTCACGTCCAGCTTGCGCAGATGGGCCAAGGGCAGCAGTTTGTCAGTGCTCCAGGCGCCTTTGGTCGGTGCGTCCGGCAGCGGTGTGGTGCCACCGGCGGCCATGGCGCCGGCTTCGCTGTTCTGCACTTCGGCCTGGCGGGCGGCGGTTGCGCCCTTGGCGGATTCAGACTTGGCCGGCAGGTAATTGTCGGCGTTGAAGGTGTCGCCCTTGAGTTGCACGCGCAGCGACTGCTTGGCGAAATCGTCCACAGCGACACGGCCGGTAAAAGTGCTGGCGTCGAGTTTAAGGGTCAGGTCTTCCAGTGCCGCGCTGGTGGGGGTGCCCTTGAGGCGGCTGACCAGCTCCACTTTGCTCAGGCTGCCCTCGGCCATTGGTGGCAGTGGGTTGCCGACGCTGTCGAGGAACTTGGCGAGGTCGAACTGGGCGATGGACAGGGCGCCGCTGAGTTGCGGGGTCTTGTCCAGGTCATTGACTTTCAGTTCGCCCAGCGCCCGCAGTTGGTTGGCCGAGAGCTTGAGGTTGGTCCACTCCGCGATGTTGGCCGCCAGGTCGACCAGCAACTGGCCTTGGGTCGAGAAGGTCACGGTCTTGCCTTGCAGCGGTTCGCCGGTGGCTTCGCCACTGAGTCGCATGTCTTCGAACTGGTAGCGTTTGAGGGCGCGCTGGATGCGCAGGTTGCCATTGAGCTCGGTCTTGACGCGCATCACTGGCTGGTTGCTGCCGAAGAATGCGGTGAGTTTCACCGGAATGCTGGCGCCTTCGTGCACGGCGCCGGCGCTCAACTGGATGCTCTCGGCGCTGAACTGCTTGCCGGTCTGCTCGTCGTTGTATTCGATGCGGGCGTTGTTGATCGTCAGGCTGTCGATGTCCAGGCGGATGGGCTGGGCCGGCTTCTCTGGCTTGGCCTCGGATGCTGGTTGCACGGGGGCGGCCGTATCGGTGGTGGCCACTGGCGCGTTCTTGCCGATGTCTTCCCAGTTGCCATGGCCCTGCTTGTCACGGTTGAGGCGCAGGTTCAGGCCTTCGACGCGCACGTCGCTCATCTGTACTTCGCGGCGCAGCAGCGGCAGTACGCGCACCGACAGGCCGAGCATTTGCAGGTCGGCGAAGGGCTGGGTCGGGGCGGTCAGGGTCGCCACGCTGGCTTCATGCAGTTCAAGGCCAAGCCAGGGGAACAGGCTCCAGCCGATATCGCCATTGAGCGTCAGCTCGATGTGGGCCTTGTCGCGGGCGATCTGGCGAATCTCTTCTTTGTAGTCGTTGGGATCGAAAAGATGGGTCAGGGCAAAGCCCAGAGCCACAATGATCAGCAACAGCCCGAGAAGTACCAGACCCAGGATTTTGCCGAACGCTTTCATGGGCGAGTCCTTGTATGTCGATTTCAAAATTTAGCCGCAGAGTATAACGCCCGACGGCCTGCGTCAGTTCACCGATCGTTACATTGTATCTAGGCGTAATAGAACGGGATTCTGGCGTCAGAAAAGTGGATTCGTTGAAAAAAGTGATGTCAGTTTGGTTTTTCTGTCATCCGCAGGTGCTAATCTCTGCGTGTTCGTTCGCCTTCTGCGACGTATCGTCGCGCCAAAATGGAGCTTCACTCAACAAAAACGGCCACGCTCTGCGTGCAAGGCCGAGGGGGAGAGCGCCTGACGAACGCATACTAATAACTGGGGGAAACACCAATGAGCACTAGCACTGCGGCCGGGACTACCGCCGCACAGCCTGCGTTCCTGTCCAAGGAACGCATTATCGCCAAGCCCGGGTTCAACCGCTGGCTGGTTCCACCGGCCGCCCTGGCTATCCATCTCTGCATCGGCATGGCCTACGGCTTCTCGGTGTTCTGGCTGCCGCTGTCCAAGGCGCTGGGGATCACCAAGCCGGTGGCCTGCGCGCCGGACATGAGCTTTATCGCCCAAGTCTTCTCGTCCCAATGTGACTGGCCCATCTCCATGCTGGGCTGGATCTACACCTTGTTCTTCATCTTCCTGGGCTGCTCGGCAGCGATCTGGGGCGGCTGGCTGGAACATGCCGGGCCACGTAAGGCCGGTGTTGTATCGGCGTTGTGCTGGTGCGGCGGCCTGTTGATCTCGGCGTTGGGTATCTATACCCACCAGATCTGGCTGATGTGGATCGGTTCTGGGGTCATTGGTGGTATCGGCCTGGGCCTGGGCTATATCTCGCCCGTGTCGACCCTGATCAAGTGGTTCCCGGACAAGCGCGGCATGGCCACCGGTATGGCGATCATGGGCTTTGGTGGCGGTGCGATGGTGGGTGCGCCGCTGGCTGCAGCGCTGATGGGGCACTTCGCTTCGCCGACCAGCGTGGGCGTGTGGCAGAGCTTCCTGGTAATGGCCGCGATCTACTTCGTGTTCATGATCGGCGGCGCGCTGTCCTACCGTGTACCACCGACCGGCTGGAAGCCTGAGGGCTGGACCGCTCCGGCGAAAAAAGCCAGCAACGCGATGATCACCCACCGTCACGTGCATGTGAACGTGGCGTGGAAAACCCCGCAATTTCGCCTGGTGTGGCTGGTGTTGTGCCTGAACGTGTCGGCCGGTATCGGCATCCTCGGCATGGCTTCGCCACTGTTGCAGGAAGTGTTCGGTGGCAAGTTGCTGGGTGTGGATGTGCCGTTCGGCCAACTGGATGCCGGGCAACTGGCGTCGATCGCGGCCATCGCGGCAGGCTTTACCGGTTTGCTGAGCCTGTTCAACATCGGTGGTCGTTTCTTCTGGGCGTCGTTCTCCGACTACCTGGGCCGTAAAAACACCTACTTCGTGTTCTTCGCCCTGGGTTTTGCCCTGTACGCACTGATCCCGAACCTGGGGCACCTGGGTAACGTGGCACTGTTCGTGGCGGCGTTCTGCATCATCCTGTCGATGTACGGCGGTGGTTTTGCGACGGTTCCTGCGTACCTGGCCGACCTGTTCGGCACCCAGATGGTCGGTGCGATCCACGGTCGCCTGCTGACCGCGTGGGCTGCGGCTGGGGTGCTGGGCCCGGTGTTGGTCAACTACCTGCGTGAATACCAACTGAGCATCGGCGTTGAACGCGCTGCGGCCTACGACATCACCTTGTATATCCTCGCGGGTCTTTTGGTGCTGGGCTTTATCTGCAACATGCTGGTTCGCCCGGTGGCTGACAAGTACTTCATGACCGACGCCGAACTGGCTGCTGAGCAAGCGCTGGGCCATGACAAGGGCGCCGATGCCACCACTTCCCTGGAGTGGAAAGCCGCGTCCGGCAGCGTGCCGTTGGCGATTGCCGCCTGGCTGGTGGTGGGTATTCCGTTGGCGTGGGGTGTGTGGGTGACCCTGCAGAAGACGGCGGTATTGTTCCACTAACACTGCCAGCCCTTAGGTCGCGGGCTTGTTGTGGTGAGCGGGCTTGCCCCGCGCTGGATCGCGAAGCGATCCCATGAAGCCACCGCGTTCTTTCAGTCAGAACGCGGTGGCAGGTTTTGGGGCTGCTTGGCAGCCCAGCGCGGGGCAAGCCCGCTCACTGCATAAGCCCGTGCTGTAAAAAACCGGCTGGCGTTCACATGTATGCACATGTCTATCCCCGACATTCCTCGCTTCAACTCGTCAGTCTTATCCCCTTCGATGTTTCTGTTTAGCGCCCGCGCCCCTATAATGGCTGCCTTTTTCGCCCAATGATTTTGCGGAGCTGGTGATGGCCGAACGTAAGGCGTCCGTCGAGCGCGACACTCTGGAAACCCAGATCAAAGCCTCGATCAACCTGGATGGCACCGGAAAGGCCCGATTTGATATCGGTGTACCTTTTCTTGAGCACATGCTGGACCAGATCGCCCGTCACGGGCTGATCGACCTGGATATCGTCAGCAAGGGCGACCTGCATATCGACGACCACCACACGGTGGAAGACGTAGGCATCACCCTCGGCCAGGCATTTGCCAAGGCCATCGGCGACAAAAAAGGCATCCGTCGCTACGGCCACGCCTATGTCCCGCTGGACGAAGCGCTGTCGCGCGTAGTCATCGACTTCTCCGGCCGCCCAGGCCTGCAGATGCACGTGCCCTACACCCGCGCCACCGTGGGCGGCTTCGACGTCGACCTGTTCCAGGAATTCTTCCAGGGCTTCGTCAACCACGCACTGGTCAGCCTGCACATCGACAACCTGCGCGGCACCAACACCCACCACCAGATCGAAACCGTGTTCAAGGCTTTCGGCCGCGCGCTGCGCATGGCGGTAGAGCTCGATGACCGCATGGCCGGGCAAATGCCCTCGACCAAGGGCGTCCTGTAATGCAGACGGTCGCGGTTATCGATTACGGCATGGGTAACCTGCACTCGGTGGCCAAGGCCCTCGAGCACGTAGGGGCCGGCAAGGTGCTGATCACCAGCGATGCCAACGTGATTCGCGAAGCCGACCGCGTGGTCTTTCCCGGCGTGGGTGCGATTCGCGATTGCATGGCCGAGATCCGCCGCCTGGGCTTTGACAGCCTGGTGCGTGAAGTCAGCCAGGACCGTCCGTTCCTCGGCATCTGCGTGGGCATGCAAGCGTTGCTCGACAGCAGTGAAGAGAACGATGGCGTCGACTGCATCGGCCTGTTTCCCGGCCAGGTGAAGTTCTTCGGCAAAGACCTGCATGAAGATGGCGAACACCTGAAGGTCCCGCACATGGGCTGGAACGAAGTCCGCCAGACGGTGGATCACCCGCTGTGGCACGAAGTGCCCGACATGGCGCGTTTTTACTTCGTGCACAGCTACTACATTGCCGCCGGTAAACCGGGCCAGGTAGTGGGTGGCGGACACTACGGTGTGGATTTTGCCGCAGCGCTGGCAGAAGGGTCGCGCTTTGCCGTGCAGTTCCATCCGGAGAAGAGCCATACCCACGGCCTGCAATTGCTGCAGAACTTCGCCGCCTGGGACGGGCGCTGGTAAGTGGCCAGGAAGCCGAAGCAACCGGTCTTGAGCCTCACTCCCGAGCAGGAGAGTGAGGCTACGCTCAAGATCAAGCGCTTCATGGAGGATCGCTTCGAGCTCAAGCTGGGTTCGTTCGAGGTCGCTGAAATTCTCGAATTGTTCACTACCGAAGTGGCTCCACACTATTACAACAGGGCGATTTTCGACGCGCAGACGCTCCTTAAAGAAAGGTTCGAAAGCATCGAAAGCGACCTGTGGTCGCTTGAGAAACCCTGATTTCCCAAGCATTGCTGAATATCGAATAAGGTTTGCCAGATGCTGATTATCCCCGCTATCGATCTCAAGGACGGCGCCTGCGTCCGTCTGCGCCAAGGCCGTATGGAAGATTCCACCGTGTTCTCCGATGACCCGGTGAGCATGGCTGCCAAATGGGTGGAAGGGGGCTGCCGTCGTCTGCATCTGGTGGACTTGAACGGCGCCTTCGAAGGCCAGCCGGTCAATGGTGAAGTGGTCACTGCCATCGCCAAGCGCTACCCGAACCTGCCGATCCAGATCGGTGGCGGTATCCGCTCCCTGGAAACCATCGAGCATTACGTCAAGGCTGGCGTGAGCTACGTGATCATCGGCACCAAGGCCGTGAAAGACCCGGCCTTCGTTGCCGAAGCCTGCCGTGCGTTTCCTGGCAAGGTGATCGTGGGCCTGGACGCCAAGGACGGCTTCGTCGCCACCGACGGCTGGGCTGAAATCAGCACCATCCAGGTGATCGACCTGGCCAAGCAGTTCGAAGCCGACGGCGTATCCGCCATCGTTTATACCGATATCGCCAAAGACGGCATGATGCAGGGTTGCAACGTACCGTTCACCGCAGCGTTGGCGGCGGCGACGAAGATCCCGGTGATCGCGTCCGGCGGTATTCACAACCTGGGCGACATCAAGTCGCTGCTCGACGCCAAGGCCCCAGGGATCATCGGCGCCATCACCGGCCGTGCGATCTACGAAGGTACCCTGGACGTCGCCGAAGCCCAGGCTTACTGCGATGCCTACAACGGCTGAGGACTGACCATGGCGCTGGCCAAACGCATCATCCCTTGCCTGGACGTCGACAATGGTCGCGTGGTCAAGGGTGTCAAGTTCGAGAACATCCGTGACGCCGGCGACCCGGTGGAAATCGCCCGTCGCTACGATGAGCAAGGTGCCGACGAGATTACCTTTCTCGACATCACTGCCAGCGTCGACGGTCGCGACACCACGCTGCATACCGTCGAGCGCATGGCCAGCCAGGTGTTTATCCCGCTGACCGTGGGCGGTGGTGTGCGCACCGTGCAAGACATCCGCAACCTGCTCAATGCCGGCGCGGACAAGGTTTCGATCAACACCGCTGCGGTGTTCAACCCGGAATTCGTCGGCGAAGCCGCGCAGCATTTCGGCTCGCAGTGCATCGTGGTGGCCATCGACGCCAAGAAAGTCTCCGGTCCGGGCGAAACCCCGCGCTGGGAGATCTTCACCCACGGCGGTCGCAAGCCCACCGGCCTGGACGCGGTGGAGTGGGCGATGAAGATGGAAGGCCTGGGCGCCGGTGAAATCCTGCTGACCAGCATGGACCAGGACGGTATGAAAAACGGCTTCGACCTGGGCGTGACCCGTGCCATCAGCGATGCGCTGGGCATTCCGGTGATCGCGTCGGGTGGCGTCGGCAACCTGCAGCACTTGGCCGACGGCGTGATCGAAGGCCACGCCAGCGCGGTGCTGGCGGCGAGTATTTTCCACTTTGGCGAATACACCGTTCCCGAGGCCAAGGCTTACATGGCTGCGCGCGGTATCGTCGTTCGCTAAACGTTGCTGGACACCCTGGCAAGCGCGGGGCACTCTCTGCGCTTGCCATGGATTCCGGTAACTTTCATGTTCAAACACCTGCTGCTCGCCCTCGCCAGCACCTGCGTGCTTATGGTCGGTAACGCCCAAGCCGAAGAACCGTCTGACGCCTCCCTGGTGTTGCTGACGGAAAACTTTCCGCCCTACAACATGGCGAAAAATGGCAAGAATTTTGCCAAGGAAGAGAACATCGAAGGCATCGCCGTGGACATCGTGCGCGAGACCTTCAAGCGTGCCGGCATTTCCTACAACCTGACCCTGCGTTTCCCTTGGGAGCGAATCTACAAGCTCGCCCTGGAAAAACCTGGCTACGGCGTGTTCGTGATGGCGCGCCTGCCGGACCGCGAAGCGCTGTTCAAGTGGGTCGGCCCCATCGGTCCGGATGACTGGGTGCTGTTGGCCAAGTCCGACAGCAAGATCAAGCTGGATGACCTGGAACACGCGCGCCGCTACAAGATCGGCGCCTACAAGGGTGACGCTATCGCTGAGACTCTGGAGAAACAGGGCCTCAACCCGGTGGTGGTGTTACGTGACCAGGACAACGCGCAAAAGCTGCTGGATGGGCAGATCGACTTGTGGGCCACGGGCGACCCGGCCGGGCGTTACCTGGCGCGTCAGGTCGGTGTGACGGGGCTCAAGACGGTGTTGCGGTTCAACAGCGCGCAGCTCTATCTGGCGTTGAACAAGGACGTGCCGGACGAGCTTGTGGCCAAGCTGCAGGCAGCGTTGGATCAGCTACGCAAGGACGGTGCAGTGGATGAGATCATGGCGCGTTATCTCTAGCGGTTTACTCGTCAAGCACGCTCAGGCAGCTGACTTCGCACTCCTTGGTGGGTGGGTATTCACTCCAATAGACGCTGTTGATGTCGGTATAGCTGACGGTGTCGGCGACTTGAGTGCCATCTTGGCGTAGCAAGCGGTAGTTGCTCTGGATCAGGTAGGTGGCAATGGCCTTTCTGCTGGGCACTTTTGCGACGATTTCAAAGCCTTTCGACGTCGTCCAGCCGCTCGTGGATGTTTGTGTATGACTGAGGGTATTGCTCAGCTTGGCCGACACCTTGATTGAAGAAGCCGGCGAGCCGACTTGCCATTCGGTACCGATATCAATGGCGGTGGTATGGGTGAAGGTTCTTGATTGGTTGCCGTGCGCTCCATGGACCGTTGCCCATTTGAAGGATTGCTCGACCGAGGTTTGGTTGTGGCCGAAACCAACCAGTACATACCGATCAGTCCTTTGCAGAGTGTAGGTGGGAGAGTTTTGCAGTTGTTGGATGGGAGACAAGTCAGGGTCTTTGACCGTAAACCAGGCCATTTGCGAGGTATAACGGACGGTGTCGGTTTCGTAGACGGAGGGCTGGGCATAACCTTGAAGTAACGGTGCTGGTGGCGGGGCGCCGAGCTTCAGGGGGATGTGTACCTTCAAGCCATATGCACAAGGGTGGCGGGTGGGCTTTGTATAGCTGTCGGTGCCGACAAAGGTGCCTGCGCAGAAACTCACTTCACCTTGCGTAGCCGCCTGGGGCTGGATGCTCCAGGCGCTGAAGTCGGTTTTCATGCCGCTGCCTTTGTCGTTCCAGAGCCAATCGCCCACGGCGGCGGCCATGACCAGATCCTCTCTGACACAGCGCATGCAATCGATCGAGGGTTTGTCAAAGCCGGTTTCGCAGACCAGGCCTAATGCCACGTATCCCGCAGGAGGCATTGGGCGCCAGAGGGTGCAATTTCTCAGGGAGTCTGAGCCTGAATCCGTCCAGATCCGCTCAAAGTCAGTTGGAGGGCAGAGCGCCTTGCCTTTCAGGCGGGTTTCCTCGCTCTCGGGATCGGCCTCCTGGACGATGGCGACAATAGTGCGCTTGTTGGTGTCGAGGTTATCCGAGCTTGCCAGGTCGCCCAGTGGGAAATAGCCGAGTGTATTGGGAGTATCGGGCAGGGGGCGCCAGAAACAGATCTTATGCACACTGCCCGACCCCCAGTAATTCCATTTCGAGGAGAACGTACTGGTGAAGTTGATCAGCAGGTTTCCATACTCTATTGATTTCATGTTATTGCGCATCCGAATAGTTAAGCGTTGCACATGCACTATTCAGGAGTTCGCAAGGTCCGCAGTGGTAGCTATTTAGCGATAGGCGCCATTCTTCCCATGCCCGCTCATGGCCTGGTTGCTGCGCACACTGATCATCAGCTTGATATCAATCCACTCCACGCCCTGTGCCTTGAGTTTGGGCAACTCACGCTCCAGCACCGCCAGGGTTTGCGGGTAAGGGTGGCCGATCATCACGGCCGAGCCTTGTTTGTGGGCCAGCTTGATTGCGGTCTGCAATTGCGTGGTGATCGCCGCTTCGGTGCGCTCGTCGTCCAGAAACACGTCCCGCGACACGCTGGCCAAACCAATCTTCTGCGCTTGGGCGGCGGCCACGGTCTGTGCGCTGGTGCGGCTGTCGACAAAGAACTTGTTGCGCCGTTGCAGTTCGCCCATCAACCAGGCCATAGCCTCTGGCTGCGCGGTCATGCGGCTGCCCATATGGTTGTTGATGCCGGCGGTGTAGGGCACGGCCTTGAACGCGGCGTCCAGGCGTTTGCCCAGTTCTTCGATAGGCAGTTCGGGGTGCCAGGCGAACGGGCCGGTGGCTGGGTCCATGGGCATGTGCAGGATCACGATCTTGCCGGCCTTGTGGGCTTCGCGGGCGAATTCGGCGGCGTGGGGCGTGTCGGGCATGATCGCCGTAGTGACTGGCCCAGGCAGGGCCAGCACGCGCCGATCCCGGGGCAGGTTTTGCCCCAGGTCGTCGATGATCAGGGTCAGGTAGGCTTTGTGGGGTTCGCCGGTGGGAGTCGCGTGGGCGACTCCCGCCAGGCTGCACAGCACAGCGAGGATCAGGGCAAAACGCATATCAACGGCTTCGCGTGATGCTCAGGCCCTTGAGCAGGCTCAGTGCCTGGGCCAGTTGGTAGTCGTCGTCCTGCGGCATCGGCTTGGCTTTCTTGCCGCTACCGGTCGGCTGATCGGCGCCGCCGTTGCCATTGCCCAGGTGACCTTGCAGGTCGGCCTCTTTGTAGTACTCGCTGTCGATCTCGTTGGTGATCTTGGCCTTGCGCACTTCGATGTCCGGCACGATGCCCTGGGCCTGGATCGAGCGGCCGTTCGGCGTGTAGTACAGCGCGGTGGTGATCTTCAATGCGCGGTCGTTGTTCAGCGGTAGCACGGTTTGTACCGAGCCTTTGCCGAAACTGGTGGTGCCCATCAGCACGCCGCGCTTCTGGTCTTGCAGGGCGCCGGCGACGATCTCCGAGGCCGAGGCGCTGCCGCCGTTGATCAGCACGGCCAGTGGCACGTTCTCGCTGAGGTCGTTGCCGGTGGCCGAGAAACGCAGTTCGGAGTTGGCGATACGGCCCTTGGTGTAGACGATCAGGCCTTTGGTGACGAAGTGGTCGACCACCTCTACCGCCGATTGCAGCACGCCGCCTGGGTTGTTGCGCAGGTCGAGCACGATGCCGCTGAGCTTCTTGCCGTTGTCTTTGCGCAGCTTGGCCAGGGCCTTGGCCACTTCGTCGCCGGTCTTGACCTGGAACTGGGTGATACGGATGTAACCGTAGCCCGACTCCAGCAACTGGCTCTTGACGCTCTTGACCACGATGGTTGCGCGGGTGAGTGTCACGTCGAAGGGGTTGCCGCCGTCGCGCACCAGGGTCAGGGTGATTTTCTGGCCGATCTTGCCGCGCATCTTGTCGACGGCTTCGGTCATGGTCTGGCCACGGGTCGGCTGGCCGTTGATCTTGACGATAAAGTCGCCAGCCTGGATGCCGGCCTTGGACGCCGGGGTGTCGTCGATGGGCGACACCACCTTGATGTTGCCGTCTTCGGCGCCGACTTCAATGCCCAGGCCGCCGAACTCGCCGCTGGTGCTTTCCTGCAGTTCGGCGAAATCTTCAGGGCCCAGGTAGGCGGAGTGCGGGTCGAGGTTGCTGAGCATGCCCTTGATGGCATTCTCCAGCAGGGTTTTGTCGTCTACGGGCTCGACATAGGCAGCCTTGATCCGGTCCATGACCTCCGCAAAGGTGCGCAGCTCCTCCAGCGGCAACGGTGCCTTGGTGGTCGCGGCAGAGGTCGCGGCCGTGGCGGCAGGCGCAGGCGCAGCAGCCTGGTCAGCGAAAGCCAAAGGCGCGCCGATCACCAGGGCGATCGTCAGGGCCAGCGAAGTGAGGCGGGACAAATGCAGCATGTCGAACGAACTCCTAATGTAGATGCGGCCCTATCCTTGGGAACGGCACCATTGTGCGGGATCGCTCGGGCGACCCTGCTGACGAATAGCGAAGTACAGCGCCGGGGTGTCCTGGCCACCACTGTTACCGACAGTGGAAATGGATTCACCGGCTTTTACAACATCACCTGCCGACTTGAGTAATGTCTGATTGTGGCCGTAAAGGCTCAAATAGCCATTACCGTGGTCAAGAATCACCAACAAACCGGCGCCCCGCAGCCAATCGGCAAACACCACGCGCCCACCGTGGACAGCATGGACCTGGCTGCCGGCGGAGGCGCTGATCATCACGCCATCCCACTTGGCGCGGGTGTCATCACCACGGGTTTCACCGAAGCGTGCCAGTAGTCGACCATCAACTGGCCATGGAAGTTTGCCGCGGGCTGCAGCAAAAGGGCCGCCGAAGGACTCGCCGGCGCTTGAAACCAGCGGGCCTGGGGCTGCATGCGCCGGTTTACGTGGCGCCGGAGCGTCCGTAGTGGCTGCCAGTTCGGCCTCACGCTGGCGCTTTTTTTCCGCTTCCTGCTGGGCGATCAGCGCTTTTTGCCGCGCTTCTTCAGCCTCACGTGCCTGGCGCGCCAGGGTTTCTTCGATGGTCTTGAGCACTTTGCCCAGGTCGGCCTGGTCCTGCTCGCGGGCTTGCAGCTTGGCGTCGCGGGCTTTCACGTCGTCGTTGAGCTTGGCCAGGGCCAGCTGGCGCTCCTTGCGAACCTTGTCGAGTTCGTCGCGCTGGGCGTCGAGGGCGACTTTCTGGTCCTGCAACTGCGACTGCTGGTTAGCGATTTCCTGTTCCACGTTGACCAACTGGCGCAGGGTCTCGTTGAAGCTTTTGAGTTGCTCCAGGCGGGCCTTGCTCAGGTAGTCGTAGTAGGTGAGGGTGCGCGCGAACTTCTCGGGATTCTGCTGGTTGAGCAGCAGCTTGAGGTATTCCTGGCGGCCGCTCTGGTAGGCGGCGCGGGCCTGGATCGCGATCAGGCGTTGCTGCTCAACGCGTGCGCTCTGGAGTTTTTTTTTCTCAGCGTCGAGTCGCTCCAGTTCCGACTCGCTCTTCTTTAGTTCTTTTTGCAACTCCTGGACCTGCTTCTCCAGCTTGCCCATTTCGGTTTCCGTACCGCGCAGGTCTTTCTGCACCCCGGACTTTTCTTCCTGGAGCTTGCCGAGCAGCTTTTTCAGCTCGGTAATGTCCTGACGCGTAGCGTCCAACTGTTGTTGGGTTTGTGCGCGCTCGTCGGCAAACGCCGGTTGGAGCAGGCAGACAAGAGCAAGGGTAATCAAGGCGCGAAGCATAGAGGCGGGCGACACCAGGGAAAGGGACGGCCTAGTATGCCCGCCAAGCGCGGCAAAAAAAACGCCCAATTCGGCGGGAGGGCAAGATAGGTGCCGAGTGGCGGTGGTATGGCAATAGGGCATCTTCTAAACACTGAAGATCCAATGTGGGAGGGGGCAAGCCCCCTCCCACATTGTTTCGCGGCGTTTTTTAGATCAAACCAGGATTGAAGTGCCAGTCATCTCTACAGGCTTTTCCAACCCCATCAGCATCAACATGGTCGGCGCCACATCTGCCAGCACCCCGCCGTCACGCACTTTGAAATCGCGCTTGCCGACATAGATGAACGGCACCGGCTCGGTGGTGTGGGCGGTGTGGGCCTGGCCGGTGGATTCGTCGGACATCTGTTCGCAGTTGCCGTGGTCGGCGGTGATCAGCGCTTCGCCGCCGACTTTTTCCAGGGCCTCGGCGATGCGGCCGACGCACAGGTCCAGGCATTCCACCGCCTTGGTTGCGGCTTCCAGGTTGCCGCTGTGGCCAACCATGTCGCCGTTGGCGTAGTTGACCACGATCACGTCGTAACGCTGGTGCTCGATGGCGTCGACGATCTTGTCGGTGACTTCTGGCGCGCTCATTTCCGGCTGCAGGTCGTAGGTGGCGACTTTTGGCGACGGGATCAGGATGCGCTCTTCACCGGGGAACGGCTCTTCACGGCCGCCGGAGAAGAAGAAGGTCACGTGGGCGTACTTTTCGGTTTCGGCGATACGCAGCTGCGTCTTGCCGTTTTTCGCCAGGTAATCGCCCAGCACGTTGTCCAGGCTGCCCGGTGCAAACGCAGCTGGCGCGGGGATGCTGGCGGCGTACTGGGTCAGGCCGACGTAGTGCACCTTTGGCTGGCGGGCGCGTTCGAACTCGCTGAAGCCGTCTTCGACAAACACGCGGCTCAGTTCGCGGGCGCGGTCGGCGCGGAAGTTCATGAACACCACGGCGTCGCCGTCTTCGACTTTGACCGGCTCGCCGATGGTGGTGGCTTTGACGAATTCATCGCTCTCGCCACGGGCGTAGGCGGCTTCCAGGCCTTGCTGGGCGCTGGCGGCGTTGAATTCGGCCTGGCCATCGACAATCAGGTTGTAGGCCTGGGACACGCGGTCCCAGCGATTGTCGCGGTCCATGGCGAAGTAACGGCCGACGATGCTGGCGATGCGGCCCTTGCCCAAGGCGGCGAAGGTGGCGTCGAGCAGTTCGATGGACGATTGCGCGCTTTTCGGCGGGGTGTCGCGACCGTCGAGGAAGGCGTGCAGGTAGATCTTGTCGGCGCCGCGCTTGAAGGCCAGCTCGGCCATGGCCACCAGATGGTCCTGGTGGCTGTGCACGCCGCCGTCCGAGAGCAGGCCCATGAAGTGCACGGCCTTGCCGGCGGCCACTGCTTTATCGACCGCGGCGCAGATGGTCGGGTTCTCGAAGAACTCGCCGTCGCGGATCGCTTTGGTCACGCGGGTGAAGTCTTGATAGACCACTCGTCCGGCGCCGAGATTCATGTGGCCGACTTCCGAGTTGCCCATTTGGCCGTCGGGCAGGCCCACGTCCATGCCCGAGCCGGAGATCAAACCGTTGGGAACGGTGGCCGTCAGGCGGTCCAGCACGGGCTTCTTGGCCGCGTAGACCGCGTTGTCGTGGTGGCTTTCACTGTGTCCAAAGCCATCGAGAATTATCAGGACCAAAGGTTTAGGCGTGGTAGTCATAGATCCTCTCGCGGCGGTAATAAAGGAAGGCAATTGAAAAGGGAGTGGCAGTTTAAAGCGAAGTTCCGACCACGTCACCGCTTTACGGGGGTTGGCCGCCCCTGACGGCTGTGTATACTTACCGCCATTTTAACGCCCTGGAACCTCCTTGATGGTTGATCACCTGATTGCATTTGCCACTGCCCACTATCTGCTCGTGGGTGCCTTCGTCATCCTGCTGGCGCTGCTGATCGCTCACGAATTGAGCCGTGGTGGCCGCAGCCTGAGCACGGCGGAGCTGACCGCGCTGGTCAATAAGGACGAGGCCATTGTGGTGGACATCCGCCCAGCCAAGGACTTCGCCAGCGGCCATATCGTCGGTGCCTTGAACATCCCACAGGACAAGCTGATCGCACGCCTGGCCGAGCTGGAAAAGCACAAGGCCAAGACCATCATCCTGGTCGACGCCCAAGGCCAGCACGCCGGCACCCACGCCCGCGAAATGCTCAAGACCGGTTTCACCGCCGCCAAGCTGTCCGGTGGCATCAGCAGCTGGCGCGCCGATAACCTGCCGCTGGTGAAGTGATATGAGCCAGGTTGTCGTCTATTCCAGCGATTATTGCCCTTACTGCATGCGGGCCAAGGCCCTGCTGGAGAAGAAGGGCGTTGCCTTCGAAGAGATCAAGGTCGACGGCAAGCCCCAGGTGCGCGCCGACATGGCCCAGAAGGCGGGACGCACGTCCGTGCCGCAGATCTGGATCGGCGCCAGGCACATCGGTGGTTGCGACGACCTGTTTGCCCTGGAGCGCGCCGGTAAACTCGATGCGCTGCTGCTCGTCTGACTCCTAAACCCTAAAAGACCCCAAGATCAAGAAGGATCTGCGATGACTGACCAACAGAACACCGAAGCAGCAGAAGCTCAAGGCCCACAGTTCTCGCTGCAGCGGATCTACGTGCGTGACCTGTCGTTCGAAGCGCCGAAAAGCCCGGCCATCTTCCGCCAGGAATGGACCCCAAGCGTTGCGCTGGACCTGAACACTCGTCAAAAAGCACTGGAAGGCGACTTCCACGAAGTCGTGCTGACCCTGTCGGTCACCGTCAAGAACGGCGAAGAAGTAGCCTTCATCGCTGAAGTGCAACAAGCCGGTATCTTCCTGATCCAGGGCCTGGACGAAGCGTCCATGAGCCACACCCTGGGCGCGTTCTGCCCGAACATCCTTTTCCCGTATGCCCGTGAGACCCTGGACAGCCTGGTCACCCGTGGCTCGTTCCCGGCGCTGATGCTGGCACCGGTGAACTTCGATGCCCTGTACGCTCAAGAGCTGCAGCGCATGCAGTCGGAAGGCGCCCCGACGGTTCAATAAGTCGATGCGGTAAACAATGTGGGAGGGGGGCAAGCCCCCTCCCACATTTGTTATGTGTGTTACTTGAAGCCGAGTTGGCGCCAGCCTTCGTACACGGCGACGGCCACGGTGTTGGACAGGTTCAGGCTGCGGCAGCCCTCGCGCATCGGCAGGCGCAGGCGATGGCCATCGGGCAGGGCGTCGAGCACTTCGGCGGGCAGCCCACGGCTCTCCGGGCCGAACAGGAAGGCATCACCCTCGGCAAAGCTGGCATCATGGAATGGCCGCGAACCCTTGGTGGTGAACGCGAACAAGCGCGGATGCCCCAGGCTTTCCAGGCAGCTGGCCAAGTCGGCGTGGCGCTGGAGTGTGGCGTACTCGTGGTAGTCCAGCCCGGCACGGCGCAGGCGCTTGTCGTCCATGTCAAAGCCCAGGGGCTCGATCAAATGCAGGTGGCATCCACTGTTGGCGCACAGCCTGATAACGTTGCCGGTATTCGGCGGAATTTCTGGTTGAAAAAGGATGACGTGAAACATGCACGGCTCCGAAGGCAAAGATGCGTTGCATTCTACCCCTGAAGAAGACCCAAGACCGAAGCTATTGCCGAAGGTCATGGGCTCGCTGGCGATTGTCGGCTTGATGGTGGGCCTGATGATCGGCCGCCTGACCACTGCGGACCCGGTGGAACTGCAACAGATAGAGACGACCAAGGACGGCGTGGTGGTGTGGTTCAACAGCGAACCCAAGCTGCACGGCGAGCATATCGACGGCACCGTGGCGTTGCTGTTTGATGCCCAAGGCAAGGCCGCCACCGGGCAACTTAAAGTCAACGACAAGGACGTGAACTGGCGCGTGCGCAAGACCGATGGCGGCCTGCTGCTGAACCTGGTGGCGGCTCGGCCGTTGCGCGGGGAGTGGAAGGGGGAGGAGGTCGATGACCGCTGGCGTTTGGAGATCCATCTCCAGGAGCAATAAAAGAGGGAGTTCCCGGCCTGCCTGTACCAGGGCTCCCAAAACGGGGTGAAGCCGTCAAGGCTTCCGTGTTAAAGAGGGAATCCCCGGCCTGCCTGTACCGAGGTTCCCCAAAGCGGTGTGGAGCGCGACGCGGTTCGCATCAAGCACCCCGGGTGTAAAGAGGGGATTCTCGGCCTGCCTGTACCAAGGTCCCCGAAACTGGGTTGTACAAGGGTTATTGCAGGGCGCGTGCCAGACTCGCCAAACTGTGCCAAATAATTTCATCAGAAAGCGCAAAGCCCCGGAATACGGGGCTTTGGTGTTTTCGGGATTTGGATTTTTTTCAGCAGCGCTGAGGTTTCAGGTGTTGGATCCATGCCCGATGCCGGTTCCTGGTGCATTGAAGCGGTGCACGGTCTGAAGCCTGGTGGAGAACCAAAACTATAGGAGATCCAAATGTGGGAGGGGGCTTGCCCCCTCCCACGTTTGAGTCGCAGTGGATTTGAGATCAGGCGTCGTCGCCCTCGTCATCATCCCCACCATCGACCTTCATGCCCAACTCCTTGATCTTGCGCGTCAGGGTATTACGGCCCCAACCCAGCAACACGGCAGCATCGCGGCGGCGGCCGGCGGTGTGCTTCAAGGCGGTTTCGATCATGATCCGCTCGAACGCCGGTACGGCGCTGTCCAGCAGGTTCGACTGGCCACGCGCCAGCGCCTGGTCGGCCCATTGGCGTAGCGCCTGCTCCCAGTTGGTCACTGGTGCCGAGTCCTGTGGCAGGCTCAACAGCTCCGGCGGCAGGTCGCTGATGTGCACTTCGCGCCCGGACGCCATCACGGTGATCCAGCGGCAGGTGTTCTCCAACTGGCGCACGTTGCCGGGCCACGGCAGGTTCTTCAGGTATTCCTCGGTCTCGCTTTTGAGCAGCTTCGGCTCGACGGCCAGCTCCTGGGCGGCGCGGCTGAGGAAGTGGCGGGCGAGGGTCGGGATGTCTTCGCGGCGGTCCGACATGCGCGGGATATGGATGCGGATCACATTGAGGCGGTGGAACAAGTCCTCACGGAACTTGCCCGCGTGCACCAGGGTTTCGAGGTTCTGGTGGGTCGCGGCGATGATGCGCACATCGACCTTGACCGGCGTGTGACCGCCGACGCGGTAGAACTCGCCGTCCGCCAGCACGCGCAGCAGGCGGGTCTGGGTGTCGGCTGGCATGTCGCCGATTTCATCGAGGAACAACGTACCGCCGTCCGCCTGTTCAAAGCGGCCGCGACGCAGGTTGGCCGCGCCGGTGAACGCGCCTTTCTCATGGCCGAACAGCTCGGACTCCATCAAGTCCTTGGGGATCGCTGCCATGTTCAACGCGATAAACGGCGACGCCGCCCGTGGGCTGTGGCGGTGCAGGGCGTGGGCCACCAGCTCTTTACCGGTACCCGATTCGCCGTTGATCAGCACGGTGATGTTGGAGTGGCTCAAGCGTCCGATGGCGCGAAACACTTCCTGCATCGCCGGCGCTTCACCGATGATTTCCGGGGTGCGAGTCAGGGTGGGTGGGGCTTCCTGGTTTTGCTGTTCCTGGGCGTGCTGGTTGGCGCGCTTGACCAGTGCCACGGCCTCGTCCACGTCGAACGGCTTGGGCAGGTATTCAAAGGCGCCGCCCTGGTAGGACGCGACAGCGCTGTCCAGGTCCGAGTGCGCAGTCATGATGATCACCGGCAGGCGCGGGTGCTGCTCGCGGATACGCGCCAGCAGGTCCAGGCCACTGGCGCCGGGCATGCGGATGTCGGAGATGATCACGTCGGGCTGCTGGCGCGCGAGGCGGCTCATCACCCCGTCGGCGCTGTCGAAGCTCTGGGTGGTCATGCCTTCCTGTTGCAAGGCTTTCTCGAGGACCCAGCGGATAGAACGGTCGTCATCGACGATCCAGACAGTTTCACTACGGCTCATGTCGATGGGGCTCCTTGTTCCAGTGGCAGAAAGATCGAGAACGTGGTGTGGCCAGGATGGCTCTCACATTCGATCAAGCCCTGATGCTGGCTGATGATGTTCTGGGTAATGGCCAGGCCCAGCCCGGTACCGTCCGGGCGGCCGCTGACCATGGGAAAGAAAATGGTTTCCTGAAGTTCCACAGGAATGCCCGGGCCGTTGTCGATGATCTCGACCTTGGTCACCAGGCGATGGCGCACGTGGCCGATGGTGAACTGGCGCAGGGCGCGGGTGCGCAGGCTGATGCGGCCCAGGCGCAGCTCGTTCTGGCTGCTGATGGCCTGCATGGCGTTGCGCACGATATTGAGCACCGCCTGGATCATCTGCTCGCGGTCGATCAACACGTCGGGAATGCTTGGGTCGTAGTCGCGCACCAAGGTGATGCAGCCCTGGCTTTCGGCCTCGACCAGATGGCACACGCGCTCCAGCACCTCGTGCACGTTGGTCATCGCCAGGGACGGCAGCTTGTTGGAGCCCAGCATGCGGTCCACCAGGTTACGCAGGCGGTCGGCCTCTTCGATGATGACGTTGGTGTAGTCCTTGAGGTGTTCCTCCGGCAGTTCACGGGCCAGCAACTGTGCGGCGCCACGGATGCCGCCCAATGGGTTCTTGATCTCATGGGCCAGGCCGCGGACCAGCATCTTGCTGGTTTCCTGCTTGGACAGCTGCGCTTCTTCCTTGGTGATGCGCAGCAAGCGGTCACGGGGGTGCACTTCGAGCAGCAGCAGGGTGGCGCCGTTGCTCAGGATTGGGGTTACGGCGTAGTCGACGGTCAGCGTCTGGCCGGTGAGGGCGGTGAGCATCGCCTCGCGCTTGGTGAACGGGTGCGCCTGCTCCACCGCCTGGCGCAACGAGCTCAAGGCCTCGGCCGACTCGGTGAACAGCTCGCTGATGAACTGCCCATGGCTGCGCTGGCCGCTGATGGCCAGGAGCATCTCCGCCGCCGGGTTCATGTACTCAAGACGCAAGTCGTCATTGAGCAGGATGGTCGCGGTGGTCAGGTTGTCGAGTAGCAAACGGTGCAGTGCATCGCTGATGGTCATCAGGACCTCTTTTGGAGCAAGGCGCGGGCTTGAGGCACACGCTGATACAAGGAAAATGCAAAAACCAAACCAAGGCTCCGAAAAGAAGCGTTAAAGCCCTGAAATGGGGGTTATAGGCGCGAAACTGTGGCGTTCTGCCAGCTTGCTCGGGAAGTTTCGAACCAAAATGGGCTGGCCAGGTGGGAAGGGTGCAGCCTATCGCACCAATATAGTGCGGTTTTATCAAGGTTGTTCAGGAAGTGGCGAGTGGATCGTTTTCAGGGCGGGTTGAAAACGATCCGGGGTGGGGGGTCAGTGTTGTTCAGAAAGTGGCATGCCCGCACGGCCCGCGTAAAAGACCAGCAGCTCGACCGGGGTGTTGCCGGTAATACCACGATGCTCAATGCCTACCATCTCGGCCAGGGTTTGCCCTTGCCTCAAGGTGCGCGTCAGTCCGCCCTTACGGGTTTCAACGGTCAGCTCTCCCGAAACGATGTAGGCGGCATTCGGCATTGGGTGAGTGTGCCAGGGCAATTGCGTGTGCGCAGGGATCTTGAGGCGTATGAGCGTCAGTTGCGGCGGACCTTTTGGGTAGGCTTTGTAAGGTGTGCCATCCCATGACGCGCTGCGTTCAAGCAACACCTCTTTTTCGATGTGTGCGGCGTTCTTTGGGTGGATGCCGCAGCCAAGCAACGACAAACCCAGCGCTGCTGTAATCAAGCACTTGAGGGCGATCATGGTTCCATCCTGTCCGATAAATGAACAGTCAGGCTATGGCCACCGGCCTCGGTGAAGATGCAGGACAGGTCCTCAAATCAAGTAGGTCCAGTGCACAATTCGGCCGTGGCGCGGATCATCGCCAACTGACGCAACGGATCGTTCAGCGGCTCATGCACGGCCTCGGCCAACCATTGCGGGCACTGCGGGTCGGTACGATGCGGGGTGAAGTCGGCCAATTGCTGCAGCAGGCGTTTCTGCAGCTCGTCCAATTGCGGGCGGATCTGTTTCACCAGGTCGGGGCGTGGATCGTCAGGTGCCTTGCCCTGGAATTGCCAGTCAGAGAGCTGGGTGTACTGCACCAGTTTGTTGGCTTCGATTTGCGCCGAGAAGAACTGCTCGGCAGCGCCAGGTGGCAGCTTGTAGCTCGGTGCCTGCGCGGCGACGCTGGCGATCACTTCTTGTTCGCGCTTTTTATCTTCTACAGGCTTTTTGCTGTCCCATTTGCTCAGGGCCACTTGGTCGGCAATCTCCAAACGTTCGGCGATGCTGTTGAGCAGCGGTTCGAGCGTGGGTGGCGCGGCAGTCGCAGTGGCACTGACGAACAACAGAGCGAACACAAATCGAAACTTCAAGAGTGATCTCCTGTGGGAGGGAGCAAGCCCCCTCCCACATTTTTGATTGGGTTTGCAGATTAAGAGCTGGGTCAGTCTGGAGCTACCCTGCTTTGTGCGTTTGCCTTGCGTGAATTGCGGGCAAAAAAAGACCTCCCGAAGGAGGCCCTTTTCATCGCGCTACGTCAAGCAGCGCTACCGGATCAGCAGCTGTAGTACAGCTCGTATTCCAGTGGGTGTACGAAGGTGCGAACCTTGATTTCTTCTTCGCTTTTCAGGCCGATGTAAGCGTCGATGAAGTCGTCGCTGAACACGCCGCCTTTGGTCAGGAACGCACGGCCCTTGTCCAGCTCTTCCAGGGCTTCTTTCAGGCTGCCGCACACTTGTGGGATCTCTTTGGCCTCTTCAGGCGGCAGGTCGTACAAGTTTTTGTCGGCGGCGTCGCCTGGGTGGATCTTGTTCTGGATACCGTCCAGGCCGGCCATGACCAGGGCAGCGAAGGCCAGGTATGGGTTGGCTGCTGGGTCCGGGAAGCGGGCTTCGATACGGCGAGCACGCGGGCTGGACACGTAAGGGATACGGATCGAAGCGGAACGGTTGCGTGCCGAGTAGGCCAGCATCACTGGCGCTTCGAAACCTGGGACCAGACGCTTGTAGGAGTTGGTCGACGGGTTGGTGAAGCCGTTCAGGGCCTTACCGTGCTTGATGATACCGCCGATGAAGTACAGGGCAGTGTCGGACAGGCCGGCATAACCTTCGCCAGCGAAGGTGTTCTTGCCATCTTTGGCGATGGACAGGTGAACGTGCATACCCGAACCGTTATCGCCGTACAAAGGCTTAGGCATGAAGGTAGCGGTACGGCCGTAGGCAACGGCAGTGTTGTGTACGCAGTACTTCAGGGTCTGAACTTCGTCAGCCTTGGCCACCAGGGTGTTGAACTTCACACCGATTTCGTTCTGGCCGGCAGTCGCCACTTCGTGGTGGTGCACTTCGATGACCAGGCCCATGTCTTCCATCGCGTTGCACATGGAGGTACGGATTTCGTGGTCGTGGTCGAATGGCGGAACTGGGAAGTAGCCACCTTTGATACCTGGACGGTGGCCATGGTTGCCGCCTTCCACGTCCTGGTCGGACATCCACGAACCTTGTTCGGAGTAGATCTTGAACATGGAACCGGAGATGTCGGACTTGAACTTCACTTGGTCAAAGATGAAGAACTCTGGCTCCGGGCCTACGAATACGGTGTCACCGATACCGGTCGACTTCAGGTATTCCTCGGCACGCTTGGCGATCGCACGTGGGTCGCGGTCGTAGCCTTGCATGGTCGAAGGCTCGATCACGTCGCACACCAGGATCAGGGTGGCTTCTTCGGTGAACGGGTCGAGCACGGCAGTGCTGTCGTCCGGCATCAGGATCATGTCGGAGGCTTCGATGCCTTTCCAGCCAGCGATGGAGGAACCGTCGAACATTTTGCCTTCTTCGAAGAAAGCATCATCCAGCGCGTCGCGAGCCGGCATGGTCACGTGGTGCTGAGTGCCTTTGGTGTCCGTGAAGCGCAGATCAATCCATTTAACGTCATGATCTTTGATGAGTTGAACCGACTTCGACATAGTGTCCTCCGGGTGGCTTCGGGCTGGGGTAGTGGAGTTAGCCCTTAGAATGTGGGTGATGCCGGCGCGGATAGTCCGCCATGGCAACCTGCCTCACAAGAGAGCAAATTGCATGCCAGTGCGCCAACATGGGTTTTTTGCTCCAAAAACGCCCCTATAAAGGTGCATTGCGACAAAAGACCGAAAATGGCGCACCGCAATGTGGCGAAATCGCCTCAAGATGCACTGCTTTAGTGCGTTGCGAGTGTGGTGCATATTAACTGGTTAAACCTTGAGCGATTTCCGCTATAATCCGCGCCCCCCTTTTTCAGCAGGCCCGGCGCGCGCTGTTTCCATGAAATTAATCGTTAAAGTCTTCCCCGAGATCACCATTAAAAGCCGACCGGTACGGACGCGTTTCATCCGTCAGTTGGCCAAGAACATCCGTGCCGTGCTCCGCGATCTGGACCCGGCTGTGGTGGTGAACGGCGTGTGGGACAACCTCGAACTGGAAACCCGTGTCACCGACGCCAAAGCCTTGAAGGACATGACCGAGCGCCTGAGCTGCATGCCGGGCATCGCGCATTTCCTGCAGGTGGACGAGTACCCGCTGGGCGACTTCGACGACATCACCGAGAAGTGCAAGCAGCACTTTGGCAGTGAGATCGAGGGTAAGATTTTTTCGGTGCGTTGCAAGCGCGCCGGCAAGCACCCATTCAGCTCCATGGATGTGGAGAAATACGTCGGCAGCAAGCTGCGTCGCGAGTGCGGTGCCGCCGGAATTTCCTTGAAAGCGCCGCAAATTGAAGTGCGCATGGAAATTCGCGACCAACGGTTGTTTGTGATCCACAGCCAGCACAACAGCATCGGCGGCTACCCGCTGGGCGCCCTGGAACAGACCCTGGTATTGATGTCCGGCGGTTTCGATTCCACGGTGGCGGCCTACCAGATCATGCGCCGCGGCCTGATGAGCCACTTCTGCTTCTTTAATCTGGGCGGGCGTGCACACGAATTGGGCGTGATGGAAGTCGCGCACTTTATCTGGAAGAAGTACGGCAGCTCCCAGCGCGTGCTATTTGTGAGCGTGCCGTTCGAGGAAGTGCTGGGCGAAATTCTCGGAAAAGTCGATAACAGTCATATGGGCGTAGTATTGAAGCGTATGATGTTGCGCGCTGCGTCCCGCATTGCCGACCAGTTGCAGATCGACGCGCTGGTGACGGGCGAAGCGATTTCCCAGGTGTCCAGCCAAACGCTGCCCAACCTGTCGCTGATCGACTGCGTAACCGAAAAGCTGGTACTGCGCCCGCTGATCGCCAGCCACAAGCAGGACATCATCGATTTGGCAGAAGAAATCGGTACCGCCGACTTTGCCAAGCATATGCCTGAATACTGCGGGGTCATCTCGGTGAACCCCAAGACCCACGCCAAGCGCAACCGCGTGGAGTATGAAGAACAACAGTTTGATATGGCGGTTCTGGAGCGTGCGCTCCAGAACGCCAAGCTGGTCCCGATCGATCGTGTGATCGATGAACTGGGCCAGGATGTGCAGATCGAAGAAGTCAGCGAAGCCCTGGCCGGCCAGATCGTTGTCGACATCCGTCACCCGGATGCCGCTGAAGATGAGCCGCTGGAAATTCCTGGCATCGACGTACAAACGCTGCCGTTCTATGCATTGAACGCGCGTTTCAAGGAACTGGATGACAGCCGTCAGTACCTGCTGTATTGCGACAAAGGCGTGATGAGTCGCCTGCATGCCCACCATTTGCTCAGTGAGGGGCATGCCAATGTGCGCGTTTATCGACCGAGCTAAGAGCCCGGGGCTGTTTGCCTGTGGCCTGCGTCACCGGCCCCCCGACTCTGCCGTCAAGCTGTAACGGCAAGGCCTGACTCTACTGTTAATCGCTGCCACGACCTGTCAGCACACCGAATCCTCTGATCGAGATACACAAGTGATCGAAAATCTACGTAACATCGCCATCATTGCTCACGTTGACCATGGTAAAACCACCCTGGTAGACAAACTCCTGCGTCAATCCGGCACCCTGGAGCGCAACGAGCTCAACGACGAGCGCGTGATGGACTCCAACGACCAGGAAAAAGAGCGCGGTATTACCATCCTGGCTAAAAACACCGCTATCAACTGGAACGGCTACCACATCAACATCGTGGACACCCCGGGCCACGCCGACTTCGGCGGCGAAGTAGAACGCGTAATGTCGATGGTTGACTCCGTTCTGCTGCTGGTTGACGCTCAAGACGGCCCTATGCCGCAAACCCGTTTCGTGACCAAGAAGGCTTTCGAAGCCGGCCTGCGTCCGATCGTGTGCATCAACAAGGTTGACCGTCCAGGCGCGCGTCCGGACTGGGTTCTGGACCAGATCTTCGACCTGTTCGACAACCTGGGTGCCACCGAAGAACAGCTGGACTTCAAAGTCGTCTACGCCTCGGCCCTGAACGGCATTGCCGGTCTGGAACACACCGACATGGCTGAAGACATGACCCCGCTGTACCAGTCGATCGTCGACAACGTACCGGCGCCTAAAGTTGACCGTGATGGTCCGTTCCAGATGCAAATCTCGGCACTGGACTACAACAGCTTCCTGGGTGTTATCGGCGTTGGCCGTATCGCTCGTGGTAGCGTCAAGCCGAACACCCCGGTTGTTGCTATCGGCGCCGACGGCAAGAAGCGTAACGGTCGTATCCTGAAGCTGATGGGTCACCACGGTCTGCACCGTATCGACGTTGAAGAAGCTTTCGCTGGCGACATCGTCTGCGTGAGCGGCATGGACTCCCTGTTCATCTCCGACACCCTGTGCCAGCCGGACAACGTTGAGGCGATGAAGCCTCTGACCGTTGACGAGCCAACCGTTTCCATGACCTTCCAGGTAAACGACTCGCCTTTCTGCGGTAAAGAAGGCAAGTTCGTGACTTCCCGTAACATCAAGGAACGTCTGGACAAAGAGCTGCTGTACAACGTTGCACTGCGCGTTGAAGAAGGCGACTCGGCTGACAAGTTCAAGGTTTCCGGCCGTGGTGAGCTGCACCTCTCGGTACTGATCGAAACCATGCGTCGCGAAGGCTTCGAAATGGGCGTTGGTCGTCCAGAAGTGATCATCCGTCAGGTTGACGGCGTGAAGCAGGAACCGTTCGAAAACGTCACCATCGACACCCCGGAAGAATCCCAGGGCAAGGTGATGGAAGAGATGGGTCTGCGTAAAGGCGACCTGACCAACATGGTGCCGGATGGCAAAGGCCGTGTGCGTCTGGAATACAACATCCCTGCTCGTGGTCTGATCGGTTTCCGTAACCAGTTCCTGACCCTGACCAACGGTGCTGGCATCCTGACCTCGATCTTCGATCGCTACGACACCATGAAGTCCGGCGACATGTCCGGCCGTCAGAACGGTGTTCTGGTATCGGTAGAAACCGGCAAGGCACTGACCTACTCCCTGGAAACCCTCCAGGCGCGTGGCAAGCTGTTCGTTGAGCACGGTCAAGAGATCTACAACGGTCAGATCGTTGGTCTGAACAGCCGTGACAACGACATGGGCGTCAACCCAACCAAAGGCAAGAAGCTCGACAACATGCGTGCTTCGGGCAAAGACGAAACCATCGCTCTGGTTCCACCTGTTCGCTTCACCCTGGAACAGGCCCTGGAATTCATCCAGGACGACGAGCTGTGCGAAGTCACGCCTAAGTCGATCCGCCTGCGTAAGAAGATCCTGGACGAAGGCGAGCGTACCCGCGCTGCCAAGAAAGCCAAGAACTGATTTAACTCAGGCTGAATGAAAAACGCCCCCGGTCGAAAGGCCGGGGGCGTTTTTTTATGTCTGCAGTTTTTGGGGTGGCTGTACTGGCCTCATCGGGAGCAAGCCCCCGATGAGGCCCTTCAAAACACTACAAAATTTGGATCAGAACTTATCGAGAGTACGGAAGTTGGTCTCGCGCACCACTTCCTTGGGTTTGTACGCGCAATACCCCGGCCGCGGCCCAATCTTCGGGTGATTGCGGCAGGTATCCGGGCGCTTGTCATAAATAGTGCAGAAGCGCGTCTTACGATCCAGGTACAGGCAGTCGTTGTTGCTCATGCGCTGCAGGGTAAAAATCTCGGATTTGTTGTTGTAGCGCTCGACGATGCCTTCTTTCTGCAACCGCTTGGCGATGTTCTTCGGCGGGTCGCCGCGCTCGAACTCATCGACGATGCCAATGCGGATCAGGTCCTTGATCTTCACTTCGACCGGCAGCGTGCAGCAGCTGGACACGCAGCCACCGCACATGTGGGCGGAATATTTCTGCCAGGTCTCGAGACGGTCAAGTTCCGCGGCGGCGATCAGTTGAGGCTTCATCAGGGTTCCAAAAGGTGGGGCGGTATCCGGGCGCGCGATCATACCGGGATTGGTGATTTTTTGAACAATATTTTGCGGTTTTCGGCCCGAAGGTGCGCTTTGTTCAAAAGCAGGCACGGCCAATGCATCAAAACCCGCTAAAGGTAAATGCGTTAAAAAAGTGCCGAACCAGAGCGTCTACCGTCTGTCAGACCGTCTAGGCTCTAGCAACTCCTTCTATCTCGCCCGAGGTCGCAATTGATGTCTCAGGAACCACTTGCACGAGAAGCAGAGGTAGCCGCATTTCGCGATGCCGTCTTGACCAAACTCACCTACGCGGTGGGCAAGGACCCGGATCACGCTTTCGACCACGACTGGTTCGAAGCCATTGCCCTGGCCGCGCGCGACCAGATGGTCGATCACTGGATGGACCACACGCGGCGCATCTACCGCAAAGGCCAGAAGCGGGTGTATTACCTCTCCCTGGAGTTCCTCATCGGCCGCTTGCTCTACGACAGCCTGAGCAACCTCGGTGTGTTGGAGATTGCCCGCGAAGCGCTCAGCGAGCTGGGCGTCGACCTTGAACGCATCCGCCTGCTGGAGCCCGATGCGGCGCTCGGTAACGGTGGCCTGGGCCGTCTGGCCGCGTGCTTTATGGAAAGCATGTCGACCCTGGGCATTGCCGGCCACGGTTATGGCATTCGTTACGAGCACGGCTTGTTCCGCCAGGCGATTGTCGATGGCTGGCAGCAGGAGCAGACCGAACGCTGGCTGGATTTCGGCAACCCGTGGGAGTTCGAGCGTGCTGAGGTGATCTATCCGATCGGCTTTGGCGGCAGCGTCGAAACCCTGCCGGACGCCGCCGGCAAGCTGATCCAGGTGTGGACGCCCAACGAAACGGTACGCGCCGTTGCCTACGACACGCCGGTGGTCGGTTGGCGCGGTGCCAGCGTCAACACCCTGCGCCTGTGGCGTGCGCGCGCCGTGGAAGACCTGCACCTGGAGCGCTTCAACGCCGGTGACCACCTGGGCGCCGTCGCCGAAGTGGCCCGTGCCGAAAGCATCTCACGGGTGCTTTACCCGGCCGACAGCACCGAAGCAGGGCAGGAACTGCGTCTGCGCCAGGAATACTTCTTCGTCTCCGCTTCCCTGCAAGACCTGCTGCGCCGGCACAAGAACATGCACGGCTCGGTACTGAGCCTGGGCGAACACGCCGCCATCCAGCTCAACGACACCCACCCGTCCATCGCCGTGGCCGAGTTGATGCGCCAACTGGTGGACTTGCACGATATCGCCTGGGATGCGGCCTGGCAGGTCACGGTCGAAACCCTGTCCTACACCAACCACACCTTGCTACCCGAAGCATTGGAAACCTGGCCGGTAGGCCTGATGGAACGCATGCTGCCCCGGCACATGCAGATCATCTACCTGATCAACGCCCAGCACATCGACTCGCTGCGCGCCAAAGGCATCCACGATTTTGATGTGCTGCGCGCCGTGTCGCTGATCGAAGAAGACAACGGTCGTCGCGTGCGCATGGGTAACCTGGCGTTCCTGGGTTCCCACAGCGTCAACGGTGTGTCCGGCTTGCACACCCAACTGATGCGCAGCACGGTGTTCTCCGAACTGCACAAGCTCTACCCGGAACGCATCAACAACAAAACCAACGGCATCACCTTCCGCCGCTGGCTGTACCAGGCCAACCCCAAGCTTACCCAGATGCTGGTGGATGCCCTGGGCCCGGACATCCTCGACACTATGGAAACCCGCCTGGGCGAGTTGGAAACCTTCGCCGAGAAACAGACCTTCCGCAAAGCCTTCGCCGACCAGCGCCTGCACAGTAAGCGTGCACTGGCCGAAATCATCCACGAGCGCCTGGGCATTTCGGTGAACCCGGCGGCGATGTTCGACGTGCAGGTCAAGCGTATCCACGAATACAAGCGCCAACTGCTCAACCTGCTGCACACCGTGGCGCTGTACCAGGCGATCCGCGCCGAGCCGGGCACCGACTGGGTACCACGGGTGAAGATCTTCTCGGGCAAGGCCGCGGCCAGCTACCACCAGGCCAAGTTGATCATCAAACTGACCAACGACATCGCCCGCACCGTCAACAACGACCCGACCGTGCGCGGTTTGCTCAAGGTGGTGTTCCTGCCCAACTACAACGTCAGCCTGGCCGAAAGCATCATTCCGGCGGCGGATTTGTCGGAACAAATCTCCACGGCCGGCTTTGAAGCGTCGGGCACCAGCAACATGAAGTTCGGCCTCAACGGTGCGCTGACCATCGGCACGATGGACGGCGCCAACGTGGAAATGCACGAGCGCGTGGGCGCCGACCACATGTTTATCTTCGGCCTCAGCGCGCAGCAGGTGGAGGCGCGCAAACATGCGGGCGAGTTCAATGCCGGGCCGGATATCGCCGCGTCCCATCGCCTCAACGATGTGTTGCAGGCGATTCGTGGCGGGGTGTTCTCGCCGGATGATCCAGGCCGGTATGTGGGCTTGATCGATGGGCTGATCGACTACGACCGCTTCCTGGTGTGTGCCGACTTCGATTCCTACTGGGACGCCCAGGCGCGGGTCGAAGCGCATTGGCATGACTCCAAGGCGTGGTGGCGTTCGGCGGTGCTCAATACGGCGCGGATGGGCTGGTTCTCTTCGGACCGGACGATCCGCGAGTACGCTACGGAAATCTGGAAAGCCCTGGACTAAACACTGCGATAGCAAATGTGGGAGGGGCGGTGCGACAGCGTGTCAGTTTGCAGATATGTCGACTGGGAATCGTCGCACCGCCCCTCCCACATTAGTTGCGCGTCGATATACTGAGCGCCGGTTTGCTTAGGGAATATCGACCATGCAATGGATTTTCATGCTGATTGGCCTGGTGCTCGGCTGGACGCTCGATGAGTCGTTCTACGAGGCGGGCATCGGTGCGCTGTTGGGGTTGGGCATTGGCCAGGCGATTCGCCTGTCGAAGCTGGCGACCCAGGCGCAGCAGCAGGCTGCTCAGTTGGAAACCACGCAGAAGGCGCTGATCGCCCTGGGTGAGCGCTTGCGGCAACTGGAAGTGCCCACGCCGATGAGCCCTGTCATCGTCGAAACGCCTGTCCCTGAGCCGACACCTGTCGCCAAGGCGCCAGAGCTGGTGTGGGAACTGCCGGCTGAATTGGCGCCTGTCGCGATGGTCGCCGAACCGAGCCAGCCACTGCCGGACGATGTCTGGGCGCCCGCCCCGACGCCACGTCCACCTCAAGAACCTGCTGCGCCCCGTGGCCCCAACCTGATCGAACGCGCCATCAGCGGCGCACGCAATTGGCTGTTTGGTGGCAACACCGTGCTGCGTGTCGGCGTGGTGCTGTTGTTCCTCGGCCTGGCGTTCCTGTTGCGCTACGCCACCGAAGGCATGGTGGTGCCGATCGAACTGCGTTATGCCGCAGTAGCCGCTGCAGCTCTGGGCCTGCTCGGCCTGGGTTGGTGGCTGCGGCTGCGCAACAGCAACTACGGGTTGATGCTGCAAGGCACCGGGATCGCGGTGCTGTACCTGACGGTGTTTGCCGCGATGCGCCTGCATCCGCTGATCGATCCCGGTGCGGCGCTTGGCCTGCTGGTGGCGGTCACGGTGTTCTCGGCGATCCTGGCGATTACCCAGGATGCCTTGGGCCTGGCCTGCGCAGCGGCGCTGGGCGGCTTTGCGGCGCCGATCCTGACATCCACCGGCGCGGGCAACCATGTGGCGCTGTTCAGTTATTTCGCCCTGCTCAATGCCGGCATCCTCGCGATCGCCTGGTTCAAGGCCTGGCGCTTGCTCAACCTGATCGGGTTTGTCGGCACCTTCGGCATCGGCTTCGCCTGGGGCCTGCGTTCCTACACGCCGGAGTTGCTGTGGAGCACTGAGCCGTTCCTGATCCTGTTCTTCCTGATGTACCTGGCCATCGGCCTGTTGTTCGCCCGTCGTAAATTGCTGGAAATGGGCGACGCGCCCGAAGGCCGCGATGCGCTGCTGCGCTGGTCGGCGGCCAAGGGTGATTACGTGGACGGCAGCCTGCTGTTCGGCCCGCCGCTGGTGGGCTTTGGCTTGCAGTTCGCCTTGGTACAGCATCTGGAGTTCGCTGCGGCCTTCAGCGCGCTGGGCCTGGGCATTATCTACATGGGCCTGGCACGGTTGCTCAGTGGCGGGCGTGCCTTGTTGCTGACCGAAACGTGCCTGGCCCTGGGGGTGATCTTTGCCAGCCTGGCGATTCCACTGGGCCTCGATGCCCGTTGGACGGCTGCGGCGTGGGCGGTGGAAGGCGCCGGGATCTTCTGGCTCGGCTTGCGCCAGCAGCGGCCGTTGGCGCGGGCGTTCGGCTTGTTGCTGCAATTGGGGTCGGCGCTGGCCTTCCTCAGCGAACTGCGCATTGGCGAGTACAGCCTGCTCGACGGTGCACCGCTGGGTGCGCTGTTGCTCGGCGCCGCATTGCTGTTCAGCTTCGCGCAACTGCGCAAGGCGTCGGCAGAGCAGGCGGCGGATTGGGAGCGCAAAGGGCTGCCCGTGCTGGCGTGCCTGGGCTTGAGCTTTTTGTACCTGTTGGCGCCGTTGCTGTTGCTGACCCAAGGCACGGCGATCAGTTGGGCCATCGCGGGTCTGGCGACCCTGTTTATCGGCCTGCGCATCGGCTCGCGCACCTTCCTGTTCACGGCGTTCGCGGTGCAATTGCTGGGTGGCGCGTTGTTCCTGCTGCGCTTGCAGGGCGGGGAGGGCGCGGCGGTATTCAGTGCGGGCTGGACTGGCTTGCTCACGGCCTCACTGATCGGCCTGGCCCTGATTGGCGGCATGTTGCTGGCGGCACGCGATGACATGGTGCGCAACGATGTGCGGCTGTTGCGTGGGTTGTCGGTGGTGCTGCTGGCCGGTCTGGTGCTGATCAATCTCGCGGTGCTGTTTGTGCTGCCGTGGGAAAGCGCCAGCGGCGTATGGGCGGCCAGTGGTTTGCTGATCATCTGGCTTAGCCTGTACCTGCAGCAACGTGTGAGTTTTGTGTTTGGGTTGCTGCTGCAACTGATCGGCGGTGGTTCATTCCTGCTGGCAGTGCCAGACCTGCTCGGGCCACTCACCGCTGAGGGGCTGCGCCCCTTGGCCCATAGCGGTTTCTGGACGCCGATGGTGCTCGGGCTGGCCGCCATGGTCGGGGCCTGGCGCTTGCAGCGTGAGCCCCATGCGCCGGTGTTTGCCGTACTGAAGCTGCAACGCTTGTCCGACCTGTTGCTGGTGTGGGGTGCGGCGTGGTGGACATTGGCGCTGGGTGGCGAAGTATTGCGCTTTATTGCGCAAGAGTTACTGGGGTCTTTCCTGCTCGGGCTTGCTGCGTTCAGCGTGGCGATCTGGGCGCTGCTCGCGGCGCGACTGCGCTGGGCTTCGCTGGGTGTGCTGTGCACCTTGCTGATGCCGGCGGCGGGCGTGGCATTGCTGGTGTCTGCCCACACCTACTATCACCCGGCGGCACAGTACGGCTGGCTGGCCTGGTTGGCGGTATTCGTGGTGCATTTTATCTCGCTGCGCCGCCTGGCGCCGGTGGTTCCGGCCAGGATGCTGAGTATTGCCCATGTCCTCGGCTGTTGGATGCTGATCGGCGTGCTGGCGCTGGAATTGCGTTATGGCCTGTTGCGTCTGTCGGCTGAATACAACGCCTGGCGTTGGCTGGGCTGGGCGATCCTGCCGAGCCTGTACCTGGTGCTGGCCGCTGCGCCGCGCACCTGGCCGTGGCCGGTATCGGCGTACCCAAGGGAATACCGAGTGTTGGCTGCGCTGCCATTGGCCGTGTTGATGCTCGGCTGGTTCTGGCTGGCGAACACCTTCAGCGATGGCACCGCCAATCCGTTGCCTTACGTGCCACTGCTCAACCCGCTGGACCTGGGCCTGCTGTTCGCGCTGCTGGGTATTTACCTGTGGTCGCGAAGCGTGGCGCCGCAACGCGGGCCGCGTGCCGAACTGGCCGCCCAAGGGGTCGCGGGTCTCTCGCTGTTTGCGTTCTTCACGGCGCTGGTGATGCGCACCGCCCACCATTGGGGCGGCGTGCCGTTCCAGCTGGATGCGCTGCTTGAGTCGATGTTGGTGCAAGCCGGCCTGTCGATTGTGTGGACCCTGATCGCCCTCGGCCTGATGATCGGCGGCCACCTGCGCCATCGTCGCGAAGTGTGGCTGATCGGCGCGACGCTGATTGCGGTGGTGGTGGCCAAGCTGTTCTTTGTCGAACTGAGCAACCGTGGCGGCCTGGCGCGGATCGTGTCGTTCATTGGCGTGGGCGGGCTGTTGCTGGTGGTGGGCTACTTTGCGCCGCTGCCGCCCAAGCGTGCCGAGCCTGTTGTGGAAACTGAAGGAGCATCCTCTTGATCGGAAAGTCGAGCGTGGTCGTGTTGGGCATGTGTGCGGTGTTGTCGGCATGGGCCCAGGAAGGGCCGGCAGATTTCGCCACCCGGGTGCCGCTGAGCGTCAGCGGCAACGGCCCTTGGTATCGCCTTGAATTGCCCTTGGCGGTGCAACTCAATGCGCGCCAGGCCGATCTGAGCGACGTGCGCGTGTTCAACGCTGCCGGTGAGCCCCAGGCGTATGCGCTGTCGCGTCAATCCTCCCAGCGCACAGAAAGCCGCAACGTTACCGATGTGAAGTGGTTCCCGCTGTACGCCGCCGACACCCAGGAAACACTGCCCGGTGTGGTGATGAAAACCACCGCCGAAGGCACCTTGGTGGAAATCAAACCCACCGCCGCCGCCAAGCCCGGCAAACAGGTGCTGCGCGGCTGGGTGCTGGACGCCAGCGCGATCAAGGCGCCGTTGCAGCAACTGAGCCTGGACTGGAGCCGTGAGCAAGAGGGCTTCCAGCGTTTCAGCATTGAAGCCAGCGATGACTTGCAGCGTTGGGCGCCGTGGGGCGAAGGGCAAGTGGCGCGCTTGTCGTTTGCCGACGAACGCGTCGAACAACATGACGTCAGCCTGCCAGGGCGCTCGGCGCGTTACCTGCGCCTGGTGTGGAAGGGGCAGGCGGCGCCGCTGTTGACCTCGGCCAAGGTGCTGAGCGCCATCCACAGCAGCCTGCCGATGCCATTGGTATGGTCTGAACCGTTGGCGGGCACGCGCCTAAAGGCGGGGGAGTACAGATGGCAGTTGCCGACGGGGCTGAGTGTCGAGCGCTTGCGCATCGAGTTGAAGCAGCCCAACACGCTGGCACCGGTGACGTTGTCCGGGCGCAGCGATGCCAAACAGGCGTGGCAGCCATTGAGCAATGGCTTGCTGTACCGCCTGACGCAAAACGGCCAGGACGTGGCGCAGGATGAGTTGCAGTTGCCGGGCCAGGTCGTGGCCGAACTCCAGTTGCAGGTGGATGAGCGCGGTGGCGGCCTGGGTGTCGACGCGCCCGCGCTGCGCTTTGCGGTGCGCGCCACCCAGTTGGTGTTCCTGGCGCGGGGTGAACCGCCGTTTAGCCTGGCGTTGGGGAATGCCTCGGTGAAGGCGGCGAATTTGCCGCTGTCGACCTTGATCCCTGACTACAGCGCCGAGCGCCTCAACACGTTGGGGCAAGCCAAGGTCGCCGGGGAAATTGCGGTCGCGTCGCAGGCGGCGGTCGCGCCTGTCGACGACGGGCCCAACTGGAAAAAACTCGGACTCTGGGCCGTGTTACTGCTCGGCGTGGCGGCACTGGGCGCGATGGCCTACAGTCTGCTGCGCAAGCCGCCGGTGGCACGTTAAATAAAGTCCATGAACTCTATTGGGTTTAAATCCTCTGATAGGAGGAAATACGCCCCGACTCGCGTTAAACTGCGCGGGTTTTCAAGCCCCCCATTCTCCGGAGCCTTACATGTCCCGCGTTACCTTGAGTCGCTATTTGATTGAGCAGACCCGCAGCAACAACACGCCTGCCGATCTGCGCTTCCTTATCGAAGTGGTTGCGCGTGCTTGCAAGGAAATCAGCCATGCCGTGTCCAAAGGCGCACTGGGTGGTGTCCTGGGCAGCATGGGCACTGAAAACGTGCAGGGCGAAGTGCAGAAGAAGCTCGACGTGATCTCCAACGAGATCCTGCTCGAAGCCAACGAGTGGGGCGGTCACCTGGCCGGCATGGCGTCCGAAGAAATGGACAATGCCTACCAGATCCCGGGTAAGTACCCTAAAGGCGCGTACCTGCTGGTGTTCGACCCACTGGACGGCTCGTCCAACATCGACATCAACGCCCCGGTCGGCACCATCTTCTCTGTGCTGCGCTGCCCGAACGAATACCTGAGCCAGAACGAAGCCCTGAACGAAAAGGCCTTCCTGCAGCCAGGCACCGAGCAGGTCGCTGCCGGTTATGCGATCTACGGCCCACAGACCATGCTGGTGCTGACCCTGGGCGACGGCGTCAAAGGCTTCACCCTGGACCGCGAAATGGGCAGCTTTGTACTGACCCACGAAGACATCACCATTCCTGCATCGACCCAGGAATTTGCGATCAACATGTCCAACCAGCGTCACTGGGAAGAGCCGGTGACCCGTTACGTTGGCGAGCTGATGGCCGGTGAAGAAGGCCCGCTGAAGAAAAACTTCAACATGCGCTGGGTTGCCGCGATGGTTGCTGACGTGCATCGCATCCTGACCCGTGGTGGCTTGTTCATGTACCCACGTGACAGCCGCGAGCCGTCCAAGCCGGGCAAACTGCGCTTGATGTACGAAGCCAACCCGATGTCGTTTTTGGTTGAGCAAGCGGGCGGTGCGTCCACCGACGGCCACCAGCGCATCCTCGACATCCAGCCGGAAGGCCTGCACCAACGCGTAGCGGTATTCCTGGGTTCGAAGGAAGAAGTTGAGCGCGTCACGGCCTATCACAAGAAGTAAGCTGCGGCGATAAGTGATCGGCGTTGTTGTGAGCCGGATCACCCTTCAAGAAGCCCCGAAACGTTTCAGCGTTTACGGGGCTTTTTTGTTTTTGCTCGTCGGGAACCAGACACCTGTTTTCCCTTCTAAGCTTCTGGCAGATACCAACGCTGCTTTGTCCCTCCAGGAGTTATTCCATGTCGTTACGCCGTCTCGCTTTGCTGGCTTTTTGCGTGCTGTTGGCCGCTTGCAGCAAGGTCAACCAAGAAAATTACGCGAAGTTGTCGGCCGGCATGGCTAAGGCCGAAGTGGAATCGTTGTTGGGTAAGCCGACCGATTGTTCCGGCGCACTGGGCATGTCCAGTTGCACCTGGGGCGATAAAACCAGCTTTATCAGCGTTCAATATGCCGGTGACAAAGTTCTCATGTTTTCCGGGCAAGGCCTGAAGTAAACCGGGGCGAGAGCCTGCGGGAGAAGAAGAATGATGCGTTTTGTTGTGTTCCTTTGCGCCAGCCTGTTTTTGGCGGGCTGTGCCAGCCATGCTGGCGATGATCTGCAACCCAAGACCGCCGGCAGCGTCAACCTCAAGCGTTACCAGGGCACCTGGTATGAGTTGGCCCGATTGCCGATGTACTTCCAGCGCAACTGCGCGCAGTCCGAAGCCCGCTACACCTTGCTGCCGGATGGCGACATGTCGGTGTTCAACCGCTGCCTGACCACCGAATGGAAGTGGGAAGAAGCCAAGGGCACCGCCACGCCGCAAGTGCCTGGCAAGACTGACAAGCTCTGGGTCGAGTTCAATAACTGGTTCACGTCACTGCTACCGGGCGTCGCCAAGGGCGATTACTGGGTGCTGTACGTCAGCGATGACTACAAGACCGCCATCGTCGGCAGCCCGAGCCGGCGCTATATGTGGATCCTGTCGCGCACGCCGACGGTCAGCGCTGACACCCGCGAAGACCTGCTGAGCAGGGCGCGACAGCAGGGGTATGACACCACGCGGTTGATCTACCGCACGTCGGACAAGCAGATGGCCAAGACTTCGCAGTAACCCAGGATCACCACTGTTAGAAATGTGGGAGGGGGCAAGTCGAATCGTCGCACCGCCCCTCCCACATTTTTTTAACCGAGTAGATCCCTTAAGACCTGCGTAAACGCACGGCTGCTGTCTTCCTCGCCGGCATGCCGCCCATCGCGCACTACCCACTTGCCGTTGACCAGCACATCGCGCACCTGCCTATCCCCCCCAGCAAACAACCAGCGGTTCAGAATCGCGTCTTCAGTCGCTGTCGCCAAGTACGGGTCGTTACCGTCCAGCACAATCCAATCCGCACGCTTGCCCGCTTCCAGCCGACCAATCGGCTGCCCCAGCGCCTGGGCGCCACCGTCCAGCGCAGCATCGAACAGCGTGCGGCCAACCATCGGCTGATCACTGCGATACAGGCGATTGCGCCGTTGATCGCGCAGACGCTGGCCGTATTCCAGCCAGCGCAGTTCTTCCACCACGCTCAACGACACATGGCTGTCGGAACCGATGCCCATGCGCCCGCCCTGGGCGAGGAAATCGACGGCTGGGAAAATCCCGTCGCCCAGGTTGGCTTCGGTGGTCAGGCACAAGCCGGCAATCGCCCGGCTCTTGGCCATGCGCGTCACCTCATCGGGATCGGCATGGGTGGCGTGTACCAGGCACCAGCGTTCATCCACGTCGACGTTGTCATACAGCCATTGCAGCGGCCGCTTGCCGCTCCAGGCCAGGCAGTCGTCGACTTCTTTTTGCTGCTCGGCGATGTGGATATGGACCGGGCAGGCTTTGTCGCTGGCGGCCAATACTTGATTGATTTGTTGCGGCGTCACGGCGCGCAGTGAGTGGAAACACAGGCCCAGTTGCTGCGCCGGTTGCGCCGCCAGGATCGGTTTAAGGTCTGCTTGCAGCTTCAGGTAGTGCTCGGTGCTGTTGATAAACCGCCGCTGGCCTTCATTCGGCGCCTGGCCACCGAAGCCTGAGTGGGTGTAAAGCACCGGCAACAGCGTGAGGCCGATTCCGCTGCTGGCCGCCGCAAGGCTGATCTGCCGCGACAGCTGCGTGGGGTCTGCATACGGCAGGCCGCTGACGTCGTGATGCACGTAGTGGAATTCGGCCACTGAGGTGTAACCAGCCTTGAGCATCTCGATGTACAGCTGTCGGGCGATGACCTGTAGTTGCTCCGGGCTGATCTTGCCAACCATGCGGTACATCAGCTCGCGCCAGGTCCAGAAACTGTCATTCGGGTTGCCGGCCACTTCGGCCAAACCGGCCATGGCGCGTTGGAACGCATGGGAGTGCAGGTTCGGCATACCCGCCAAAACCGGGCCTTTGAGCCGTTCGGCGCCCTCTGCACTGGCATTGGCCGTCACCTGTGTCAGCAGGCCATCGGCGCTGACTTCAAGACGTACATCGTTGGCCCATCCATTAGGCAGCAGTGCGCGTTCGGCAAAAAAAGCGGACATGTTCGGAGCACTCCGGTCGTGTGTTTATTTGTATATACATATACAGACGTTTGCCTGCTCGGTAAACTCCGGCAATCTATGCATCTTTTCCCCCTGCAAGGATTCCCTGTGCCGACTCCGCCCGCCAAGTCTTCGCTGGCTGCCCACATGGACGAAAGTCCGGCGCCCTTGTATGCCCGCGTCAAACAAATGATCAGCCAGCAGATCCTCAACGGCAACTGGCCGCCCCATTACCGCGTGCCGTCGGAGAGTGAGCTGGTCAGCCAACTGGGCTTCAGCCGCATGACTATCAACCGTGCCTTGCGCGAGCTCACCGCCGAAGGTTTGCTGGTGCGCATGCAGGGCGTCGGCACCTTCGTCGCCGAGCCCAAGAGCCAGTCGGCGCTGTTTGAAGTGCACAACATTGCCGATGAAATCGCCTCGCGCGGCCATCGACACACCTGCCAGGTTATCCACCTGGGCGAAGAGGCCGCCGGTTCCGAGCGTGCCGTCGCCCTGGAAATGCGCGAAGGCGGGCGGGTGTTCCACTCGCTGATCGTGCACTTCGAGAACGACATTCCCGTGCAAATCGAAGACCGTTTCGTCAACGCGTTGGTTGCGCCGGAATACTTGCAGCAGGATTTCACCCAACAAACGCCCTATGCCTACCTCAACCAGGTCGCGCCGCTGACCGAGGGTGAGCACGTGGTTGAAGCGATTCTCGCCGACGCTGCCGAGTGCAAGCTGCTGCAGATCGAGCCTAACGAGCCGTGCCTGTTGATTCGCCGCCGTACTTGGTCGGGGCGCCAGCCGGTGACTGCTGCGCGGTTGATCCACCCCGGTTCCCGCCACAGCCTCGAAGGACGGTTCAGCAAATGAGTGCAGTCACCGTCTGGCGCGCCGCCGATTACGTACGCATGCCGTGGAAAAACGGCGGTGGCAGCACCGAAGAAATCACCCGTGACGCAGGCACCGGCCTGGATGGCTTTGGCTGGCGGCTGTCGATTGCCGATATCGCCGAATCGGGTGGCTTCTCTACCTTCGCCGGCTACCAGCGCGTGATCACTGTGATCCAGGGCGCGGGCATGGTGTTGACGGTGGACGGTGAAGAGCAGCGCGGCCTGTTACCGCTGCAGGCCTTCGCGTTCAAGGGTGACAGCCAGGTATCGTGCCGATTGATCACAGGGCCTATTCGCGATTTCAACCTGATTTACTCGCCCCAGCGTTACCACGCACGGTTGCAATGGGTGGATGGCGCGCAGCGTTTTTTCAGCTCGGCGCAGACGGTGCTGGTGTTCAGTGTGGCGGATGAGGTGAAGGTGTTGGGCGAGAAGCTCGGGCATCATGATTGTCTGCAGGTGGACGGTAACACTGGGCTTTTGGATATCTCGGTCAGTGGCCGCAGTTGCATCATTGAACTGACTCAGCGCGGTTAAAAAGTGTGGGAGGGGGCTTGCCCCCTCCCACATTTGTTTCTCGCTGTTGTTGCGATCTGTTTCCAACCCCCGCACCAATTTGTTACCGAATGCCCCAGCGTGGCGCAAAACCATGCTCTCGTGACAAACCGGCCTCGCTGCCAAAGCCCCCTGTAAGAAATTTCATCAAGCCCCCAAGCCTTAATTTCCGAGGCTTCCACGCGCGTTCAAAAAAAATCTCAACCCCTCTCCCGTCAAGTTGGCCGCTCGATTGCATATGCTTGTACATACAAGTAAAGATGTGTGCGTAAGACTCTCCTTCGCACCATCACTGTCCGCGCATCGATCGCCGAGGAGTCTTAGCTGTGACCAAGCCTACAAAATACCGTGACGTCGAAATCCGCGCCGCCCGCGGTAACACGCTCACCGCCAAAAGCTGGCTGACCGAAGCGCCGCTGCGCATGCTGATGAACAACCTCGACCCGCAAGTGGCCGAGAACCCGAAAGAGCTGGTGGTGTACGGCGGTATCGGCCGTGCTGCACGTAATTGGGAGTGCTACGACCAGATCGTCGAGAGCCTCACCCACCTGAACGACGACGAAACCCTGCTGGTGCAATCCGGCAAACCGGTCGGCGTGTTCAAGACCCACAGCAACGCGCCGCGTGTACTCATCGCCAACTCCAACCTGGTGCCGCACTGGGCCAGTTGGGAACACTTCAACGAACTGGATGCCAAGGGCCTGGCCATGTACGGCCAGATGACCGCCGGCAGCTGGATCTACATCGGCAGCCAGGGCATCGTCCAAGGCACCTACGAAACCTTCGTCGAGGCCGGTCGCCAGCATTACAACAGCGACCTGACCGGCCGTTGGGTACTCACCGCCGGCCTCGGTGGCATGGGTGGCGCACAGCCGCTGGCGGCCACACTCGCTGGTGCCTGCTCGCTGAACATCGAGTGCCAGCAGGTCAGCATCGATTTCCGCCTGGCCAGCCGTTATGTCGACGAGCAAGCCACCGACCTCGACGACGCCCTGGCCCGCATCGCCAAATACACCCAGCAAGGCAAGGCTATCTCCATTGCCCTGCTGGGTAACGCTGCAGAGATCCTGCCGGAACTGGTCAAGCGCGGCGTGCGCCCGGACATGGTCACCGACCAGACCAGCGCCCACGACCCACTCAACGGCTACCTGCCGGCCGGCTGGACCTGGGACGAATACCGCGCCCGCGCCAAGACCGAACCGGCTGCCGTGATCAAGGCTGCCAAGCAGTCGATGGCCGTGCACGTCCAAGCCATGCTGGACTTCCAGAAGCAGGGCATCCCGACCTTCGACTACGGCAACAACATCCGTCAGATGGCCCAGGAAGAGGGCGTGGAAAACGCCTTTGATTTCCCGGGTTTCGTGCCGGCGTACATCCGCCCACTGTTCTGCCGTGGCATCGGCCCGTTCCGCTGGGCGGCGCTGTCGGGCGACCCGCAAGACATCTACAAGACCGACGCCAAAGTCAAAGAGCTGATCCCGGACGACGCCCACCTGCACAACTGGTTGGACATGGCCCGCGAACGCATCAGCTTCCAGGGCCTGCCGGCGCGTATCTGCTGGGTCGGCCTGGGCCAGCGCGCCAAGCTCGGCCTGGCCTTCAACGAGATGGTGCGCAGCGGTGAGCTGTCGGCGCCGGTGGTGATTGGCCGTGACCACCTCGACTCCGGCTCGGTGGCAAGCCCGAACCGCGAAACCGAAGCCATGCAGGACGGTTCCGACGCCGTGTCCGACTGGCCGCTGCTCAACGCCTTGCTCAACACCGCCAGCGGCGCGACCTGGGTCTCGCTGCACCACGGCGGCGGCGTCGGCATGGGCTTCTCGCAACACTCCGGCATGGTCATCGTCTGCGACGGCACCGACGAGGCCGCCGAGCGGATCGCCCGCGTGCTGCACAACGACCCGGCGACCGGGGTGATGCGTCATGCCGATGCCGGTTACCAGATCGCTATCGACTGCGCCAAAGAGCAGGGCCTGAACCTGCCGATGGTCAAGTAACGGCTCCCACAGAAGAGCAAGATGCATACAAAACAATCCATCAGAGGTTGAACCTACATGGCTTCAAACGACACCACCCCGTTGATCGAGAAACGTTCGATCGACTACATCCCGGAAGCGGAAAGACACGGTCGTCTCTTGAGCCAGTTCACCCTGTGGCTGGGTGCCAACCTGCAGATCACCGCCATCGTCACCGGGGCCTTGGCCGTGGTGCTGGGCGGTGATGTGTTCTGGTCGTTGATCGGTCTGTTGATCGGGCAACTGATCGGTGGCGGCGTCATGGCGTTGCACGCGGCGCAAGGGCCCAAGCTTGGCCTGCCGCAGATGATCTCCAGCCGCGTGCAGTTCGGCGTGTATGGCGCGGCGATTCCAATCGTGCTGGTCTGTTTGATGTACCTCGGTTTCACGGCCACCGGTACGGTGCTTTCCGGCCAGGCGCTGGGCCAGTTGTTTGGTGTCAGCGACAGCGTCGGCATCCTGCTTTTTGCCAGTGTGATCGTGCTGGTCACGGTGCTCGGTTATCGGGTGATCCACTTCATCGGGCGCGTGGCCAGCGTCATTGGGGTGATTGCTTTCGTTTACCTGTTCACCCGCCTGATGGGCCAGGCTGACATCGGCGCCTTGCTGCAAATCCGCCATTTCAGCTGGAGCAGCTTCTTGCTCGCGGTATCCCTCGCCGCTTCCTGGCAGATCGCGTTCGGGCCGTATGTGGCGGACTATTCGCGTTACCTGCCGAGCCGCACGTCGTCGGTGAAAACCTTTTTCGCCGCGGGCGCAGGTTCAGTGATTGGCGCCCAGGTGGCGATGATCCTCGGTGTGTTTGCCGCGGCCATGTCCAACGGGCAATTCGCCGGCCATGAAGTGGCCTACATCGTCGGGTTGAGCGGCAGCGGTGCCGCCGCTGCGCTGCTGTATTTCAGCATCGCGTTCGGCAAGGTCACCATCTCTACGCTGAACTCCTACGGCAGCTTCATGTGCATCGCGACCATCATCAGCGGCTTTCGTGGTCGCCTGGAGGTGACGCGTCTGCAGCGTCTGGTCTTCGTGCTGGCCATCGTCGGCACGGCGACCCTGATCGCGTTGCTCGGCCAGCATTCGTTTCTGGGTGCGTTCAAGTCCTTCATCTTGTTCCTGCTGGCGTTCTTTACGCCCTGGAGCGCGATCAACCTGGTGGATTACTACTGCATCACCCGCGAGCGTTATGACGTGCCGGCGCTGGCCAATCCCAAGGGGCGCTATGGCCGCTGGAACCCTTTGGGTATCAGCGTCTATGTCTTTGGTGTGCTGGTACAGATGCCGTTCATCTCCACCAAGTTCTATACCGGCCCGTTGGTAGACGCGCTGGGCGGTGTGGATATCTCTTGGATCATCGGCCTGGTGTTGCCTGCCGCGCTGTATTACGTGTGTGCGAAAAAATGGCACGGCAGCGTGCCCGATCACCTGATCCTGCCGGTCGAGCAGGACAGCGTTGTACCCACTAAAACAAGTGGGGCCGGTCGCGCTGCGGCGCAGGCCTGACGGGACGTGGACAGGGCAGGATGCCTTTTGACTGCCGTAATCCATTTCATGATTGGGAGCGTCACACAATGAAAATGCATAAGACCCTGCTGACCACGTTGTTCTCTGCAGGCTTGCTGGCCAGCGCTGGCGCCCAGGCGGCCGGTTGGTGCGAGTCGGGTAAGCCGGTGAAATTCGCAGGCCTGAACTGGGAAAGCGGCATGTTGCTTACCGACATCCTGCAAACCGTGCTGGAAAAAGGCTACGACTGCAAAACCGACAGCCTGCCAGGCAACTCCATCACCATGGAAAACGCCCTGAGCAGCAACGACATCCAGGTCTTCGCCGAAGAGTGGGTGGGCCGCAGTGAAGTCTGGAACAAGGCCGAGAAGGCCGGCAAGGTGGTCGGCGTCGGTGCCCCGGTGGTGGGCGCTATCGAAGGCTGGTACGTGCCGCGCTACGTGATCGAAGGCGACGCCAAGCGCAAGCTGCAAGCCAAGGCGCCGGACCTGAAAAACATCGCCGACCTGGCCAAGTACGCCTCGGTGTTCAAGGACCAGGAAGAGCCGTCCAAGGGCCGTTTCTACAACTGCCCGGCCGGCTGGACCTGTGAGCTGGACAACAGCGAGATGCTCAAAAGCTACGGCCTGGAAAGCACCTACACCAACTTCCGCCCAGGCACCGGCCCGGCGCTGGATGCGGCGGTGCTGTCGAGCTACAAGCGTGGCGAGCCGATCCTGTTCTACTACTGGTCGCCGACGCCGCTGATGGGCCAGGTCGATCTGGTGAAACTCGAAGAAAAACCCGGCGTGGACAAGAGCGTGAGCATCAAGGTCGGCCTGTCCAAGGCCTTCCACGAACAGGCCCCGGAACTGGTGGCTGTGCTGGAAAAGGTCAACCTGCCTATCGACCTGCTGAACCAGAACCTGGGGCGCATGGCCAAGGAGCGTATTGAGTCGCCGAAGCTGGCGAAGATCTTCCTCAAGGAACACCCTGAAGTCTGGCACGCCTGGGTCAGTGAAGACGCAGCCAAGAAAATCGACGCGGCCTTGTAGGTCAAGTGTGCACGGCTACCCTGAGGGGTGGCCGGGCGACTGGCCGCAACCCATTGGATCGAGAGCACGCTATGTTTCCTGAGAGTTTTACGTTTTCCATTGCCGACTGGGTCAACGGTTGGGTGGATTCACTGGTCACCAACTACGGCGACGTGTTCCGGCAGATCTCCGACACCCTGCTATGGGCCATCGTCAACCTGGAAGGCCTGCTGCGCGCCGCGCCCTGGTGGCTGATGCTGGCCATCGTCGGCGGCGTTGCCTGGCACGCCACGCGCAAGGTGGTGACCACCGCCGTGATTGTCGGCTTGCTGTTCCTGGTGGGCGCGGTCGGCCTGTGGGACAAGCTGATGCAGACCCTGGCCTTGATGATGGTCGCCACCGTCATTTCGGTGCTGATCGGCATCCCGCTGGGCATCCTTTCGGCACGCAGCAATCGCCTGCGTTCGGTGCTGATGCCGCTGCTCGACATCATGCAAACCATGCCCAGCTTCGTGTACCTGATCCCGGTGCTGATGCTGTTCGGCCTGGGCAAGGTGCCGGCGATTTTCGCCACGGTGATCTACGCCGCGCCGCCGCTGATTCGCCTGACAGACCTGGGGATCCGCCAGGTCGACGGCGAGGTCATGGAAGCCATCAACGCCTTCGGTGCCAACCGCTGGCAGCAGTTGTTCGGCGTGCAATTGCCGCTGGCGCTGCCGAGCATCATGGCCGGCATCAACCAGACCACCATGATGGCGTTGTCGATGGTGGTGATCGCCTCGATGATCGGTGCCCGTGGCTTGGGCGAAGACGTACTGGTCGGCATCCAGACCCTCAACGTAGGCCGTGGCCTTGAAGCGGGGCTGGCGATCGTGATTCTTGCAGTGGTCATCGACCGCATTACCCAGGCCTATGGCCGTCCACGGCATGAGGCGAGCAAATGACCACTGTCAGCAAAATCGAAGTCAAAAACGTCTTCAAGATCTTTGGCGCGCGTTCCAAGGAGGCGCTGGCGATGGTTGGCCAAGGCAAGACCAAGGACCAGGTGCTGGCCGAGACCGGTTGCGTGGTGGGCGTGAACGACTTGTCGCTGAGCATCGGCACCGGTGAGATCTTCGTGATCATGGGCCTGTCGGGTTCCGGTAAATCCACCCTGGTGCGCCACTTCAACCGCCTGATCGACCCCACCAGCGGCGCGATCCTGGTGGACGGCGAAGACATCCTGCAACTGGACATGGACGCCCTGCGTCAATTCCGTCGGCACAAGATCAGCATGGTGTTCCAGAGCTTCGGCCTGCTGCCCCACAAAAGCGTGCTCGACAACGTCGCCTACGGCCTCAAGGTGCGTGGCGAAACCAAGCAGGTGTGCGCCGAACGTGCGTTGCACTGGATCGAAACCGTGGGCCTGAAGGGCTACGAAAACAAATACCCGCACCAACTTTCCGGCGGCATGCGCCAGCGCGTCGGCCTGGCCCGTGCATTGGCCGCCGACACCGACATCATCCTGATGGACGAAGCCTTCAGCGCCCTCGACCCGCTGATCCGCGCCGAGATGCAGGACCAGTTGCTGGAGCTGCAAAAGACCCTGCACAAAACCATCGTGTTCATCACCCACGACCTCGACGAGGCGGTGCGCATCGGCAACCGGATTGCGATTCTCAAGGACGGCAAGCTGATCCAGGTGGGCACGCCTCGCGAGATCCTGCATTCGCCGGCGGATGAGTATGTGGACAGGTTTGTTCAGCGGCGGGCGGCGGTGGTTTGATCCGGGTTGGGTGGTGAGGCTGCTGGCCCCCGATAGGGCCGGCAAAGCTGTAGAGAATATGAAGAGGTCAACAATGTCCCAGGCAACAAACATCACCATCGCCGACACGCCCCTGCACTGGCAGGACGTCGTCGCCGTCGCCCGCCACGGCGCTTTGCTCGAACTTTCGGGCCAGGCCTGGGCGCGCATCGACAACGCCCAGGCCATCGTGCAGCGCATCGTCACCAGTGGTGAACGCGCCTATGGCGTGAACACCGGCCTGGGCGCGCTGTGCAATGTGTCGCTGGCGGGCGAGCAACTCAGCCAGCTGTCGCGCAACACCTTGCTCAGCCATGCCTGCGGCGTCGGCCCGGTGCTCAGCGATGAGCAGACCCGCGCAATCATCTGCGCCGCCGTGATCAACTACAGCCACGGCAAATCCGGCCTGCATCCGCAGGTGGTACGTGCGTTGCTGGCGCTGCTCAATCACGGCATCACGCCGCAAGTGCCGTCCCAGGGCTCGGTGGGTTACCTGACCCACATGGCCCATGTCGGCGTGGCGCTGCTGGGTGTCGGCATGGTGAGTTATCGCGGCCAGGTCGTGACCGCGCAAGAGGCCTTGCAGGCCGAAGGTTTGCAGCCCGTGGTGCTCGGCGCGAAAGACGGCCTGTGCCTGGTCAACGGCACGCCGTGCATGACCGGCCTGAGCTGCCTGGCCTTGGCTGATGCCCACCACCTGCTGCAATGGGCCGACGTGATCGGCGCCATGAGTTTCGAAGCCCAGCGCGGTCAAATCGATGCATTTGATGAAGAAATCATCGCCCTCAAGCCGCACCCCGGCATGCAGCACGTCGGTCGCAACCTGCGGGCGTTGCTCGACGGCAGTGAAGTGATCGCCAGCAGCCAAGGCATTCGCACCCAGGACGCGCTGAGCATCCGCTCGATCCCGCAGATCCACGGCGCGGCGCGTGACCAGGTGGCGCACGCCACGCGCCAGATCGAGACCGAACTCAACAGCGCCACCGACAACCCGTTGCTGCTCGGCACGCCGGGCAACTACCGCGTGGTGTCCCAGGCCAACCCCCACGGCCAGTCCGTCGCCTTGGCCGCCGACCTGCTCGCCATTGCCATGGCCGAGATCGGCTCGGTGGCCGAGCGCCGCCTGGACCGTTTGATCAACCCGCATGTCAGTGGCTTGCCGGCATTCCTGGTGAGCAACCCTGGGGTCAACTCCGGGATGATGATCGTGCAGTACGTCGCCGCGTCCTTGTGTGGGCAAAACCGCCAGCTCGCGCAACCTGCGGTGCTCGATAATTTCGTCACCTCGGGCCTGCAGGAAGATCACCTGAGCATGGGCACCAACGCCGCGCTCAAGCTGCATCAACTGCTGGCCAACGTTACCCAGATTCTTGCCATCGAATACTTGTTGGCGGCCCAGGCCTTTGAATTCTTGAAGGACCAGCGCTTCGGCGCAGGCACTGACAGCGCGTGGCGTTTGCTGCGTGAAGTGGTCCCCGCGTACGAGCAGGACCGCTGGCTGGCGCCGGATATCGCGGCCGCCGCCAAGTTGCTCAAAGACACCGCGTTACCGAATTTGCACTGAACAATTTTTCAAAAAGAACAATTCACAAGGAGTACGAATGTGACTGCGCTAAACCTGAATCCAGGCCAACTGAGCCTTGCCCAACTGCGGGCCATCTACCAGCAGCCAGTGACCCTCAGTCTGGATGACAGTGCCTCGGCCCAGATCGAAGCCAGTGTGGCCTGCGTGGAGCAGATTCTCGCCGAGAACCGCACCGCCTATGGCATCAACACCGGTTTCGGCTTGCTGGCCTCGACCCGCATCGCCAGCGAAGACCTGGAAAACCTCCAGCGTTCCCTGGTGCTGTCCCACGCCGCCGGCGTCGGTGAGCCGATCAGCGATGCGCTGGTGCGGCTGGTCATGGTGCTCAAGGTCAACAGCCTGAGCCGCGGCTTCTCCGGGATTCGTCGCCAGGTGATCGACGCGCTGATCGCGCTGATCAATGCCGAGGTTTACCCGCATATTCCGTTGAAAGGCTCGGTGGGTGCCTCCGGTGACTTGGCGCCGCTGGCGCACATGTCCTTGGTGCTGCTGGGCGAAGGCAAAGCGCGTTACAAAGGCGAATGGCTGGAAGCGACCGACGCGCTGAAAATCGCCGGCCTCACGCCACTGACCCTCGCCGCCAAAGAAGGCCTGGCCTTGCTCAACGGCACCCAGGTGTCCACCGCCTATGCCTTGCGCGGCCTGTTTGAAGGCGAAGATTTGTTCGCCGGCGCTTTGGCCTGCGGCGGCCTCACCGTGGAAGCGGTGCTGGGTTCGCGCTCGCCGTTCGACGCCCGCATTCACGCCGCACGCGGTCAGCGTGGGCAGATCGATTCGGCTGCCGCTTACCGCGACCTGCTCGGCGACAGCAGCCAGGTCTCCCAGTCGCACCAGAACTGCGACAAGGTGCAAGACCCGTATTCCCTTCGCTGCCAGCCACAAGTCATGGGCGCGTGCCTGACCCAGTTCCGCCAGGCCGCTGAAGTGCTGGTGGTCGAAGCCAACGCGGTGTCCGACAACCCGTTGGTGTTCGCCGCCGAAGGCGATGTGATTTCCGGCGGTAACTTCCACGCCGAACCGGTGGCTATGGCCGCTGACAACATGGCGTTGGCCATCGCCGAAATCGGCTCGCTCAGTGAGCGCCGTATCTCGCTGATGATGGACAAGCACATGTCGCAACTGCCGCCGTTCCTGGTGGGCAATGGCGGCGTCAACTCCGGCTTCATGATTGCCCAGGTGACCGCCGCCGCGCTCGCCAGCGAGAACAAGGCGCTGGCCCACCCCCATAGCGTCGACAGCATCCCGACGTCCGCCAACCAGGAAGACCACGTGTCAATGGCCCCGGCTGCGGGCAAGCGCCTGTGGGAAATGGCCGAGAACACCCGCGGCATCCTCGCCGTCGAGTGGCTGGCCGCCTGCCAGGGCCTGGACCTGCGCGAAGGCTTGAAGACCTCGCCGAAGCTTGAACAGGCGCGGAGCATCCTGCGCGGCAAAGTGGCGTTCTATGACAAAGACCGCTTCTTCGCCCCGGACATCCTCGCCGCCAGCGAACTGCTCGCCAGCCGCTGCCTGAATGAGCTGGTGCCGGCCAAGTTGTTGCCGAGCCTGTAAGCGACACTCGCTCTGTAGTGAGCGGGCTTGCCCCGCGCTGGGCTGCGCAGCAGCCCCCTAACCGGAGTGGGGCTGCTTCGCAGCCCAGCGCGGGCGGTGCGACGATTCGACAAGCCCGCTCACCACAACAAGCCCGATCACCACAAAAAAGCAGTTGTCCCGAGCGCGGATTCTAATTTTCTCAGGATAAAAATAATTAAGGACGAGAAATGCACCAGCAAGAAAAGGGTTTGAAACGCGGCCTCAGCGCCCGACATATTCGCTTCATGGCACTGGGGTCGGCCATCGGCACCGGGCTGTTCTATGGCTCCGCCTCGGCCATCCAGATGGCCGGCCCCGCCGTGCTGCTGGCCTACCTGATCGGCGGCGCCGCGGTATTCATGGTGATGCGCGCCCTCGGTGAAATGGCCGTGCACAACCCGGTGTCCGGCTCCTTCGGCCAGTACGCCAGCACCTACCTGGGCCCGATGGCCGGGTTTATCCTCGGCTGGACCTACGCGTTTGAAATGATCATCGTCTGCCTCGCCGACGTCACGGCGTTCGGCATCTACATGGGCTTCTGGTTTCCCGAGGTCGCGCGCTGGGTGTGGGTGCTCGGCATCGTGTTCCTGATCGGCGGCCTGAACCTGTGCAACGTCAAAGTGTTTGGCGAGATGGAGTTCTGGCTGTCGCTGCTCAAGGTCGGCGCCATCGTGGCGATGATCCTCGGCGGTTTCGGCATCATGCTGTTCGGCATCCATTCGGCAGGCGAGACCCAGGCCAGCGGCCTGAGCAACCTGTGGGCCCACGGCGGCTTCATGCCCAATGGCATCGGTGGCCTGATTGCCTCGTTCGCGGTGGTGATGTTCGCCTTCGGCGGTATCGAAATCATCGGCATCACCGCCGGTGAAGCCAAGGACCCGCAACGCGTGATCCCCAAGGCGATCAACGCGGTACCGTTGCGCATCCTGTTGTTCTACGTGCTGACCCTGTTTGTGCTGATGGCCATCTACCCGTGGCCGCAGATCGGCAGCCAGGGCAGCCCGTTCGTGCAGATCTTCAGCAACCTGGGCATCGGCTCGGCGGCGACCATCCTCAACATCGTGGTGATCTCGGCGGCAGTCTCGGCGATCAACAGTGACATCTTCGGCGCGGGGCGCATGATGTATGGCCTGGCCCAGCAAGGGCAGGCGCCCAAAGGCTTTGCCCAGTTGTCCAAACAGGGCGTGCCGTGGATGACCGTGGTGGTGATGGGCGCAGCGCTGCTCGGCGGCGTGCTGCTCAACTACCTGATCCCGGAGAACGTATTCCTGGTGATTGCCTCGATTGCCACCTTCGCCACGGTGTGGGTATGGCTGATGATTCTGTTCACCCAGGTCGCCATGCGTCGCTCGATGACCAAGGAACAGGTCGCCGAGCTGAAATTCCCGGTACCGTTCTGGCCCTATGCGCCGGCGGCGGCCATCGTATTCATGCTGTTTGTATTTGGTGTGCTGGGTTACTTCCCGGACACCCAGGCGGCCTTGCTGGTCGGCGCCGTGTGGATTGTGCTGTTGGTGGTTGCGTACCTGCTGTGGGTCAAACCCGCCGCCGGGCAAGCGGCCACCGTCCATTACGACCCGGCTGTGTCTCATCGATAACTTAGGGAGGCGTTGATGAAAACCCTTTGGCAACACTGCCACGTTGCAACCATGGCCAATGGTAACTACTCGATCATCGAGGATGCGGCCATGGTCACTGCCGGCTCACTCATCCAGTGGATCGGCCCGCGCAGCCAAGTGCCGACGGCAGACTACGCCCAGGTGCATGACCTGCAAGGCGCGTGGGTCACTCCCGGGCTGATCGACTGCCACACCCACGCGGTGTTTGGTGGCAATCGCAGTGGCGAATTCGAGCAGCGCCTTGAGGGCGTGAGCTATGCCGAGATCGCGGCCAAGGGCGGCGGTATCGCCAGTACCGTGCGTGCCACCCGTGCGGCGACAGAAGATGAACTGTTTGCCAGTGCTCAAAAGCGCCTGCGCAGCCTGTTGCGCGACGGCGTGACCACGGTGGAGATCAAGTCCGGCTACGGCCTGGACCTGGCCAACGAACGCAAGATGCTGCGCGTGGCCCGCCGCCTGGGCGATGCGCTGCCGGTCAGCGTGCGCGCCACCTGCCTGGCGGCCCACGCGTTGCCGCCGGAGTACAAGGACCGCGCCGACGACTACATCGAGCATATCTGCAACGAGATGCTGCCGGCCCTGGCGGCAGAAGGGCTGGTGGACGCCGTGGATGCCTTCTGCGAATACCTGGCGTTTTCCACCGAGCAGGTGGAGCGGGTGTTCAAGGTCGCCCAGCAACTCGGCCTGCCGGTGAAACTGCACGCCGAACAGCTGTCGTCGCTGCACGGCTCCAGCCTGGCGGCACGTTATCACGCGTTGTCGGCGGACCATCTGGAGTTCATGACCGAAGAAGACGCCATCGCCATGGCCGCGTCCGGCACCGTTGCCGTGTTGTTGCCGGGTGCGTTCTACTTCCTGCGCGAAACCCAACTGCCACCGATGGATGCGCTGCGCAAACACGGCGTGAAGATCGCCATCGCCAGCGACCTCAACCCCGGCACCTCGCCGGCACTGTCGGTGCGCCTGATGCTGAACATGGCCTGCACCCTGTTCCGCATGACCCCCGAAGAAGCCCTCGCGGGCGCCACCCAACATGCGGCTACCGCGCTGGGCATGGGCGATACCCATGGTTCGCTGGAAGTCGGCAAGGTCGCGGACTTTGTCGCCTGGCAGATTGATCGTCCCGCCGACTTGGCCTACTGGCTGGGCGGCGAGTTGGATAAACGCGTCGTGCGCCACGGCGTCGATGTCACTGTGTAAGGAGTGCTGTTGTGGATAAGGTTCTGAACTTCAAACAAGGCCGCACGCCGCTGCTGATCAGCATGCCCCACGCCGGCCTGCGCCTGACGCCTGCGGTCGAGGCCGGGTTGATCCCCGAGGCGCAAAGCCTGCCGGACACCGATTGGCATATCCCCACGCTGTATGACTTTGCCGAGGAGCTGGGCGCCAGCACCCTCTCGGCGGAGTACTCGCGGTTCGTCATCGACCTGAACCGGCCCTGCGACGACAAACCGCTGTACGCCGGCGCCACCACCGGCTTGTACCCGGCGACATTGTTCGATGGCGTGCCGTTGTTCCGTGAAGGCCTGGCGCCGAGCGAGGCAGAGCGCGCCAGCTACCTGCAAAAGATTTGGGGTCCGTATCACCGGGCGCTGCAAGAGGAACTGGCACGGCTCAAGGCCGAGTTCGGCTACGCGCTGCTGTTCGATGCGCACTCGATCCGCTCGCTGATCCCACACCTGTTCGACGGCAAACTTCCCGACTTCAACCTCGGTACCTTCAACGGCGCCGCCTGCGACCCCGAACTGGCCAGCCAGCTGGAAGCCATCTGCGCCGGGCACCCGCAGTACAGCCATGTGCTGAACGGGCGATTCAAGGGCGGGCATATCACCCGCCATTACGGCGACCCGGCGCAGGATATTCATGCGGTGCAGTTGGAGTTGTGCCAGAGCACCTATATGGAAGAGGTCGAGCCATTCCGCTATCGCGCGGATCTGGCCGAGCCGACGCAGGTGGTGTTGAAGCAATTGCTGGAAGGTTTTTTGGCTTGGGGGCGTGGGCGCTATTGAATGAAATAAATACAAGTGCGGTTTCCTGCACAGAAAGCGCACCTGTATTTTTCAGCTATCCCCAACCGGTTCACGTTAGGGCTAACTATTAAGATAAGGTGATAGAAAAGCCTCAACGAACAGTTTGCTTTTTTCCTTCGGAAAGCAGAGAACTAAGTCGGTTTCCGAGATTAGATACATGTAATAGTCATAGCCAAAGTGAAACTCAACGCTTGCAGATTTCAGCTTGCATCAGATGTGTTCTCTCAAAATAGCCTGGAGGGCTGGGGCTAGTCGATCGACCTCAATGCTTTGTCCTTCGGTGTAAGGTTCACCCTCTGAATTTATTTCAAGACTGCTAACTATCAACGTAGAAGCGCCCAAGCATTGGCAAATTGCAATGACCGTTTCTACATAGTTAGTTTCGGTGAGTAGGTACTCTTCTTCCGAAGTCGAGGCGGGTTTCGCTCAGCGGATAACCGTGGCTGTCGTATTCGGTTTTACTGGGCGTCGACTGAGACCGACGTAGCAGTAACGCTTGCACTTTTTGCCAAGATCATTCCGGTTGTCGCGCTAGTTTAAGAAAGCAGGTTGTCGACAGACGTCAGAGCAAAAAGGCCAGCATATTTGAGTGTAGGTATGGACGTTTTTCTGTTCATCAAAAAACAGCTAACCCTGAGCGCGGTCATGACTCAGCATCGCTGATGTCGAGCTGCCCAATGAACACCATCGGCCATTCAGGGTTTTAAAACCTTCCGTGCTCCAAATGCCTCACGTTAGTTGTAATAAATTCACTGTTTTTTTGAAAAGCAGTCGCGTCAGAGTTGAAAAAATTTGAATCGTCTATTCATTTTTATTTTTCTTAATCAAATAAAAATTCAGGTATTTTTTGGGTCTTTCTTTGAAAGCTCTTTCTTTTCCGATGGAATAAGCCTCATCAAAATATCGAAAAGCCTCGCCCTCCTCATAAAGTTCGAAACAAACCATACCCAAATCTATCAATGGCCCGGTATTCCGTTGGGAACTTCTGCCAGCGAGTGCAGCTTGAGCCCAATACTTAGATTTTTTGAAATCACCGTTGTCAAAGTAGAAATTGTAAAGCGAGCCTGCAATCCATCCGGTCAATAGCTTCCAGCCCAATTTTGGCTCTGGGAGTAGCTCCCACGCTTGAATATAAGCAGCAAGCGCCTGAGGTTTTTTGCCTTCTTCGTCCAGCTTGTTTCCACCTTCTACGATGGAAGAAATTTTCGCATCTAGGTCTGGGCTTTCTTCAGATAGATCTTTCATAGGTAATGTCCTCAGTATCTATATTCAGGCTTCTCGGCCGGCCCTATGAATACATCTGGTTCCTTGTATCGGTCTTTCAGGCGTGCGCCTCGAGATCGGTTGTAGCTGTAATGCTCCAACTCATAGTTGTTCGGATCGCGCATCCAACCTCGTACCTCTTTGGCCTTGGCACCGTGATAGCCGCCTCTCTGATTCCAGTATCTGACAGCATCAGTTCGGTGCGCCATATCGGCATCCTTTATCGGGTACCACTCATTATCTAGCCTATTCTTGAACTTCATATTCTTGCCTTCACCCTTGATACGATCCTCAGTACGCATTCGTGCAATGACCGCTTTCCCCGTTTTACTATTTTTGCCTGGCGTTCTACCGACAGAATTTAGACGGCATGAAAGACCCAGCGGGTCAATCCAGCCGAAGGGATTGGGCGTGTAGTCGTAAAAATTCAGCCCTCCCCGTAGACCAACCGGATCCGGCGTCGTAAACCGCCCCACATCCGGATCATAAAACCGGAACGTGTTGTAGTGCAGCCCGATCTCCCGATCCAGATACTGCCCCTGAAACCGCAGGTTCTGTTCTTCAATGTAGTAAGGCTCGCGCACCTCCTCCAGCGTGTTGCCCCACACCTGATAAGTTGCGCGCCAGGCGTTGTGCCCGTCGGCTTCCGTCAGCTGTTCCGGCAACCCGTTCAGGTCGTTGTGGTAATAGCGCACGCGCTGGTGTTCGCCCTTTCCATCGACTCGGGCAAGCGGCGCGTAGCCGTCGTCTTCATAAAGGTAAAGGCTCGTCTGACTATGTCGATGCTCCTGCAATAGGCGCAGGCCTTCCCAGTCGAAGCGGGTTTCGCTCAGCGGATAACCGTGGCTGTCGTATTCGGTTTTACTGATGCGTCGGCCGAGTGGGTCATAGCTCATTTTTACCCGTGTTTCTCGCCCGTTTTTCTGGCTATGGACTTCAATCAAACGGTGTTCGGCGTCGTACGCGAAGCGTTGCAAGCCTCGGACGGTGCTGCGTTTTTCGATCAGCCGACCAAAGCCGTCGTAGCGGTAGCGCTTGTCCTGATACGTCAGCAACTTGTTGTGGCTCACTAATCCGGCGCCAAGCTGGGGGCCATCCAGCAAGTTCGCGGCAGCATCGTAGGCGAAGGTTTCCTGCTGACCTTGTGTGTTGTCCTGGGTAGCGATAATCCGACCGGTCGCGTCGTAGTGCAGCAGTTGGCGTTGGCCCGCTTCCAGGCGGCCGATCAGGTTGTCGGCGGGGTCGTACTCGAAGGTTTTTTGTTGGGTGGGCGGCAGTTGCCGGGGTTGGCCTGTAGGGCTGCGTTTACGCGAGCGCAATCGGCCGCAGCGGTCGTATTCGTTGCGGGTGGTGATCTGCCCTTGGGTGCGCAGCACTTCGCGGTGCAGGCGGTCGCGTTCGAAGTCGCTGATGACGTTGCCATCGAGGTTTAGCTGGTGCAGGTGACCGCTGCCGTAGTACAGGCGATTGAGCCAGCGCCCGTCGGGCAGTTGCGTCTGGATCAGGTTGCCGAGTTCGTCGTAGTGGTGGTTCAGGCTGCCGGCAGCGCTGTGTTCGGTGAGCAGTTGGCCAAGTGGATCGTAGGCGAAGGCCAAGGTCTGGATGATCTGGCCGTTGCCGGTGAAGGTGACGCTGGTGAGTTGGTCCAACGGGTCGTAGGTGTAGTCGGTACGACCATCATCGGTCACTTTCGCCCGCAAGCGCCCAGTTGCATCGCGCTCCAGGCGATGGACGATAGAAGGCGTACCATTGGACGGCACATATTCGACGGCAGCCAGGTTATCCAGTGCATCGTAGGCATAACGCCGCGCGCTGCCGTCGAGGTCTTGCTGCTGCGCAAGGCGGTCACCCTGGTCCCAGGCGAAGCGGTAGCGCTCGCCGTTTTCGTTGGTCAGGGTTTGCAGGCGGCCGTAAGCGTCGTGACGGAATTCGATCTGTCGGCCTTGGGCATCAACGCGCTGGCGAACCTGCCCACGGCGGTCGTATTGGTAACGGGTGGTCTGGCCGGCTGCATCGGTGTAGGCGATCAACTGGCCACTGGTGTCGCGCAGATAATGCTCGATATGCCCATACGGCCTTTCGGTTTGCAGCAGGCGGCCCTGGCTGTCGTGTTGATAGCGCTGGCGCTCACCCAGCGCATCGATCACGGCGTGCAAGTGGCCCCGACGGTCGAACTCGAACCTTGTGGGATACCCCGAGCAATCTACATGCTCGGTCAATTGCCCGACTTCATTCCAACGCAGGCGGTGGTTTTTTCCGGTGGCGTCGGTGATTTCGACGACCTGGCCAAACGCATCATGGCGGTAGCGCGTGACATGCCCCAGCGGGTCGGTTTGACTGACACAGTTGCCACGCGGGTCGTATTGATACTGCCAGGCTTGGCCGGCGGCATCGGTCTCCACTAAAGGCAGCGACCAATGCCCCAGCCATACCGTGGATTCGGCGCGCCCCAACGGATCTTGCGTCTCGCACAGGTTGCCGGAGGTGTCGTAACCGAACGTCCACTGACCGCCCTGGGGATCGGTGGCTCCGAGTAACTGGCGCTCGTCATTCCATTCAAATTGCCAGGTTTGGTCGAGGCTGTCGGTATACGCGGTGATCTGGTACTGCGGGTTCCATTGGCGGGTACTGACCCGTTGCAAGCCATCGGTAATCCGCGTGATCCCGGCTTGTAGGTCATAGTCGAATTGGTAGTCGTCACCCTCGTCGGTCCAGTGTCGGACCACGCGCCATTCGCGGTCGTCCACACAGGCCCATTGGTAGAAGCAGCACAATCCGGTGGGCCGTTGGTGCTCGATCATGCGCTGGCCGCTGTCGTAGGCGAAACGACGTTGAGTGTGCCCGGCGGCATCGCGAACGTCGGCCAGGTTGCCTTGACTGTCATAGCTATAGCTGACGAGGGTTTCTCGGCCGTGATCAGGGAACAGGCGTTCAATCTGAGCGACTCGAGCGGGCCATTGCTGGCTGTAGCCCAGTTCGATCTGCACATTATCGAAGGTATCGCGCAACCGGCTCAGGCGGCCCTGGTTGTCATAGTCAAGCAAGAGGCGGTTGTCATTGCGATCCCCCAACTGGCTCAGACGCAGGTGCGAGGGGTTGCCCGGTGCGGGTTCAAACAGCCGATAGCGCCCATCGACGCTTTCAATCAGCAGGTGCCCGTCGGTATGGCGCCGTACGCTCAAGCCTTCGCCCGCGCTGAATACCGCGCCGCCCAGTGGGATCATGCCCATGTCGACCTTGCGGGCCTGTTCATCGATGTAGACCAGTTGCTCGCCGCCTCCGGAGTGCACGTCAATGTCGACGCGGGCTTCATAAGCCACGCTCCAACTGGCGCCGAACAGGCCGTCACGCCGTTCATCGCGACTGCAGTAATAGCGCTGCCACTCGATAGGCAGCAGTCCTGGCAACGCGAAGTCCAGGTCGTCTTCACCGTCGAGGATCTTCGCGCCCGTGGCGCTGTGCACCGGGTTGGGCGAACCCGCGACCGCAGCGCTCATCGCATTACTTACCTGGCTGCTGCCCCACGACACCAGCCCGCCCACCGCCATGCACGGCAACGCGCTGAAAAACCTCGCGCCACTGCCGCGCAACGTCAGCAACGCCGTCACTGCCAACCCCACGCCCGGCGTCTTGCCGCTGCGAATCTCACGTACCACTACGGGCGCGCCACCGATGATCACATTTGGCGAAATCTGTACATTTGCGACCTTGGCTTCGCAGGTGCTCCGGTCCCCACTACGCACCGCTGGCTGACCATTGATAAAGACCCTGCTGGAGCCTTCCGCCAGGTATTGCTCCGGCATCGGCGGGTGTTTATTGCAGTCGACTTTATCGGCGGGACAAGGCACGGCGCCCGCCACCGGGGCAGCCACCGTAGGGCGCCATAGCTGAGAGAAAAAGCCGTCGGCGATATCCAGATAAGACGGCTCCACCCCTGGCGCCGCGGTGACATCCGACAGTTTGCCGGCCGCCCGCGCCGCGGGTTTCCCGTTGATGAAGACGTTGGGCGAACCGCTGCTGATGAAGGCGTCGATGACCGGAGGGAACAGCGCATTGGCAAAGTACTCACATAATCGTGAGAGGCCTTTATCCGCGCCGGTTTGGCTCATGCCGATGCCGACCACCGCACCCACGACGGCGCCCAATACAACGCAGCCGAGACCGCCCGTTGCCACGGTGAAGCCGGCTGCGGCAACAACAGCGGCTGTCGCCAAGGCCATCACGGCCACGCTGGCGGCAATCTCCAGGACGCCGCCTAACACGTCGGCGAGCATTGAACTGTGCAGAAGCGCGTCACCCTCGCGGGCGGCCCACAGCATGTCAGTCATGCGTAACGATCCGTGTCTGAAAAGACCGGGATCAAATCACGCGATTGTGTCCTTGCTCAGGTGAGACTTTCCGAGACGCTCGTAGGACGGCTCCCAAGGTTTATATGCATCAGTAGGTGGGGGCCTATCTGCAGGATGACCTCAGGAGTGAACGACTGACACAGCTCTAAGCGCTCAAGGACATGCTCATTGCACAATTCGGGTTTATAGTGCCAGACGGCAAAATAAAAGACGTCCCCCCAGGGATGAACCCGACCCCCTACGGAGCGCGCAATGCAGACTTGGTACCCGCAGATCAAACCCTACGCCCGGCACGATCTGGCCGTCGATGACACCCACACCTTGTATGTCGATGAAAGTGGCTCCCCCGAAGGCTTGCCTGTCGTCTTTATCCACGGTGGTCCTGGCTCCGGTTGCGATGCCCAGAGCCGCTGCTATTTCGATCCCAATCTTTACCACATCGTCACCTTCGACCAGCGCGGTTGCGGGCGCTCTACGCCCCGCGCCAGTCTGGAAAACAACACCACCTGGGATCTGGTCGCCGACCTTGAGCGTATCCGCGAGCATCTGGGCATCGAGAAATGGGTGCTGTTTGGCGGCTCCTGGGGCTCCACGTTGGCCCTGGCCTACGCGCAAACCCACCCCGAGCGGGTGCATGGCCTGATTGTGCGTGGCATTTTCCTGGCCCGCCCCCAGGACATCGAATGGTTCTACCAAGCCGGCGCCAGCCGCTTGTTCCCGGATTACTGGCAGGATTACCTCGCGCCGATCCCTGCGGACGAGCGTCACGACATGATCGCCGCCTACCATAAACGGCTGACCGGCAACGACCAGATCGCCCAAATGCACGCGGCCAAAGCCTGGTCCGGTTGGGAAGGCCGCATGCTGGGCCTGTGCCCAAGCCCGCAGCATGTGGAGCGTTTTTCCGAACCGCAGCGCGCCTTGTCCATTGCGCGGATCGAGTGCCACTACTTCACCAATAATTCTTTCCTGGAACCCAACCAGCTGATTCGCGACATGCACAAGATCGCCCATCTGCCTGGCGTAATCATTCATGGCCGCTACGATATGATCTGCACGTTGGATAACGCCTGGGAGCTGCATCAGGCTTGGCCGAACAGCGAACTGCAGGTGATTCGCGAGGCGGGTCATGCGGCGTCCGAGCCGGGCATCACTGATGCATTGGTGCGCGCGACCGGCGAGATGGCACGCCGCCTGCTTGATCTGCCGCCAGAAGAAGCATGAAGGGCTTGTTGCAACGGGTGCGTGGCGCCCGGGTCGAGGTGGCGGGCGAAATCGTCGGTGCCATCGACCAGGGGTTGCTGGTGCTGGTGGCGGTAGAGCCTTCAGACACGCCTGAGAGCGCCGATAAGCTGCTGCACAAGTTGCTCAACTACCGGGTCTTCAGCGACGACGAGGGCAAGATGAACCTGTCGCTCAAGGACATCGGCGGCGGTTTGTTGCTGGTTTCGCAGTTTACGTTGGCGGCCGATACCAAGAGCGGGCTGCGGCCGAGCTTCTCGACAGCGGCCCCGCCAGCCTTGGGAGCGGCACTTTTTGACCACCTTCTGTTACAAGCGCAACAATTGCATGGCAAGGTGGCGTCGGGGCGTTTTGGCGCCGACATGCAGGTGCATTTGGTCAATGATGGCCCTGTGACCTTTCTGTTACAGACGTGAATGTATTAAAAACGACTTTTAATGCTTAAAAACGCAGTATTTCGCTACAAATACTTCGTTACCCCTGATGCGTTGTCTCGCAGGCTACTAGATAATCGCGCGCTACGGGGATCAGCGTTGTTTGGTCCATTTTTGACTTAGGTAGAGACTTGTCCGACAACCATTGGGGAATCATTTTGACCCAGGGGAGTCGGAACAATGCTCGCCAACCTGGCATATAGATAGCTGGCCGTTGGTTTTTTGATCTGTTTTCGGCGAGGGTTGCTCGTGATTGTTAGTCCCTGTAATGCACCAAAATTGTCTGCCAAACGGTTGCGAAACGCACTGGTAACGGGCTCCGCCCTGTTTTGCCTGTTCGGCGCGGGTCAACTGTGGGCATTCAGTCTGGATGATGTGTCGGCCAAGGCAAAAGAGCTGGCCGGGCAGAAATACGAAGCTCCGCGCAGCAATCTGCCGAACGAATTCCGTGAAATGAAGTTCGCGGACTACCAGAAGATTCGTTTCCGCAATGAAAAAGCCGAGTGGGCCGATCAGAACACCCCGTTCAAGCTGTCCTTCTATCACCAGGGTATGCACTTCGATACACCGGTGAAAATCAACGAAGTCACTGCTGACAGCGTCCAGGAAATCAAATACGACCCGTCGCGTTTCGATTTCGGCGACGTCAAGTTTGATCCTAAAGCCACCGAACAGCTGGGTTATGCAGGCTTTCGTGTGCTGTTCCCGATCAACAAGGCCGACAAGCAAGACGAGATCATGACCATGCTCGGCGCGAGCTATTTCCGCGTCGTCGGCAAGGACCAGGTGTATGGCCTGTCCGCCCGTGGCATGGCGATCGACACGGCGCTGCCGTCTGGCGAAGAGTTCCCGCGTTTCACCGAGTTCTGGATCGAGCGTCCAAAACCGGGTGACAAGCACCTGGTGATCTTTGCCCTGCTCGATTCCCCACGTGCGACCGGCGCCTATCGCCTGATCCTGCGTCCGGGCACCGACACGGTGGTCGATGTCAAATCCCAGATGTTCCTGCGCGACAAGGTCAGCAAGCTGGGCGTTGCCCCGCTGACCAGCATGTTCCTGTTCGGCGCCAACCAGCCGTCCAAGGTGCTCAACTACCGTCGCGAACTGCACGACTCCAGCGGTCTGTCGATCCATGCCGGTAACGGCGAGTGGATCTGGCGCCCGCTGAACAACCCTAAACACCTGTCGGTCAGCAACTTCACCGTCGAGAACCCGCGTGGTTTCGGCCTGTTGCAACGTGGTCGCAACTTCAGCCACTACGAAGACCTGGACGACAACTACGACAAGCGCCCAAGCGCCTGGATCGAGCCTGACGGCGACTGGGGCAAGGGTTCTGTCGACTTGGTCGAGATCCCGACTGCTGACGAAACCAACGACAACATCGTTGCGTTCTGGAGCCCGGCCGAGTTGCCGAAAGTCGGCGAGCCGCTGGAAGTTGCCTACCGCCTGCACTGGACCCTGGACGACGCCGCGTTCCACTCGCCGGACAGCGCCTGGGTCAAGCAAACCCTGCGTTCCACGGGTGATGTGAAGCAATCCAACCTGATCCGTCAGCCGGATGGCAGCGTCGCCTACCTGGTGGACTTCGAAGGCCCGTCCCTGAAGAAGCTGCTGCCGGACGCCCCGGTGCGCAGCCAGGTGAGTGTGGGTGATAACGCTGAGCTGGTAGAAAACAGCGTGCGTTACAACGAGCACACCAAAGGCTGGCGTTTGACCCTGCGCATGAAGATCAAGGACGCAGGCAAACCGACCGAAATGCGTGCTGCCCTGGTCCAGGACATCCCGCAGGCTGAGCCTGAGAAGGTTTCGACCCAAGTGCTCAAGGCTGACAAGGTTTTGGCCAAGCAGCACGAGAAACAGGCCAAGAAAGACGCCAAGGACAAGGAAGCCAAGCAGCCAGAAGCTGCCCCAGCCACACCGGAGCCGATCAAGACCGAGCAAGTCCTGACCGAAACCTGGAGCTATCAGTTGCCTGCCGATGAGTAATTCTCAAGTCACGCCAGAGACTCTGTCCGAGTACCTGGCGCATCTCCCGATGACCGCTGAGCAGCGCGCCGAACTGGCGGGCTGCACATCTTTCACCGAGTTGCACGAGCGTTTGTCGTCCAAGACCTTCGATGCGCCCATCGACGCCGCCCAGGCGTCGGTTGGCAGCCGGTTGAAGCTCAGCACCGCTGAAGAGCTGCAAGATGCCGAGATGCTGGCGCTCGACGCCAGCGGTCGCGTGTGCCTCAAGGCCACGCCGCCGATCCGTCGCACCCGCGTGGTGCCGGAGCCGTGGCGTACCAATATCCTGGTGCGCGGCTGGCGCCGTCTCACTGGCCGCAGCAATCCACCGGCTCCGCCGAAGGATGAACGCGTATTGCCGGCCGCACGCTGGCGTACCGTGGGTTCGATTCGTCGTTATATCCTGCTGGTGCTGATGCTCGGCCAGACGATCGTCGCCGGCTGGTACATGAAAGGCATCATGCCGTACCAGGGCTGGTCGCTGGTCGACTTCGACGAGATCCGCAACCAGACCCTGCTGCAAACCGCTACCCAGGTCCTGCCTTACGCTCTGCAAACCAGCATCCTGATCATGTTCGGGATCTTGTTCTGCTGGGTGTCGGCCGGCTTCTGGACCGCCTTGATGGGTTTCCTTGAGCTGCTCACTGGCCACGATAAATACCGGATCTCCGGTAAAAGTGCCGGCGACGAGCCGATTCCGAAAGATGCCCGCACCGCGCTGGTGATGCCGATCTGCAACGAAGACGTGCCGCGTGTATTCGCCGGTTTGCGTGCGACGTTCGAATCGGTGGCCGCGACCGGTGACCTGGACCGCTTCGATTTCTTCGTGCTCAGCGACAGCAACGACGCCGACATCTGCATCGCCGAACAGCAAGCCTGGCTCGACGTGTGCCGTGAAGCCGGTGGCTTTGGCAAGATCTTCTATCGCCGTCGTCGCCGTCGCGTCAAACGCAAGAGCGGCAACCTCGACGACTTCTGCCGTCGCTGGGGCGGTGACTACAAGTACATGGTCGTACTGGACGCTGACTCGGTGATGAGCGGCGAATGCCTGACCAGCCTGGTGCGCCTGATGGAAGCCACGCCGGATGCCGGGATTATCCAGACCGCGCCGCGTGCGTCGGGCATGGACACCCTGTATGCGCGCATGCAGCAGTTCGCCACCCGTGTGTATGGCCCGCTGTTCACCGCCGGCCTGCACTTCTGGCAGTTGGGTGAATCCCACTACTGGGGTCACAACGCGATCATCCGCATGAAGCCGTTCATCGAGCACTGCGCCTTGGCGCCATTGCCGGGTAAAGGCGCGTTCGCCGGTTCCATCCTGTCCCACGACTTCGTTGAAGCGGCGCTGATGCGCCGTGCCGGCTGGGGCGTGTGGATCGCCTACGACCTGCCGGGCAGCTACGAAGAACTGCCGCCGAACCTGTTGGACGAACTCAAGCGTGACCGTCGCTGGTGCCACGGCAACCTGATGAACTTCCGCCTGTTCCTGGTCAAGGGCATGCACCCGGTGCACCGCGCGGTGTTCCTGACCGGCGTGATGTCCTACCTGTCGGCGCCGTTGTGGTTTCTGTTCCTGGTGCTGTCCACGGCCCTGCTGGCGGTGAACACCCTGATGGAGCCGCAGTACTTCATGGCCCCCCGCCAGTTGTACCCGCTGTGGCCGCAATGGCATCCCGACAAGGCGGTGGCGCTGTTCTCCACCACCATCGTGCTGCTGTTCCTGCCTAAATTGCTGAGCATCATCCTGATCTGGGCCAAGGGCGCGAAAGAGTTCGGTGGCAAGTTCAAGGTGACCTTGTCGATGCTGCTGGAGATGTTGTTCTCCATGTTGCTGGCGCCGGTGCGGATGATCTTCCACACCCGTTTCGTGCTCGCCGCGTTCCTCGGCTGGGCCGCGACCTGGAACTCGCCGCAGCGCGACGATGACTCCACGCCCTGGAGCGAAGCCGTCAAGCGCCACGGCCCGCAAACCGTGCTGGGCTTCCTGTGGGCGCTGCTGGTGGTGTGGTTGAACCCAAGCTTCCTGTGGTGGCTCGTGCCGATCGTGGGTTCGCTGATGCTGTCGATCCCGGTGTCGGTGATTTCCAGCCGGGTCAAGTTGGGCCTCAAGTCCCGCGACGAGAGCCTGTTCCTGATCCCCGAGGAGTACAACCCGCCGCAAGCGCTGCTGTCGACGGAGAAGTACACCCACGAAAACCGTTGGCACGCCCTCAACGACGGGTTCGTGCGTTCGGTGGTCGACCCGCAGCAGAACGCCCTGGCCTGTGCCTTGGCGACCTCGCGTCACCGTGAGGCCGAGCCGATCGAGTACCTGCGTACCGAGCGGGTTCGTCATGCGTTGAAAGTCGGCCCTGCCGGCCTCAACAACGCTGAACGCGTGGCCTTGCTCAGTGATCCGGTGGCCCTGGCCCGCCTGCACGAGCAGGTCTGGAGCGAAGGGCACGCCGAGTGGCTCGCCGCCTGGCGCGACTCGATCAAAGCCGACCCGCATGCGCCGTTGCTGCCGCTGCAACCGCTGTCGTCCCAGGCCCAGCCGGCCTGATTCAGACACCCCCGAGGGCTTACCTCGGGGGTGCTCCTGACGTTGTTCCTACCGTGTTTTGCGTTCCCTCCTAATCTTCCAAAATCGTTGTTATTTCGAAACAAAATACCTTTTATCGGTACGTATTTGCGTGTCCGCGACTGAGTTAGGATCGCCCCCCAAATTTGACTCGGTCACAGGGGACTCAATGATTAAAAGGTATTGTTTGGCATCGCTGATTGGCGCGGTAGCGCTGGTTCATGGTGGCGAAGTGCAGGCCGGTGCCATCGACGACGCTGTACAGCGTGGCGTGCTGAAAGTCGGCACCACACCCACCTACGTCCCCTTTGAAATGACCGACAAGCAGGGGCGTATCGTCGGTTTTGAAATCGACTTGCTGCAAGTCATGAGCCAGGCCCTGGGCGTGGAGCTTGAGCTGGTCAGCGTGGCTTACACCGATTTGTTACCGGGGCTGATGGCGAAAAATTTCGACTTGATAGGCAGCGGCATGACCGTCACTCAAGAGCGCAACCTGAGGCTGAATTTCAGCGACTCTTTCGTGGTGGTGGGCCAGACCGTGTTGTTGCACCCCAGCTTGGTTGGCAAGGTCACGAGCGTTGAAGATCTGGATGACGCCAGCTACCGGGTCGTCACCACTGAAGGCACCACCGGTGAAGCCGCAGCGCAGCAGTTCCTGGGGGCGGCACGCCGCAGCAGCTTTGCAACGCCGGAAGAGGGTGTGCACCAGGTCGTGATCGGTGCAGCCGATGCCTTTATCCATGACGCGCCCTACAACCTGATCGCGGTGAGCCGGCCGCAGAACAGCGCACTGTTGGTGCTGGAACAGCCGTTCACCTTTGAACCCTTGGCATTTGGCGTAAAGAAAGGTGATTTCGACAGCCTTAACTGGATCAACCATTTCCTCAATCAGATAGCTCAGGATGGAACCTATGATCGCCTGCACGATAAGTGGTTCAGGGACACCACATGGCTGGCGGAAATTGATTCAAAGTCATAACTGCTTACACATCAATCCGTTGCCGACGCAGGCTACGCAGGTGTCTACTCCTGCGCTTCGTCGCAGCCTTGTAAGGCATTTCCGACATACGCTGACAACAATTCCCCGTGAAACCTTTGTGACAGGCAACGAGTGGGTTAGCATCGCACCCCGAATTGGTGCAGCCCTTTTGCGCGCCGACCTAATAAGAACCGTTCAGGGGACTTGATGATGAAAAAGTATCTTTCGATGCTGCTGCTTGGCGTCACCGCGCTGGTCGCGGCCACTGCGGCCCAGGCCGGCGCCATCGATGATGCGGTCAAGCGCGGCACGCTGAAAGTCGGCATGGACCCGACCTACATGCCGTTCGAAATGACAGACAAGCGTGGCGAAATCATTGGCTTTGAAGTCGACATCCTCAAGGCGATGGCCAAGTCCATGGGCGTCAAGCTGGAGTTGGTCTCCACCGGTTATGACGGCATCATCCCAGCCTTCCTGACCGGCAAGTTCGACATGATCGGCAGCGGCATGACCCTGACCCAGGAGCGCAACCTGCGCCTGAACTTCAGTGAACCCTTCATCGTGGTCGGCCAGACCCTGCTGATCCGCAAGGAGCTGGAAGGCACCATCAAGTCCTACAAAGACCTGAACGACGAGAAATACCGCCTGACCTCCAAGCTCGGCACCACCGGCGAGATGGTTGCCAAGAAGCTGATCTCCAAAGCCAAGTACCACGGCTATGACAACGAGCAGGAAGGTGTGCTGGACGTGGTCAATGGCAAGGCCGATGCCTTCGTCTACGACGCGCCGTACAACGTGGTTGCCGAGAAGAAAGTCGGCAACGGCAAGCTGGTGTTCCTGGACGAGCCCTTCACCTTCGAGCCACTGGCGTTTGGCCTGAAGAAAGGTGACTACGACAGCATCAACTTCATCAACAATTTCCTGCACCAGATCAAGAACGACGGCACCTACGATCGCATCCATGACAAGTGGTTCAAGAGCTCCGAGTGGCTCAAGGACATGGAATAAGAGCTGACATCGCGTCGACTTCATCCCAGGCAAGCCAGCTCCCACATCTGACGGTGTTCAAAGCTCAAATGTGGGAGCGGGCAAGCCCGCGATGACGGCCTGCCAGTCGATACACATCCCGGAAAGTGAAATGAAACAGAAAAAAGCCCAATGGCCCTGGCACCTGCTGACCGTGGTCGTGCTGGTCGGTCTGGCCGGCGCTTTGTACTACGCCACTTCGCTGATGTCCTACGAATGGCGCTGGAACCGCGTGCCGCAATACTTCGCCTACCAAGCCGAAGAAGCCCAGCGAGCAGCGGATATCTCCACCGTTATTGAGCTGGTCCGCAAAGGCGACGTTGCCGAAGTGACCCTGCGCAACGACGCAGGCGCCGAGCAAAAAGTGACGGTCGCCGACAACAGCCTGCAAGTGGCGCGCGGCGATGATGTGGCGGAAGGCGATGTCATCGGCGTAAACCGCCATTGGGCCTTGGGGCCACTGATGTGGGGCTTGTGGACCACATTGTGGCTGTCGGTAGTGTCCGGCATCCTTGGTCTGGCAATTGGCCTGGCCACGGGGCTGTGCCGCCTGTCCAACAACCCGACCTTGCGTGATCTGTCGACGATCTACGTTGAACTGGTGCGCGGCACCCCGCTGTTGGTGCAGATCTTCATTTTCTATTTCTTTATCGGCACGGTGCTCAACCTGTCCCGGGAGTTTGCCGGGATCGCCGCGCTGTCGTTGTTCACGGGTGCCTACGTAGCAGAAATCGTGCGTGCCGGCGTGCAGTCCATCACCCGTGGGCAGAACGAAGCCGCACGCTCCCTAGGCCTGAGCGCCAGCCAGTCGATGCGCCATGTGGTGCTGCCGCAGGCTTTCAAGCGCGTGCTGCCGCCCCTGGCCGGGCAATTCATCAGCCTGGTGAAGGACACGTCCCTGGTCTCGGTGATCGCCATTACCGAACTGCTCAAGAGCGGCCGCGAAGTCATCACCACCTCGTTCTCGCCGTTTGAAATCCTGTTCTGCGTCGCAGGCCTGTACCTGCTGATCAACCTGCCGCTGTCGAAGATGGCCAGCCGGCTTGAGCGGAGGCTCGCCCAAAGTGATTGAAGTCCGCGATCTGGTAAAAGTCTTCGATACCCGTGGCCAGGTAGTGCGCGCGGTGGACCACGTGACCACCCAGGTGGCCAAGGGCGAAGTGCTGGTGGTGATCGGCCCGTCCGGCTCCGGCAAGTCCACTTTCCTGCGTTGCCTCAATGGCCTCGAAGAGTTCGATTCGGGCTCGGTGAGTATCGACGGCCTGCAACTGGCCGACCCGAAAACCGACGTGAACGCCTATCGCCGTGAAGTCGGCATGGTGTTCCAGCACTTCAACCTGTTCCCCCACATGACCGTGCTCGAAAACCTGTGCCTGGCGCAAAAGGTCGTGCGCAAGCGCGGTAAGAAAGAGCGTGAAGCCAAAGCCCTGGCGCTGTTGGAAAAGGTCGGCATCGCGCAGAAGGCCAACGAGTTTCCGTCACGTCTGTCCGGTGGCCAGCAACAGCGGGTCGCGATTGCCCGGGCCCTGGCGATGGAACCGAAGGTGATGCTGTTCGACGAACCCACCTCGGCGCTCGACCCGGAAATGGTCGGCGAAGTACTGGACGTGATGAAGACCCTGGCCCTGGAAGGCATGACCATGGTCTGCGTCACCCACGAAATGGGCTTTGCCCGCGAAGTGGCGGACCGCGTGCTGTTTTTCGATCACGGCAAGTTGCTCGAAGATGCGGCGCCTGCCGAGTTTTTCGCTGCGCCGAAAGACCCACGCGCCCAGGCGTTCCTGCGCCAGGTTCTGTAGGCCGGGCCTTTGAAAACGGGAGGTTCATACCTTGAATCTCCCCACGCACTGCTGCAGATTTGCTCCCAGTCGCGCCAACTCGATGCTCGCGGCCGCCGTCTGCTCGCTGGCGGCAGCGGTTTGCTCCGAGGCGTCGCGGACTTTCAACACGCTGCGATTGATTTCTTCGGCAACCGCACTTTGCTCCTCGGCCGCTGCGGCAATCTGCGGGTTCATTTCCTGGATGACGGCCACGGTGCGGGCGATCTCTGTCAGCGCGTCCCCGGCGTTGCGGGTCAGGCCGACGCTGTTGTCGGTGAGGGTGCGGCTGTAGTCCATGATGTCGGCCGCCTGTTGCGTGCCGCTGTGCAAGCCATCAATCAACTCTTCGATTTCTTCGGCAGACTGCTGGGTCCGCTGCGCGAGGCTACGCACCTCATCGGCGACCACCGCAAAGCCTTGACCGGCCTCACCGGCCCGTGCGGCTTCTATCGCGGCGTTGAGCGCCAGCAGGTTGGTTTGCTGCGAGACCGACTTGATCACATCCAGCACGCTGCCGATTTTCTGGCCTTCGCGCTGCAGTCCTAGCATGGCTTCGCTGGAGCGAGCCATTTCATGCGCCAGGTGTTCAATTTGCGCCACTGCATCCGTCACCACCTGATCGCCCAGTTCAGCCTGTTGATTGGCCTGGTTGGCGGCGATTGACGCTTGCTCGGCGTGGCGTGCGACTTCCTGGGCGGTGGCGAGCATCTGGTTCATGGCCGTCGCCACCTGCTCGGTTTCATCACGCTGATCATTTACCCCGGCGCGGGTTTGTTCGGTGACGGTCGAGAGCTCCTCGGCGGCGCTGGCGATTTGTCGCGCGTTGTCGCTGATATTGCCGATCAGCCCCCGCAGGTTCAGCGTCATTTGGCTCATGCTGCGTTGCAACTGGCCCAGCTCATCGCGGCGCAGTGTCTGCACATCGTGGCTCAGATCGCCCTCGGCAATGCGATTGGCCACCGACAGCGCCTTGCGCAGCGGGTGCACGATTTGTCCGGCGATCACCCAGGCAGCCAGGGTGCCGAAGAGCAAGGCGGCGGCGGTGGTGCTTAACGTCTGGGTGCGGGCTTGCTCGGCTTCACGGTCGCGCCGCTGGGTCTGGTCCTGGCTCAGCAGGTCACTTTGCACAAGCAACTGATCCAGCTGCTGCTCCAACTGGTTGTGGGTGCTTTCGGTCGTGAGTTGGGCGTCCCTGAGGCGAGTCAGATGGGTGCGGAAGCTGAGCACGGCATTTTTCAGTGCGCTGCTGTCGACCGGCAGCTTGGCCACGTCGGCCTGGGCGATTTCAAGGCTGCGCTCTGCGTCAACCACGGACTGGCCATAGGCATCCAGCGAACTCGCAGCCCAGGCCGGGCTCTTGGCTCGATCTTCGGCCTGCTCCATGGCCTGGCGCAGGTTCTCGACGGTATCCAGGGCCTTTTCATCGTCCTGGTCAGGTAAATCACTGGCCAGTTGTGCCAGCACATCGCCGGCCCGCGTGGCGCTCTGTGTCAGTTGTTCGCGGGCGTTTTCGCGCTTTTCCACCAGTGCGGGCACGCCCTTGAGGGTGGACTTGAACGTCGCGCAGATGCGGGTCATCTCCTGCAGGTATTGAAGGGATTTAGGGACTTTGAGGCGGTTCGACATTTCTGTCAGGGCCTTGTCGACCTTCTCCATGCTCGCGCTCAATCGATTGAGGCTTTCAGCCTCGTCCAGGGTGCGGTAGAGGATTCTATCGGCGCGCAGTTCTTCGCCCGCCACCGCCAATTGCGCCAACACGGTCAGCGTTTGCGAGCGGTAAAGGGAGGCAGCCAAGGCTTGCCAGCCGGTCACGGCAATGACAAGGCTCAGGGCCAGTACCAGGGCAAAACCCAGGGCCAGTTTGAGGGTGACACTGGCGTTACCCAGCAGATGAGTCATTCGACGAAGCATGATTGACCTCCGACAAGTGAACTAGCGGGCGTTCTTCTATGTGTCGGAGCACTGCGGGTGCGCGATCACACATGAACTGAGTTGAACGCTAGTGACTTTGAAGGTCGGGTGGGCCTGAAAAACGTGTAGGAAATTTCACAGATTGCAGGCGGCGACCCAGGGCAGGTCGCCGCACGGGGAGGGGGTCAGACGCGGAAGCGGCCGACCAATGCTTGCAGGTGGGTGCCCAGGCGCGCCAGTTCGGTGCTCGACGCGGCGGTCTCTTCACTGGCTGCTGCGGTCTGTTCCGATACATCGCGCACGTTCAATACGCTGCGGTTGATTTCTTCCGCCACGGCGCTTTGTTGTTCGGCGGCGGTGGCGATCTGGGAGTTCATCGCCTGGATGGTCGAGACCGTGCGCGTGATGTTCTCCAGCGCGCTCCCGGCACGGCGGGTCAGTTCGACGCTGCTGTCGGTGAGGTTGCGGCTGTTGTCCATGATGGACGCCACCTGTTGCGTACCGCTCTGCAGGCCGGCAATCAGCTCTTCAATCTCTTCGGTGGACTTCTGGGTGCGCTGGGCCAGGCTGCGCACTTCATCGGCGACCACCGCGAAGCCACGTCCGGCTTCACCGGCGCGTGCGGCTTCAATCGCGGCGTTGAGGGCCAGCAGGTTGGTTTGCTGGGCCACGGACTTGATCACGTCGAGGACGCTGCCGATCTTGTCGCTTTCGCGTTTCAGGTCGCCCATGGCGACCGTGGAGTTGCCGACCTCAGTGGCCAGGCGCTCGATCTGGGCGATGGCTTCACCGACCACCTTGTCGCCTTCGCGGGCCTGCTGGTCAGCCGCTGCGGCAGCCTCGCAGGCTTCTTCGGCATTGCGTGCGACTTCCTGCACGGTGGCGGCCATCTCGTTCATGGCAGTGGCCACCTGGTCGGTTTCGACTTTCTGGCTGTTGACCCCGGCGCTGGTCTGCTCGGTAACCGCTGACAGTTGTTCGGCGGCGCTGGCGATTTGGGTGACACCGTCGCTGATGCCGCCGATCAATTCGCGCAGGCCCACGGTCATGCTTTGCATGGCCCGTTGCAGTTGGCCCAGTTCGTCCTGGCGCAAGGAGGTCAGGTTGTGGCTCAGGTCGCCCGAGGCGACGCGTTCGGCGACCTTGAGGGTTTGGTCCAGCGGGATGATGATCTGGCGGGTGATCGCCCAGGCGGCTACCAAGCCAAAGATCAACGCCAACACAGTCGCCAGCAGCAACATGGACTTGGCTTGCGCGGCATCGGTGTCGCGCACCACGGTTTGGGAAATGGTCAGTTTGTCGCTGTGGCCGAGCAGCAGGTCGCCTTGGGCGCTCATGGTTTTAAGCGCTGCTGCGTTGGCCACTTGCGAGTCGCGGTACTGGCTGACGGCGGCGCGGTAGGCTTGCAGCGAGACGCTGGCCTGTTGCAGGTTGGTTGAATATTGATCAGGCAGTTGGCCGTTGAGGCCGGTGATTTTTTTCAGGGCGTTGTCGATGGCATCCAGTGCCGGTTGCTCGGCTTCGACCTTGCCGCTGTAGGTGTAGCCGCGTACCTGGAAGCGCGCCTGCTGGATCAGCTTGCTCACGTCCACCACGCTGTTGAACAGGCTGATGCTGTCGCCTTGCAGCAACGACTTTTCGATCTCGTTGATTTTGACTACCGCATTGTCAGCGGTGTCACCCAACTTGCTACGAGCGTTTTCGCGGTTCGCGCCGGCCTGCACCATGTCGCTGAATGCGCGCTTGTACTGGTCCACGGCGGCCAACTGCTCGTCGACCAGCGCCGCGTCGGCGGGTTGCTCGATCAGTTTGCGGGCGGTGTTCAGGCCGCTGTCGAGCTTGTTCAGCAACTCGCTGACCGCGCCCGGGCCTTGTTCGCCACGACGCATGTCATAGTCCAGGCGGGCGAGACGCAGGTCCTTGGTCAAGCCATTGAGGCTGGAGATAAAACCCAGCTTGTCACCGCGACTGATCACATCGCCCAAGCCGGTCCAGCCGGTGAGGGTGATCATCAGGGTGAGCAGTAATACCAGGCCGAAGCCCACGCCCAGCTTGGTTTTGACGCTGACATTCCCCAGCTTTTCGGCTAACCAACGATACATGCTGCGAACTCCCTTGGAACAAGGCTTGGACTTATTCAGGGGTTATCGGCACGGCCCCGGGATTCTGTAGCAACATAGCTCCAATGTGGGAGAGGGCTTGCCCCCGATGGCGATGCATCAGTCAGCTTATACGGCGCCTGACACACTGCTATCGGGGGCAAGCCGCCTCCTACATTGGATGTGCGGTGTGTTTAGAAGAGGCGGGCGAGGAGGGCCGTCACGGCGGTTTCGACACGCAGGATGCGCGCACCGAGTTGTACCGGCTGCAGGCCTGCCTTGGTCAACAGGTCGACTTCGTAGGGAATCCAGCCGCCCTCCGGGCCAATGGCCAGGGTCACTGGCTCATCCAGCCCTCGGGGACACGCCGGGTAATCACCCGGATGGCCGATCAGGCCCAGGGTGCCCTCGGTCATGGCCGGCAGGCGGTCTTCGACGAACGGCTTGAAGCGCTTCTCGATAATGATCTCGGGCAGCACTGTGTCCCGCGCCTGTTCCAGGCCGAGGATCAGTTGCTCGCGAATCGCCTCGGGCTCCAGGAACGGAGTTTGCCAGAAGCTCTTTTCCACCCGGTAACTGTTGAGCAGCACCACCTTCGGCACGCCCATTGCCGCCACGGTTTGCAGTACCCGGCGCAGCATTTTCGGGCGGGGCAGGGCCAGCAGCAGGGTCAGGGGCAATTTGGCCGGCGGCGGTTGGTCGAAGCTTACTTGCAGCTCGGCTTCGCTGGCCTCCAGGCGCAATAACTGCGCGCTGCCCATCAACCCGCCAATGCGCCCCACGCGCAGGCTATCGCCTACGGCGGCGCGGTGGACTTCGTGCATATGCACCAGGCGTCGATCACGCAGGATCACCCGGTCGGCCGCGATAAAGTCGGCCTCTTCAAGCAGCAGCAGGTTCACGGCTGGGTCGCTGGCGGCTGGTCGTCGTCGGCGGGTTGGTCATCCGGGTGTTCGCCACGCTTGCTGATCAAGCCGCTGAACAGGATGCCGATTTCGAACAGCATCCACATCGGCACAGCCAGCAGGGTCTGGGAGAAGATGTCCGGTGGGGTCAGGATCATGCCGACCACGAAGCAGCCGATGATCACGTACGGGCGGATCTTCTTCAGGTAGGCCACGTTGACCACGCCGATCCACACCAGCAACACCACCGCCACCGGGATTTCGAAGGCCACGCCAAAGGCGAAGAACAGCGTCATCACGAAGTCGAGGTAGCTGGTGATGTCGGTCATCATCTCCACACCGGCCGGGGTGGCGGCGGCGAAGAACTTGAAGATCAACGGGAACACCAGGAAGTACGCGAACGCCATGCCCGTGTAGAACAGCAGGATGCTCGATACCAGCAGCGGCACCGCGATGCGCTTCTCATGCTTGTACAGGCCGGGCGCGATAAAGCCCCAGATCTGATGCAGGATCACCGGGATCGCCAGGAACAGCGAGACCATCATCGTCAGCTTCAACGGCGTGAGGAATGGCGACGACACGTCGGTCGCGATCATCGTCGCCCCGGCCGGCAAGTACTGGCGCAGCGGCGTGGAGACGAAGGTGTAGATCTGCTGGGTAAAGGCGAACAGCCCGGCAAAGATGATGAAGATGGCCGCTACGCAACGCAGCAGGCGGGTACGCAGCTCGGTGAGGTGCGAGACCAGCGGCATGTGCTGGTCGTTTTCCGGTTTATCAGCGCTCATGGGGCTCGCGGCGGCAATGTAGGGTCATGGGGCGCGGGCGACGCAACGGGCGTCGGCGCAGGCTCGGTCGGGGTGGCAACGGCGGGCGGGACTTGTGCTGCAGGTGTGATGCTGTGTTCAGCCACAGGCGTTGCCGGTGTGGCCGGTTCATTCACCGGCGAAAGAATCTTCCGTGCTTCCTGCTCCAACGACAGAATATGTTCGTTGTGCAGCTGGCGGCGGATCTCGTCGGCGCCGATTTCCCGTTCAACTTCCTGTTTGATGGCGTTGAAACTGCGTTTCAGGCGCCCGATCCACAGGCCGGCCGTGCGTGCGGCACCGGGCAGGCGTTCCGGCCCCAGTACCAGCAGGGCCACGAGGCCGACGAGCAGCAGTTCAGAGAAGCTGATACCAAACATTAGTCAGTGCTCACGAGTCTTTGCGGGTCGGCTCTTCGACTTTCTCAGCCTGCACGTCGAAGGTACGACGCTCGGTGATCGGCTGGGTGGCCTGCGGGTGTACAGGCTGCGCCGGCGGTACCGGATTGGCGGCCGGGTCGGCGGGTTTCTCGTCGTCGTTCATGGCTTTGCGAAAGCCCTTGATCGACTCGCCCACGTCGGTGCCCAGGTTCTTGAGTTTCTTGGTGCCGAATACCAGTACCACGACCACCAGAATGACGATCCAGTGTTTCCAGTCAAAAATGCCCATGCTGCAAATCCTCTAGTCTTAAGTTATTCAAGCGGACGGGCGCGAGGCCTTTTCGGCATGCCCGGACAAGCCGAAGCGACGGTCCAGTTCATCCAGCACGGCCTGTGGATGCTGCCCCAGTTGGGCGAGCATGACCAGGCTATGGAACCACAAGTCGGCGGTCTCATAGATGACATCGCTGCAGTCGCCGCTGATTTGTGCGTCCTTGGCGGCGATGATGGTCTCGACGGACTCTTCGCCGAGCTTTTCCAGAATTTTGTTCAGGCCCTTGTGGTACAGGCTGGCGACGTAGGAGCTGTCGGCGTCCGCGCCTTTGCGGTCTTCCAGCACCTGTGCCACGCGGTTCAGGGTATCGCTCATGGTCAGTGTCCTGCGGAGTAAATGGCGTGCGGGTCTTTGAGCACCGGCTCTACAACCTTCCACTCGCCGTTCTCGAACACGCGGTAGAAGCAGCTGTGACGGCCGGTGTGGCAAGCGATGTCGCCGATCTGCTCGACCTTGAGGATCACCACGTCGGCGTCGCAGTCGATGCGCATCTCGTGCAGGGTCTGTACGTGCCCGGACTCTTCGCCCTTGCGCCACAGTTTGCCACGGGAACGTGACCAGTAAATGGCGCGCTGCTCAGCGGCGGTGAGGCTCAGGGCCTCGCGGTTCATCCAGGCCATCATCAGCACGCGCCCGGTCTTGTAGTCCTGGGCAATGGCCGGCACCAGGCCGTCACTGTCCCACTTGATCTCGTCCAGCCAGTCTTTCATGTTCGGCTCCGGCAATTTGCGACAGTGTATAACCGGATTGGCTATCGACGCACGATCAGATAAACACCCACGGCGACCATGATGCCAGCAGGCCAGTGGCCCAACTGGTTCAACGGCCCGCCGATGGCCAGCATCACCCCACCGACCAGATGCGCGGCGCCCAGCAGGCGCAGGAACCAGTCGTCCTTGCGTTTGTGCCACGGCGGCGGCGGGTCTTTGGCGTGGGGCTGGGACATGCGCTCCAGCAGGTCGCGGGTCATGTTGGCCAGGTGCGGCAGTTGTTCGAACTGGCTGTGCAGGTTGCCCAGCACGGTTTTCGGGCTCATGCGCTCGCGCATCCAGCGCTCCAGGAACGGCTGGGCGGTGTTCCACAGGTCGAGGTCGGGGTACAGCTGACGGCCCAGGCCTTCGATGTTGAGCAAGGTTTTTTGCAGCAGGACCAACTGCGGCTGCACTTCCATATTGAAGCGCCGCGCCGTCTGGAACAGGCGCATCAACACCTGGCCGAAGGAGATGTCCTTCAGCGGTTTTTCAAAGATTGGCTCGCACACGGTGCGGATCGCGGCTTCGAATTCGTTGAGCTTGGTTTCTGCCGGCACCCAGCCCGAATCGATGTGCAACTGCGCCACGCGGCGGTAGTCGCGCTTGAAGAAGGCAAACAGGTTGCGCGCCAGGTAGTCCTGGTCTTCCGGCGTGAGGCTGCCGACGATGCCGCAGTCGATCGCGATGTACTGCGGGCTCCACGGGTTGACGGTGCTGACGAAGATATTGCCGGGGTGCATGTCGGCGTGGAAGAAACTGTCGCGAAACACCTGGGTGAAGAAAATCTCCACGCCGCGCTCGGCAAGCATCTTCATGTCGGTGCGCTGGTCGGCCAGGGTCGCGAGGTCGGTGACCTGCACGCCGTAGATGCGTTCCATCACCAGCACTTTGGGGCGGCACCAGTCCCAATACACTTGCGGCACGTACAGCAACGGCGAGCCTTCGAAGTTGCGCTTGAGCTGGCTGGCGTTGGCCGCTTCGCGCAGCAGGTCGAGTTCGTCATAGATGGTTTTTTCGTAGTCGGCGACCACGTCCACCGGGTGCAGCAGGCGCGCATCGGCAGAGAAGCGTTCGGCGGCGCGGGCGAGGATGAACAGCCATGCCAGGTCCTGGCCGATGATCGGCTTGAGGCCAGGGCGGATCACCTTCACCACCACTTCTTCGCCGGTCTTGAGCTGCGCGGCGTGTACTTGTGCCACGGAGGCCGAAGCCAGCGGCTCGACATCGAAGCGGCTGAAGACTTCGCTGATCTTCTTGCCCAGTTGTTCTTCGATCAACGCCATTGATTGCTTGGAGTCGAACGGTGGCACGCGGTCCTGCAACAGCATCAATTCGTCAGCGATGTCTTCGGGCAGCAGGTCGCGGCGCGTCGACAGGATCTGGCCGAACTTGATGAAGATCGGGCCCAGGTCCTGCAACGCCAGGCGCAGGCGTGCGCCCCGGCTCAGCTCCAGCTGTTTGCGCGGGAACCAGCGCCACGGCAGCACATAGCGTACCGCCAGCAGGAACCACGGCAGTGGCAGGGCGAACAGCAGGTCATCGAGGCGGTAGCGGATTACGACGCGCTGGATACGAAACAGACGGCGGACGGCGAGCAGCTTCATGCGTTATCGCTTGGATCAAGGGAACGGCTCAGGCGCTCGAAGCGGGCCTCAAGGCGTTCCAGGTCGATTTTGGCCTTGTCGAGTTCACGAAAGCGCGCTTGCGCTTCCCGCTGCCCGACCAGGGTGCGCGATTCTTCGCTCAGGTATTCGGCGAGGTTCTGGTTGAGGCTGGCAAACCCTTGCTGGTACCAACGCGAGCGGCTGCGCAGGTGACCGCTGATCAACTGGGTGGCCACGGGGCCGATCCAGCGGGACAGCTCGTACTCCCAATCCAGTTCCAGGTCTTGCAGCACGGCGGCCAGGTCCATCAGCACCGCGCTGTCGCCTTCCAGATGCACTTCAGGACCGTGGAGGATGGCGGTCTTGTTGCGGCTCAACGCCAGGTGCAGCAGGCTCGATGCCGGCGCACGCAGGGTGCAGTCGGCCTCGGCGGCCCAATGGCTGGCGAGCAGCAGGCCTTCATCGCTGGGCAGGATAAACAGCTGCAAGGCGGGGCTGGTGCAGTCGACGGCAATCACCTTGCCATTCAAATGCCCAAGCCGTGCCAGGGCGGTACTGTCCAGGCGCAGCACACGGTTGAGGCCGTGTTCAACGCTGGCGAGCAGGCCGGCGAGCAGCATCAGGGCTTGATGCCACGGTGCAGGGCGACGATGCCGGAGGTCATGTTGTGGTAGGTCACGCGGTCGAAACCGGCTTCTACCATCATCGACTTCAGGGTTTCCTGGTCGGGGTGCATGCGGATCGATTCGGCCAGGTAGCGGTAGCTCTCGGCGTCATTGGTGATCAGCTTGCCCATCAACGGCATGAAGGCGAACGAGTAGGTGTCGTAGACCTTGGACATCAGCGCGTTGGTCGGCTTGGAGAACTCCAGTACCAGCAGGCGGCCACCGGGCTTGAGCACACGCAGCATCGAGCGGATCGCGTCTTCCTTGTGGGTGACGTTGCGCAGGCCGAAGGCGATGGTCACGCAGTCGAAGTGGTTGTCGGGGAACGGCAGCTTTTCAGCGTCGGCCTGGACGAATTCGATATTGCCGGCCACGCCCTTGTCGAGCAGGCGATCGCGGCCGACCTTGAGCATCGAGCCGTTGATGTCCGCCAGTACCACCTGGCCGGTCGGGCCGACGAGCTTGGAGAACTTGGCTGCCAGGTCACCCGTACCGCCGGCGATGTCCAGCACGCGGTTGCCGGTGCGTACGCCCGACAGTTCGATGGTGAAGCGCTTCCACAGGCGGTGCATGCCGCCGGAGAGCACGTCGTTCATCAGGTCATACTTGGCGGCGACGGAGTGGAACACCTCAGCGACTTTTTCCGCCTTTTGGCTTTCCGGGACGTTCTTGAAGCCGAAGTGAGTGGTGGGTTCGGCATCGCTGCCTTTGCGCTGATCAGTCATATCGCTGTCACCAAAAGAGAATGCGGGACATGATAATCCCCAAGGCCTGCTTTGTCTTGGCAAGGCTGAAGACACCGACGCAATCTGCAGCTTGCGGGGCAAGCCCGCTCACTGCAGATTGTAGAGTTGCGTATGGGTAAGATAGGCCGCCACCGAGACCTTTTGCCGCATGGAAGGTATTCAAATCCCTATAAAGAGGAGTCATTGCAATGGCCCGTATAACCGTTGAGCGTGCACATTCCCTGGGTAAAGAAGGGGCACGGGCAAAGGCCGAGAAGTTGGCACATAAACTCAAAGAGCAATATGGCCTGGAGCCGTCCTGGTCTGGCGATACCTTGAACCTCAAGCGTTCCGGGGTTAAAGGCACGGTCTTAGTGGCCGATGATTTGCTGCGCATCGATGTGGAACTGGGCCTGTTGATGTCGGCCATGAGTGGCACTATCAAGTCCGAAATCGAGAAAGCCCTGGATAAGGCGCTGGCCTGACCTGGCTGTTCTTAGGGTGCCGATTCTAATTTTCCAGCCTACTTTGTGCCCAAGCCCTCAACTCCTGCGGGCCGTTCCTCCACCCTATCCTGCGTGAGGTGCACCATGGCCAAAGTTATCCTGAAGAAAAAAATCGACGTACAGACCGGCACCCTGACTGACGTTAAAACCTACGCCCGCAAGATCTGGCTGGCAGGCCTGGGTGCCTATGCCAAGGTCGGCGGCGAGGGCGGCGACTACTTCAAAGAGCTGGTTAAGAGCGGTCAACATGTTGAAAATAAAGGTAAAAAAGTTGCAGTTGAACAACTTGATGCCGCCAACAGTCAGATTGACCAAGTAAAGAGTAATGTCTCCGCCGTCAAAGGTCTGGTAGAAGTTCAGCTGGATAAAGTTGAAAAAGCTTTTGATACTCGTGTTGCAAGTGCCTTGAATCGAATCGGCATTGCGTCTAAACATGACGTGGAGACACTCTCTGCTAAGCTCGAAGAGCTGACGGCATTGCTCGAACGTGTCGCGCGTAAACACTAAGGAGACATCGGGATGGCTGTTAAAAAGACTACTCAGAAAGAAGGCAGCTCGTGGGTCGGGAAAGTTGAAGAATATTCCCGCAAAATCTGGCTCGCTGGTTTAGGCGTTTACTCGAAGATCGACAGTGACGGCAGCAAACTCTTCGAGACGCTGGTTAAAGACGGCGAGAAGGCCGAGAAGTTGACCAAGAGCGCAGTAGGTAAACAAGTAGGCGCTGCCAAAGCTACCGCCGGTTCGCGCATCAGCGATGCGAAGAAACAGGTATTGGGTACTTGGGGCGAACTCGAAGGGGCACTGGACAAGCGACTCAACAGCGCTATTTCGCGCTTGGGCGTGCCGAGCAAAGCTGAATTGAAGGCATTGCACGGCAAGGTCGATACCCTGACCAAGCAGATCGAAAAACTCACCGGTGCCAAAGTGGCTCCTGTGAAAGCGGCTGCAGCTAAACCGGCTGCCAAGCCTGCCGCTAAAACCGCTGCCGCCAAGCCTGCCGTGAAAACGGCCGCCAAGCCTCTGGTAAAAGCGGCTGCCAAACCGGCTGCAAAACCAGCCGCCAAGGCGCCAGCAAAAGCTGCCGCTAAACCGGCTGCCAAGCCTGCGGCGAAAACCGCTGCCGCTAAACCGGCCGCCAAGCCAGCTGCAAAACCTGTGGCGGCGAAGGCAGCGACTAAACCTGCAGCGAAGGCTGTAGCAAAACCTGCTGCTAAAACCGCTGCTGCCAAACCTGCTGCCAAGCCAGCCTCTGCGAAACCTGCGGCCAAACCGGCTGCTGCCAAAGCGGCCGCCAAGCCTGCCGCGAAACCTGCGGCGGCGAAAAAGCCCGCTGTAGCGAAAAAACCAGCATCACCAAAGCCTGCCGTTGCCGCCAAGCCCGCCACTGCGGCCCCGGCTGCTTCGACAGCCAACTCGGTGTCCGCACCGACGCCTGCTGCTACCCCGACTGCAACGCCGGCAACCCCGACGCCAACCAGTCAGTCCTGATTTTTCCGGGACGTACAGAAAAGCCCGGCCTGCGAAGGTCGGGCTTTTTTGCGCGTCAGGATTGATCAGTTGTAAGTGATCGAAACGGTAACCGCAGTGGCCAGGGTGCCTTGGGTGATGGCTGCGCCGGTTTTATGGTACGCGGCCCTGAGCGGCAGTACGGCCTTGTTTGCGCTCGTTGCAATCGTGCGGCTGCGCTTAGCGGGGGTGCCGTTGGCAGGGATGTCTGCAATGCCCTGGTGTTGCAGCCAGAGGGCGGTGCCCCCCGCGGTTCCCGTATTGGCAAACATGGCGGCGTTTCCGGTGGCGGGTGTGCCTGCGAACAGGAACGTCACAGTGCTGACGTCCGATTCGCAGTCAGCGGAGATCTCGAAGGTCAGTGCGCCTGCAAAGTCGGTGGATTCGAAATCGGAGACCTTGACCGTTGGCAGTGTGACAGTACGGTTCACATCGCCGGCAGCCAGGTTGCAGGTACCGCCGTTGACGAGGCCGATAAAGTGCAAGCTGCCCGTGGTCTCGGCGTGGGTGGGGGGAGCGGCCAGGCTCGCAGTGATTGAAAATAGTGCTGATAGCGCTCGAAGGCTCATTCCATAACCCTCAGGGTTTTAGTCATAGGTGATGTTGACGGTGGCGGTGCTGGCGAGCGTGCCAGGCCTGACCGTGCCGTTTTTGTGATAAGCCGCGCCGAGCGGCAAGACCGCTTGGGCACCGGAAACCGCCACCGTGCGTGTGTTTTCGGTGCCGTTGGCAAGAATGTTCTGGGTCCCACCGCCGATGCGTGAGTACAACCGCAGCGCAATGCCGTCGGCGGTGCCGGTGTTGGCAAAGACGTGGTCATTGCCTGGCGCGGGTGTGCCGGAAAAGCGGAAGGTTACGTTGGCGGCGTTGGTGCAGTGTGCGGCTATTTCAAAGTTGCGGGCGCCTGCGGTGATAGCGTTTTTGAATGCGCTGACTTGCACCGGGTCCAGCGAGATGGAGCGGTTGACGTCGCCGGTTGCCAGGTCGCAGGTAGCGGTGGGGGTAACAAAACGCACAGCGGTGTTTAGCCGAAAGTGAGAAACTTTTCTCCCGTCCCAGTTGATTTCCTGAAGGTTTCCGCTGGGGATCGTACCCGCTGATACCGGTCCGATTTTGTAAAACTCTGCCGATGTATTGAATAGGGTATGTTCATACCGTTCAGGGCGAAGCGTTGCGACACTGCTTACCATTGGGTGAAAGTGGGCTATGCCGCCGTGCAGGCTTGAGCGAATCAACATGCCGACACCTTCAACGTTGGTTTGATGAACGCCTCGCAGTCCTGGCAGCGTTACAAAGGTTTTGAAGCGCCCGGTGGTTATCTGGGTGATAGGGGTCGGGCAGGTGCTGATACCTGTGCGAACGGATCCGGTAACTGGCGCGCGAGCGATCAGCCCGCCCACCGGCAAATTCCCCGGCACAGTGATAGTGCCCGCAAAAGAGAAGCCGTTTTCGAAATGGGGATAGTAATTGCAGGCCTGAACAATGGGCACCTGGGAAAGCACACTCAGTATCGAAATGAATTTTATGGATTGTTTCATTTTCAGCCTCGCGTCAGAAACAGGGGCGTTTTAACGCAGGTACCGGCGTTCAAATCGCGTAAACGCTCAGCACCGACGGTGCCAGTAGCCTTGTTCAGGTCGTAGTGAAGTCGGCAGGTGGCTGCGGCACTCGAACCCCATTTGATGTGCAGTTCCCCCGGGTTGTGCGTCACACGAACAAAGGCCTTGCCGCCTTGCCCGACCACGCCGACGCTGGCGCCGTCTTCCTCAAATACATCCGCGCCAAACGGCAGTGGGCTGCCATCCTCGCGCAGCGCTGTGATCAACAACGCCTGGCCGCTGAGTGTCTCGAACTGCAGTTTCACCACCGAACCGGCACGCGGTGCGACGTTTTGCGCGGCGGTCTTGAGTTCCACGTCGACGGCGAGGTCCTTGGGGTCAAGCTCGACTACGTTCTGGCGGTAGGGCGTGAGGTGCGGTACTACCGCATAGCCGCTTTTGCCGACCTGTGCACTGTGGCTGCCATTGACCCGTGCGCCTTGGGCGTCGGGCGCTTCAACGATGCCGAGGGTATCGCCTAACTCCGGGGCAAAGGTCACGCCGCCCGCATGGGCGACAATACCGCCGGTCATGCCCAGCGACGTTGAGCGGTACGCATCGCTTCGGCCATACCCGGCGGAAAGCACCCCCAGGTTTGTCTGGTATTTCATGTCGGCACTGGACACATTGCCACTACCCTGGGCCTGGCTGGTGCTCACGCCGTAGCTGAGCTCGTTACGGTCGCCAAGGCTGCCGCCCAGGCTGACACGCTCACCGCTGCTTTGCTCGCCGTGATAGGTCGTGGCGGTCAAGGTGGGTGAACGTGCGCCGCTGCCCAGTGGCAGGCTCACGGTTATGTCCACTTGCTCGTCGACTCTGTCGCTCAGCAAGTCGCGGGTGCGCTGTGCACTGACGGTGTAGTGAAGGTGCTTCCACGTGCCGCTGTAGCCGGTGCTGAACGTCAGGTTGCCGCTGTGGCGGTTCCAATAGTTCTGTGATGAGCCGGTGATGTACACCGAGCCGTTGTCCAGGCTTTGGTTGAGGCTGATGTCCATCCGGTCACGCAGACGTGACAGGTGGTCCAGGTTTGATCCGTCGATGGCAAGGTCGCGAACGCGTGCGGCGTCGCTCACGCTGAGGAAACCTTCGGTGGAATAACGGTACGCCCCGAGGGCGAAGTGGGTACCTGTGTTGGCGAAATTTTTGCTGTAGCGCAGCTGCAGGCTTTGGCCTTCACGTGGACCATGCCCCGGTATTTTTGCGTACGAATGGGTCAGGTCAAGCGACAGCGCGCCCAGCGGGGTATTGAAGGCGGCACCCAACAACTGTGACCGGTAGTCATCGCCCGCCACCACGCCGGTGTAGCCGGTCAACAGATTGCTCAGGCCGCGCTGGTAAGTGGCCTGTATCAGCGTGGGAGGATGCTGCAAGCCGACTTCATCCAACTGACCGATACTCAGCGCGTAACGCCCGTAACCGGGACGTAGCAGGTTGGCGTTGGCTGCAAATGGCACGACGAACTCACGCTGACGACCATCGGCCTCGGTGATCGTGACGTTCAGGTCGCCGCCATAGCCGGTGGGGAACAAATCGTTGAGTACGAAAGGCCCGGGTGCGACCGACACTTCATCCAACAGTACACCGCGCTGGCGCACCGTAACGCGAGCGTTGGTCTCGGCGACGCCACGTACCACCGGCGCAAAGCCGGTCTGGGAGTCGGGCAGCATCCGATCATCGCTGAACAGGCTCGCGCCGCGCAGGCGCACGCTGTCGAACAGTTCACCGGGGGTGTAGATCTCTCCCGCCATCAGTTGTGATCGCAGCGGGCCCAATTCATGCTGCACGTAGGTGGCACTGCTTTGATAGCCGGCACCGAGTGCAGAACGGCTGTAACTGCCGGTGTGGCGCCAGTGCCAATCGCCCAGGTTGAGCCCGGTGTTGAGGCCCAGGTAGCTGGAGCCGAGCGAGCGGCCGTTTGTCTGAGTGGTAAAGGTGTTGGTGTTATAACGCACGAAGGCGGCATTGATCCCACTGTCCCACTGTTGCGGGTCGACATAGCCCCGCGCCTGGCGCGCCAGGTAGATCTGCGGAACCTGCAGGTCCAGGCGGTTTTCACCGGGATCAAACAGGCTCGTGGCACCCGGCAGGTAGGACGCGATATCGGCGCAGCGGGAAAATGCTGCTGCGGGTGCTGCTGTGTCCAGGCTGATGCCGAACCTGAGCAGTGCATCTCGCTCCAGGCATAACTGCGTCGCTGCCTGGCGTTCGCTCGTCACGAAGGTCAGGGTTTCACGCCCGATCCACTGACCGTTGAGGTGGATATCCGCACGGTAGCTACCGGGCAGGATGACGTTACCCCGGTTGAATTTTGTAATATCGATCGGCGAGCCGTCTGCGCCAGCTGCAAAAAAGGCTGGGTTGAACTCAACCAGTTCGGCGCTCTGGGCGCCGCTGGCATGCGCAACCCCCATCAGCAGCAGGGCGCGCACTGTGCACTTGAAACTCATGTCTACGTTCTCAAAAAACAGGGTTGCCCGAATGGCGGCATGGGGCATGCCCGCCTTGATAAACGGGCATCCACTGAAGGCGTTCGATGACGCAAATAGCCGGTTCAACCAGAGGGCTGACAGTCAGGGTGGGAGGCTGTGTGCCTGGGCCGTCATGGGGACACCTTGGCGCTGTGCGAGACCTTTGTTCCAAAGTCGTCGAGCGTCTGGAATTCAACGGTGGCCGCACTGCCCGGGGTAGCCTTGAGGCTGGGCAGCTCAAAGCGTTGGCGCCCGCCGGGAATCACCATGTTCTCAGCGCCTGAGGCCGAGGTTTCGCGGGGGTAGCGTTGCCCGCCCTCCAAGACTTCAATGTGTTCGAATGTCAGGTAGTAGGGGGTCGGGTTGTAGGTCTCAAGCGCCTGGCCTTGCTTTGTCGATACGTAGCGCCATTGCAATTTGCCGGGTGCTGCTTCGGCCCCGTAAGGCAGGTTCGGCGGGCGAAAAAACAACTTGATCCGAGACCGAAAAGCCAACTGCAGTTGGTTGCGCTGTTGGGCACCTGCTGGTTGTGAGGGCACCTCCAGCAGGTTGAACCAGAACAGGCTTTCCTGGTCCTCTGGCAACGTTTCGCCGGTAAAGGCCACGCGTATCACCTGTTGTTTTCCGGGCTCCATGCGAAAGATCGGCGGTGTGACGACGAAAGGCATGCCGGCCAGGTCCGGTGTTGAGTGTTCATCGCCAGCGTCCAGCCACGTCTGGACCAGCACCGGTGCCTGGTTTTTGTTTTCCAGCCGGACAGTGACCTCCTTGTCACTCTGGGGGTAGATAATCCGCGTGTTGTTGATGACAACGCTCGCGTGCGCTGCAACGGCGGCAAGCAGTACAAACATCATCGTTATGAGCTTGGCCGGCAGGTGCGAAATGAATATGTCCTTCATGACGGTCACTGCGCGCCTGAAGAGGCAAGGCCCGTCGAATGGCGTACCCGGGCACCAAAGTCACTGACGGTGGTGAACTCGACGGTAGCTGCGCCGCTGGGGCGATTGCGCAGTTGGGGCAGCACAAACAGTTTCACGTCACCGGCCGGCATCAGCAGGCTGTCATTGGCGGCCTTGTTGGGGGCTTTGCTGAACCGTTTGCCATTGCTCAGCAAGTCGATCGTGGCCAGGGACACGTGGTAGGGCGTCGGGTTGGTGACCTGCAGCGCAAAACCCTTTTCGTGGGGCACCAGTGTCCATTGCAGTTTTGTCGGGGCGCTGCTGACCGGATAGGGCAGTGTCTGTGGTCGCACAAATACGCGCAAACGAGTACGGAACGACAACTCGATCTGGTTGTTCTGCGCGGCATCCACGGCGCGCGGCGGCACTTCCAGTACGTTCAGCCACAACAGGCTTTCACGGTTGCCAGGCAATGGCCCTCCGGTATAACGCAAGCGCAGCGCCTGTTGCTGGGAGGGCTCAATGCGAAAGAGCGGTGGCGAGACGCTCAGCGGCGCCTGTGCGGTCGCGGGCGTCGAATGCCGGTCGCCCGTATCCAGCCAGGTTTGCACCAGCGCCGGGAGGCTTCCCCTGTTCTCCAGGCGCACCACCACTTCCTGCTGCTCGACAGGGTAGATCACCCGTGTACCGTGGATAATCACACCTGCATGGGCGGGCAGCGCCAAGAGGACGAACGTACAGGTGGCAAGCACAAGGCTTTTCATCGCATGGGTCTCCCTGCATCACGAGGCTTTGCCGGCCTTACTCGGCGTACTCGATCATGAAGCCCACACGCGTCTTGACCTTGCCTTCGGAGGCTGGCCCGCTCGCGTACAGTTGTGCCGCCAGCGGGATGATTGCCTGGTTGTCGGCAATGACAACGCCTTCGGATTTTTCGGTGTAAACATTCAGAGGTGTGCCGTTGCGACGGGTGATTTCGACCTGCACGTTTTTGGCGTTGGTGGTGTCGGACGGGTCGTCGTAACCGTCGATGTTCAAACGCCCGGTCGCCACATCGATGGCCGGGCTGGTTGGGTCGAATGCAACCATTGCGGTGCGCCCGTTGGTGCAACTGCCCTCGCCGGGTGCGCCGATGCGAAGGGTGAAACCGGTCGGGTTGGCGCGATTGCCTGCCGTGGCCAGGCGTGCAGCGGAGACACCGCCGAGGTTGACGTCCTTGACCACCGCGCCCGTACCAGATGCAGCCCCTTCGACGGTGCAGGTTACATCGGTCACCAGACCGCTGAAATTGATAACGCCATCTGCCGCATAGGCGGAGGGCGAGAGCGTCACCGTCAAAGCTAAAGCGGTTGCGACGATGGAGAGTGCGTGGACGTTCATGGTGTTTCCAGTACTTGAGTGATAAAGCGGCTCGAATTTCTTTCGAGTAGCGGACACACATAATTTGTATCTAAAAGTTAAATTTCTCTATAGAGAAGTTGCGATTTTCCGTTCGTGATTGTTCGAAAGGATATTGTTTTGTTTAAGTTTTTTTCGAGGTGTTGTTGGTCTTTTAAAGATTGCTCTAGGAATGTTCTGTCAGTTCCTGCTGTAAGTTTCCGTACTATTTTTTACTGATTTAGGAGAAGTCGCGTGTTATATCGAACTGGGTAGCGTGCGAGCGTATGCACGCTGCTGCATTAACTTATGCGGGTGTTCTTATGCCTATTTCAACCGCCATTCCGTACACCGTCATGTTGTTGGATGACCATGAAATGGTCAGGCAGGGCATTGAGCTGGGCCTTGGCGAAGCATCCGATATCAAAGTGATCGGCTCCTTTGGCACGGGCTCGCAATTGCTGGAGGCTCTGGCCCGGCAACTTGCGGATGTCGTGGTGATGGACTTTGTCCTGGCGCCGTCGGACATCGACGGCTTGAGCTTGCTTCAGGCATTGAACAGACGCTTCAGCCAGTGCCGGCCGTTGATTGTGGCGTCGCACTACACTCCTGCGACCGTTGCATTGTCGTTGAAGGCGGGGTGCTGGGGGATTCTGGGTAAGACGCAAAACCTCACGGAGTTGATCACAGCGGTGCGAACCATTGCCCAGGGACGGGTGTACTTGCAGCCATGCATGGTGCCGGCCCTTCAGGGGCTGCAGTCAGTCATTGATGTTGCGAGTGTGAAGTCGAGGGTAGGCTTCTCGACTCAGTTGCAATTGAATGCCTGCCTCACACCCAAAGAGCAGGAAGTGTTGCGTTGTTTTCTGGATGGGATGTCAGTCAACTCAATAGCGGCAAAGTTCTCACGCAGTGCCAGTACGATCAGTACGCAAAAACAATCGGCGTATCGCAAGTTGGGTATCAAGACTGACAGTGAGCTGTTCAAGTTTACCCACCAGTTCGGTGAGCCCGGATGACCGACTCTCAGGCCGATTCATCCAGATAACTCAGCGCCAGACGCTCCGTTGCCAGCCGCGCGGGTAACAACAGGTGCGGCGCCACCAACATCATGATCTGGTACACCACGACCTGCACTTCGCCTTCGCGGTCGAGAATCCGCTGGTAGTCCAGAGAAAACAGCAGGGTCATGGTGATCTGTTCCACCAATTGCCCAAGCGCCTGGGTATCGCTGACCAGTTGTCCATCCGCTTTGAGCCGGGCCAGCAGTGACGCGAGCGTGCGCTTGAGGGCGGTCAGCAGGGTGCGGATACCCTTGGCCAGTTTGGGCAGGCGCCCGGCCAGGTTGGACAGGTCCTGGAACAGAAACCGGTAATGGGCCATGCGCTCGACGATCAAGTGCAGGAACAGCCAGTAATCCTCTGCCACCAGTTGCGCGTCCGCCGGTGGATCAAGCAGCGGCGCCAGCTCATTTTGAAAGCGCTCGAACAGCCCGAGCACCAGTGGCTCCTTGCCATGGAAGTGGTAGTAGAGGTTGCCGGGGCTGATCCCCATTTCATTGGCCACCTCCATGGTCGACACGTTCGGCTCGCCCTTCTGGTTGAACAACTGCAGGGCACATTCAAGGATACGGTCGCGGGTCTTCATCCAGTCTTCTTAATCTGATCGTTGAGCTCAGCGCACGTGCACGTAGGTGCCCGGCGCTGCTTCCATCGGTGGGTAATTCTGGTTGCCCAGGGCGGTAAGGGTTTCGCGTTGCGCGCCCGAGCGCTGCTGGATCCACTCCAGCCACTGCGGCCACCAACTGCCTTCGACGTGGTTGGCGTCGTAGTACCAGGCGCGTGGGTCGCTGCTCAGCTTGGGGTTCTCGACGTAGTTGGCCTTGGGGTTGCCCGGCGGGTTGAGGATGCTCTGGATATGCCCACTGTTGGACAGCACGAAGCGCCGGTCGCCACCGAGCAATTGGGTGGAGCGATACACCGCGTCCCACGGCGTGATGTGGTCGTTGATGCCGGCTACGCTGAAGCTGTCCACCGTGACTTTCTGCAGATCGATGGGCGTGCCGCACACCTCCAGGCCGCCGGCGTGGGCCAGCGGGTTGTGCTTGAAGAAATCCAGCAGGTCGCCATGCAGCGCGGCTGGCAGGCGGGTGTTGTCGTTGTTCCAGTACAGGATGTCGAAGGCCGGCGGCTCCCTGCCCAACAGATAGTTATTGATCCAGTAGTTCCAGATCAGATCGTTGGGGCGCATCCAGGCGAACACCTTGGCCATGTCGCGGCCGTCCAGCACGCCTTGCTGGTAGGAGCGGCGCTTGGCGGCTTCCAGGGTTTGCTCATCGGCGAACAGCATGGCGGGGCTGTCGATCTGGCTGTCCAGCAGGCTCACCAGGTAGCTGGCGCTGGAGATGCGGCGCAACTGGCGCTTGGCTTGCAGGTGGCCTTGCAGCGCGGCGATGGTCAGGCCACCGGCGCAGGCGCCCATCAGGTTGACCTCGCGGGCGCCGGTGATGGCGCGGCAGACGTTAAGAGCTTCCTCCAGGGCGGCGACGTAAGTCGAGAGGCCCCACTCGCGGTGCCGCACATCCGGGTTGCGCCAACTGACCATGAATGTCTGCAGGCCGTTCTTGAGGGCGTACTGCACAAAGCTGTTAGCCGGGCTCAGGTCGAAGATGTAGTACTTGTTGATTTGCGGCGGCACGATCAACAGTGGCTTGGCGTACTGTTTTTCGCTCATGGGCTTGTACTGGATCAGTTCCAGCAGCTCATTGCGAAACACCACCGAGCCGGGTGTGGTGGCGACGGTCTTGCCCACTTCAAACGCGTGCTTGCTGACCTGGCGCGGCAGGCCGTTGTTGTGCAGCAAGTCTTCGAACAGATTGCTGGCGCCGCGCACCACGCTGTTGCCGCCGGAGTTGAGCAGCTCCTTGATCGCCAGCGGGTTGAGCAGAGTGTTGGAGGGCGACACCGCATCGTTGATCAGCGCGAAGGCGAAGTGCGCGCGGGCGCGGTCGTCGGCGCTCAGGGCGCTGTCGTCGATCCAGTGGCGGGTTTGTTTCTGCCAGCTCAGGTAGGCTTGCAGGCTGCGCCGATAAAACGGGTTGAGCGCCCAGGTCGGGTCGACGAAGCGGCTGTCGTGCGGGTTGGGCTCGTGCACGGTCTCACCGAGCAGCACGCGACCCAGTTGGTTGCCCAGGGCCAGCGCGTGACGGGCGGTATGCAGCGGGTTACGCAAGCCGTGGACGGCGACACTGCGCAGGGTCGACAGCAAATCCCGGCCACGCAGGCCGGTGATCGCATGTTGCGCATTGATGAACGCAGCGGGGGTGGGCGCCGGGTTCGTCACAGGTCTTTCTCGCATGAGCCAACACTCCTTCGTCAAGCCATCAACGGGCACGCCAATCCAGAACCATAGTCGGTTCCTGGCAAGTTGCGCGGCGGTGCGGTCCTTACATCGCCGGTCGTGGGTGAATCACTGCGCGCAGGCGCTCTTCCTCCAGGAATTTCATGATGATCGGCGCCACGGCCTCGGCCCGGGTGATCAGGAACAAGTGGCCGTCATCGATGATGTGCAACTGCGCGTTGGGAATACGCCAGGCGAGCATGCGCATGTTGATCAGCGGGATCAGCGGGTCGTCGTCCCCGGCCAGCACCAGGGTCGGCTGGCGGATCTTGTGCAGCCAGTGAATGCTGGTCCAGCCCAGCCCCGCGAACAGTTGCCAGTAATAGCCGAGCTTGCCGGCCGAGCGCACTTTGCTGGCGTGCTCGGCGGCCAGCTTGGAGTCGCGGCGGAACGAGCCGCCGTAAATCATCGGGGCAATGCGCACCACGTGGGACGGCTGGATGTAACGCCTTGGGCTCGCCATCAGCCACAACACCTTCGGCTTGCCCGGCACCATAAAGGCGCCGGCAGCGGTGGCGGCCAGAATCAGCTTTTTGCAGCGCTCCGGGTAGTTATAGGCGAACTGCTGCGCCAGCGCTCCGCCCCAGGACACGCCCACGGCATTCACTTGGCCATAGTCCAGGTAATCGAGCATGCGTGCGGTAAGTTTGGCCAAGCCGGGAAAACGATAGGGCCGTTTGGGCGTCGACGAACCGCCCACGCCTGGCACATCGAAGGCGATCACTTCCAGGTCCGGGTCCAGGGCCTGGACGAACGGAAACACCAACTCAAGGTTGGCGCCGATGCCGTTGAAGATCAGCAGCGGCGTCAAGTGAGGCTTGCCCGGGCGCACCGCCGTGCGGATGGTCTGGCCATCCAGGTCGATGGTACGGAAGATGAACGGTTGCGGCATGCTCAAGCCCTGTGAGATTTGACGGTTGGAATGCAGGCCAAATGTGGGAGGGGGCTTGCCCCCCGATTGCAATTGATCAGCCAATGGATCAGGTGACTGACACACTGCTATCGAGGGCAAGCCCCCTCCCACATTGACCGCATTTCAATTTAGCGTTCGTGTACGTAAGTTCCTGGGGCTGCTTGCGCTGCTGCGTAGGTCTTGTTACCTAAAGCTGTCGGCGCCTTCTTCAGCTTGCCCGCACGCTCCGCCTGCCACGCTTGCCAATGCAGCCACCACGAATCGGTGTGCTTGGTCGCATTCTCCTGCCATTCCAGCGGCTTGCCCGCCAGGCTGTCGCTGGTCTGGTAGCGTGCCTTGGGGTTGCCCGGCGGGTTGAGGATGCTCTGGATATGCCCGCTGCTGGACAACACAAACTCCACCTTGCCACCAAACAGTTGCGCCGACTTGTAGCAGGACTGCCACGGCGTGATGTGGTCATTGGTGCCGGCCAGTGAGTAGATGTCGGCGGTGACTTGCTTGAGGTCGATTGGCGTACCGCACACTTCCAGTGCATTGGCGCGCACGAGTGGGTTGTTCTTGAACAGTTCGATCAGGTCGCCGTGGAAGGCGGCCGGCAAGCGCGTGGTGTCGTTGTTCCAGAACAGGATGTCGAACACCGGCGGCTCATTGCCCAGCAGGTAGTTATTGACCCAGTAGTTCCAGATCAGGTCGTTGGGGCGCATCCAGGCAAACACCTTGGCCATGTCGCGGCCTTCGAGTACGCCGGCCTGGTAGGAGTGGCGCTTGGCCGCTTCCAGGGTTTGCTCGTCGACAAACAGCGCCACCTGAGTGTCCAGGGTGGTGTCGAGCACGCTGACCAGCAAGGTCAGGGCATTGACCTTTTTCTCCCCCAGCGCGGCGTAGTGGCCGAGCAGGGCGGTGCAGGTGATGCCACCGGAGCAGGCGCCAAGCATGTTGACGTCCTTGCTGCCGGTAATCGCCGTGACCACATCGACCGCTTCCTTGAGCGCCTCGATATAAGTCGACAGGCCCCATTCGCGCTGGGCCTTGGTCGGGTTGCGCCAACTGACGATAAAGGTCTGCTGGTTATTACGCAGGCAGAAGCGCGCCAGGCTTTTCTCCGGGCTCAGGTCGAATACGTAGAATTTGTTGATCTGTGGTGGCACCACCAGCAGCGGGCGTTCGTGCACTTGCTCGGTGATCGGCTTGTACTGGATCAGCTCCAGCACGTCGTTGCGAAACACCACGGCGCCTTCGGTAGTGCCCAGGGACTTGCCCACTTCAAAGGCGCCCATGTTGACCTGGCTCGGCATGCCGCCGTTGTGCACCATGTCCTTGGCCAAGTGGGACAGACCGTCGAGCAGGCTTTTGCCGCCGGTTTCAAAGAAGCGTTTGACCGCCGCCGGGTTGGCCGCGCTGTTGGTGGGCGCCATGGCTTCGGTCATCAGGTTGATCACGAAGTGGCCGCGGCTGATGTCCTGGTCCGACAGGTTGCTGTCGCCTATCCAGTCGTGCAGTTCCTTGCGCCACGCCAAGTAGGTTTGCAGGTAGCGTTTGTAGAGCGGGTTCTGGCTCCAGGCCGGGTCGTGAAAGCGACGGTCATCGCTTTCGGGCTGCAGCTGCGATTTGCCGAACATCACGTTCTTCAATTCAACGCCAAAGTGGGCGACGTGCTTGACGCTGTGCAACGGTTGCTTGATGGCTTGGGTCAGCACCATCTTCGCCGAGGCCAATAAATCCTTTTTGCGTAACGCGATGATCGGGTTCAGCCCCAAGGTGTTTTCCGAGGCCTGGCGTTTCAAGTCATCGTTGTTCTTGTTACTCATCTACGACGCTCCATTGTCCGAAAGACGAGTACCGGGTACCGCTGTGCACCAAGTTTCGATACACAACACAAGCCTGGTACTGCGACTCGGGTGACCGTTGATACCGCATCGTCAAATGCAGGGAACTTGCCAGTTCCATTGGTTACCCGAGTTTAATTTTTTTCGCAAGCGGGCCAATCGTTGGCCACGCGACAGGGCATTCAAGCAGATGAAATTAGAAAATGCCCACTAATGAGCAAGAAGCCTGGGCTAGAGCATCAGCCGCACGACCGATTGGCTCGGGTCGCGGGTTTTGCCGGCCGCTTTGAGTTCGGCGAGATAATCGGCCCATAGCGCGTCCTGACGCACGGCCAATTGGTAGAGGTAGTCCCAGGTGAACAGTCCGCTGTCATGGCCATCGTCGAAGGTCAATTTCAGTGCGTACTGACCGGCCGGTTCTATCTTGATCAACTTAACGTTGAGCTTGCCGAATTGCAGGATGGGTTTGCCGTGGCCCTGGACCTCGGCAGAAGGCGAGTGGGTGCGCAGCAGTTCGGCCGGGAGTTGGTAGGTTTCATCAGGCCCGTAGGTCAGGCCGAGGGTGTTGGAGGTTTTGTGCAAATTGACAGCGGTGGGGAATTTCGGCATTGGGGACACCTTGGGCTGTAAGCTACAAGCTGCAAGTTGAATGTGCTCCACTTGCGGCTTGTAGCTTACAGCTTGCGGCTTACAGAATGTACCGCGACAGGTCTTCGTTCTGCGCCAACTCACCCAAGTGGCTGTTGACGTAATCCGCGTCGATCTTGATCACCTCGCCATTCTGCGCCCCGGCCAAGTCGCCGGCGCTGAAGGACACCTCTTCCAGCAGGCGCTCCAGCAGCGTGTGCAGGCGACGGGCACCGATGTTCTCGGTCTTCTCGTTGACCTGCCAGGCGATCTCCGCCAGGCGCTTGATGCCGTCCGCCTGGAACTCGATGCCCAGGCCTTCGGTTTTCAGCAGTTCACGGTATTGCTCGGTGAGCGACGCGTGCGGCTCGCTGAGGATGCGTTCGAAGTCACCGGGGGTCAGCGCCTTGAGCTCCACGCGAATCGGCAGACGGCCTTGCAGCTCCGGCACCAGGTCGCTTGGCTTGCTCAGGTGGAACGCGCCGGAGGCGATGAACAGGATGTGGTCGGTCTTGACCATGCCCAGCTTGGTGTTCACGGTGCAGCCTTCGATCAGCGGCAGCAGGTCGCGCTGCACGCCTTCGCGGGATACATCGACGCCGCCGGAGTTACCGCGCTTGGCCACTTTGTCGATCTCGTCGATAAACACAATGCCGTGCTGCTCGACCGCTTCCAGGGCCTTGGCCTTGAGTTCTTCCTCGTTCACCAGGCGCCCGGCTTCTTCGTCGCGCACCAGCTTCAGCGCCTCTTTCACCTTGAGCTTGCGGCTTTTCTTCTTGCCCTTACCCATGTTGGCGAACAGGTTCTGCAACTGGCTGGTCATTTCTTCCATGCCAGGCGGTGCGGAAATATCGACACCCGAGACTTCGGCCACTTCGATCTCGATTTCCTTGTCATCCAGCTGGCCTTCGCGCAGGCGCTTGCGGAACAGTTGGCGAGTGTTGGAATCGGACGACGGCGCGGCATCTTCGTTGAAACCCATGCGTGCCGGTGGCAGCAGGGCGTCGAGGATGCGTTCTTCGGCGGCGTCCTCGGCGCGGTGGCTGACCTTGGTCACTTCCTGTTCGCGCAGCATCTTCAGGGCGGCGTCGGCCAGGTCACGGATGATCGACTCGACGTCACGGCCCACATAGCCGACTTCGGTGAACTTGGTGGCTTCGACCTTGATGAACGGGGCATTGGCGAGCTTGGCCAGGCGCCGGGCGATTTCGGTTTTACCGACACCGGTGGGGCCGATCATCAGGATGTTCTTGGGCGTTACTTCAACGCGCAGTTCTTCGGGCAGTTGCATCCGGCGCCAGCGGTTACGCAGGGCGATGGCAACGGCGCGCTTGGCATCGTCCTGGCCGATGATATGGCGATTGAGTTCGTGGACGATTTCGCGGGGAGTCATGGACATAGTGTTTGGCGGCCTCAAGCGGGAATAAGCCTACGGCTTATTCGGCGAGGTCCTGCTCCTCAATGGTGAAGTTGTGGTTGGTGAACACGCAGATATCGCCGGCGATACCCAATGCGGTCTCGACGATTTCACGGGCCGACAGGTCGGTTTTCTTCAGCAATGCGCTGGCGGCCGCCTGGGCGTAGCCGCCGCCGGAACCCATGGCGATCAGGCCATGCTCGGGCTCAACCACATCGCCGTTACCGGTGATGATCAGGGACGCGTCTTTGTTGGCCACGGCCAGCATGGCTTCCAGGCGGCTGAGGGAGCGGTCGGTGCGCCATTCTTTGGCGAGTTCGACCGCGGCGCGTACGAGGTGGCCCTGGTGTTTTTCCAGCTGGCCTTCGAAACGCTCGAAGAGGGTGAAGGCGTCGGCGGTGGCACCGGCAAAACCGGCGAGGACCTGGCCGTGGTACAGGCGGCGCACTTTTTTCGCATTGCCTTTCATCACGGTATTGCCCAGGGAAACCTGGCCGTCGCCGCCCATGACGACTTTGCCGTGGCGACGTACTGAAACGATGGTGGTCAAGGGGAGAGTCTCCACGCAGCGGGGCGAAAATGCCCTGATGGAAACTCATATGGGGGTGGCGGGGGGGATTTCAACCATAGGGGTTTATGGCGGACGAGTGGTGTTTATCGGTCTGACACGCATTTCAGAGCGCTGCATAACCAAATGTGGGAGAGGGCTTGCCCCCGATAGCGGAGTGTCAGTCAATGAATCTGGTGACTGATACACCGCCATCGGGGGCAAGCCCCCTCCCACATTTTGATCGAAGTTGAGCCCGAATCAGCGGCTTTGGCGTTGTTGTAACAACAGGTTGCTAAACCCTGCGCCAGCCAATTGCTTCTGCGCCACGGTCAGTTGTTCACGGTTGCTGAACGGCCCGACCAGCACGCGATACCAGGTCGCATCCTTCACCGTACCGGACTCCACCGTCACCGACTGGCCCAGCAGAATGATCTGCGCCCGCACGCGATCCGCATCCGCCTGTTTCGGGAACGAGCCCGCTTGCAGGAAGAACTTGGTCACCGGCGCCGCTTTGGTTTCTGCAACCGGTGGTGCGGGTGGCGGGGTGATCCCGGCCAGTGCCGCCTGGGCACGTGCGGTGTCGATTTTTGCCGCTTCCGCAGGCGTAACCGGTGTGGTCGGCACTTGCGGCGTCGGCAGGGTTTTCTCCGGCACGGCGTCTGGCGGCACGATCACTTCCGATTCCGGCAGCAGCGTGTAGAAGTCGTACTTCGGCTTCACCGGTGCAGTCGGGCTCGGGGCGGTCTTGTTGGCTTCAGCGATTTTCGTGGCTTTCTGCTGTTCCTGTTTGACCCGTTTGACGTCATCGCCCTGGCCCGGGTCCAGTTTCATCAGGAACACGATAAATGCGCCGACCGACAGGCCGATGGCCATCCACAACCAGCCCGGGATCGGCTTTTTCGCCGGGGCCTGGTAGCGGCTGGCGCCGCGCTTGGGTGCAGGTTTTTTCTTGGCAGCCAACTTACATACGCTCCAGAGTTTCCAGGCCCAACAGTTCCAGGCCTTGCTTGAGGGTCCGTCCAGCCAATGCGGCGAGACGCAGTCGGCTTTGCTTCTGGGCTTCGTCGTCGGCGGTGAGGATCGGGCAGTTCTCGTAGAAGCTGGAGAACAGGCCGGCGACTTCATACAGGTAGGTGCACAGGATATGCGGTGTGCCTTTCTCGCCGACGCTGTTCAGCACTTCGCTGAATTGCGCCAGTTTAGCGGCCAGTTCCTGTTCGTGGGGTGCATCCAGCACGATCTGGCCTTGGACTTCGCTGAAGTCCTTGCCCAGCTTGCGGAATACACCGGCCACGCGGGTGTAGGCGTACAAGAGGTAGGGGGCGGTGTTGCCTTCGAAGTTGAGCATCAGTTCGAAGTTGAAGCTGTAGTCGCTGGTGCGGTGCTTGGACAGGTCGGCGTATTTCACCGCGCCAATGCCCACCACGCGGGCGATGTTGCGCAGGTCGGCCTCGGCCAGTTCCGGGTTCTTTTCCTTCACCAAGGTGTAGGCACGTTCCTGGGCTTCGTTGAGCAGGTCGATCAGCTTGACGGTGCCGCCGTCCCGGGTCTTGAACGGGCGGCCATCGGCGCCGTTCATGGTGCCAAAACCCATGTGCTCCATGTGCATCGGGTGGGTGATGAAGCCCGCACGGCGCGCCACTTCAAACACTTGCTGGAAGTGCAGGGCCTGGCGCTGGTCGACGAAGTACAGCGCACGATCCGCTTTGAGCACGCCGCTGCGGTAGCGCACGGCCGCCAGGTCGGTGGTGGCGTAGAGGTAGCCGCCATCGGCCTTGACGATGATCACCGGCAACGGCTCGCCGTCGGCGGTCTTGAATTCTTCGAGGAACACGCACTGCGCGCCGTTGCTCTCCACCAGCAGGCCCTTGGCCTTGAGGTCGTTGACCACATTGATCAGGTCGTCGTTGTAGGCGCTTTCGCCCATCACGTCGGCCATGGTCAGCTTGACGTTGAGCAGCTCGTAGATTTCCTGGCAGTGGGACAGCGAGATATCACGGAAGCGCCCCCACAGCTCCAGGCATTCCTGGTCACCGGCTTGCAACTTGACCACCAGGCCACGGGCGCGGTCGGCGAACTCTTCGGATTCGTCGAAGCGCTTCTTGGCGGCGCGGTAGAAGTTCTCCAGGTCCGACAGCTCGTTGCTGGTGATCGGGTTTTCCTGCAGGTACGCCATCAGCATGCCGAACTGGGTGCCCCAGTCGCCCACGTGGTTCTGACGGATAACGGTGTCGCCGAGGAACTCCAGCACCCGTGCCACGCCGTCGCCAATGATGGTCGAGCGCAGGTGGCCGACGTGCATTTCCTTGGCCAGGTTGGGTGCCGACAGGTCGATGGCCACGCGCTGAGCCGGACCTGCCTTGCGCACGCCGATCTTGGCATCGGCCAGGGCAGCATCCAGGCGCGAAGCCAGGGCCTGGGTGTTCTGGAAGAAATTGATGAAGCCCGGCCCGGCGATTTCGGCCTTGGTCACACTGTCGTCGGCCGGCAGCGCGGCGATGATTTTTTCTGCGAGATCGCGCGGTTTCATGCCGGCTGGCTTGGACAGCATCATCGCGATGTTGCTGGCGAAGTCGCCGTGGGTCTTGTCGCGAGTGTTCTCCACCTGGATCGCCGGCGTCAGGCCTTCAGGCAACACACCTTCGTTGACGAGTTGGGTGAGGGCTTGTTGGATCAGCTGGCGAATGGTGTCTTTCATGGTGTTCTCTTTCGACCGCAAGCGGCGGCGCGCGATGCGCAGGTGGAAAAACTGGGCATTATCCGTGGCGAGGGCGGGCTTGCCAACCTTCGTGGGACCTGTGGCGTGGGTTAATACAAATCTACCGGGTCTACATCCAGTGACCATCGCACTTGTCGGCCGCTGGGCATTTGCTCCAGGGCAAGCAGCCAGCTACTTAATAGCTTGTGCAGCGGTGCGCGCGAGGTTGCCTGCAAGAGTAGCTGAGCGCGATAACGCCCGGCGCGGCGCTCCATGGGGGCGGGCACCGGGCCGAGCAGTTCGATGCCGGTGATGCCCAGTTCGCCGAGCAAACGTTCGGCGACGCTGCAGGCTTCATCGAGAAAGCCTTCGGCCTGGCCAGGTTTATGGGCTTCGGCGCGCAGCAAGGCCAGGTGGGCAAACGGCGGCAGGCCGGCGGAACGGCGTTCGCTCAGTGCCTGTTCGGCGAAGGCAAAATAGCCCTGCTCGGTCAGTTGGATCAGCAAAGGGTGGTCGGCCAGGTGCGTCTGGATAATCACCTTGCCCGGCTCCTCGGCACGCCCGGCGCGGCCTGCGACCTGCACGATCAACTGCGCCATGCGTTCGCTGGCGCGGAAGTCCCCGGAGAACAAGCCACCGTCGGCATCCAGGATCGACACCAGGGTCACCCGTGGAAAGTGGTGGCCTTTGGCAAGCATCTGCGTACCCACCAGGATGCACGGCTGGCCTTTCTGGATAGTGGCGAAAAGCTGATTCATCGCGTCCTTGCGCGACGTGCTGTCGCGGTCGACCCGCAGTACCGGGTAGTCCGGGAACAGAATGCCCAGACGTTCTTCTGCACGTTCGGTGCCCGCGCCCACCGGGCGCAGGTCCACCTTGCCGCACTGCGGGCAGTGGCGGGGCACCCGTTCCACGTGGCCGCAGTGATGGCAGCGCAACTCGCCGTGGCGCTGGTGCACCGTCATGCGTGCATCGCAGCGCTCGCATTCGGACATCCAGCCGCAGTCATGGCACAGCAGCGTTGGCGCAAAGCCCCGACGGTTGAGAAACACCAGCACTTGCTGGCCGGCGGCAAGGGTCTGGCCGATGGCTTGTTGCATCGGCCCGGAAATACCGCTGTCCAGTGGGCGACTCTTTACGTCCAGGCGTAGGAAGCGTGGTTGCTTGGCGCCGCCGGCGCGCTCATTCAGGCGCAGGAGCCCGTAACGGCCGGTGTAGGCATTGTGCAGGCTTTCCAGCGAAGGCGTGGCCGAGCCCAGCACGATCGGGATATCTTCCTGGCGGGCCCGCACCAGCGCCAAGTCGCGGGCGTGGTAGCGCAGGCCTTCCTGCTGTTTATAGGAACCGTCATGCTCCTCGTCGATGATGATCAGCCCTGGGTTTTTCATCGGGGTGAACAGCGCCGAACGGGTGCCGATAATAATGTCGGCTTCGCCATCCCGCGCCGCCAGCCAGGACTCAAGGCGTTCACGGTCGTTGACCGCCGAGTGCACCAGGGCGATGCGCGCATTGAAGCGCTGCTCGAAACGCGCCAGGGTCTGCGGGCCGAGGTTGATCTCCGGGATCAACACCAGCGCCTGTTTACCGGCTTGCAGGGTTTCGCGGATCAACTGCAGATAGACTTCGGTCTTGCCGCTGCCGGTAACGCCGGCCAGCAGGAACGCATGGAAACTGTCGAAACCGGCGCGAATCGCTTCATATGCCGCGCGCTGCTCGGGGTTCAGCGGCAATTCCGGCTGGGCCAGCCAATGTTCGTGGCGCGGGTCTGGGGCGTGCTTGCGGATCTCCACTTGCACCAAGCCTTTGGCCAGCAGCAGGTCGAGGCTGTCCTTGCTCAGCATCAGCTTGCTCAATAGCTGATGAGCCACGCCGTGTGGATGCTGGCCCAGGGTTGCCAGGGCTTCACGCTGGCGCGGGGCTCGGGCGATGCGCGGGTCGTCGAGACGGGCGCCGGGCACCATCGACCAGAAACGTTCCTGGCGCGCTTCGGCCAGTTCGCCCTGGCGCAGCAGCACCGGCAGCGCCCAGCTGAAGGTGTCGCCCAGGCTGTGCTGGTAATACTGGGCGGTCCACAGGCACAGCTTGAACAGTGCGGGCGGCAGCGGCGCGGTGGCATCGAGGATGGCCAGGGCCGGCTTGAGCTTTTCGGCCGGGACTTCGCTGTGATCGGCGACTTCTATCAGAACGCCGATCATTTCCCGTCGGCCAAAGGGTACGCGCACGCGCATGCCTGGCTGCAACTGCGCCCGCAGCACGCCGGCCGGCGCCCGGTAATCGAACAGGCGGCGCAGGGGCGAGGGCAGGGCGAGGCGCAAGATGGCGTCGGGCACGCGGGGGGTCTCATATAAAGGCAGGCGGTGGCGCAGGGGCGGGAGCCTAGCAGACAGGGGGTGGCTTGGGTATGCCGTGGTTTTCTGATGAAAGGGGCTTTTATGTAGGGAATCGGCAGCAAGGGCCGCTTGCGCGTTTAAAAAGGTCTGGTAGAATCCGCGGCCTAATTACGTGCGGTATTCGACAATAGTGTCGAGTGGCGGCACGCTAGCCCGAGGAAGTGCCATGAAAGCCGATATCCATCCAGCGTACGAAACCATCGAAGTAACCTGCAGCTGCGGTAACAAGTTCGAAACTCGCTCGAACCTGTGCAAGCCACTGGGTACTGACGTATGCAACGAGTGCCACCCGTTCTACACCGGTAAGCAGAAGACTCTGGACACCGGCGGCCGCGTACAGCGCTTCGCAGATCGCTTTGGTGCTTTCGGCAAGAAGCCTGCTGCTACTCCAGCAGAGTAAGGCTCAAAAGCCTTATGGGCTTTTGCCAGCTGTTGAAAAAGGCGTCCCTCGCGGGCGCCTTTTTTGTGCCTGGGATTTGGCTGTCGGCCGCCCAGGCGCAGGTTTTTTGCCCGGCGCCGGCGTCCGTGGTCCAGGTTGAGGTGCAGCGCGTGGTCGATGGCGACACGGTGCGCCTCAAGGATGGCCGCAGTGTGCGCATGATCGGTCTCAATGCGCCGGAAACCGGCAAGAAGGGGCGCACTGACGAACCTTTTGCGGTTGCTGCGCGCCAGCGCTTGCAGGCGTTGGTGGGGGCCAGTCACGGGCGTGTCGGTTTGGTGCCGGGCCGTGAGGGCAAGGACCATTACGGCCGTACCCTGGCTCATCTCTATGGCGCCAATGGCGAGAACCTGGAGGCGCAGTTGCTGGCTGACGGCCTGGGATTCCAGGTGGGCGTGGCGCCCAATGTTGATCTGGTGGCTTGTCAGCAGGCAGCTGAAAACAGTGCCCGTGCAGCGCGGCTGGGGCTGTGGCGGCAATCTCCGGTGCTGCCAGTGGCGCAGCTCAAGCAATCCGGCTTCGCGCTGGTCAGCGGCCGGGTGAGCAAGATCGAGCGCAATCGTGGCGGCATCTGGATCGAATTGCACGGCTCACTGGTATTACGCATTGCACCCGATCTGGCCCGCCAGTTCGACAGTGGCGTGCTCAATGGTCTGCAAGGCAAGACAATCGAGGCGCGGGGCTGGGTGCAGGATCGTTCGAAACGCGGCGGGTTAAAAAATGCCCAGGCGCGCTGGCTACTGCCATTGACCGATCCCGCAATGCTTAAATCGATGGATTGAGAAAATATTGTAGACATTTTTCAAGTGGATTGTGAACAGTGCAGCCCTTGTATCCCGTGGCTTTAGACTAAAGTACGTCGCTCCTGGCCCTTGACACCTGTGACTGACCAGTCTTGTAGGGGCTTTACGACACGAGTATCCTCGGCGGTCCGTCGACCAACAGTAAAAGCGGAATGCCGATATGTCTGATTTGAAAACTGCCGCTCTCGAATATCATGCCCATCCTCGTCCAGGAAAGCTGAGTGTAGAGCTCACCAAAGCCACTGCCACCGCCCGCGACCTGTCGCTGGCCTACAGCCCTGGCGTGGCCGAGCCTGTACGTGAAATCGCGCGTGACCCTGAGCTGGCGTACAAGTACACCGGCAAGGGCAACCTGGTTGCAGTGATTTCCGATGGCACCGCGATTCTCGGCCTGGGCAACCTTGGCCCATTGGCTTCCAAGCCAGTGATGGAAGGCAAGGGCGTGCTGTTCAAGCGCTTCGCCGGTATCGACGTGTTCGACATCGAAGTCGACTCCGAAAGCCCGCAGGCCTTCATCGACACCGTCAAGCGCATCTCCATCACCTTCGGTGGCATCAACCTGGAAGACATCAAGGCACCTGAGTGCTTCGAGATCGAAAAGGCCCTGATCGAGCAGTGCGACATTCCGGTATTCCACGATGACCAGCACGGCACCGCGATCGTTACCGCGGCCGGCATGATCAACGCCCTGGAAATCGCTGGCAAGACCCTGTCCGACGCCAAGATCGTCTGCCTGGGCGCCGGCGCTGCGGCCATCTCCTGCATGAAGCTGATCGTGAGCATGGGCGCCAAGCTGGAAAACATCTACATGGTCGACAGCAAGGGCGTGATCCAGTCCGAGCGTACCGACCTGAACCAGTACAAGGCGATGTTTGCCCACCCGTCCTCCAAGCGCACCCTGGCTGACGCCCTTGACGGTGCAGACGTGTTCGTCGGCCTGTCGGGCCCGAACCTGCTGAGCGCTGAAGGCCTGAAGTCCATGGCGGCCAACCCGATCGTGTTTGCCTGCTCCAACCCGGACCCAGAGATCTCGCCAGAGCTGGCTCACGCCACGCGCAACGACGTGATCATGGCCACCGGCCGTTCGGACTACCCGAACCAGGTCAACAACGTACTGGGCTTCCCGTTCATCTTCCGTGGTGCCCTGGACGTTCGCGCCAAGCGCATCAACGAAGAGATGAAAGTGGCTGCCGCCAACGCCCTGCGTGAACTGGCCAAGCTGCCGGTGCCTCAGGATGTGTGCGACGCCTACGGTGGTGCCCCGCTGGCATTCGGTCGTGAGTACATCATCCCGAAACCAATGGACAAGCGCCTGATCACCCTGATCTCCGATGCCGTGGCCAAAGCCGCCATCGAGACCGGCGTAGCCACCCTGCCGTATCCGAAGAACTACCCGCTGCAAAGCGTGGATGATGTGTTCAACGGCTAAGCCGTCGTAGCGCACCAACAAAAAGCCCCGGCTCTCGCGAGTCGGGGCTTTTTGCTGTGTGGCTATAAAACCCACGGCGTGCGCAGAACCAAATGTGGGAGGGGGCGTGATAGCGGTGTGTCAGCCACCCAATGAGTGAACTGATCCCCTGCCATCGGGGGCAAGCCCGCTCCCACATTGGATCTGTGTTCAAGCACAGACTCCGTTAGAACAGATCGATCGGCGCCGCCTCATCTGCCGGTAGCGGGCTGCCCGGTGCAACGCCATTGCCCAGTTCATTGACCGACGGCGGCGTGTCTTCGCTCTTGAACAGCTCGAAGTACGCGTTTGGCGTGCTTGGCGATGCCGCACGGCCACTCACCGGGTCGATGCGCAGGCTGAGAATGCCTTCCGGCTCCGGCTGGGTATGCACCGGCTTGTCCTTCAAGGCCGCGCCCATGTAACTCATCCAGATCGGCAGCGCGACCGTGCCACCGAATTCGCGACGACCGAGGCTTTCCGGCTGGTCGTAGCCAGTCCACACGGTGGTCACGTAGTCAGCGTTATAGCCGGAGAACCAGGCATCCTTGGACTCGTTGGTGGTGCCGGTCTTGCCAGCGATGTCTGCACGACCCAGGGCCAGTGCGCGACGGCCGGTGCCTTTCTTGATCACGTCTTCAAGGATGCTGTTGAGGATATAGGTGGTACGGCCATCCACAATGCGCTCGGCCACGGCGGGTGCTTGTGGTTCAGGTGCAGCAGCATTGGCGGCGGGCACAGCGCCAGGGGTTGGTTCGATGGTGATGCCGCCGTTGCTCGGTGCTGCCAGGCCGTCGGTGGCTGCCACGCCATTGACCACATCACCCGGTACCCGTGGAGGGTTGGCGGTGAACAGGGTGTCGCCATTACGGCTTTCGATCTTGTCGATCAGGTACGGCGTGATCTTGTAGCCGCCGTTGGCAAACGTGCTCCAGCCGGTAGCGATTTCCATCGGCGTGAGGGTCGCGGTGCCGAGCGCCAGCGACAGGTTCGGCGGCAGGTCCGACTTGTTGAAGCCAAAGCGCGTGATGTAGTCGATGGTCTTGCCTACGCCCATCGCTTGCAGCAAGCGGATCGAGACCAGGTTGCGCGACTTGTACAGCGCCTCGCGAATGCGGATCGGACCGAGGAACGTGTTGGTGTCGTTTTTCGGGCGCCAGACCTTGTCCAGGTACTCGTCGACAAACACGATCGGCGCATCGTTGACCAGGCTGGCGGCGGTGTAGCCGTTATCCAGTGCGGCGCTGTAGATGAACGGCTTGAAGCTCGAGCCGGGCTGACGCTTGGCCTGGGTGGCGCGGTTGTAGTTGCTCTGCTCGAAGGCGAAGCCGCCCACCAGGGCGCGGATCGCACCGTTCTGCGGGTCCAGGGATACCAGGGCGCCCTGGGCCAGCGGCACCTGGCTGAATTTCAGGCTGTCGTCTTTCTGGCGTTGCACGCGGATCAGGTCGCCCACTTGCGCGACGTCCGACGGCTGCTTGGGCATCGGGCCCATGCTGTTGGTGTTCAGGAAGGGGCGCGCCCACTTCATGCTGTCCCAGGCGACGTGGGCTTCACCGGTGCGGGTCAATACCTGCACACCGTCCTTCTTCACCTGGGTGACGATGGCCGGCTCAAGGCCGCTGATCGCGCGCTGTTTGCCCAGTTCGGTGGTCCAGGCGCTCAGGGTTTTGCCCGGCAGGCGCGATTCAGGGCCGCGATAGCCGTGGCGCTGGTCATACGTGATCAGGCCGGAATGGACCGCGTCGTTGGCCATTTCCTGAGTGTCGCTCGGTACTGTCGTGGTCACGCGAAAGCCTTCGGTGTAGGCCTCGCTGCCATATCGACCGACCATCTCGGCGCGTGCCATTTCGGCGATATACGGCGCATTCACTTCTGGCGTCGGTACGTGGTAGCTGGCGTTCAACGGCTCGGCCACTGCGCTTTCATAGGCGGCCTGGTCGATCTTGCCCAGCTTGTACATGCGGCCCAGGATCCAGTCGCGGCGCTCTTTGCTGCGCGCCGGGTTGGCCAAGGGGTTGAAGCGTGAAGGGGCCTTGGGCAGGCCGGCAATCATTGCCATCTGTGCCAGGCTGGCGTCGCGAATGGACTTGCCGTAGTACACCTGGGACGCTGCCTCGATCCCGTAGGCGCGGTTGCCCAGGTAGATCTTGTTGACGTAGAGCTCAAGGATCTCGTCCTTGGTCAGCTGGCGTTCGATCTGCAGGGCGAGCAGGATTTCGGTGGCTTTACGCGAAAAACTGCGCTCGCTGGTGAGGAAGAAGTTCTTCGCCACCTGCATGGTGATGGTGCTGCCACCGGATTGAATGTGTCCGCTTTTTACCAATTGCGTCGCGGCGCGCACCAGGCTGCTGGGGTCGACGCCGTAGTGGTTGGCGAAATTATCGTCTTCGGCCGACAGCAGGGCGCTGATGAAATTGGGTGGAATATCGGCAAAACGGATCGGCGTACGGCGCATTTCGCCGAACTCCGCGATCAGTTTTTCATCGCTGCTGTAGACCCGCAAAGGAATCTGCAACTGGATACTTCTGAGAGCCTCTACGGAGGGCAAACCCGGACTAAGGTAGAGGTAGGCCCCGCTGAGTACGAGCATCAGCCCGCAGACGATCGCGACAATGGAGTACCCGAAAAACTTCAGCAGACGAATCAAGGCTTTTGGATTTCCAGAGAAAAGAATGGGTTACGCGTCGGGGCATGCATGGCAAACGATGGATCAACCCGAGCTGCAGATAAAAAGCGGGGAAAAACGCTGGGCATTAAAGCATTTTTCCCCTTGGGGCGTCATTCGCGGCTCTTTAACAAGGCGACCGAATGCAGGGTGCACAACAGCAATCAGGCGGTATGACAGGCAAAGTTTTAGGGAGTTTTATGAGAAAGGGATTTTTCAGGCGAAAAGTCGACGCCTTGCTGGGTATCGACATCAATGACACGGCAATCAAGGTGGTCGAGCTGGGTCGTTCAACCGCCGGTTACAGCGTTCAGGCCTATGCCACGCACGAGCTGCCGCCCCATGCGGTCGTCGATGGCACGCTACAGGATCTCGAAGGCGTAGGGCATGCACTGCGGGTGGCGGTGGCTCGGCTGCTGACCTCGGCGCGTGGTGCAGCGGTGGCGGTATCAGGGCCTTCGGTCATCGCACGGCTGGTGGAGCTGGACGCCGGGCTCACCGACGACGAGATGACATGGATGATCCAGATGGAGGCCGAGCAGTACATTCCTTATCCGCTGGATGAGATGGCCATCGACTTTCAGGTGCAGGGGCCCTCGGCGCGCAACCCGGGGCGCGTGGAGGTACTGCTGGTGGCCTGCCTGAGGGAACATGTGGAAGCCCGCGAGGCGGTTTTGGCCCTGGCCGGGCTGGTGCCGCAGGTGGTCGACGTTGAAGCGTTTGCATTGGCGCGCGCTAGCCGTCAGGATTTCGCCAGCTTCACGCCGGGCCATCGAGTCGATGGTGCACAATGGGTCGTGGATGCCCAAGGGATGGGAGTTGCCTGCGGGCTGGCCCTGAGGAGTTTCGCTTGAAGACACGAATCAATCTTTTGCCTTGGCGCCAGGCGCTGGCAGAGCGGCGACGCAAATATTTCCTCGCGTTTCTGCTGGCGTTCGCCTGCGTGGCGCTGGCGGCCGTGTGGCTGGCGGACCAAGTGATCGACCAGGCCATCGATCGCCAAGTGACGCGCAATAACCACCTGGGCAAGGAAATTGCCCTTCAGGACTCCAGCATCAAGACCATCGACGACCTGCAAGAGCAAAGCCAGCAATTGGCCGAGCGCATGAAGGTCGTGCAGGACCTGCACGAAGGTCGCTCCTCCAGCGCCCAGTTGTTGGACCAGTTGGCGCGAGCGGTACCTGAGGGGGTGCATCTGCATGAAGTGGTGGCCAAAGGCGACACGGTGAGTATCAGCGGCAGTGCTGAATCCAGCCAGGACATCGCGCAACTGATGCGCCGCCTGGAAGCGTCTGAAGGCGCCCACGCTACCCGGCTGCAGCATGTGCGAACCGAAGGCGCGCACGGCGCCAATGAGTTTCAATTGATGGTGCGCCAGGGAGAGTCCTCCGAGGCCCAGCCGTGAGCCTGCCCAGGCTCGATTTCTGCGCACTGACCCACAACGCCGCAAAATGGCCCCTGCTAGCTAAGACCGTGCTGGGGTGCGCCCTGGCTGGCTTGGTGCTGATGGTGGGCGACCTTGTGTGCTTGAGCCTGTCGCGGGAGCGATTGAGTCAGGTCGAAGCGCAGGAGCAGGTTCTGCAGCAGCAGCTAGCGGCAAAAACCGCCTCGGCTGCTGAGCTCGAGAGGCGGATTCAGCAGTTCCAGCAGTTGCAAGCAAGTGCCAGCGGGTTTCTGCGGCAGTTGCCAGGCGCCTCAGAGATGCCCGGCCTGCTGGAGGATATCGCTCGGTTGGCATTGGCCAATGGCTTGGTGGTCGAGAGCGTCACCCCTTTGGATGAGCTGCCTGGCCCGCACTATGTGGAGCAGCCCTTGCAGCTCGGCGTCACCGGGGTTTATCACGATCTCGCGAGGTTTGTGAGCGACCTGGGCGGTCTTTGGCGAATCACTACGGTGCACGATGTCGCCCTGCAGCGCGATGGCGAACTGCTTCGGCTTGATCTGCTGGCCAAGACCTATTGGTTGGCGCGGCCAGGGGAGTTGCGGGGGGAGCCTGTGGTGCGCGGGCGCTCCTTTGTCTACGACGCCACCGCGCTGCGTGATCCGTTCAAGCCGCTGGCCTTGCAAGTCGATCACGTGCCTGGGCAGGTTGCCCTGGCGCCAGACCCTGCTCGACCGCGAGGGGGGCTGGAAGGTCTCGCCTTGGACCAGTTCGAAATGGTCGGCACACTGTCCCGTGGCGCACAGACCTTCGCATTGCTGCGGGCCGCATCAACGGTCTACCGCCTGGCGGTCGGCGATTACCTGGGGCCGGACCACGGTCGGGTGATTGCCATTCATGATGACCGGATCGAACTGGTCGAGTTGTTTCCCGATGAACAGGGCGCATGGTTGGAGCGTCCGCGAACCCTCGTGTTAAACGTCAACTCATAACGGAATAAAACATGAAATGGACTTTCTCGTCCTTCGGTGTGGCGCTATGGATAGCGTTCACGGCGCCGATGGCTGCTGCCCTGCCCAATCGTATGGATCTGATCCCGTTACAACCCCCTGGTAATGCGGTTTCGAAGACTTACACCGGCGACACGCTCAACCTCAACTTCCAGAACATCGAACTGCGGGCGGTATTGCAGCAGATCGCCGACGTAGCGGGCCTCAACCTGGTGGCCAGCGACGATGTGCAAGGCTCCATCACGCTGCGGCTCAAGGACGTGCCCTGGGACCAGGCGCTGGACCTGGTCCTGCAAACCAAGGGGCTGGATAAGCGCGTAAGGGCCGGGGTCTTGCTGGTGGCACCCGCGGAGGAATTGGCCGCGCGCGAACTGCTGAACCTGGAGTCGCGCAAGCAAATGGCCGATCTCGCACCGTTGCGCCGGGAATTGCTGCAGGTCAATTACGCCAAGGCGGCGGACCTGGCCAAGCTGTTCCAGTCGGTGAGCGGCCTGGAAGGCACGACCGATGAGCGGGGCTCGGTGGCGGTGGATGACCGCACCAATAATATCATTGCCTACCAGACCGTCGAACGGCTTGAAGAGCTGCGGCGAATCGTGGCACAACTGGATATCCCTGTGCGCCAAGTGATGATCGAGGCGCGTATTGTCGAGGCCAATGTCGACTACGACAAAAGCCTGGGAGCACGCTGGGGAGGGCGGCTTCATCGCGGCAACTGGAGCGCTGGCGGTATCAACAAACCCTTGCCCGAAGGTGTGGAGCCGCCGGAAGCTCCGCCGAGCTCGCCGTTTGTAGATATGGGGGCGCTCACCGCGACTTCGGGCCTGGGGATCGCCTACATCACCGATAACCTGCTGCTCGACCTGGAACTGAACGCCATGGAGAAAACCGGCAACGGTGAAATCGTCTCGCAGCCCAAAGTCGTCACCGCCGACAAGGAGACCGCGCGCATCCTCAAGGGCACCGAGATCCCGTACCAGGAATCGAGCTCTAGCGGTGCCACCTCGGTTTCGTTCAAGGAGGCTTCCCTATCGCTGGAAGTCACCCCGCAGATCACTCCCGACGACCGCGTGATCATGGAGGTGAAAGTCACCAAGGATGAGCCCGACTACCTCAACAAACTCAACGACGTACCGCCGATCAAGAAAAACGAGGTCAACGCCAAGGTGTTGGTCAAGGATGGCGAGACCATCGTGATTGGCGGGGTTTTTTCCAATACCCAAAGCAAAGTGGTAGATAAAGTGCCATTTTTGGGCGATGTGCCGTATCTTGGCCGCCTTTTCCGGCGCGATGTGCTGGCAGAGAAAAAATCCGAGCTGCTGGTATTCCTGACTCCGCGTATTATGAATAACCAGGCGATTGCTGTGAGTCGTTGATTCTGTGCGAAATTTGATTCTTGTAGGACCGATGGGGGCTGGAAAAAGCACCATCGGCCGTTTGCTGGCCAAAGAGCTGCGCCTGCCATTCAAAGACTCCGATAAGGAAATTGAATTGCGCACGGGCGCCAATATCCCGTGGATCTTCGATAAGGAAGGCGAACTGGGCTTTCGTGACCGCGAGCAGGCGATGATCGCCGAGCTGTGTGAGTGCGATGGCGTGGTATTGGCCACCGGCGGGGGCGCGGTGATGCGCGATGAAAACCGCCGGGCGCTGCATGCCGGTGGTCGGGTGGTTTATCTGCATGCGTCGGTCGAGCAGCAGGTCGGCCGCACGGCTCGCGATCGCAATCGCCCGTTGTTGCGTACCGCCAACCCGGAAAAAACCTTGCGCGACCTGCTTGCGCTGCGTGATCCGCTGTATCGGGAAATCGCCGATCTGGTGGTGGAAACCGATGAGCGGCCGCCTCGTATGGTGGTCCTCGACATTCTTGAGCGCCTGCAACGGCTGCCACCCCGTTAAAGCCAGGCCCGAAATGCGCTATTCTCGGCGGCGCGCTACAACCCTGCAGGGTGTGGCGTAGAGCCATCAAGTGGCGTCGGATCGCGACGCTGCCGGTCGTCAATACATCTTCAACGCGGGGACACATGCAGACACTTAAGGTCGATCTAGGCGAGCGCAGCTACCCGATCCATATTGGCGAAGGTTTGTTGGACCAGCCCGAGTTGCTCGCACCGCACATCGCCGGGCGGCAGGTGGCGATCATCTCCAACGAAACGGTTGCGCCACTGTATCTTGAGCGTTTGAGCCGTAGTCTGGCGGCGTACTCAGTGATCTCCGTGATTTTGCCCGACGGCGAAGCCCACAAGAACTGGGAAACCCTGCAACTTATTTTCGATGGCCTGCTCACTGCCCGCCACGACCGCCGCACCACCGTGATCGCCCTGGGCGGCGGTGTGATCGGCGACATGGCGGGTTTCGCGGCGGCCTGCTACCAGCGTGGTGTGGATTTTATCCAGGTGCCAACCACCCTGTTGTCCCAGGTCGATTCGTCGGTGGGCGGCAAGACGGGCATCAACCACCCGTTGGGCAAGAACATGGTCGGTGCGTTTTATCAGCCTCAGGCTGTGCTGATCGACACGGCGACCCTCAATACCTTGCCACCGCGCGAATTGTCGGCGGGCCTGGCAGAAGTCATCAAGTACGGGCTGATCTGCGATGAGCCGTTCCTGACCTGGCTTGAAGAACACGTCGACGCCCTGCGCAACCTGGACCAGGTGGCGCTGACCGAAGCGATTTCCCGCTCGTGCGCCGCCAAGGCGCTGGTGGTGAATGCCGACGAACGGGAGTCCGGCGTGCGGGCCACGTTGAACCTGGGCCACACCTTCGGCCATGCGATCGAAACCCACATGGGCTATGGTGTGTGGTTGCACGGGGAGGCCGTGGCAGCTGGCACGGTGATGGCGCTTGAGATGTCGCAACGCCTGGGCTGGATCAGCGCTCAAGAGCGTGATCGCGGCATCCACCTGTTCCAGCGCGCCGGTTTGCCGGTCATTCCACCTGAGGAGATGACCGAGGCGGACTTCCTCGAACATATGGCGATAGACAAGAAAGTGATCGACGGTCGACTGCGACTGGTGCTGCTGCGCCATATGGGCGAAGCGGTGGTGACCGACGATTATCCGAAAGAGATTTTACAGGCCACGCTGGGAGCGGATTACCGCGCCCTGGCCCAGCTTAAAGGTTAATAAGATCCCGATGACTAGTTTGCATGCCGACGAGGCGTTCCTCGGCCATTACCAGTTAAGCCACGACCCTTTTGCTCCACGGGTCCCTGGTTTCAAATTTTTCCCGGCCCAGCGCAAGCCGGTGCTAGGGCAACTGCACCACCTGGCGCGCTACAGCCAGTTGCTGCTGGTCGTGACCGGCCCGCTGGGCAGCGGCAAGACCTTGCTGCGCCAGGCCTTGGTCGCCAGCACCAACAAACAATCGGTACAGAGTGTGGTGGTGTCGGCCCGTGGCAATGGCGATGCAGCCGGTGTGCTGCGCCAGGTTGCCCAGGCCCTGGACGTGTCCACTGCCGAGCCAAGCGCGATCCTCAAGCAGGTCGTGCAACTGGGCCTGACCGGCCAGGAAGTCTACCTGCTGGTAGATGATGCCGAGCAGCTCGACGAGTCCGCCCTGGAAGCGCTGCTGGCGCTGGCGGCGGGTACGCCGGAAGGTCGTCCCCATGTGTTCCTGTTCGGTGAGTCGTCGTTGATCGCCGATCTGGAGCAGATCAGCGGCGATCAGGAACTGTTCCACGTCATCGAATTGCAGCCTTACGAAGAAGAAGAAACCCGCGAATACCTGGCGCAACGCCTCGAAGGCGCAGGGGCCGGTATCGAACTTTTCACGGCAAATCAGATCTCTGATATTCACGAAAGCTCCGACGGTTGGCCTGGCACCATCAACCAGGTTGCCCGCGATGCAATGATCGAAGCCATGATTGCCAGCCGCTCTGCGGTCAAGCGTCCAAAGATGGGGTTCACTATGCCTAAGAAGCACGTATTGGCGATTTCCGCCGTTGTCGTGGTCGCCGTAGCCGCCGCCTGGTTGATCCCTGGCCGCAGCAAGGCGCCTGCCACCGCTGGCGCGCCAACCGAACAGGCGCAGTTGCCACTGGGCAAGCCCACGCCAAACGTCGAGTTCGCCAACTCCGGCCAACCGACCAACCTGCCAATGGTCGGCCAACCCGTGATGCGCGGCCCACTCGCCGAAGAAGCCGGTGGCATCTCCGAGGGCGACGACGGCGTGCCGGTGGAAGGTTCCAGTGCCACGCCGCCAACCGTCACCACTACGGCGCCACCTGCGGGTGTGCCGGCCGGTCAGCCGGCCGCTAAGCCAGCGCCCACACCTGCGCCGACGGTTGCCACCGCCAAGCCAGCCCCAGTCACCAAGCCCGTAGCGCCTGCTCCAGCAGCCAAGCCCGCGCCTGTGACCAAGCCCGCTGAAAAACCGGCCACCGTCGCCAAAGCAGGCGCCGCCGGCAGCAGCTGGTACGCCAGCCAGCCTACTGGCAACTTCGTCGTACAGATCCTCGGCACCAGCTCCGAAGCCAACGCCCAGGCGTTCGTGAAAGAGCAGGGCGGCGAGTACCGTTATTTCAAGAAAGTGCTCAACGGCAAGCCTCTCTACGTGATTACCTACGGCAACTTCTCCAGCCGTGCCGCAGCTGATTCTGCGATCAAAACCTTGCCAGCGAAGGTTCAGGCTGGTAAACCTTGGCCTCGCACTGTTGCCAGCGTTCAACAAGAACTCGCAACAACTCGCTGAAGATCCGGCGGCCTTACCCAGGCCGCCCTCCCGGCACCTCAAAAAAATCGCATGGCGTGCAGTCTCTACAGACCGCGCGCTTTGTGGTGTCTGCGTTACAGTAGCCTTTGAGTCGTAGCGGTCAGAATTAAAAAAGTTTTGACTAGCACAGCATATCGCTTTAAACCTTTCATAAATGCGACATAGATTTGCGACATTTCGTCGCTAAATTTGTGAGCGTCTGTGTCGGTGTGTACAATGACCTCCCTTTTGCCCCCGCTAAGCCGGCGTACGTTCGGCGTGGAAGGTAACCGGTTGAATTGAAAAGAAATTTGCCTCGGTATAAGAGGCAGCCTGGTGAGAAAGTGTCTATGAAAGCAGGTCTGTACCAACCCGATGAATTCAAGGATAACTGCGGTTTCGGCCTGATAGCCCACATGCAGGGCGAGCCCAGTCATACCCTTTTGCAAACGGCCATCGAGGCCCTGACCTGCATGACCCACCGCGGTGGGATCAACGCCGACGGCAAGACCGGCGACGGTTGCGGCTTGCTGATTCAAAAGCCCGACCAGTTCCTGCGCGCTGTCGCCAAAGAGCATTTCGCAGTCGAATTGCCCAAGCAGTACGCCGTGGGCATGGTGTTTTTCAACCAGGACCCGGTCAAAGCCGAAGCTGCTCGCGAGAACATGAACCGCGAGATCGTCGCTGCCGGCCTGCAACTCGTCGGCTGGCGCAAAGTGCCAATCGACACCAGCGTGCTCGGCCGCCTGGCCCATGAGCGCCTGCCGCAGATCGAGCAAGTGTTCATTGCAGGCGACGGCCTGAGCGACCAGGACATGGCGATCAAGCTGTTCACGTCCCGTCGTCGCTCGTCCGTGGCCAACGCCGCCGACGCCGACCACTACATCTGCAGCTTTTCCCACAAGACCATCATTTATAAAGGCCTGATGATGCCGGCGGATTTGACCGCCTTCTATCCAGACCTGAGCGATGAGCGCCTGCAAACCGCGATCTGCGTGTTCCACCAGCGCTTCTCCACCAACACCCTGCCGAAATGGCCGCTGGCCCAGCCATTCCGCTTCCTCGCCCACAACGGCGAGATCAACACCATCACCGGCAACCGCAACTGGGCCGTGGCCCGTCGCACCAAGTTCGCCAACGACCTGATGGACCTCGAAGAGCTCGGCCCGCTGGTCAACCGCGTGGGTTCCGACTCTTCCAGCATGGACAACATGCTCGAACTGATGGTCACCGGCGGCATCGACCTGTTCCGTGGCGTGCGCATGATCATTCCGCCAGCGTGGCAGAACGTCGAGACCATGGACCCGGACCTGCGTGCATTCTACGAGTACAACTCGATGCACATGGAGCCGTGGGACGGCCCCGCTGGCGTGGTCATGACCGATGGTCGCTACGCGGTGTGCCTGCTCGACCGTAACGGTCTGCGCCCGGCGCGTTGGGTCACCACCACCAACGGCTTCATCACCCTTGCGTCGGAAATCGGCGTGTGGAACTACCAGCCGCAAGACGTGATCGCCAAAGGCCGCGTAGGCCCTGGCCAGATCCTGGCCGTGGACACCGAAACCGGGCAGATCCTCGACACCGACGCCATCGACAACCGCTTGAAGTCTCGTCACCCGTACAAGCAATGGCTGCGCAAGAACGCCCTGCGCATCCAGGCGACCATGGAAGACAACGACCACGGTTCGGCTTTCTACGACGTCGACCAGCTTAAGCAGTACATGAAGATGTACCAGGTCACGTTTGAAGAGCGCGACCAAGTGCTGCGTCCGCTCGGCGAGCAAGGCTACGAGGCCGTCGGCTCGATGGGCGACGATACGCCGATGGCCGTATTGTCCCAGCGCGTGCGCACGCCGTACGACTATTTCCGCCAGCAGTTCGCCCAGGTGACCAACCCACCGATCGACCCGCTGCGCGAAGCCATCGTGATGTCCCTGGAAGTGTGCCTCGGTGCCGAGCGCAACATCTTCCAGGAATCGCCTGAGCACGCCTCCCGCGTGATCCTCAGCTCGCCGGTTATTTCCCCGGCCAAATGGCGTTCGTTGATGACCCTGGATCGCCCAGGCTTCGACCGCCAGACCATCGACCTGAACTACGACGAAGCCCTCGGCCTTGAAGCCGCTGTGCGCAACGTTGCTGATCAGGCCGAGGAAGCCGTGCGCGCCGGTCGCACCCAGATCGTGCTGACCGACCGCCATATCGCGCCGGGCAAGCTGCCGATCCACGCATCGCTGGCCACCGGCGCGGTACACCACCGCCTGACCGAAAAAGGCCTGCGCTGCGATTCCAACATCCTGGTCGAAACCGCCACCGCCCGCGACCCGCATCACTTCGCGGTGTTGATCGGCTTCGGCGCCTCGGCGGTGTACCCGTTCCTGGCATACGAAGTGCTGGGCGACCTGATCCGTACCGGTGAAGTGCTGGGCGACCTCTATGAGGTGTTCAAGAACTACCGTAAGGGCATCACCAAGGGCCTGCTGAAGATCCTGTCGAAGATGGGTATCTCCACCGTCACCTCGTACCGTGGCGCACAGCTGTTCGAAGCCATCGGCCTGTCCGAAGAAGTCTGCGACCTGAGCTTTCGTGGCGTGCCGAGCCGCATCAAGGGTGCGCGCTTCGTCGACATCGAAGCCGAACAGAAAGCCCTGGCAGCCGAAGCCTGGAGCGCGCGCAAGCCGATCCAGCAAGGCGGCCTGCTCAAGTTCGTACACGGTGGCGAATACCACGCGTACAACCCGGACGTGGTCAACACCCTGCAAGCCGCCGTGCAGCAGGGCGACTACGCCAAGTTCAAGGAATACACCTCGCTGGTGGATAACCGCCCGGTGTCGATGATCCGCGACCTGTTCAAGGTGAAGACCCTGGACACGCCGATGGACATCAGCGAAGTCGAGCCGTTGGAATCGATCCTCAAGCGCTTCGACTCCGCTGGTATTTCCCTGGGCGCCTTGTCGCCTGAGGCGCACGAAGCCCTGGCCGAAGCCATGAACCGCCTGGGTGCGCGTTCCAACTCCGGCGAAGGCGGCGAAGACCCGGCGCGCTACGGCACCATCAAGAGCTCGAAGATCAAGCAAGTCGCCACTGGGCGTTTTGGCGTGACCCCGGAATACCTGGTCAACGCCGAAGTGCTGCAGATCAAGGTGGCCCAGGGCGCCAAGCCCGGTGAAGGCGGCCAGCTGCCAGGTGGCAAGGTCAACGGCCTGATCGCCAAGCTGCGTTATGCAGTGCCAGGCGTGACCCTGATCTCGCCTCCGCCGCACCACGACATCTACTCGATTGAAGACTTGTCGCAGCTGATTTTCGACCTCAAGCAAGTTAACCCGAAGGCCCTGGTCTCGGTGAAACTGGTCGCAGAAGCTGGCGTGGGCACCATCGCCGCCGGTGTGGCCAAGGCCTATGCCGACTTGATCACCATCTCCGGCTACGACGGCGGTACCGGCGCTTCGCCGCTGACCTCGATCAAGTACGCCGGCGCACCCTGGGAACTCGGCCTGGCCGAAACCCACCAGACCTTGCGCGGCAATGACCTGCGCGGCAAGGTTCGTGTCCAGACTGACGGCGGCCTCAAAACCGGCCTTGACGTGATCAAGGCGGCAATCCTCGGCGCCGAAAGCTTCGGCTTCGGCACCGCGCCAATGATCGCCCTGGGCTGCAAGTACCTGCGCATCTGCCACCTGAACAACTGCGCCACCGGCGTGGCGACCCAGAACGAGAAGCTGCGCAAGGATCACTACATCGGCACGGTTGACATGGTGGTGAATTTCTTCACCTACGTCGCCGAAGAGACCCGTGAGTGGCTGGCCAAGCTGGGCGTGCGTTCGCTGGAAGAGCTGATCGGTCGTACCGACCTGCTGGACATCCTGCAGGGCCAGACCGCCAAGCAGCACCACCTGGACCTGACGCCGCTGTTGGGCAGCGATCACATCCCGGCCGACAAACCGCAGTTCTGCGGGGTTGAGCGTAACCCGCCGTTCGATAAAGGCCTGCTGGCCGAGAAGATGGTCGACATGGCCGGCTCTTCGATCAGCGACGCCAGCGGTGGCGAATTCGCCCTGGATATCTGCAACTGCGACCGTTCCATCGGCGCACGCATCTCCGGCGAAATCGCCCGCAAGCACGGCAACCAAGGGATGGCTAAAGCGCCGATCACCTTCCGCTTCAAGGGCACTGCCGGCCAGAGCTTCGGCGTGTGGAACGCCGGCGGCCTGCACATGTACCTGGAAGGCGACGCCAACGACTACGTGGGCAAGGGCATGACCGGCGGCAAGCTGGTGATCGTTCCGCCTGTCGGCAGTGTCTACAAGAGCCAGGACAGTGCCATTATCGGCAACACCTGCCTGTACGGCGCCACCGGTGGCAAGCTGTTCGCCGCCGGCACCGCCGGTGAGCGTTTCGCTGTGCGTAACTCCGGTGCCCACACCGTGGTGGAAGGCACCGGCGATCACTGCTGCGAGTACATGACCGGGGGCTTTGTCGCGGTACTGGGCAAGACCGGTTACAACTTCGGTTCGGGCATGACCGGCGGTTTCGCCTACGTGCTCGATCAGGACAACACCTTCGTCGACAAGGTCAACCACGAGTTGGTCGAGATCCAGCGGATCAGCGGCGAAGCCATGGAATCCTACCGGAACCACTTGCAGCACGTGCTGGACGAGTACGTTGAGGAAACCGGCAGCGAATGGGGGCGTAACCTCGCCGAAAACCTCGATGATTATCTGCGTCGTTTCTGGCTGGTCAAGCCCAAGGCTGCCAACCTGAAATCGTTGCTTTCCAGCATCCGTGCCAACCCGCAGTGATATGCGCCTGAAGAGTTTGATGAGGTTTTAACATGGCTGAACGTCTGAATAACGACTTCCAGTTCATCGATGTCGGGCGCAAAGATCCGAAGAAGAAACTGTTGCGTCAACGCAAGAAAGAGTTCGTGGAAATCTACGAACCCTTCAAACCCCAGCACTCGGCCGATCAGGCCCACCGCTGCCTGGGGTGCGGTAACCCGTATTGCGAATGGAAGTGCCCGGTGCACAACTTCATTCCCAACTGGCTCAAGTTGGTGGCCGAGGGCAACATCCTCGCCGCCGCCGAGCTGTCGCACCAGACCAACACCCTGCCGGAAGTCTGCGGCAGGGTTTGTCCCCAGGACCGTCTGTGCGAGGGTGCGTGCACCCTTAACGACGGCTTCGGCGCGGTGACCATCGGTTCGGTGGAGAAGTACATCACCGACACCGCCTTCGCCATGGGCTGGCGCCCGGACATGTCCAAGGTCAAGCCGACCGGCAAGCGCGTCGCGATCATCGGTGCGGGCCCGGCGGGCCTGGGCTGTGCCGACGTGCTGGTGCGTGGTGGCGTGACCCCGGTGGTGTTCGACAAGAACCCGGAAATCGGCGGCCTGCTGACCTTCGGTATCCCCGAGTTCAAGCTGGAAAAAACCGTACTGAGCCACCGTCGTGAAGTGTTCACCGGCATGGGTATCGAGTTCCGTCTCAATACCGAAATCGGCAAGGACATCACCATGGAGCAACTGCTCGCTGAATACGATGCCGTGTTCATGGGCATGGGCACCTACACCTACATGAAGGGCGGTTTTGCCGGTGAGGATTTGCCGGGCGTGTATGACGCGCTCGATTTCCTGATCGCCAACGTCAACCGCAACCTGGGCTTTGAAAAGGCGCCGGAAGACTTCGTCGATATGAAAGGCAAGAAGGTCGTGGTGCTGGGCGGTGGCGACACCGCGATGGACTGCAACCGCACCTCGATCCGCCAGGGCGCCAAGTCGGTGACCTGTGCGTACCGTCGTGACGAAGCCAACATGCCCGGCTCGCGCAAAGAGGTGAAGAACGCCAAGGAAGAAGGCGTGAAATTCCTCTACAACCGCCAGCCGATCGCTATAGTCGGTGAAGACCGCGTCGAAGGCGTGAAGGTGGTCGAGACCCGTCTCGGCGAACCGGATGCCCGTGGCCGTCGCAGTCCCGAGCCGATCCCGGGTTCCGAAGAGATCATCCCGGCCGACGCCGTGGTCATCGCTTTCGGTTTCCGTCCAAGCCCGGCGCCGTGGTTCGAGCAGTTCGAAATCCAGACCGACAGCCAGGGCCGCGTAGTTGCCCCGGAACAAGGCCAGTACAAGCACCAGACCAGCAACCCGAAAATCTTTGCCGGTGGCGATATGGTGCGTGGTTCTGACCTGGTGGTGACGGCGATCTTCGAAGGCCGCAATGCCGCCGAAGGCATCCTGGACTACCTGCAAGTCTGACCCCGATCCCAAATTGAAATGGGATCAAAATGTGGGAGGGGGCAAGCCCCCTCCCACATTTGTTTTTGCCACATTCAAGAAATTGTCGTAAATCAACCCAATAGATAAAAGGCACGGCCCATTCCGTGCCTTTTGCGCCCGGCTCTGAGAAAATGCCCGCACTTTTTTTGCGGATGCCGACATGACTGCCCTCAAGAACGATCGTTTCCTTCGTGCCCTGCTCAAGCAACCCGTGGACGTCACCCCCGTGTGGATGATGCGTCAAGCCGGTCGCTACCTGCCGGAATACCGCGCCAGCCGCGCCAACGCCGGCGACTTCATGAGCCTGTGCATGAACCCGGAGTTCGCCTGCGAAGTCACGATGCAGCCGCTGGACCGTTACCCACAACTGGACGCGGCCATCCTCTTCTCCGACATCCTCACCATCCCTGACGCAATGGGCCAAGGCCTGTACTTCGAAACCGGCGAAGGCCCGCGTTTCAAGAAGGTCGTCAGCACCCTGGCCGATATCGAAGCCCTGCCGATCCCGGATCCGCACAAAGACCTCGGCTACGTGATGGACGCCGTGAGCACCATCCGCCGCGAGCTGAACGGCCGTGTGCCACTGATCGGCTTCTCCGGCAGCCCGTGGACCCTGGCCACCTACATGGTCGAAGGCGGCTCGTCGAAAGACTTCCGCAAGACCAAGGCCATGCTCTACGACAACCCGCAAGCCATGCACCTGCTGCTGGACAAACTGGCGCAGTCGGTCACCTCCTACCTCAACGGCCAGATCATGGCTGGTGCGCAAGCGGTGCAGATTTTCGACACCTGGGGCGGCAACCTGTCGGCGGCGGCGTACCAGGAGTTTTCCCTGGCCTATATGCGCAAGATCGTCAGCGGCCTGATCCGCGAACACGAAGGCCGCAAGGTGCCGGTCATCATGTTCACCAAGGGCGGCGGCCTGTGGCTGGAAAGCATCGCCGATGCCGGTGCCGACGCCTTGGGCCTGGACTGGACCTGCGACCTGGGCGAAGCCCGTCGCCGTGTGGGCAACCAAGTGGCCCTGCAAGGCAACATGGACCCGACTGTGCTCTACGCCAAGCCGCAAGCGATCCGTACCGAAGTAGGTCGCATCCTCGCCAGCTACGGCAAAGGCAGTGGTCACGTGTTCAACCTTGGTCATGGCATCACCCCGGAAGTGAACCCGGAACACGCCGGCGCTTTCCTGCAAGCGGTACACGAATTGTCCGCGCAATATCACGCGTAACCCCCTTCCAAACCCTGCGTCACCCGCTTTCGCCAAGTGGGTGACGTTCAGCGCCAAGCTGTTTTAATCCAACCGGTCGCTGGAAGATGCGTTTATCTTCCAGCGATAGCGCGTCTATGGTTGTTTGTTTTTAAGACAGTTCTTACTTGTACGAGACGCCTTTCTTATAGGCAAGAGATAGTTCGGTAAAATTCAATTATTCCTACATCAAATCATGTTCAAGTCCGTAAAAATCACCTCGCTCGTTTACAACAACCGTATAAAACGTAGTCCATGTTTTTTGATATGGGTTTTTATTGACTGGTGAAGTTGGCTTGAATTTTATGATAAAAAAAGATTTGTCTCGTTGGGGTGGGATTTCTTCGCTGGCGTTCTTGAGTGCATTGTTGATACCGGCTCAAAGTGCGCAGGCTCATGGTTATTTGAATGATCCGCCGTCGCGCGCGTTTCAATGCCAGAAAGGCTTGAACAAAGACTGCGGCGGAGCGCAGTACGAGCCGCAAAGTGTCGGTGAAACCTTCAAGGGGTTTCCCGCCGGTGTCGGTGGTGCACCGTTGCAGGGGCCGGTCGACGGCAAGATCGCCAGTGGCGGTATCGGCCTGTTCTCGGCCATGGACGCCCAGTCTGCCAACCGTTGGCACCAGACCGAAATTCACGACCGCAACATCAGTTTCGACTGGAAATACACGGCCGCTCATCCCGCTACCAAGCATGAATACTTTATTACCCGTAACGGTTGGAACCCGAACGAGCCGCTCAAGCGCGCAACGTTTGAAGGCACACCCTTCTGTTCGGTGGATGGCGGCAACGTGCTACCTGTCAGCGGCCAGAAGCACGCTTGCGTGATTCCTCAGGACAAGACGGGGTCGCACATCATCCTGGGCATCTGGACGGTGGGCGATACCGATGCCGCGTTCTACAACGTGGTGGACGTGAACATCCTTGCCGAACCCGATTTGCCGGGCGGCTGGAGTGCGGTCGGCAGCATCACGCCATCTGCCACCTTGTTGGTGGGTGACAAGGTCAAGGCCCGTGCTTTCACTGGTGCCGGCGAGAGCGCGGCGTACTCGGTTGAAATCCCGATCGACAGTGCCGAAGAGGGCTTGCCGCAGAACTGGGCATTCAAGCTGGCCGAAAAGATCAACCAGTCCCAGACCCTGATCCAGGCGGGTATTCGCGATGAGCAGGGCAACATTGCTCCGGTCAAAGGCAAGAACAACCTGTATGCCCAGAAAGACAGCAGTGTGGTTCGTTATGAGCTGAAGCTGGACGTCAAGGAGGATGCCCTCGCGCGTATGGCGTTGTCGGGAATCTCCAGTGAGTACGTGCTGGACAAGGGGCGGGCGAAAGTGCGCTTTGCCATGCTCGCCAACCGTGACATGAATATCGAAGCCACGCTGTTCGACGCCAACAACAAGCCGGTGGGTACCCTCAAGACCCTCGCACAGGGCGATAGCAACACGCTGGAAATGGATGTGCGCAGCGAGCCGGGCACGCACCACATGACGCTGCTGGGTACTACTGTCGATGGGCGTACAACACGGCAGGACACCCAGCCTGTCAACCTGACGGGCGAGGGCGGTGCCAAGGACTATCACTTCGTGTTTCCTCAAAACCTGGAAAGTTACGAGGCGGGCACACGTGTACTGCAGCCCAAGACCGATGAAGTTTATGAATGCAAGCCATTCCCTCTCTCGGGTTATTGCAAACAGTACCTGCCAACGGCCAATGGTTTTGAACCAGGTGTAGGTGACCACTGGCAGACAGCCTGGGAACAACTCTGAACCCTTAGTTGAATAAGCCCGGATAAGTTCGCGTGAACTTATCCGGGTGTCTTTTTTATCCGAATACTTTTGATTCTGGCGCACCGCGTCAAATGACGAAGTGCGGGCGTTGTTCGACGGGCGGGTAGTTCGCCGGCGCCGTGTCGTATCACGCTGTTTATTTCAAAAAAGGTTCTGCCAGTGGGGAATTATGAATCCGGCCATGTTGCGGGCGCTGTTGCTGTTGTTGCCCTTGGGCTACGGGCTGACGCTGGCGTGGCAGGAATGGCTGTTTCGTCAAACCCGGGAAGTGGCCGTGCAGGTGCTGCCGGCGCCGGTGATCGGCGTGCCGCAACCCGTCGCGCTCAATACCCAGGCGGTGGCGACGGTGTTTGGCATGACCGCGCAAGGCCGCCCTTTGAACAGCAAAGAACCGCTGACGCTGCACGCCACTGTGGTTGCCGATGGCAGCGATTCTCGTGCCTTGCTGGCGGGCCCCGACGGGACGCGTTTTTACCACGCCGGCGAGCGATTGCCGGGCGGCAGTCTGCTGCGGCGCATCGAAAGTGCGCAGGTGGTGTTGTGGCGCCAGGGCCGTGAGGAGTTGCTGGTCCTGCATACACCGGGCGGGCACTTTTTGCCGGCGGCGCAGGCGCGCAGTCTGGCGGCGCCCTCTGTTCATTTTCGACCGACGGTCGAGCAACCCGGGAGTGACTAAGTCCATGAGTCGCACAGGTGCTGTAGGGACGCTCATGCTGGGCATGCTGCTGTCTATCGGACACGCGTCGGCGGCAGAGCCGCGTTGGCAGTTGGCGATGAACAACGCCCAATTGCGCGATGTGGTCGAGGAAATGTCGACCATCCTCGACACAACGGTAATCCTCGACCCCAAAATTGACGGCCGAATTACCGTTGTGTCTCGCCAGGCGTTGGATCGCGAGGGCGTGCGGCGGCTGTTCTACAGCGTGCTCGATGCCCATGATTTCAGCGTGATCGACCAGGGCGACCAGTTGCTGATTGTTCCCGCGACCCAGGCCAAGACCCAGGCCAGCACTGGCGACGAGCGAACGTCGGCGGCGCAGCAGTTCGTCACGCAAGTCATCGCGTTGGGCGCCAGCAGTGCGGCGGACCTGGCGGGGCTGGTGCGGCCATTGATTTCAGCCAATGGCTACGTCGGGCCCTCGGTGTCCGCCAATGCCCTGGTGATTACCGACACTGCGCGCAACGTGCAACGCATTGGCGATGTCGTTCGGCAACTGGATTCCGGCGCGAAGAATGCCCATGAGCTGGTGGAGTTGCGCCACGGTGTGGCCGCGGATATCGCACGGCTGATGGAGGCGTCCATCGGTAAGCAGGCGGCCGACAGTGCCATCCAGGTCCTGGCTGACCCGCGCAGTAACCGCTTGGTGATCGTCGGCACGGCGGCGGTGCGCCAGCGTCTGGTGCAACTGGCACGCAGCCTGGATACCGCGACGCCCGCGCGCTTGGACAATGCCCGTGTCATTCGCCTGCGCTACAGCGACGCCAAGCAATTGGCCGAGGTGCTGGACTCCATGGGACAGAGCATGAAGTCCCAACCTGGCATCGTGAGCCTGAAAGATGCGACGGCCGCAGCGCCGTTCATGGTCAGGGCCGATGAAAGCCAGAATGCCCTGGTGGTGGTTGCCGAAGCGACGCAACTGGCCACCCTTGAGGGCATCGTGCGCGAGCTGGACCAGCCTCGGGCCCAGGTGTTGATTCACGCGGCCATTGTGGAAGTCAGCGGCGATATCAGCGAGGCGCTCGGGGTGCAATGGGCGCTCAATCGCGGCGATGGGCAGGGGCTTATCAACTTCCCCGGTACCGGCATCCCGATCCTTGGCGCCCTCACGTTCGATGATAAGACCGCCGTGCCGGAAGGCGCCCTGCTCAGGCTGGGCGGCGATCGTTTCGGTGCGCTGGTCTCCGCCCTGGCCAGCAATACGCGCAGTAACCTGCTATCGACGCCGAGCCTGCTGACCCTGGACAACCAGGAAGCAGAAATCATTGTCGGCCAGAACGTACCGTTCAAGACGGGCTCCTACGCCACCAACAGCAGCGGTGCGGATAACCCCTTCACCACGGTGGAGCGCAAGGACGTCGGGATCAGCCTCAAGATCAAGCCCTATATCAACGAAGGCTCGACCCTGCGCCTGGAAGTGGCGCAAGAGGTCTCCGATATCGCCCCGGCGGTCGCCGGGGTTGATTCCTCGGACCTGATCACTAATAAGCGCGCGCTGAAAAGCACGATCCTGGCAGACGACGGCGAGATCATTGTGATCGGTGGCCTGATCAAGGACAGCGTGCGCACCCAGACCAGCGGCGTGCCGCTGTTGCGCGATATTCCCTACCTCGGCGCGTTGTTTCGCTGGAGCCGTGATACCCAGGTCAAGAGCAACCTGATGGTGTTCCTGCGCCCCACGATCGTGCGCAGTGGCCAGGACCTTTCCAAGATCAGCCAGGCGCGTTATCAGGACCTGCGCGATGAGCGCCAGTCGGGGCCGCCGTTGCCCGATGAGGCGGCACGTTTGTTCGACCCGCGCCGGTCGGCGCAGGGTGAGCGATGAAGCCTTTGCCCTTCGGGTTTTCCCGGCGTTTTGGCGTAGTGATCGACGCTGGGCATTTGGCCGTTCGAGGGGATGCGCCGCTGAGCGCGATTGCCGAGGCCCGCCGCCTGAGCGATCACGAGTTGCCGCTGCGTCTGCTCACCGACGAAGCCTTCGCCCTCGCGTTGGCCAGGATTTACAGCGAGGGGCAAACAGCCGCCGAGCAAGTTGCCCAAGGGTTGGACGATGAGCTGGACCTGCTCAGCCTGGTGGACCAGGTGCCGCAGACCGCTGACTTGCTGGAGCAGCAAGGCGACGCTCCGATCATTCGGTTGATCAACGCATTGCTCAGTGAGGCGGTGCGGGAAAAAGCCTCGGATGTTCACCTTGAAACCTTCGAGCACACACTGGTGGTGCGCATGCGTGTCGATGGGCAATTGCGCGAAATGCTGCGGCCACGGCGTGAGTTGGCGACGTTGCTGGTGTCGCGGATCAAGGTCATGGCGCGCCTGGACATCGCTGAAAAGCGTGTGCCACAGGACGGTCGCATCGCGTTGCGCCTGGCAGGGCACGAAGTGGACGTGCGGGTTTCCACACTGCCTTCGGCCCATGGCGAGCGCGTGGTACTGCGCTTGCTCGACAAACAGGCCGGACGCCTGCAACTGGCCCGTCTGGGCATGGCGCCGAGCACCCTTGGGCCGTTGCAGCAACTGCTCGGCCGGCCCCACGGGATTTTCCTGGTGACCGGCCCCACCGGTTCAGGCAAGACCACCAGTTTGTATGCCGCACTGGCCCATCTCAACGACCAGACCCGCAACATCCTGACAGTTGAAGACCCGATTGAATATCACCTGCCGGGCATCGGCCAGACGCCGGTCAACCCGAAGGTCGAGATGACGTTTGCGCGAGGCCTGCGGGCGATTCTGCGCCAGGACCCGGATGTGGTGATGGTGGGCGAGATCCGTGACTGTGAAACCGCTGACATCGCGGTTCAGGCTTCGCTCACAGGGCATTTGGTGCTGTCGACGCTCCACACCAACAGTGCCATCGGCGCGGTGACGCGTCTGCTGGACATGGGCGTGGATGCCTATCTGCTGGCGTCGTCGTTGGTCGGCGTGTTGGCGCAACGGCTGGTGCGCGCGTTGTGCCCGGCCTGCAAGATCGCCGTCGTGGCCGACGCCGAGGTCTGTCGGCGGTTGGGGCTGGACCCCACCAAGGCGCCACGCGTGTTCACGCCGGTTGGCTGCGAGCAATGCCGCCAGGGGTATTGCGCACGTATCGGTATCTACGAATTGGTGAGGGTCACGCCCGTGCTGGCGGCACTGATTCATCAGGGGGCCAGTGAGCAAGTGTTGCTGGCTGAGGCACGGCGCGATGCATGCAGCCTGTTTGAGGATGGCCGCCGTCGGGTGCTGGAAGGCGAGACCAGCGTCGATGAGCTGCTGCGGGTCACTCAGGAGGACTGACCATGCCCACCTATGACTATCGAGCCCAGGACCGCCACGGCCGCCCGTGCAAGGGCCGGCAAGAGGCGGACAGCCCGCGCCATGCCCGGCAATTGCTGCGTGAGCGCGGGCTGCTGCCGAGTCAGATGCGCTTGGCGAGCGAGCGCGTGGGCCCTGCGGGAGCGGCGGCAGGGCTGGGTGCCGCTGACCTGGCGCTGCTGACCCTGCAACTGTCGACCCTGGTTCAGGCTGGGTTGCCGCTGGAGCAGGCACTGCAAGCGGTGGTGCAGCAAAGCCAGAAACGACGGGTCAGTGGCCTGCTTTCGCAGGTACGTGACCGGGTGATGGAAGGGCAGTCCCTGGCCTCGGCCCTCGGCGCCTATCCACGGGCATTTCCCGATGTGTTTCGCGCCACCATTGCGGCGGGTGAGCGCTGTGGCCATCTGGGACAGGTGCTTGAGCAGTTGGCCGCCTACACCGAAGCCCGCCAGGCATCGCGGCAGAAGATCCAGCTGGCGTTGGTGTATCCGGCCCTGTTGATGTTCGCCTGCCTGGCCATCGTCGGTTTCCTGCTGGGTTACGTGGTGCCGGATGTGGTGAAGATCTTTGTCGACAGCGGCCAGCCACTGCCCTGGCTGACCCACGCCATGATCACCGTCAGCCACGGTTTGCGTGCCTATGGCTGGGCGCTGGCGTTGATGCTGTTGGGGTTGGGCGTGCTGCTGCGCTGGAGCTTGCATCAGCCGCACTGGCGCTGGCGGTGGCACTGCCAGGCACTGCGCCTGCCGTTGTTGGGGGGCGTCTTTCGTGAGATGGAGGCGGCGCGCTTCGCCAGCACCCTGGCGATCCTGGGCAAAAGTGCGGTGCCCCTGGTGGACGCCCTGGAAATTGCCGCGGCGGTGATCGGCAACGTGACCATTCGCGCCCGAATGGGCGATGTCGCGCGTGCGGTCCGGGAGGGCGGCACGCTGACCCGTGGCCTCGACGCCAGCGGCGATATACCGCCGTTGATGTTGCACATGATCGCCAGCGGCGAACGCGCCGGCGAACTCGACAGGATGTTGGCGCGTGCCGCCGAACAACAGGAAAAAAGCCTCGCCGCCCGTATCACGCTGGTGGTGAGTTTGTTTGAGCCGGCGATGCTGGTGGTGATGGGCGGCGTAGTGCTGCTGATTGTCATGGCCATTCTGCTGCCGATCCTCAGCCTTAACCAACTGGTGAACTGAATGCTGAAAATGCCCAACGGCCAACGTGGTTTTACCTTGATCGAAATCATGGTGGTGGTTGTCATCATTGGGGTGCTGGGGGCCATTGTGGTGCCGCAGTTCATGGGCCGGCCCGACCAGGCCAAGGTGACAGCGGCCAAGACCGACGTGCAGGCGGTCGCCACCAGCCTGGAGATGTACCGGCTCGACAACGGCCATTACCCCTCGACGTTGCAAGGCCTTGAGGCCTTGAGCAAACGCCCGGCTGGCACGCCCGTGCCGAGGAGCTGGAACCCTCAGGGTTACCTGAAAAGCGTGCCGGTCGATCCCTGGGGCACCCCCTATCAATACCTGAATCCTGGGGTGCGTGCTGGCAACGGTGGTTATGACCTGTACTCCCTGGGTTCCGATGGCGTGGCGGGTGGCGAAGGCCATGGCGCTGATATCGGCAACTGGGGGGACTGACCCGTGCCCAGGCACAGCCGCGGTTTTACCTTGCTGGAACTGATGGTGGTGATTGCACTGATGGGCATCGTGCTGGGCGCGGTCGGCCTGACGACCGGCAACACCCCTGGCCGTCAGGCGCGGCAGGAAGCCGGCGAGGTGGTGAAACTGATCGAGCACCTGCGCGAGCAAGCGGTGATCGAGGGGCGCGAGTACGGCGTGCGCGTGCGGCGTGATGGGTACCAGGTCTACCGCCTTGACCCTCAGGGCTGGCAGCAGACGGGTGCAGCCCAGCGGCTGGCAGAAGGCATGCAGTTTCATCTTGAACAGGAAGGCCGGCGCTTGAGCCTTGAGAGCGTCGCGCCGCAATTGCTGATGCTCAGCAGCGATGAAGTCAGTGCGTTTGTCTGGTCTTTTGCCTTCGAGGAGCAGGTGTGGGCGCGGGTTGTCAGTGATGGGGTGGGAGCGTTGTCCAGTGAAAGCTAAGCACCGGCGCCGCCGCAATCGCCGGGCCAACACCCGTGGTTTCACCTTGTTGGAAGTCATGATTGCGTTGGTGGTTTTCGCCACGCTCGCGGGCGCGGTTATTACCGCCAATCACTACTCATTGCGCCAGACTGCGCGGCTGCAAGAGCGTATCCAGTGTGCCTGGGTCGCCGATAACCGATTGAGCGAGCTGCGCTTGCAGCCGGCCTCCTCCGGGCGCCAGCAATTGCTGCAACGCTTTGATGGGCGAGATTGGGTGGTCGACCAAGTGATCACGCCAGCCACTGATCCTCGCCTGCTCAAGGTCGATATCAGCGTAAGCGCTGCCGGCAGTGATCAGCCGGTCTATCGCACGCAGGGTTGGATACCCGCCGCAGATGGATAAACAGGCGGGCTTCACGCTGCTGGAACTGGTGATCGCGCTGGCGATCTTTGGCCTGCTGGGCCTTGCCAGCGCGCGCCTGTTCGACACCGTGGTGCGCGCGCAGCAGGCCACGGCCAGCCACGAACACGAGCTGCGCCGCCTGCAACGGGCGATTGGCGTGATCGAGCGGGATGCACTGCAGGTGGCGTCCTCGGTGCTGGTCCTCGGCCCCACGACCTTGCAACTGCTGCGTACACACTGGCGCAACCCGCAGGATTTGCCGCGCAGTGAGCGTCAGCAGGTGCTCTACCGCCTGGACAAGCAAGTGTTGTGGCGTGAAAGCCGAGGCGTGGAATCAGCGGTGGTTGAACGGCAGAAACTGCTCGACGACGTGCGCATGTTGAGCTGGCGCCTGTTTGACCCTGAAACCGGATGGCACGGCGTATGGCCGGTGGGCAAAGGCGCGGCACAGAGGCCTGCACGGGCGCTGGAGGTGGTGCTGTCGGTGGGCCGTTTCGAACAGGTGCGGCGTGTCTTGCCACTGCCCCAGAGTGCCCCATGAAACAGCGCCAACAGGGTATCGCCCTGCTCAGTGTGTTGTTGGTGATGAGCCTGGCGCTGTTGTTGACCGCAGGCATGCTGCGCAGCCATCAACTGATGGTCAAGAGCAGTGCTCGCCAGGTTCATCAGGTGCAGTTGCGTCAACTGGCGCTGTCGGCCGAGGCATGGGCCTTGGTGACACTGGCGTCGACGAGCGAGGATGAGCGGGCGCGGGTGCATAACGGCCAGGCGTGGGCACGCATGAGTTGGCCGTTTGAGGGGCAAGACGCACGCATCACGCTGCGGGTTGAAGACCTTTCTGCGCGCTTCAACATCAACGCGCTGCTGGGCGGCGGGCAAGTGGATCAGGTGGTTGAGCAGCGCTGGCTGCGCTTGCTCGCCGCCCTGGGGCTGCCACCGCTGGACTTGCGCGCTGCGGGCTCGGTGGCAGAGCTGCGTGAACTCAGCCAACTGCGGCTACTGCCTGGCATCGACGGCGCAATCTTGCGACAACTGGCGCCCTGGGTCGCCTTGCTGCCCAAGGATGCCAGCCTGAACATCAACACTGCGCGGCCCCGGGTGCTGGCGATTCTTGACGGTGTCTCCCTGCCGATCGCCGAAGCGCTGGCGGGTCAACGGCCGGCAGCGGGTTACGCGAGCGCCCAGGCATTCACCGACGAGCCGTTGCTCGCCGGGCTGGGTGTGAACAGCCACGGGCTTGGCGTCAGCAGTCGCTGGTTTCGTATCAACGTTGACGTCCATCTGGGGGCCAGCCACCTGCGTCTGGCCAGCGAGGTTGAGCGTGACCCCAAAACCGCACGCTGGCGCGTCGTACAACGTCGCTTCCCTGCGCCGACACTGAGCGAGAACGCCTCATGAAAACCTGGCTTCACTTAAGCGCCGAAGGCCTTGGCGGCCCGATAAGCGAATGGCCTTGCTGTGTCTGGCGGGCGGCGGATGACTGTCTTCCCATGCGCCTGATCGAGGTCGCACGCCATCTGGAGCGCCAGCCGGTCCGGTTGCTGTTGCCGATGGAAATGTGCAGCGCTTTGCGCAGTGAGGTATGGCCTTCCACACGTCGGCCGACCGCCCAGGCGGTGGCCTTCGCCATCGAAGACCAGTTGGCCGAGGAACTGGATGCCGTGCATGTGAGTGTGGGCCAGCGCGACGCAGCCGGCCGCATCCCGGTGCTGGTGACGCACAAGGCGCGCTTCAAGGCGTTGCTGCACGAGTTGGCGACGCTGGGCATCGAGGTGAGCAGCGTGCACGTCGACGCCGATTTGCTTGCCGACGACTGTCACGCCGCAGTGGATTGGTATGGCCGTCGTGTGGTGGGCGGGCCCATGCGCCTGGCGATCTCGGCACCCGCACTCAAGGCGCTGGAACCGTCGCTGGAAGCTCCTTTGCAGTGGCCGGATGCAGTACAAAACCAGGCGTATATCGAGGCTGCGTTATGGGGTGGCAAGGGTCAGCCGATCGATTTGTTGCAAGGTGAATTCGGCCGTGCCCGAAGACCCTGGCCCTGGTCAATTGCCGTGCTGACCGCCGCCTTGGCGTTTGTCATCGATTGGGGGTTCATGCAGGTGCGTATTCAATATGTCGAAGGGCAAGCCCGCAGTCTTCATGGCCAGAGTGTTGCGCGCTTCCAGGCGTTGTACCCGGAGCAGACGCGTATCGTCGACCTTGCCGCGCAGCTCAACGCTGTGCAAGGGCAGGCGCCGCGCGAACCTCAGACCCCATTGGTACGCCTGGTGCGCCTGACCGATCAGGTGCTCGGCGGGGCTGACGTGGAGGTACACCGCATGGAGTTTCGGCGTGGCGAGGGCTGGAAGATTCAGTTGACGGCCCAAGGCTTCAGCACCCTGGAGCAGTTGCAAGCCCAAGCGCGCCAGAGTGGCATGCCGGTGCGGCTGGGTAACGCCAACAAGGAAGGCAATCGCGTACACGCGGTGTTGATGTTGGAGGACCCCTCATGAACGGCCTGCAAACCTGGAGGGCGCTGTCCCCTCGTGATCGATTTTTACTCGGCGTGCTGGCGACGTTTCTGATCGGTGTACTGCTATTCCACACATTGTGGCAGCCCAGCCGGCAGCGCATGGCCAGTGCCGAACGGCATTACCAGCAACAACAGGTATTGGCGCAGCAAGTGCAGCGTGCCCAGCCGCAGCGTGCCGGGGCGACGGCGGTTCAGCCCTCGGCCTCGACCATCAACGACAGCGCGGAAGCTGCGGGGCTCAAGGTTGATCACGTCGAGGTGCAAAGCGAGCGATTGCGTTTGACCGTCAGCGGCGAAGCGACGGCGTTGCTCGGTTGGTTGGCGGCGCTGGAACGGGATGCGGGGGCCTTCGAGGGACTCACGCTGGAGAAGCGCGATAACCGCCTGGAGGCTCGACTTGAACTGTAGAGCATCGTCCGTGCTAGGAGGTTTCGCGCTCTGTTAAGGATTTTTCCTACGTCTTCGTTCATCCATTTGCCCGAATATTTAGCCCCGCAGACCGTTGGTCTGGGCCTGTAATGTGTATTTTAAAAGAGTGATCAGGTGATAAAACGATGAAAACATCCCGTTATTCGACCATGCAGAAGGGGCTGCACTGGGTCTCGGCCGCTGTTATTTTGTGGTCGTTGTTATCAGGTTTTTATGTGGCGGTATTTACGGTCCCGGCCGCGGTCAAGGCATGGGTCGGGTTCTTCAATGTGTCGCTGACGGCGCTCTATATCCCGGTGTTCGTCCTGCGCGTGTATTGCTCCATTACCCACGGCCTGGAGTGTTCATCCAAGCGTTCGCTGCAGGAGTGCATGGCGTTAGTGGTTCATAAAGCCATGTATGTCGTATTGGCCGTGGTGCTGGCAACGGGCGTGCTGATGATGGATCGCCCGATCAATATCTTTAACCTGGTGTCCATCGCGCCGTTTGACAGCAACCCAGCCAGCATCGCCTGGTATACCCGTGTGCACGTGTTGTCCTGTGTGGTGTTGTTACTGATGCTGGTGCTGCACATTGGCGCGGTGGTGCTGCATGAGCGTCGGGGCAAGCGGGTGATGGCGCGGATGTCGTTCAACGGGGCAACCGTCTCAGGCTGAAGCCAGCGGCGGCAACTTTGCCAACCGCAATGCCACCAGCAACGCGCCGATCAACAGCGCCACGATGAACGCACCGATGCCGTTCCAACCGGCAAAGTGCCAGAAGAACCCACCGGCGGTCCCGGCAATGCTCGATCCGGCGTAGTAGCAGAACAGGTACAGCGACGAGGCCTGCCCCTTGGCTTTCACGGCGCGGCGGCCGATCCAACTGCTGGCCACCGAGTGGGCGCCGAAGAAACCAAAGGTGAAGATCAGCATGCCCGGCACCACCAGCCACAGCGGGGTGAGCAGGGTCAACGCCATGCCGGCGAGCATCAGCACAATGGTGGCCCACAGCACGCGCCGGCGACCGAGGCGGTCGGCGAGCGAGCCGATTTTTGCCGAGCTGTAGATGCCCGAGAGGTACACCAGCGACAGCAGGCCGACCACCGCCTGGCTCAGGTCGTAGGGATCGGCCAGCAGGCGATAGCCGATGTAGTTGAACAGGGTCACGAACGCGCCCATCAGCAGGAAGGCTTCGAGGAACAGCCACGGCAGGCCCGCGTCCTTGAAGTGCATGACAAAGCCCTCTACCAGGCTGCGCGGCTTGAGGCTGCTGGCGCGGAAGTTGCGCGATTCGGGGAGGATCTTCCAGAACACCGTGGCCGCGATCAGCGCCAGGGCGCCGATGATCAGCATCGCGGTGTGCCAACTGACGAAGTCGATCAACACGCCGATGATCAAGCGCCCGCTCATGCCGCCAATCGCATTGCCCCCGATGTACAGGCCCATAGCCAGGCCGATGTGTTGCGGGTGGATCTCTTCGCTGAGGTAGGTCATGGCCACGGCGGCCAGGCCGCTGAGTGACAGGCCCACCAGCGCACGCATCAGCAAGATCCCTTCCCAGGACGGCATCAGGCCGCTGGCAATCGTGGCGAGGGCGGCGCAGAACAACGCGGCGACCATCACTGGCTTACGCCCCAGGGTGTCGGAAATCGGCCCGGTGATCAGTAGGCCCAACGCCAGCATCGCCGTGGACACCGACAGGATCAGACTGCTTTGCGCCGCGTTGATAGAGAACTCGTGGGACAGCGCCGGCATCATCGGCTGCACGCAGTACAGCAGAGCAAACGTGGCAAAGCCGCCGGAGAACAACGCCAGTACCGTGCGCATGAACATCGGCGTGCCTTTTTCGATGTACTCGTCATTGAGTTGGGCCACCACCTCATCCAGGGCGGTGGGCGGAACGTCTTGAGCGAGTGGAGCGACAGCAGATTTCACGGGGACCTCGGGGAGCAAAAGCCGGCCAGGGCGGGCACTGCAAAAAAGAATATAGCTGGCTAATGATTCTTTCCAATATATTGTTCGACCTGTTTGATAGCTTTTACGACCTAATGGGGTTTGCATGGAATTGCGTCACCTGCGGTACTTCATCGCCGTTGCCGAAGAGTTGCACTTTGGCCGGGCCGCCCAGGTGCTGGGCATCTCGCAACCACCGCTGAGCCAGCAGATCCAGGCACTGGAGCGGGAGGTGGGCGCGCGGTTATTCGAGCGCACCAATCGCCGGGTTGAATTGAGCGAGGCCGGGCGCTTGTTCCTGCACGAGGCGCGGCTGGTGCTGGCGCAGGTGGATAAGGCGGCGGATGTCGCCCGTCGCGCGCAGTTGGGCGAGTTGGGGGAGTTGAAGATCGGTTTTACTTCTTCCGCACCGTTCAACGCCAGCATTCCCCAGGCGATCTTTGCGTTTCGCCAGGCCTTCCCGGCAGTGCACCTGAACCTGCAGGAAATGAGCAGCACCGAAGTGGCCGAGTCGCTGGTGGATGAGTCGATCCAGGTGGGGCTGATGCGGCCGCTGCCGTTGCCGGACTCGTTGAGTGTCATCGAGCTGATGCGTGAACCCTTGGTCGCCGTATTGAACGCCGGTCACCCGCTGGTGGAAGGCAGCGAGCGGGGCTTGTATCTGGCGCAGTTGGCTGACGAGCCCTTTGTGTTTTTCCCACGCAGCTACGGCAGTGGCCTGTATGCCCAACTGCTCAACCTGTGCCGCGACGCTGGCTTCAGCCCGCACTTCGCCCAGGAAGCGGGAGAGGCGATGACCATCATCGGCCTGGTGGCGGCGGGGCTGGGCGTGTCGGTGCTGCCGGCGTCTTACCAGCGCATCCGCATTGATGGCGTGGTGTATCGCACCTTGCTGGATCCGGAGGCGGTGACGTCGGTATGGCTGGTGCAGCGCAAGGGAGGGCAGACGCCGATGGCCAGGGCGTTTGTGGAGTTGTTGACGCTCAGGGCTGCACATTGATGTGCATGGGTTCCAATCCCTCATCGAAAATGTGGGAGGGGGCTTGCTCCCGATGAGGGAGTGTCAGTCACAGATGCGTTAACTGACACTCCTTTGGTGAAAACATAACCCGAGAAAACGAGGCCGTTTTGGTGGTGCAAGCCCCCTCACCACAGCAATCGAGTGTTACTTGGTGGTCCCGGTCTGCTCAAACAACTGCGCCGCCGAGCCCGATTCACTCACACCACCGTTGCGCAACGCGGCCATGATGTCGCGGTCCAGGTTGTTCACCCAACGGTTGTAGTTGCGATGAATCTTGCCGTCCTTGTAGCCCAGCTCGCGGCTGTCGCGGTAGGTGATGGCGTAGCTGTTGCGGGTGTAGCGGATGTCGATGGCTGCGTAATACTGGTTGCGTACGTTGATCTCGGCCTGCACCAACTGCGGGCTCAGGCGTTGCACCGTCCACTCGCGTTTCTGCAAGGCGTTGACGATGACGGTTTTCATTTTTTCTTCGCTGACCTGGGTATCGGCCTGCAGGTCGTGCTGGGTGTTGAGCACCGGCTTGCTGGTGCAGCCAGCAGTGGTCAGCAGGGCCAGGGTGATCAGGGTAGCGCGTAGCAAGGAAGACATTCCGTATTCTCCAATCGATTAAAAAGTCAGGACCAGCGGCGGAAGATCAGCGACGTATTCACGCCGCCAAAGGCAAAGTTGTTGTTCATCACGTAGTCGTTGTGCATCTCGCGAAATTCACCTTGCAGGTAATCCAGCTCGCCGCATTGCGGGTCGACTGAATCGAGGTTGAAGGTGTGCACGTACTGGTTGCGGTTCATCATCTCGATGCTGAACCACGACTCCAACGCACCGCAGGCCCCAAGGGTATGGCCGAGGAAGCTTTTCTGCGAGCTGATGGGCATGCGGCTGCCGAACAGGCTGCTGGTGGCCAGGGTCTCGGCGATGTCACCTTGATCGGTGGCAGTGCCGTGACCGTTGACGTAGCCGATGGCGGACGGTTCCAGCCCGGCATCTTCCAGGGCCAGTTCCATAGCGCGGCGCATGGTTTTCTGTTCGGGGCGGGTGGTGTGCTGCCCATCGGCGTTGCTGCCAAAGCCGACCAGTTCGGCATGGATATGCGCACCGCGCGCCAGGGCATGTTCCAACTCTTCCAGCACCAACATGCCGCCGCCTTCGCCGATCACCAGGCCATCGCGGCCGCTGTCGTAGGGGCGCGGGCTGGTCTGCGGCGCGTCGTTTTTCAGGCTGGTGGCGTAGAGCGCGTCGAACACCATAGCTTCGGTGGGGCACAGCTCCTCGGCGCCGCCGGCGAGCATTAGCGGCAGGCGGCCGAACTTGATTGCCTCATAGGCGTAGCCGATGCCCTGGCTGCCGCTGGTGCAGGCGCTGGAGGTGGGGATCAAACGCCCGGTCAGGCCAAAAAAGATGCTGATATTCGCCGCCGTGGTGTGCGGCATCATGCGCACGTAGGAGTTGGCGTTGAGCCCCTCGGCCACCGAGTTGAGCAGCATGTTGCCGAACGCCTTGATCTCGTCGGTGCTGCCGGTGGATGAGCCACACGCCACGCCCATGCGGCCGTCCTTGATCGATTCGTCACCGAGCAAACCAGCGTCCTTGAGCGCCTGCTCCGCCGCCCACACCGCCAGGCGCGAGACGCGGCCCATGCTGCGCAATTGCTTGCGGGTCCAATGGGCGGGTACCACGAAATCATCGATGGGCCCGGCCAGGCGAGTGTTCAGCTCGGTGAAGCGGTCCCACTCGTCCATGCGCCGGATACCGCTGCGGTTGGCGCGGAAGTTGGCCGAGATGGTCGCCCAATCGCCGCCCAGGGAAGTCATGCCGGCCATGCCGGTGACGACTACACGTTTCATCAGCACAGGCCCCCGTTCACGGCCAGGACCTGGCGGGTGATATAGCCGGCTTCAGCCGACATCAGGAAATTCACCGCACCGGCGACTTCTTCCGGGGTGCCCATGCGCTGTGCCGGGATCATTTTCATCAATTCTTCCACCGGTACGTTCTCATCCAGCATGGCCGTGTCGATCAGCCCTGGCGCCACGCAGTTGACGGTAATCTTGCGCTTGCCCAGCTCGATGGCGAGGGCCTTGGCGGCGCCGATCAGGCCGGCTTTCGATGCGCTGTAATTGACCTGGCCGCGATTGCCGATCAGCCCCGACACCGAGGTAATGCACACGATACGCCCGGCTGCGCGACGGCGGATCATCGGCATCATCACCGGGTGCAGTACGTTGTAGAAACCGTCCAGGTTGGTGCGCATCACCACGTCCCAATCGTCTTGCGACAGGGCCGGGAACGCGCCGTCACGGGTCAGGCCGGCATTGAGCACCACGCCGTAGTAGGCGCCATGCTGTTCAACATCCGCCTCGAGGATTGCCTTGCACGCTGCACGATCCGCCACGTCGAATTGCAGCACCCGTGCCGTACGGCCAAGGGCTTGGATCTCGACCTGCACCGCGTCGGCTTCGGCACGACCGCTGCGGCAATGCAGCACGATGTCATGCCCGGCCTGGGCCAGGCGCAAGGCAATGGCGCGGCCGATGCCACGGCTGGAGCCGGTGACCAGTACAGGTTCAGTCATGGCGTTTCGTCCTTCGATTCATCTAAATAATTGGCCGCCTGGGGCGGTCGAAATACATTCAAGCGGGCGCTGGCGTGGATACCATCACCGGTCAGGTGGCATTCGAACACACCCATGCCGTTGTCGTCTTCCAGGGAGCGCAAGCCGTGGATGCTCAACTCGGTGCCTGCGGGGAAGTGCGCCACGTTGCACTCGAACTTACGTGTGCCCAACAGGAAACCCAGTTCCACCGCTTCGCCTTTTTGGCGCGCGCGGCAACCGGCATAGGCGGCCACGCTCTGCGCCATCAACTCGACGCCGACCCAGGCTGGCAGGCTGCCGTCGGCTTGGTTGAACAGGCCGCCGGGCTTGACGGTCGTGCGGGTGTGAATCTGCTCTTCATCGAACGACAGCACCTGGTCGATCAGGATCATGTCGCCGGCGTGGGGCAGTAGTTCGGCGAGTGGCCAATCGCTCATGGGGCCTCTCCGATAATCAGGCTGACGTTATTGCCACCGAAGGCAAACGAGTTGCTCATCAGGCAGGGTTTTTCCAAGGTGTCGCCACTGCGTGCCCATTGCAAGGCGGGCAACGCGGGGTCGGGCTGACCGTCCCAGACATGGGGTGGCAGCCGGCCGTGGGTGAGGCTCAGCCAGCAAAACGCCGCTTCCAATGCACCGGCTGCGCCCAGGGTATGGCCGCTCATGGGTTTGGTCGATGAGCAAGGCACGCCTTGGGGAAACAGGCTGGCGACGGCCAGGCTTTCCATCGCGTCGTTGTGCTGGGTGGCGGTGCCGTGCAGGTTCAGATAACCGATCTGCTCGGGCATCAGCTTTGCACTGGCCAGGGCCTTGCGCATTGCCTGCAACGCGCCTTTGCCGGTCGGCTCCGGCGCAGAGATATGGTGCGCATCGCAACTGGCGCCGCTGCCCAGCAGAGCAATCGGCGCGGGTGCTTTGCTCATCACGAACAATACCGCCGCTTCGCCGATATTGATGCCGTTGCGGTTCGCCGAAAACGGATTGCAACGCTCGCTGGATACCGCATCCAGCGCGCTGAACCCATTGAGTGTCAGCTTGCACAGGCTGTCCACGCCGCCGCAGATCACGGCATCGCACACGCCCAGGTCGAGCAGGCGTTGGGCACTCATCAGCGCACGGGCGCTGGACGTGCAGGCGGTGGAGATCACGTAGGCCGGGCCGCTCAGTTGCAGCCAGTCGGCGAGGAAGTTCGCCGGGGCGCTGAGCTCCTGTTGCTGGTAGTCGTAGTCGCCGGGGAACTGATGATCGCGCAGGTATAGGGCAATGCCGCGGCTGGCTTCGTCGATGCCCGAGGTGCTGGTGCCCAGCACAATGCCGACCCGCGAGGCGCCGTAGGTGTGGATCGCCTGGCGAATCTGGCCTTCGATCTGCATCGCGGCTTCCAGCAACAGTTGGTTATTGCGGCTGCTCTGCTGGCCGAGTTCCACCGGGATGGTCGCCAGCTCGCCGGGCACACCGGCCACCGGCAGTACGCGTTCGGGCACCCAGCCACTGTCGGCACGCATGCCTGAGCAGTCCCCGGCAAACAGGCTGCGGCTGACATGCGCCTGGCCACGGCCGAGGGCGCAGATCACGCCGAGTGCATTGAGGTAAGCGGTCATTGGGCGGCACCGAGCGGCGTGACGCGGTAGCTCAGCGGCTGGCCGCTCATGTTCACGCTGAATACTTCTGAGGACTGATAGACGATCTGCCAATGCCCCGGCAGGGTGCGCGTAAGGTCCCTCGCCTGGGCGCCAGGGTAATTTGCACGCACCTCGTCTGCCGAGGCCAGGGCAAACAGCAGCGCGGCGAACAGTTCCCGCGCCTGGGGGTTGGGCGGCAGCAAGCCGTCGGCCTGCCACTGGCCATTGATCAGCTTTTGACGCGCCTGGGGGATGCCCAGCGGGTCCATCATCGACCAGCGGATTGCGCCGTCTTCGCGCTGGATCACCAGCAACCAATCCTGGCTCTGGCCGTCTGCCAGGCGCTGCACGTGCAATTGCATCGGCAACGCCAACGCGGGTGTTTTTTGCGGCAGCGGCGGCTGGCTGGCGCAGGCGCTCAGCAGCAACAGGCAAGCGATCAACAGGCTACGTATCATGGTGCGGCGCTCGCCAGGGGCTTGCGGGCCACGCAGTTGACCAGGGTTTCCTCACGCTGGCCCGCTGGCGGCGGGTTGCGCAGGCCCCAGCGTTCCAACAGGCCGAAGTCGCTGGAGCGGCTCCACCAAAGGTACGGGTACGAGACGTTCTGCGGGCCGAATTCAAAGCCCTGCTCGCGGAGCATCTCCAGGTATTCGTCGGCGCTTTTCTGCACATGCATGGGGTGACGGAACAGCCAGCGAATCACCCAGGTGTCGATATAGGCTTCGGTGGATTCGGCAAACAGCAGGTAGCCGCCCGGTTTGAGCACGCGGTAAAACTCGTTGAGTGCGCGATGCTGTTCGACCAGGTGATGAAAGGTCTGGTGGCAGAACAGGATGTCGACGCTTTCGTCCGGCACATCGAGGGTCGCGCAGTCGCTGCCGATCAGCTCGATGGCCAGGCCCTGGCGCTCGGCTTCGGCCTTGCTCAGCGCCAGGCTGTGGGGGTCGGCATCCAGGCCGATCAGGCGCTCGGGGGCGAACACCTGCTGCAAGTATTGGAACGACTTGCCCTGGCCGCAACCGGCGTCCAGCAGCACCGGCGCTTCGGGCAGCGGGTCGGTGAACAGGCTGCGCAGGTCGTTGATCGCCACGCGCAGCACGTGGTGCTGCCAGGTGTGGCTGCGCAGGAACCAGAAGCCGAACTTCGTCTCTTCGACGTAGTTTTTACTCAGGTATTGAGACGTCATACCGGCTCACTCGCACAAATCTCCGACAGCATCCGCAACCGCCGCTTGGGCTCGCTGACAAACGGGTTGCGCTCGTCCCACGCGTAGCCGGCGAGGATCGAGCTGATCATCCGGCGAATCTCCGGCGAACTGTCCGGGTGGAAGATCACGTCCTGGAACGTCCCCGCGTACCAGCCCTCGACGTAGCAACGGAACGTGTCGACACCGCGCTTGAGTGGCTCGGCAAACTCGGTTTGCCAGTCCACCGTCGCGCCATTGAGCTGACGGTCCAGCAGGCTGGCCGCCATGCTGGCCGAGCGCATGGCGATGGTCACGCCGGAGGAGAACACCGGGTCGAGGAATTCCGCCGCATTGCCCAGCAACGCAAAGCCTGGGCCGTGCAGGGTTTTGACGTTGGCCGAGTAGCCGCCGATGGTGCGCGCCGGGGTATCCCACACGGCGTTGTGCAGCACGGTGGACAGGCTTGGGGTCTCGTCGATAAAACTGCGCAGGCAGGCGTCGAGGTCGGTGTCGCGGCCGTCAAAATGCTCCTTGGCCGCGACCACGCCCACCGAGCACCGGCCATTGCTGAACGGGATGGTCCAGAACCAGATGTCGCGCTTTGTAGGATGGGTGGTCACGAGGATCTTGGTGCGGTCGAAACCCGGGTGTTCGATGCGGTCTTCAACGTGGGTGAACACCGCCTGGCGCACTGGGAAATTCGACGGTGCTTCCAAGTCCAGCAGGCGCGGCAGCACACGGCCGTAGCCGCTGGCGTCGAGCACGAACTTGGCTTTGAGGTGGTACTCGCTGCCGTTCTCACGGCGTACATGCAGGTAGCGGCAGGCGCCTGCGAAATCCACGCCGACGATGGTTTCGCCATAGCGGATTTCCACGCCTTGCTTCGCTGCCTGATCGGCCAGCAACTTGTCGAACTCGCCGCGTTGCACCTGGAAGGTGGTCGGCTTGCCGTTGCTGAAGGTGTCGCTGAAATCAAAGGCGCTGTAGCGCTCGCCCCAGGCGAAGGCGGCACCGGTTTTCACCTGGAAACCCGCGGCCTGTACGGCGTCGAGCATGCCGGCTTCTTCAATAAAGTCGATGCAGTGGGACAGCAGGCTTTCGCCAATCGAGAACCGCGGGAAATGCTGGCGCTCGATGATCAATACATCATGCCCTTTGCGCTTGAGCAGCGCGGCGGCGATGGCACCGGACGGACCGGCACCGATTACAACCACCTGGCGACGTTCCATTTCAACTGTGGGCACGAGGGCTCCTTGCCGCATTGGCGATAATCACATTCATAAGGCGTGTTTCTGTTGGCCGGCCCAGGGCGCCAGCATAAAGCTGAACGCCAGGCCCAGGCTGACCGACAGGCCGAAATTACTCACAGCCGGCGTACTCGACACCGCCAGCAGGCCGAACGACAACCAGGTCGTCAGCGCCGCCAGCAGCGTGCCCAACAGGCTGACGGCCGCGCCGCCGATCTGTTCGCGCATCAAGATCGCGTAGTCGACGCTGATCGCCGTCACCAGCAGCAAACCGAACAGGCTGAACAAGGTCAGCGGCTGGCCCAGCCAACCGAGGCTGGCCAGGCTGCATAACGCGGCCAGCAGTGGCAGCGCGACGATGCGCAGGGCGCCGCCGAAGCCGAACGGCAGGATCAGCAGCAACACGATCAGCACACACGACATCAATTTCAATTCGGCTGCGCTGATCTGCGTCGCGGCAAACACGCGGTTCAAATCACCCAGGCGATCGACCAATTGCACGCCGGGCAAATCCACGGCTTGCACCCGCAGCAGCGCCGGGTTGTTCAAGCCTTGCAGGCTGACCATCGCCGCCACGCCGCCGTCCACCGGGCCGAGCCACAGTGTGCGCCAAGGCTCGGCCAATGGGCCCAGCAGCGCGGCGTCGATGTCTTCGGTGGGCAGCGCTTGCAACTGCGCGACTTCGGCCTGCAGCGCGCTGGCCGGTACGCCGAGGTCCAGCAGCGGCTGCCAATGCTGTGGCAGCGCGTTCAGGGCATCGCGCAGTTGTTGCTGCTCGGCCGGCAGGTTGACCAGTTGATTGAGCGCCAGGTAACCCTGGAGCTTGTCCATGTTCACCAGTTGATCCAGGCGCTGGCCCAGCGCGGCCTGGCGCTCCAGCAACTGCTGTTGATTCTCGGCACGCACCAGGAAGAACTGGCTGGTGGGCTGGAAGCCGGTAATGCGCGCCACGGCCTGGGCCTCTTGCAGCAACTGCGGCGGCGCGCCGATCCACTGGCGGATATCGTTTTTGCTGTTGAGCTGCCACAGGCCACCGGCGCAAAACAGCAGCAGCAGCGCCAGCAATACCGGGCTGCAGACACGCTTGAGCAGGGCGGCGCGCAACAGCCACAGGCACTCGGCGATACGCAGCGGCCAGTGCGCCGGGCGCAGCTCGACGCCCTTGAGCAACGCCGGCAACAGGCAGACGGCCGACAGGTACGCGCCGACCAACCCGGCAGCGGAGAAGACCGCGATCTGGGTCAGCGCCGGGAACGGCGTCCAGGCCAGCGCCAGGTAGCCGATGCAACTGGTGGCCAGGCTCAGGCTCAGCCCCGGCAGGGTCAGGCGCAATGCCGGCCAACTGCGCCACGGCTTGAGGCTCCAGCTTTTCGACAGGTAATGCAGCGGGTAATCCACTGCCACGCCGATCAGGCTGGAACCGAGCACCAACGTCATCACATGCATATGGCCAAACAGCGCCACGCAGGCCACCGCACCAAACAGCATGCCCACCAGCACCGGTACGAAGGCCAGCAGCACGCGCCAGCGACGGAACGCCAGCAGCAGCAACAGCAGGATGCCCACGGTCGCGCCGCCGCCGACCCAGGTGATTTCCCGGGTGGCCTGCTGCTGACCATTGGCGGCGTACAACAAACCGCTGGCGGCCAGCAGCTGCGCACCGTGTTCGCCGGCCTGTTCACGACTGGCCTGGAGCAAGTCCGCCACTTGCAGCGGCAGTTTCATATCGAAGGCATTGCCGGTGGTGCGCGCACGCAGCAGCACCCAGCTTTTGCCGTCCGCCTCGGCGATCAACGCGCCGCTGCCGATATCCAACTGCACCGCACCGCGTTGCGGTTGGCTGTTCTGGATACGCCCGGTCAGGCCCAGCCAGTCGTCCTGGCTGGGCACCAGGCTGAAGCCGGTGAACGGGTCGAACAGCGCTTGTACGCGCTGCTGGATAAACGCGTCGGGGTGTTCGATCAGTTGCTCGCGGTCCTTGGCTGACAGCATCGCCAGGCGGCCGCGCAGCAATTGCTCACGCAGTGCGGGCAGGTCGGCTTGCAGGTTCCACTGCACCTTTTCAAACAGGCCGCTGGCCTGCCAGTGCTCGCCCAACTGTTGCGCCGTGGCCACTGCCTGCTGGCGGTCGGTATGCCCCACCAGCACCAGCATCTCGCGGTTCAACGGTTCCTGCATGCGTTGTTCGGCTTGCAGTTCCAGGGCGTCCGGCGTGCTGCCCGGCACCAGTTCCATCAGGTTGGCCGACAGCGGTGCGCCGTGGCGCCATTGCCAGCCGGCCAGGGCCAGCACGGCCACCAGCAGGGTCAGGAACAGGCGCGGCAGCAGACGCTCACTGGGCAAAGTCGTGTTGCTCCGCGTCGCTCAACGGTTGTTCGGCGGTGCTGTCCTGCATGCGCAAAACGGTGCTGTCGCCTTGGGTTTCCAGCAGTTCGATGGTGTGTACCAGCTCGCCACCGTCGATGTTGATCTGGTTGAACACTTGCTTGAGTAGCAACGAGCGTGGGATCAGCGTCAGCTTCCATTGCTTGGCCTCGCCTTGCAGCTGCAGCTCGAAGTCCCGTTGCAAGCCGCTGCTGTCGCCCTGGAGCACGGCGAGGAACAATCGATTCTGCTCGGCCCCGGCGCTCTTGCTTGGCAGGGATTGCCAGCCATTGGCGTCACGCCGGGCGATGCCTTGGGCGCTGATGCGGTAGTCCTGTTGTAATGGGGTTTTGAGCAGCCACAGCAGGCCGTGGTCCTTGGCGAGGACGAAGGTGCCTTTGCTGACCAAGGGCTGTGGCAAGGCACGCAGGTGTTTTTCCTGGGTGAAACTGCCGTGGATCACGGAGGGTTTTGCCAATTGATCGCTCAACTGCTGCAAGTCGAAAGCGTGGGCCAGGCCTGGAATGCAAATCGACAGAACGAACGCGATCAATGTGGGAGCGGCGGTGCGACGATTCGACTTGCCCGCGAAGAACTTGAGGGCGCCGCGTAGTGTCAGGCGCCCCGCGTTATCGTTAACGTCCATCGCGGGCAAGCCCGCTTCCACAGGGCATCTCATTTCAAGGCTCTCTCTACGGCGTCAGTGAATATTTTTGGCGAGGCCAACTGCATCTCGCGGCTGGCCATCTCCACCGCCACTTGCACGGTCGTGGCGCGGGTCAAGCGCTCGCCGCTGGCCAGGTCGGTAATCAGGTAGTTGACCTTCAAACGGTTCTGCCATTCCACCAGGCTGGCGCGCACGTTGATGGTCTGGCCAAAGATCGCGCCGCGTACATAACGCAGTTGCATGTCGATTACCGGCCAGGCGTAGCCGGCTTCGAGCATCGCCGTGTAGTTGTGGCCGATCTTGTCCAGCAGCGCGCAGCGTGCCACTTCCAGGTACTTCACGTAATGCCCGTGCCACACCACGTTCATGGTGTCGACGTCGAAAAACGGCACCAGGATTTGCGTGTCGCTGTGCAGTACGCCGGGGCTACGCATGCAGCCTCCAGTGTTGCTCGGCGATGCGTTGCAGGCACAGGCGAAGTTCGCCTTCGAGGGCGCGGTCTTCGATCACCGGTGGGAAGTCCTTGGCCAGCGCTGCGTGCATGGCCGCCAAGGCCGGTGGCAACGGGCGTGCATCCTCGGCCTGGGCACGCAGCCACACGCCTTGGTTGGCGGCGAGCAAGGTGGCGGCGGCGACCTGTTCGGTCAGCTCCAGCACGCGGATCGCATCGCGGGCGGCGATGGTGCCCATGCTGACTTTGTCCTGGTTATGGCATTCGGTGGAGCGCGAAAACACACTGGCCGGCATGGTGTTTTTCAACGCTTCGGCGGTCCAGGCACTGGTGCCGATCTGCACGGCCTTGAAGCCGTGATTGATCATGGCGCGGTCGGCGGGGGCGCCGGACAGGTTGCTTGGCAGGCCGTGGTTGTAACGCACGTCTACCAACAGCGCGAGCTGGCGGTCGAGCAGGTCGGCGACGTTGGCCACCAGGGTCTTGAGGCTGTCCATAGCGAAGGCGATATGCCCGCCGTAGAAGTGCCCGCCGTGCAGCACGCGTTCTTCTTCGGCGTCGATGATCGGGTTGTCGTTGGCGCTGTTCAGTTCGATCTCGATAAACGAACGCAGCCAGTTCAGGCTGTCGGCCAGCACGCCGAGCACATGCGGGGCGCAGCGCAGGGAGTAGCGATCCTGCAAGCGGTGCAGCGGCGCGGTCGGCGCATCAATCGCCAGATCCTTGCGCAGCCAGGCGGCGACTTGCATCTGCCCAGGGTGCGGTTTGGCGGCGAACAGGCGTTCGTCGAAGTGCTCCGGGTTGCCTTGCAGCGCGACCACGTTCAGGGCGGTGATGCGCGTGGCCAGTTGCAGCAGGTAGTCGGCGCGGGCGAAGGCCAGGCAAGCGAGGCCAGTCATCACGGCGGTGCCGTTCATCAGCGCCAGCGCCTCCTTGGGACGCAAGACCAGCGGGTCCCAGCCCAGTTCGCGATGCACATCGCCAGCCTGGCGGCGTTCGCCACGGAACATCACTTCGCGCTCTCCGGACAGGGTCGCCGCCACGTAGGACAGCGGCGTCAAGTCGCCGCTGGCGCCCACCGAGCCTTCCTCCGGGATCAGCGGCAGCACGTCGTGTTCCAGGAACGCATGCAGGCGCTCCAGCAGCTCAACACGCACGCCGGAAACGCCGTGGCACAGCGACTGCAAGCGCGCGGCCAGTACGGCGCGGGTGGCCTGGGCGTCGAGCAGCTTGCCCAAGCCGCAACCGTGGAAGGTGTACAGGTGGCGCGGCAGTGCTTCGACGTGCTGCAACGGCACCGCCACCACGCATGAGTCGCCGTAGCCGGTGGTTACGCCGTAGATCACGCCTTCCTTGTCCAGCAGCGAGTCGAGGAACTGCGCGCCCTTGGCGATGCGCTGGCGATACGCCGCATCGCCCTGCAACTGCGTGGGCGCCTGACGGTTGGCCAGGGCCAGCACGTCTTCGATGCGCAGGGGGCGTTCGCCAAAGGTTACCGGCTCAAGATGCGTCGTCATCGGTCTTCCAGAAAGGGTAAAAGTTGAACCATTGTTGGGGCGCTTGCAGGCAGAACTGGCCCAGGCGCGCGGCGTAGCGTGCGGTCCACTGGGCGATGACCTGCTCGCGGGTGCTGCGCTTCCATTCGATAGACTGCGCGAAAGGCTCAATGCTCAGGCGATAACGGCCCTTGTGCTTGAGGCACATCAGCAGGTTGACCGGGCATTTGAGCAGGCCGGCCAGCAGCCACGGGCCTTGGGGGAACGCGGCGTGATGGCCGAGGAAGTCCACGCGCACCGTGCGCCCGCCGTGCAGGGGCACGCGGTCGCCGGCAATCGCCAGCCACTCACCTTCGTCCAGGCGCTGGCTGAGCAGCAACATGGTCGCCGGGTCCAGCTCGCTGACCTGGATCAGGCGCAAATGGGTAGCACCGGCTTCGCCCAGCAGGCGGTTGAATTGTTCAGCATGCTTGGTGTGCACCAGCACGTTCATGGTGACCTGTTCGCCGATCTCCGCCAGCGCGCGGCACACTTCGAGGTTGCCCAGGTGCGCGCCCACCAGCATCTGCCCGCGCTCGCCACGCAGTTGCCCACGCAATTGCGCAGGGTCGTTGATTTCGATCTGTTCCAGGCGCAGCTTGCCGTTCCATACGTCGAGTTTGTCGAGCAGGGCGTCGGCGAAGGCCATGAACTGGGCAAAGACTTTGCGGTGGGAGGGGCGCAGCTCATCGCGCCCGCTCCACTCGGCCAGGCGCTGCTGGTATTGCCAGGCGCTCTGGCGTGCGGTGCGGCCACACAGGAAAAAGTACAACACAATGCCGTACAGCACCGGGCTCAACAGTCGGCGGCCCAGAACCTTGGCGGCGACGGCGGTGAGTTTCATCAGCCAGTAGCTGCCGCGCTCTTGGCGGTCGGCCCAGTGTTTGCTGCTGTCGCTCATGCCTGCCACCGTCGCCACAGAATCATTGGCGCGCGCACCAACATGCCGAAAAACAGCCGGGTGTGCATGGCGCTGATGCGCAGGTTGTCGTGGAACAAGCGAAAGTGCGACAGACCATCGACCGGGTAGTGCACCTGGGTCGGCAGCCAGCGCATCGGCTGGTTGCGCCAGGCCAGGCGCACCAGGATGTCCGAGTCGAAGTCCATGCGCGTGCCGATATAGGCCGAGTCCATCAGCGCCAGCACTGGAACCAGCGGGTACACGCGAAAGCCGCACATGGAGTCGCGAATTTGCAGCGAGAGGGTGTTGATCCATACCCACACATGGGTCAGGTAGCGTGCGTACAGACGGCCTTTGGGCACGCTTTCATCGTATTCGGGGTAGCCGCAGATCACGGCGTCGGGGTGCCTGCGCGAGGTATCGAGGAAGGTCTCGACTTCGCGCAGATCGTGCTGGCCGTCGGCGTCCACTTGCAGGGCATGGGAGTAGCCCAGGCGCGCTGCTTCGCGGAAACCGGCCATCACCGCGCCGCCCTTGCCTTGGTTGTGAGGCAGGGTCAGCAGGGTGACGTTATCCAGGCTCGCCAATTGCGCCAATACCGCCGCGCACGCCGCGCTGCTGCCGTCGTCTACCAGCAGGCACGGCAGGCCGCTGTTCAACAGGCTGCTCACCACGGCGGGCACGGCGGCTTCATGGTTATAGACCGGGATCAGGGCACAGGGCTTATGCATGCTCGGCCACCAATTGGATCCGGCCGCTGGAACACGCCGCGACGCCGTTGCGGTAGGCGAAGTACAGCTTGCCGCGCTCCCGGTCGAAGCGCAGGTGCAGTTCGATACGGTCGCCGGGGCGCACCAGTTGCTGGAACTTGAGCACCTCCATGCCCGCGAAGGTCGGCGGCACGTCGAGCAAGTGTTGGCCGAGGTTGAACGCCCATTCCACCTGCACCACGCCCGGCAGCACCGGGGTGACCGGGAAGTGCCCGCTGAAGTAGGCCAGGTCCGGCGGTACGCTCAGTTGCAGGGTCCATTCGCCATTGGTTTCGACTTGCTCAAGCACTTCCGGCGCTTTCGGTCGGGGTGCCAGCAACAGCGCGGCGACATCCGCCTGGGGCAGTTTGCCCTGGGCATTCAGTGGCAGTTGGCGCAGCAAGCGCCAGCGACGCGGCAAGGCCAGCGCTTCGCAATGCTGGCTCAGGTGCTGGCGCAGGGCTTGAGTCACGTGGCGCCGGCCTTGGTTGCGCAGGGCGTGAAGGCCATCGGCACTCAGCACCACCAGGGCGCCCAGGGACGCGCGGTTCTCCTGCACCACGCCCAGGCGTGTTTCGGCGACCCAGGGGTGGCTCATCAGCGCCTGTTCGAGCATGGGCAGGGAGATGCGTTTTTCTTCCAGCTTGACGATACGGTCCAGGCGGCCAAGCAGCTCGAAGCGGCCATCGGCATGGATGTTTGCCGCGTCGGCAGTCTGCTCGATGTGCCCGGCAGGCAGGTAAGGCGAGGCAATGCGCAGGGCGCCGTCGGCGTCCTGGCTCAGCTGTACGTCGGCGAACGGCTGCCAGGGTTGCGCACCCTGGCGCCAGGCGATGCCGCCGGTTTCCGAGCTGCCGAGGATTTCCGTTGGCCATTGCTGCAAACGGTCGAACAGGCTGTCGGCGGCCTCGGCAGGCAGGGCCCCGCCGGAGGAAAACACCCGTGAAACGCGGCTCAGTGCGGGCCAGTCGAGGTTGTCGCCCATCCGTTTGAGCAGCGCCGGGCTGCCCACCCAGGCGAACTGCGCGTGCTCGCGGCTGGCGCGTTGCACGTCTTCGGGAAATGCCAGTTGCTTGCGCACAAATGTGCGGCCGGCGCACAACGGCCACAGCACGCGGAACAACAGGCCGTAGATATGTTGGGTGGCGACGCTGCCGATGATGCAGGCGCCTTCAAGGTCGGCGCCCCACAGCGTTTCCAGGGCCTCAACTTCGTTGGCCAGTTGGCGCAGGGTTTTGTCGATGCGCTTGGGTTCGCCGCTGGACCCGGAGGTGCACAGGCTCAGTTGGCAGGCATCCAGGTCCAATACTGCCGGGCTCAACGGTGCTTGGTAGAGCGCGTGCAGGTCTGCCGTTTCGACCAGCCAGCCGTCCACGGCATCGGCCCAGCGTTGGCGGGTCTGGGGTTGTAAGTCGGCAGGCAGCAGCACGCTGACCCCGGCGCGCCAGGCGCCCAGCAGGGCAATCGCCATGACCCCGGCGTCTTCCAGGTGCACGGCCAGGCGACGAATGCCGCGCGCTTGCAAGCCCGCAGCCAGGCTGAGGGATTGTTCCCACAACTGGGCGTGATTCATTGCAGGTTCGGTCGTGACCCAACGCTGTTGCAGCGGCTCAAGCAGCAAGTGCTCAAGTTTCAACCCATTCATACGCGGCCTCGAACCCTTTGTCGTACCAGCCATTCCACGGCAAACAACAGCCCCATCAGCCCGTAGGCGATCAGGCCGTTGTACAACGTCCACCAGCTCAGCGGCGCCCATAGGGTGAGGGCGGCGGCGAGCAGGCCATTACACAGAAAAAACGCGCTCCACACTACGGTGACCCGGCGCGTATACACAATTGCATGGGGCGGCAACTCCGGGTCGGTCATGCGGGCCAGGCGCTCGACCATCGGCGGGCCGTATTTCAGGCTCAGGCCAAACAGCGCCAGCATGAACGCGCTGACCAGGCTCGGGTACCAGCGCAACAGGTGCGGGTTGTCGAACCACGCCAGCAACAGGCAAAACACGATTACCGCCAACGCCATCCAGCGACTGCCCGGGCGGCGCGCGCCCGTGAATGCACGCAGCAGCCACAGGCTGCCCAGCAGCAGGCCGAATTGCCACGGTGCAAAGTGCTCGGTGCCGTAATACACCGCAAAGGGGTACAGCAGCCCCGCCAGCAACAGGCCAAGGCCGATCAGTCGGCTCATGCGGCGGGCTGGACCAGGCGGAACACCGCCTCAACCACGTCGTTTACGGTGCGGACCGCCTTGAACTCTTCGGCGGCGATCTTTTTACCGGTCTGGCGCTTTATATGGTCGATCAAGTCGACGGCATCGATGCTGTCGATTTCCAGGTCCTGGTACAGGTTGGCGTCGAGGGTGACGCGCTCCGGGGGGAGTTCAAACAGTTCCACCAAGGCGTCGCGCAGGGTGTTGAAAATATCGTCACGAGTTTGCATGGTCCGGTCTCAAGCTGCCTGTCTGGCTGTGACGAACGCCGCAAGGCAGGCCACGTTGGTGAAGTGATTACGGGTGTCCTTGGCGTCGGCATCTATCTTGATGCCGTACGTTTTCTGGATCGCCAGGCCCAATTCCAGGGCATCTACCGAATCCAGGCCAAGGCCTTCGCCGAACAGGGTTTGGTCGCTACCGATGTCGTCGACGCTGATGTCTTCCAGGCCCAGGGCATCGATGATCAGTTGTTTTATCTCTTGCTCAAGGCGGTGTTGGTCGCTCATCTTCGGCGAGCTCCTTAATAAAATAGTGGTGCAGGTGATCGTTGAGCTTGCGCGAGGCCTGGGGCGCGGGCCCCAGTGTTGCGAACGCCTGTGGTTCTATATCGGCACCCACACGCAAACTGAAGTGCACGCGGCATTTCGGGATGCGATACCAGGGTTCGGCCTTGGTCAGGGTCGTGGGACGGACCTTGATCACCACGGGGGTGATGATTGTCGCACCGCGCAGCGCAATGGCGGCGCCGCCGCGATGAAAGGCAGGTGCCGCGCCGGGTGTGGTGCGAGTGCCTTCGGGAAAGATGATCAGGGTTTGGCCGCTGCGCAGGGCATCGGCGGCGGCGTCGAGCATCTCGGCGCTGCCGTCGTTGCTGATGTAACCGGCGTCGCGTACCGGCCCGCGGGTGAACGGGTTTTGCCACAGGCTCTGTTTGACCACGCAGTTGGCCTGGCGCACCAGGCCGATCAAAAACACCACGTCGATCAGCGACGGGTGGTTGGCGATGATCATCTGGCCGGGGCGGCCGAGGTTTTCGGCGCCTTCGACGCTATAGGTCAGCACGCCGGCGCGCTGCATCAAGCGGATGAAAAACCAGAACAGCCAACTGATGGTGTGACGGGCGCGACGGCGGTGGTTGGCAGCGTCTCCCGGCAGGCAACTGAGCAGCGGGAACACGAGCAAACGCAGGCATAGCCCACCGAAGCCGAACAGCGCGAAGCTGGCGGCGGTCGAGAACAGGCGCCAGTAATAGGCGTCCCGTGGCTTGTCGGTCAGGGCTTGCGTTGCCAGTTCCATACGCGGTTCTTCCAGGCATGTTGGCAGGCGCCCTGTTCGGTGAGCAGGGTGCGCAGCAGGGTCAGGGCGTGGGGCCACTGGGTTTGAGTGGGTTGGACAGTGCCGGGCGTGAGTTCCAGTTGCCACTCGTCGCCTGGGGTCAGCAGCAGGCCTAAGGCGTAGGGAAAGGGCACATCGACGATCCAGTTGGCGTAGGCCTCGGGCGGTTGCTCTTCGGTGATCACCAGCAAGACGGCCGGGGCGCCTTCGTTGAGTAGCGCGGCTGCTTCGAGCATGCCGTGCTCCAGGCCGTCGCCGGCGGCGGCCAGGGCAGTCATTTCGCTGGTTTCATTACGCAGGATTGACCACAGGCCAATGACCGCGTTGTGCACCGAGAGGCTGAACTGGGTCGGCGACAGTGGCTGGTCGTTCGCCAGGTCGCTGAGGATGTCGAGGGTGCGTGGGGTTTCGCCATGCCGGGAAATAAACACCAGCGGCAGGTCCTGCAAGCCCTCGGCCAGCGGCCAGCCCACACTGAAGGCCATGCGCGCCAGGCGGCTCAGGCGCCGGCGCTGCATGGCCGGCAAGAATGACACGTCGGGCGAAGCATCGCTGGCGGGCAGCAACACCGGGGCCTGGCACCAAGCGTGCCAGTCGTGCGCACTTTCCAGGCCGGGAGCCCAGGCGCGCCATTGGGCGATGTTGAAGTTGATCACTGAGAAGTTATCCCGCCCCTGCGGGCTTCCATGTGCGGCGTTTGGCCCCGAAAACCGGGACAGGGAGCATTCGCCGAATGGCGCGCATTATCCCGGTGCTGTGGGGTTCTAGCAAACTTTGGTAAAGATTTGTTCAAGGCGGATGACAAACAGGGCGGAAAGATTTACCGATTGTCCTATACCCACGGCCGGGTTGGATTGTCGGACCGGTCCTATTCATTTGTACGCGAGGTGCTTCAGCGTTGTGCTAATGCAGCCGTGCATGGATGAACGAGGTAGCTAACAGGCGCTTTTGCCCTCTACACTCGGACATTCATTGATACACGGAGGTTTTTCCATGCGGCGCGTGGTGTTCAATCAAAAAGGCGGCGTGGGCAAGTCCAGCATCGCCTGCAACCTGGCGGCGGTCAGTGCCAGCGAAGGCTATCGAACCCTGTTGGTGGACCTCGATGCACAAGCCAATTCGACCCAGTACCTCACCGGTCTGACTGGCGATGATATCCCCATGGGGATCGCCGATTTTTTCAAGCAAACCCTGTCTTCCGGGCCGTTTTCGAAGAAAAACAAGGTCGATATCTACGAAACTCCGTTCGATAACCTGCATGTGATCACCGCGACCGCTGAGCTGGCAGACCTGCAGCCCAAGCTTGAGGCCAAGCACAAGATCAACAAACTGCGAAAGCTGCTGGATGAACTGAGCGAAGGTTACGACCGGATTTACCTGGATACCCCGCCGGCCCTGAATTTTTATGCGGTTTCGGCGCTGATCGCTGCCGATCGCGTGTTGATTCCCTTCGATTGCGACAGTTTCTCCCGCCAGGCCCTGTATGGCCTGTTGCGTGAAATCGAAGAATTGAAAGACGACCACAACGAAGGCCTCGAAGTGGAGGGCATCGTGGTCAACCAGTTCCAGGCACGGGCGAGCCTGCCGCAGCAGATGCTGGATGAGTTGATCGCCGAAGGCTTGCCGGTGCTGCCGGTGTACCTGGCCAGCTCGGTGCGTATGCGTGAGTCGCACCAGGAGAGCAAGCCGCTGATCCACCTGGACCCACGGCATAAGCTGACGCAGCAGTTTGTGGAGTTGCACAACTTGCTGGAAAACGCCTGACCTGTGGGAGGGGCGGTGCGACGTTTCGACTTGCCCCCTCCCACACTGTCCAGCGTTGTCCTCAAGGTTCGGTTACACCCCCTGGCTACGCAACCAGCTCATCAACTGCGGCAACGCAAACGCCCCGCTCTGACGCGCCACTTCGCGGCCGTTCTTGAACAGGATCAGACTGGGGATCGAACGAATCCCCAACTGCGCCGACAGCTGCTGATTGGCCTCGCTGTCCAGCTTGGCCAGCCTGCACTTGCCTTCCAACTGCCCGGCCGCCTGTTCAAACACTGGCGCAAACGACTTGCACGGCCCACACCAATCGGCCCACACGTCGACCAATAACGGCAAATCGCCCTTGATCTGGCTGGCGTAGTCGCCTTGTTTGAGCTCAAAAGGCTTGTTCAATAACACAGGCTGTTTGCAACGCCCGCAGTTGGGCGCATCTCCCAGGCGTTCGCCGGGGATGCGGTTGAGGCCGTTGCAATGGGGGCAGGGGACGACGAGCGGTTCGGACATGGTGGGCTCCTTGAAATGGCCAATAGGCTCTATTTGGAGCCAGCAATGATAGTTATCAAGCGAAACATATGATTGTGAAGAGGGTGCTCATTGCTCTCGGGTTCACGACGAACAACTGATCTCCAAATGCTTGCCCCAATCCGGCGGCCGCTGCGCGTATTGCTCCATCCCCGCTTGCTCCTCGAACGGCCTGGAAAGCACCTCATGCAATCGCCGCACTTCGCTGTAGTCGCCTGATTCGGCGGCGGTGATCGCGTTCTGAGCGAGGTAGTTGCGCAGGAGGTACAGCGGATTCACCGCATGCATCCGCTCGCGGCGCTGCTCCTCGCTGTAGTCGCCGTCCCGTGCGACACGTGCCTTGTACTGCTCGGCCCAGGCATCGAAGCCGGCCATGTCGACAAAGTCATCGCGCAACCGCGTCACCGCCAGCGTCGCTGACTCATCCCCCAGGCGCCGGAAGAACAGCGTGTAATCCACCCCGCTGTTCTGCATCAGCTTCAGCAACCGCTCCACCAACGTCTGGTCATCTTCTTCGGCAGTGGTTAGCCCTAAGCGGCGGCGCATCAGGTCCAGGTAATTCGCCTGGTACAGCGGCAAGTACAGGCCCAGCGCCTCTTTCAAGGCATCGACGCTGATGAACGGCGTCAATGCCTGGGCCAGTGCGCTGAGGTTCCACTGGCCAATCGGCACTTGGTTGCTAAACGAGTAGCGCCCTTCGTGATCGGAATGGTTGCAGATGAAGTGGGCGTCAAAGTCATCCAGAAACGCAAACGGCCCGAAGTCGAAGGTGATGCCCAGGATCGACATGTTGTCGGTGTTCATCACCCCATGACAGAAGCCATAGGCCTGCCATTTGGCGATCATCTCGGCGTTGCGCTCGACGATTTCACGGAACATCGCGAGGTACGGTTCGGGCTGTTCGCGGCATTCGGGGTAGTGCAGGCTCAGCACGTGTTCGGCCAGCTCGGCCTGCTGCTCGGGCTTTTTGGTGTAGTAGAAATACTCGAAATGCCCGAAGCGGATATGGCTGGGCGCCAGGCGCAGCACCATAGCGCCACGCTCCTGCTTCTCACGCCACACTGGGGTGCTGGAGCCAATCACGCACAGCGCACGACTGCTGGGGATGCCCAGCGCATGCAGCGCTTCGCTGGCGAGGAATTCGCGAATCGAAGAGCGCAGCACCGCACGTCCATCGCCCATCCGCGAGTAAGGCGTCATCCCGGCGCCCTTGAGGTGCAGATCCCAGTGCTCGCCGGCCTGGTTATACACCTCGCCCAGCAACAGCCCCCGGCCGTCACCCAGTTGCGGGGAATAGCCGCCAAATTGATGCCCGGAATAGACCATCGCCCGTGGCTGCGCCTCGGCCCACAACTTATGGCCACTGAACAGCTCGGCGAACACCGGTGTCTGGGCCTCAGCCGGGTCGAGGTCGAGCAGGGCCATGGCGGCGTTGCTCGCCACCACAAGGCGCGGCTCGTCGAGGGGCTCGGGCAGAACATGGGTTGAGAACGCGTCGCCCAGGCGTGCGAAGCGGTTGTCGAAGGTCAGTTCGTCGAGGGCTTTCACCGGCCATCTCCAGCAGAATGTCCGAGCATTCTGCTGGGGATAGGGCGTTTAGTCGAGTTTGCTCGGTGGCGGCTCGGGTGCGTCCTCGACTTTGCCGGGTGGCGGCTGCGGCGCATCCTGGGTCTCGACCGGGCCGACGATGGTGCGTTTCTCGTCGTCCACCGGCACCAGTTTGTATTCCTGGCCGTGGAGGTTTTTGAGGTAGACCTCCATCTGGCGGAACGAGATGTTGATGTGGTGGTTCTTGAACTCGCGGTTGATAAAGCGGTTCACCTCGTCGATCACCGGGTTGCGGTCACCGAGGTCGCGCACGTGCATGCGCAGCTCGTGGTCGAGGGTGCTTTCGCCGAAGTTGAGGAAGTACACGTGAGGTTCCGGTTCCTTCAGCACCCGTGGGTTTTCCCTGGCGGCCTTGAGGAGCAATTCCTTCACCAGGTCCAGGTCGGAGCCGTAGTCCACACCCAGCTTCAGGGTGACGCGAGTGATGGTGTCGGTCAGCGACCAGTTGATCAATTGCCCGGTAATAAATGTTTTGTTCGGGACGATGATGTCCTTGCGGTCGAAGTCGGTGATGGTGGTGGCGCGGATGCGGATCTTGCTCACCGTGCCGGACAGGTTGCCGATGGTGATGGTGTCGCCGATCCGCACTGGGCGTTCGAACAGGATCATGATGCCGGAGATGAAGTTGGCGAAGATCTCCTGCATGCCGAAGCCCAAGCCCACCGACAGCGCGGCTACCAACCATTGCAGTTTGTCCCAGCTCACGCCGAGGGTGGACAGGGTGGACACGAAGCCCACGCCGGCAATCACATAGGACAGCAAGGTGGTGGTGGCGTAGGCGCTGCCCTGGGCCAGATCCAGCTTGGACAGCACCAACACCTCCAGCAGACCGGGCAGGTTGCGCGCCAGGGCGAAGGTGATGCCGATGATGATCAGCGCGCCGAGCAAGTCGCCGATGCTGATGGGCACCATGCTGATATTCGCACCGGTGCCGCTGGTGTATTCGTACAGGGTCACGTTATCCAGGTAGGAAAATACCGAGATCAGGTCCGACCACACCCAGTACAGCGCGGCGATAAAGCCACCGAGCAGGGCCAGGCGAATCAGGCGCATGGACTGTTCGTTGACCTGTTCGATGTCCAGGGTCGGCTCTTCGATCACCGCTTCGCCATCCCCCGCCTCTTTGGCGGCCTGGCGTTTGGCCAGGGCGCGGGCGTAGGCCAGGCGGCGGGCGGCAACGCCCAGGCCGCGCACGAAGGTGGCTTCGATCACCAGCCAGAACATCAGCAGGTACAGGGTGTTGATCAACCGGTCGCTGAGCTTGAGGGCGGTGTAGTAGTAGCCAAAGCACACGGCAATGAACAGGGCGATGGGCAGGGCGGTAAACAGCAGGCCCACGGCTTTGCGAAACAGCGAGGCTTTTTCGTGGGTCGGGCTGTGCAGCAGCAGGCGCCCGAGCAGCCACGCCATCAGCGCGTAGCACAACAGCACCACGCCAATACCCAGTACGTCGTCGGCCAGTGCTGCCGGTTGGTGCTCGGCGATGGCCACCACGGCGACCAGTGCCAGTACCACCAGGCCGAGTTTACGCACCCAGCCTTGCAGGAATTCGACTTGGGGTTTTTCCCAGCGAAAGTGCAGTTCGGCCACGCCGCCTGGCGCCAGGATGCGGTAGGCGGTGTAGAACACCAGCCACGCTTGGGCGATCTGCAGCAGCGCTGCGCCCAGGTTGGCGTTTTGCCCACGGGCGTCGATTTGCAGTGCATAACCGCACAGCGCCAGGCCCAGGGCCACCGGCATCGCCAGCAGGATGTTCACCAGGATCGCCTGCGGCGTGTGCCACTGGCTGTCGCGCTTGAAGTGGCCGATGTCCAGGTGGACCCTTTTGAGGCGTGCGTACAACGCGGTGCGTCGCCACAGCAGGAAACCGATCAATAGCAACAGCGGCAGGAACAGCAACGGGCGTTGGGTCAGGCCGTCATACAGCTCGCTGACGCTGGAGGCCCAGGGCAGGGTGGTGACTTGCTTGCTCAGGTGCGCCGGCACGGTTTCCAGCCACTCGGTGTCCAGCGGCTTGTTGCTCGGGATCCAGAACATCTGCTCATCGAGCGTGGCGCGTAGCGTGGTGGCGGTGCTGAGCAGTTGTTTCTGGTTGAGTTGCAGGGTGATGGATTCGTTGAGCAGTGCGCTCAATTCGCGGCTCAGGCGTTCCAGCAGATCGCTGCGGGTGACCGCCAGTTCCAGCAGGGTACGGCGCAGTTGCGGCGTGACGTCGTCCGGCGGCTGGTTGGCCAGCAAGTTGTCGACATAGGTGCTGGGGGAACTGATCAGCTCACGTTGCTGGTTGACCTCGAACTGGTACAGGCGAATGTTGGCAATGTCGTCGGCCAGGTCGCGATCCACGGTCAGGCGTGGCAGCGCTTGTTTTTGCTTGTAGAGGATCTTCGACAGCAGCAGGCTGCCCTTGAGCACGTTGATCTGCTCGTCCAGCGCCGAGTCGCTCTGGGTCACGGTGTCCAGTTGCTGCTTGGTCTGCAGGTTCTTCTGGGTCAGGTCGTTCAGGCGGTCGGTGCTTTTGAGCAGGTAGTCGGAGAGCTTCAGGTTGGCTGCGCTTTCCGTGGCGAGCAGGCTGCTGCCACCGGCTTTTTGCGCTTCGATGGACTGCTGGGTCACGGTCTGCTGGGACTGGGCCAGGCGCTTCTGGTTGATCAGGGTTTGCAGGTCCTGGATCTCTTGCTCCAGGCGCGCGATTTTTTCCACCACCAGGTCGTGCTGGCTGTTGCCCAGGTCTTGCAATTGGCTGTTGCCGGCCAGTTCCTGGCGACGCAGCGGTATCAGCGCGTTGAGCGAGGCGAGTTCGGCGTTCAGTTGGTTGCGCTGGTCGCTGCTGAGGGTTTTACCGTTGTCTTTGCCGGCCTTGAGCGTCGAATTGATCTGCAGGATGCGCGTCTGGCTGCTGCTGATTTCGGTCTGCGCACGCTCGGGGCGGGTCTGGGCGGCGATGGTCAGGCTGTTGGCTTCGGCCAGGTCCTTTTGCAGGTCGCCTTGCTGGGTGGTGCGCTGCACCAGCAATTGCTCAAGCTGCGGTACCGGCAGCGTGGCATAGCGCTGGGCCACCGGGATGATTTTGGTGGCTTTGAGCCGGGTCAGCTCGCGCTGGTTTTCGCTGGTCTGGCGCGGGGCGTCTTCCAGCTGGCGCTTGAGGTCGATCAGCCGCTGCTCGTAATCCTGTTTGTTGCCCAGGTAGGTGAGCGTCTGCTGCAGGATGGTTTGCAGCGCCTTCATGTCGGCGTCGGGCAGCTTGCGGTCGGGCAGCTTGTCCAGGGTTTGCTGGATGGCGTCGGCGCTGGGCGGGTCGGCGGCGTAGACGCTGCCGACACAAAGGGTCAGGCCCAGCAGGGCAGTGGCGAGAAACGTGCGCAGGGTTGGCATAGAGACCGATCGAGCAAGGTGAAGAATCGGGAGCGTGCTATCGCTCCGCAGTTTAGAGGAAGAGTCCGGGGCCCGGGCGACTTCCTTCGGGGAATCTGACGCCCACTTTGCCGATCTTGTTCCCGTCCATGACCGCGACGGTCCAGATGGTGTTGTTCCACTCCACCTGGTCGCCGACGATGGGCGCGCCGCCGACTTTCTGGGTGATGAAGCTGCTCAGCGGCATGTCCGGGTCGATGCCCTCCAGTTTCAGGCCGTACAGCGCCGAAACCGCGCCCAGCTGGGCGTCGCCTTCGAGCACGAAGTCGCCGAAAAAGCGCAGGTCGAGGCCGCGCTGCGGCGCTTGGCTGAACAGTTTGCCCAGGGCTGGCAGGTTGTGTTCATGGCCGATCACACAGAGCAGGTCATCGACTTCCAGCACCGTACTACCCGACGGATGGAGCAGTTGCTGGCCACGGAACAGTGCCGCAATCCGCGTGCCTTCGGGCATTTTCAGCTCGCGCAGGGCGGCACCAATACACCATTTTTCCGCGCCCAGGCGGTAGACAAACAGTTCCCACTCGCTGGTGACGTGCACTTCCAGGGCGGCGCGGGAGATTGGCGCGGGGTCGGGCGGCACGGTCACTTTCAGTAGTTTGGCCACCCACGGCAGGCTCGTGCCCTGCACCAGCAGCGACACCAGCACGATAAAGAACGCCAGGTTGAAGTACAGCTGCGCATGGGGCAGGCCGGCCATCAACGGGAACACCGCGAGAATGATCGGTACCGCGCCGCGCAGGCCAACCCAGGCAATAAAGGCTTTTTCGCGACCGTGGAACGCTTTGAATGGCAGCAGGCCGACCATCACCGACAACGGCCGCGCAAACAGGATCATCCACAGCGCCAGGCCCAGGGCCGGCAAGGCAATCGGCAGTAAGTCGTGTGGCGTGACCAGCAGGCCCAGCACCAGGAACATGCCGATCTGTGCAAGCCAGGCCATGCCGTCGAGCATATGCAAGATGCCATGACGGCTGCGCACCGGGCGGTTGCCGATCACCAGGCCGCACAAGTACACCGCGAGGAAGCCGCTGCCGTGGAAGGCGTTGGTCAGGGCAAACACGAACAGGCCGCCGGCGATCACCAGGATCGGGTACAGGCCGGTCGCCAGGTTGATGCGGTTGACCATCTGCAGCATCAACCAGCCGCCGCCCAGGCCGACAATGCCGCCGATACCGAATTCGCGCACCAGATGGGTCAGCAGGCTCCAGTGCAGGCCGGTCTGGCCACTGGCAATCATGTCGATCAGGGTCACGGTGAGGAACACCGCCATCGGGTCGTTGCTGCCGGATTCGATTTCCAGGGTCGCGGTAACCCGTTCGTTCAGGCCCTTGCCGCCGAGCAGGGAGAACACCGCTGCGGCGTCGGTGGAGCCGACAATCGCGCCGATCAACAGGCCTTGAATGATATTGAGGTCAAACAGCCAGGCGGCTGCCATGCCGGTGAGGCCTGTGGTAATCAACACCCCCACCGTGGCCAGCGACAACGCCGGCCAGAGTGCCACGCGGAAACTCGCCACCCGTGTACGCAAGCCGCCGTCGAGCAGGATCACGGCCAGCGCGAGGTTGCCCACCAGGTAGGCGGTGGGGTAGTTGTCGAAGATGATGCCGCCGCCATCGACGCCCGCGACCATGCCCACGGCCAGGATGATCACCAGGATCGGAATGCCCAGGCGTGAGGAAAGAGAACTCACCAGAATGCTCGCACTCACCAGCAACGCGCCGATCAAGAACAGGCTGTTGATGGTCGTCGCATTCAAAGGCAGTACTCCATAAGCAAACAAGACGGGGCGCAAACTGACCATGCAGTCTGCGTGCCAGGGATTCTAACCTGTTGAATTGCAGTGCTGTCAAAAAGCTTTTAACGCCGGGCGCAGATCTGAATGTGGGAGGGGGCTTGCCCCCGATGGCCATGGGTATCTACACAACTTCCAGTGAATACGGAATCTATGGCAATCAGGCTTCTGTGGTGAGCGGGGCAAGCCCGCTCACCACAGAGTTATGTGTCAGCCTTTAAGAGTTGTGTAGATACCTATGCCCCGATGGCGGTATGTCAGTCAGCTTATCGGTAACTGACCCACCGCTATCGGGGGCAAGCTCCCTCCCACATTTCAAGCCCGTGCAGGCAGTTAGAGGCGGAAGCGGCCAACCATCCCATTCAAATCCACCGCCAGGCGCGACAGTTCATTGCTCGCCGCACTGGTCTGGCTGGCACCGGTCGCCGATTGCACCGACAAATCACGAATATTCACCAGGTTGCGATCCACTTCCCGCGCCACCTGGGCCTGCTCTTCTGCCGCGCTGGCGATCACCAGGTTGCGTTCGTTGATTTCGACAATCGCCGTGTTGATCGTGTCCAGCGACATCCCTGCACCTTTGGCGATGTTCAACGTGGACTCCGCACGCTCGGTGCTGTTGCGCATCGAATCCACCGCGTGCTCGGTGCCGGCCTGGATGCTGCCGATCATCCGTTCGATCTCGCTGGTGGACTGCTGGGTGCGATGGGCCAGGGCGCGCACTTCATCCGCCACCACCGCAAACCCACGACCGGCTTCACCGGCGCGCGCGGCCTCGATTGCAGCGTTCAGCGCCAGCAGGTTGGTCTGGTCGGCCAGGCCGCGAATCACATCCAGCACTTTGCCGATATCGCGCGACTCATTGGCCAGTTCGCCAATCAGGGTGGCGGTGGCTTGCACGTCGCCGCTCATGCGTTCGATGGCGCTGACGGTTTCTTGCACCAAATCACGGCCGTCGCCAGCAGACGTGGTGGCATTGCGCGAGGCTTCGGACGTGCTCACCGCATTGCGCGCGACTTCCTCGACGGCGCTGGTCATCTCGTTGACTGCGGTGGCGGCTTGTTCGATTTCGTTGTTTTGCTGGGTCAGGCCACGGGCGCTTTCATCGGTGACGGCGTTGAGCTCTTCGGCGGCCGAGGCCAGTTGGGTGGCGGAGCCGGCGATGCGTTGCAGGGTGTCGCGCAGGTTGTCCTGCATCTTGGCCATGGCGGCCAGCAGGCGACCGGCTTCGTCATTGCCCTCGACCTTGATCGGCCGCGTGAGGTTGCCTTCGGCGACTTCTTCCGCCGCTTCCAATGCCTGGGAAATCGGCAGGGTGATACTGCGTGTCAGCAACCAGGCGAACAACACAGTCAGCAGCGTTGCGGCCACCAGCAGGCCGACGACCAGGTTGAACGCCGCGTTGTATTGGTCTTCAGCCTCCTGGTTGGTGGCCAGGGCCATCTTGTTATTGATATCGAGCAAACGGGTGAGTACCGCGTTGACCAGCTCGGAATTGCTCAACAGTTCGGTATTGAGCAGGGTGCGCAATTCATCCACCTGATTGGCACGCGACAAGCTCTTCATGCGTTCTTCAATCTGGTGGTACTGGCCGAGCAGGCGCACGTATTCGTTGTAGGTGGAACGCTCTTCGCTGCTTTCGATCAGCTTTTCGTAGACGCCCTGGGCGGTGCGGATCTGTTGGTTGCGCAGTTCAAACGCTTCCAGGGTTTTTTGCTGCACGTCTGGTTCACGATTGGTCAGCAAGCGGTAGGACAGCACGCGCAGACGCAGGGTCAGTTGGGTGAACTCATCAAGGGCGCGAATGCTCGGCACGCTGGACAGGGTGATGTCTTCGGTGGCACCACGGATTTTGCTCATTTGGTTGAGGGCGAACACACCCAGAAACAACATAACGGCGCCAATCAACGCAAAGCCGAGGAAAGCCCTCGGAGCGATATTCATGTTACGAAGCGACATGCGGAAATCCTGGGGAGAAGCGCGATCCGTGCGGGGGTGAGACGGGGTGTGCATCGCTATCGGTCGTACGACTAAAGTCTAAAGGGGCGTGTGCGTTTTTGTCGCATCTGACGAGGGGTTTGTCCGATTCAGGAACCAGATGGGGCAAATGCAGTCACTAAGGCTTCAAAGTGTGGCCCGGCCCTTAAAAATCGGGCTGCGCGCCGGGGATAACCCTGGCATCCGAGGTGAATTTTCTTTATCGTCACCGCCCTTCAAAAATGCCCGAGAAATCAAAATGTTAGAAGCATCCCTCAGTCAACTGGAACAAATGGTCAGCGACCTGGTACAGCAGAATCAGGACCTGTTGGGCAGCAACGAATCCCTCAAGGCTGAGCTCGCTGTCGCCAAGGATGAGAACGACAGCCTGCAACTGAGCCTGATGGAACAGGAAGAAAAGCACGGTGCCACCGCTGCCCGCATTCAGGCATTGGTTGAGCGTGTGAGCGCAGGTCCTGTCAGCGCATGAATGAAGGGATAAAGGTCGTTTCAATTCTCGGAGAGGATTACTCGATCAAGGCGCCTGCGGGGGGAGACAACACCCTGATGCACGCCGTGACGATGCTCAAGGCTTCCCTGGCCACCACCAAGCAAAAGTACCCGACCTTGATCGGTGACAAGTTGCTGGTGCTGGCGGCGCTGAATCTGTGCGCCGAGCAGATCGAATTGCAGCAGGCTCACCAACAGGAACTTGACCGTTACCAAGAGCAAGTCAGCGCCACGGTCGAGGTGATTTCCAAGGCCATCCAGCCTTAGAACCACGCATCCTGCATCCCCAGGCACGTGTCATCACGTGCCTCCAGAATCGCCAGTTCATGATGGCAGCCCGGTACTTCCCATGTCAGGAAGTAACGGGCGGCCTGGAGTTTGCCCTTATAGAAGGCAACATCCGCCGCATTGCCCAAGGCCAGCCCTTCTTCGGCGCGAATCGCCTGTTCCAGCCAGCGCCAGCCAATCACCGTATGCCCGAACACCTTCAGGTACAGCGCCGAGTTCGCCAGGCTGCTGTTGACCTTGCCTTGGGCGAGATCCGTCAACAGGCCCAGGGTGACCTGTTGCAGCCGTGCTACCAGTTGTTCCAGGGGGGCACTCAGCGCTGCCAGTGACGGGTATTGCTGCGCGCGCGCGCCCGTGTCGGCGATCAGTCGAATCAGTTGCTTGAGGCCTGAGCCGCCGTTCTGCGCCAGCTTGCGCCCCAGCAAATCCAGGGACTGGATGCCGTGGGTGCCTTCGTGGATCGGGTTCAAGCGGTTGTCGCGGTAGTACTGCTCCACCGGGTATTCGCGGGTGTAGCCGTGGCCGCCGAGGATCTGGATCGCCAGTTCGTTGGCCTTGAGGCAGAACTCAGACGGCCAGGATTTGACGATGGGCGTCAGCAGGTCCAGCAGTTCGTGGGCCTGCTTGCGCTCGGTCTCGGTTGCCAGCGTGGTGGTGTCATCGAACAGGCGCGCGGCGTACAGGCCCAGGTCGAAGGCGCCTTCTACATAGGCTTTCTGGGTCAGCAGCATGCGCTTGATATCCGCATGCTGGATGATCGAGACCGGCGCGGTGGTTGGGTCTTTGCTGTCGGGCAGCCGGCCTTGCGGGCGTTCGCGGGCGTATTCCAGGGAATACAGGTAGCCGGCGTAACCCAGCATGACGGCGCCCATGCCGACACCGATTCGCGCCTCGTTCATCATCTGGAACATGCAGCTCAAGCCCTGGTGTGGTTTGCCCACCAGATAGCCGACGCAGTTCCCGTTATCGCCGAAGTTGAGCGCGGTCGACGTGGTGCCGCGCCAGCCCATCTTGTGAAACAGCCCGGCCAGCAGCACATCGTTGCGTGCACCCAGGCTACCGTCATCGTTGACCAGGAATTTGGGCACGATAAACAGCGAGATGCCCTTCACCCCGGCCGGCGCATCCGGCAGTTTGGCCAGCACCATGTGCACGATGTTTTCCGACAGCGGGTGGTCGCCGCCAGAGATAAAGATCTTGTTGCCCTTGAGCCGATAGCTGCCGTCAGCCGCAGGCTCTGCGCGGGTACGAATATCCGACAGCGATGAACCCGCGTGGGGTTCGGTCAGGGCCATAGTGCCGAAGAAGCGCCCGTCGATCATCGGTTGCAGGAAACGCTGTTTCTGCTCCTCGGTACCGAAGCTTTCGATCAGGTTAGCCGCGCCCATAGTCAGGAACGGGTAGGACGTGGACGCGGCATTCGCCGATTGGAAGTGCGCAAAGCAGGCCTGGGACAGCAGGGTCGGCAACTGCATGCCACCGGCTTCGAAACTGCGGGCAGCATTGAGGAAACCGGCTTCCAGGAACGCATCCACCGCCGGTTTGACTTCCGGAATCAGGATGGCGTTGCCGTCTTCGTAGCGCGGTTCGTTTTCGTCGTTTTTGCGGTTATGCGGCGCGAAATATTTTTCGGCGATGGCGCGTGCGGTACTGATGGCCGCATCGAAGGTTTCGCGGTTGTGCTCGGCAAACCGCTCGCGCTGGGTCAGGCCCTCGGCATCGAGGACTTCGTACAGCTCGAAAGCCAGATTGCGGGAACTGAGCAGCGTCTCGGACATGGCGGCTTACCTTTGGAGGAATTGGCCTGAGTCTAAGTGCGCGAATGGAGGGTGGATAGCAAGATTGATCTGGGTGATGAAGAGGCAGAACGTCAGGAGGGGCGTTGAAATGCGATCAAATGTGGGAGGGGGCTTGCCCCCGATAGCCGTGTGTCAGTATCCGATGTGCTGACTGAAACTCCGCTATCGGGGGCAAGCCCCCTCCCACATTTTTACCGCGTTTCGTCAGTTAGCCGATGGTCATCAGGCTGGCGTTGCCGCCTGCTGCAGCGGTGTTCACGCTCAACGCACGCTCAATCACCAGGCGCTCCAAGGCAATGGATGTTTCGCCCTGAGACAAACCATGCACCCCGACAATCGCCCCACCACGCTGCGCCACTTGCTTGCAGACCGCACGCAGTTGGTCGGAGTCGCCGTGGTGCAGGACCGCGTCGAAGACCACCTCGTCCTTGGTCCAGTCGGCCACGCGATGGATCTTCGCCTGGATGTCCTTCGGCAGGCGTGCGAACAAGGCTTTGGTCAGGTCAGTTTCCGGCCATACCGCCGAGCCACCGACCGCCAAGACCGCCGCCAACTGAGTCAGCAGGTCGCCTTCCACTTCTGCCAGGCACAGCACGTGCTCGCGCGGCAGGATGGCGTAGCTGTTGCGCTCGCCGGTCGGGCCGGCCAGTTGGCGGGTGATCCCGCTTTGCGATTGTGCGGCGAACTGGCTGCACAGCGCGCTCAGCTCGCTGAACGTATTGCTCTCGGCCCAGGCTTTCAGGGCCGTCAGCGGTTGGCTCATGGCGTCGCGCAGACGTACATCCGGTGCCGCCAGCTTGTCGCCACGGATGAAGGATTGCTCGATCGCATCGGTAGGGCGGGTCGACAACAGGCGGTACAGGTACAGCGGGCCACCGGCTTTCGGGCCGGTACCCGACAGGCCTTCGCCGCCGAACGGTTGCACGCCGACCACGGCACCCACGATGTTGCGGTTGACGTAGACGTTACCGGCATTGACGTTGTCGATCACCTTGGCGATGGTCTCGTCGATGCGGGTGTGCACGCCCAGGGTCAGGCCGTAGCCGGACGCATTGATCTGGCCGATGAGTTGGTCGATCTCTTTGCGCTTGTAGCGCACCACGTGCAGCACCGGGCCAAAGATCTCCCGTTGCAGTTCGTCGAAGCTTTCCAGCTCGATCAGGGTTGGCATCACGAAGGTGCCGCGCTTGATCTCTTCGCCGTCGGCAATCGCCACTTGGTACACGTTGCGGCCTTTGTCGCGCATGGCCTGGATGTGTTTCTCGATGCCGGCCTTGGCTTCGGCGTCGATCACCGGGCCGATGTCTACCGACAGGCGTTCCGGGTTGCCGAGGCGGCATTCAGCCATCGCGCCCTTGAGCATTTCGATGACGCGGTCTGCCGAATCTTCCTGCAGGCACAGTACACGCAGCGCCGAGCAACGTTGGCCGGCGCTGTCGAAGGCCGAGGACACCACGTCGATGACCACCTGTTCGGTCAGTGCCGAGGAGTCGACGATCATCGCGTTCTGGCCACCGGTTTCGGCGATCAGCGGGATCGGACGGCCCTGGGCATCCAGGCGGCCAGCGACATTGCGTTGCAGCAGGCGCGCCACCTCGGTGGAACCGGTGAACATCACGCCTTTGACGCGATCATCACCGACCAGGCGGGCACCCACGCTTTCGCCCTGGCCCGGCAGCAGTTGCAGCACGCCTTGCGGAATACCGGCTTCCAGCAGGATGCGCACGGCTTGTGCGGCGACCAACGGGGTTTGCTCGGCGGGCTTGGCCAGTACCGGGTTGCCGGCGGCCAATGCGGCAGCGACTTGACCACTGAAAATCGCCAGCGGGAAGTTCCACGGGCTGATGCAGACCACTGGGCCCAATGGGCGGTGGGCGTCATTGGTGAAATCGTTACGGGCCTGTACGGCGTAGTAACGCAGGAAGTCCACGGCTTCACGCACTTCGGCGATGGCGTTGGCGAAGGTCTTGCCGGCTTCGCGAGCCAGCAGGCCCATCAGCGGTTGGATCTCGCCTTCCATCAGGTCGGCGGCGCGTTCCAGGATCGCGGCGCGCTCGGCGGGCGGGGTGGCCTGCCAGATCGGGCCAGCGTTGATGGCGCATTGGATGGCGTTGTCGACGTCTTCGACGGTGGCTTCTTGAACCTGGCCGACCACATCACGCAGGTCAGATGGGTTCAATACTGGCGCAGACGCTTGATCGCTGGCGGCGCAACCGAGCATCGGCGCGGCTTTCCAGTTGTTGTGTGCGGTCGCCAGCAAGGCGCAGGACAGCGACGCCAGACGGTGTTCGTTAGCCAGGTCGATACCGGCCGAGTTGGCGCGGTCGCTGCCGTACAGGTCACGTGGCAAGGGGATGCGCGGGTGCGGCAAGCCGAAGCCGCCTTCCTGCGTGGCCATTTGCTCGATGCTGGCCACTGGATCGGCCACCAGCTCCTGGATGGAGATGGACTGGTCGGCGATGCGGTTGACGAACGAGGTGTTGGCGCCGTTTTCCAGCAGGCGCCGGACCAGGTAGGCCAGCAGTGTTTCGTGGGTGCCGACCGGTGCGTACACGCGGCATGGGCGGTTCAGCTTGCCTTCGGACACCTTGCCGACAACCTGTTCGTACAGCGGCTCACCCATGCCGTGCAGGCACTGGAACTCGTACTGGCCGGGGTAATAGTTCTGACCGGCGATGTGGTAGATGGCCGACAGGGTGTGGGCGTTGTGCGTGGCGAACTGCGGGTAGATGACTTCCGGCACCGATAGCAGTTTGCGTGCGCAGGCAATGTAGGACACGTCGGTGTACACCTTGCGGGTATAGACCGGGTAGCCTTCCAGGCCTTCGACCTGGGCGCGCTTGATTTCGCTGTCCCAGTACGCACCTTTTACCAGGCGGATCATCAGGCGGTGGCGGCTGCGGCGCGCCAGGTCGATGACGTAGTCGATCACATACGGGCAACGCTTCTGGTAGGCCTGGATCACGAAACCGATGCCGTTCCAGCCGGTCAGTTGCGGCTCGAAGCACAGGCGTTCGAGCAGGTCCAGGGACAGCTCCAGGCGGTCGGCTTCTTCGGCGTCGATGTTCAGGCCGATGTCGTATTGCTTGGCCAGCAGGGTCAGGGACAGCAGGCGCGGGTACAGCTCGTCCATCACGCGCTCGTACTGCGCACGGCTGTAACGCGGGTGCAGGGCCGACAGCTTGATGGAAATGCCCGGGCCTTCATAAATCCCACGGCCGTGAGAGGCTTTGCCGATGGAGTGAATGGCTTGTTCGTACGACGCCAGGTACTTCTGGGCGTCGTGTTCGGTGAGGGCGGCTTCACCGAGCATGTCGTAGGAATAGCGGAAGCCCTTGGCTTCGAATTTGCTCGCATTGGCCAGCGCTTCGGCGATGGTTTCGCCGGTGACGAACTGCTCGCCCATCAAGCGCATGGCCATGTCGACGCCCTTGCGGATCATCGGCTCGCCGCTCTTGCCGATGATGCGGCTCAGGGACGAGGTCAAGCCTGCTTCGTTATGGGTGGCGACCAGTTTACCGGTCAGCAGCAGGCCCCAAGTGGCGGCATTGACGAACAGCGACGGGCTGTTGCCCAAGTGCGGGTGCCAGTTGCCGGTGCTGATCTTGTCGCGGATCAGTGCGTCACGGGTGCCTTTGTCCGGGATGCGCAGCAGCGCTTCGGCCAGGCACATCAGCGCCACGCCTTCCTGGGACGACAGGGAGAACTCTTGCAGCAGGCCCTGGACGATACCGGCGCGGCCGCCGGCGCTCTTCTGATTGCGCAGTTTCTCGGCAATCGAGGCGGCCAGCTTGTTGGTGGCTTCGGCCATCGCGACCGGCAAGCGGGCCTGTTCGATCAGCATCGGCACCACTTCCGGCTCTGGGCGACGGTAAGCGGCGGTGATCGAGGCGCGCAGTACGGACTGCGGCAGGATGCTCTCGGCGAACTCAAGGAAGCACTGGTGGGCGTGGTCGGACTGGACCTCGCCGGCATCATCGGCATCCTTGCTGCTCAAACCATTGAGCTCGGACAGGGTTGCACCACCCTCCAGTTTCTCCAGGTAATTGAAAATCGCCTGCTTGATCAGCCAGTGCGGCGTGCGATCAATGGAGGTCGCGGCAGCCTTAAGGCGTTCGCGGGTCGGGTCGTCAAGTTTGACCCCAAGGGTGGTCGTCGCCATTTTCTTATCCTCATGGGTGCCACTACCGAGTGGCATCAGCTGGCGGCAAGATTAGCTTTGCGCATGAAGAGGTGCAACCGGGTGCAACCCTTTTTATCCATGAAATTTTAGGCGCTTCATCCGAAATAATTCTGGCGCCAGCGGAATGTGCTTTTTCTTGGTGCGTTTACTTCTGAGATCGGCTGTTTTTGCTCCGAAAAGGAGCAAAAACAGGCCGTTTTACGATTTTTGCGTCAGGGTGCAACTTATTCCCAAGAAACTGGTTGCACCTTATTTGCTTTGTTGAATAGCATTCGCGGCCAAGGTGCAACCATCGGTAAAACGGGGTTCATCGGCTGACGGCTTTCCTGGGGAAACGTCAGTCATAAATGCGCGGCACGCAGGTACGTTTACTCACTGACCAGTGGGTGGCCGTCTGACAGACCGCCGCTACATAAAAACAAAGCCAGGGCGTCACTCATATGAGCGTAAGTAATCCAACCCTGATCACATTCGTGATCTACATCGCAGCAATGGTGCTGATCGGCCTGATGGCCTATCGCTCCACCAACAACCTTTCCGATTACATCCTGGGCGGTCGCAGCCTCGGTAGCGTGGTGACAGCCTTGTCCGCCGGTGCTTCCGATATGAGCGGCTGGTTGTTGATGGGTTTGCCGGGCGCGATCTACATGTCCGGCCTGTCGGAAAGCTGGATCGCCATCGGCCTGATCGTGGGTGCCTACCTCAACTGGCTGTTCGTGGCCGGTCGCCTGCGGGTACAGACCGAGCACAACGGTGACGCCCTGACGCTGCCGGATTACTTCTCCAGCCGTTTCGAAGATAAAAGCGGCCTGCTGCGGATCATCTCTGCGGTGGTGATCCTGGTGTTCTTCACCATCTACTGCGCCTCCGGCATCGTGGCCGGTGCCCGTCTGTTCGAAAGCACCTTCGGCATGTCCTACGAGACCGCGCTGTGGGCCGGTGCTGCAGCGACTATTGCCTACACCTTTATCGGTGGTTTCCTGGCCGTGAGCTGGACCGATACCGTGCAAGCCACGCTGATGATCTTCGCGCTGATCCTGACGCCGATCATTGTGCTGCTGGCCACCGGCGGTGTGGACACTACGTTCCTGGCGATTGAAGCCAAGGACCCGACCAGTTTCGACATGCTGAAAAACACCACCTTCATTGGCGTGATCTCGCTGATGGGCTGGGGCCTGGGCTACTTCGGCCAACCGCATATCCTCGCGCGCTTCATGGCGGCGGATTCGGTCAAGTCGATCGCCAAGGCGCGTCGCATCTCCATGACCTGGATGATCCTGTGCCTGGCCGGCACGGTTGCGGTGGGCTTCTTCGGTATCGCTTACTTCTCGGCGCACCCTGAGGTCGCCGGTCCCGTCACCGAAAACCCTGAGCGTGTGTTCATCGAACTGGCAAAAATCCTGTTCAACCCATGGGTTGCCGGTGTCCTGCTGTCGGCCATCCTCGCGGCGGTGATGAGTACCTTGAGCTGCCAACTACTGGTGTGCTCCAGCGCCCTGACCGAAGACTTCTACAAAGCGTTCCTGCGCAAGAACGCCTCCCAGCTTGAGCTGGTGTGGATCGGTCGCCTGATGGTGCTGGTGGTTGCCCTGATCGCAATCGCCATGGCCGCCAACCCGGAAAACCGTGTACTGGGCCTGGTCAGCTACGCCTGGGCCGGTTTCGGCGCTGCATTCGGTCCTGTGGTACTGATCTCGGTGATCTGGAAAGGCATGACCCGCAACGGCGCACTGGCCGGTATCCTGGTCGGCGCGATCACCGTGATCGTGTGGAAACACTTCGAACTGCTGGGCCTGTACGAAATCATCCCAGGCTTCATCTTCGCCAGCCTCGCGATCTACTTCGTGAGCAAGATGGGCGCCCCGACTGCCGGTATGGTCGAGCGTTTTGATGCGGCGGAAAAAGACTACAACCTCAACAAGTGATTCGCCGGGCGCTGAGCGCCGGTTGAGTTGAAAAAAGGCCCGCGTCCTCTGGATGGCGGGCCTTTTTGGTCTCTGCTGCTCAGTCACGCGCAACGTCGCGCCGATCGTTCTATTGGTGAGTTGAGCCCAACGCCTGCTGCAAGTCGTCGATCAAGTCCTCTATCGCCTCGATGCCTACCGACAGGCGGATCATCTCGGGTTTCACGCCGGCCTTGGCCTGCTCCTGCGCGTTCATCTGCCGATGGGTGGTAGAGGCTGGGTGACAGGCCAGGGACTTGGCGTCGCCGATGTTCACCAGGCGCTTGAAGATCTGCAGCGCGTCGTAGAAACGTACGCCGGCATCGAACCCGCCTTTCAAGCCGAAGGAGAGGATCGCCGAGGGCTTGCCCTGCAGGTACTTCTGCGCCAATGCGTGATGGGGGTGATCGGCCAGCCCGGCATAGCTGACCCACTCCACCTCGGCATGGCCTTGCAGGAACTGCGCGACCTTCAGCGCGTTCTCGGTATGGCGCTCCATGCGCAGGGCCAGGGTTTCCAGGCCTTGCAGCAGCAGGAAGGCGTTCATGGGTGCCAGTGCCGCGCCCGTGTTGCGCAGCGGCACCGTGCGGGCACGGGCGATAAACGCGGCGGGGCCGAATTTTTCGGTGTAGACCACGCCGTGATAGGCCGGCTCCGGGTTGTTGAGGCCGGGGAATTTTTCCGGGTACTGGGTCCACGGGAAGGTGCCGCTGTCGACGATCACACCGCCCAGGGAGTTGCCGTGGCCGCCGATGTACTTGGTCACCGAGTGCACGACGATGTCGGCGCCGAACTGGATCGGCTTGCACAGGATCGGCGTGGCCACGGTGTTGTCCACCATCAGCGGTACACCGCGGGCGTGAGCGACCTTGGCCAGGGCTTCGAGGTCGACGATATTGCCCGCCGGGTTGCCGATGCTTTCGCAGTAGACCAACTTGGTATTGTCGTCGATCAGTTCGGCGATGGCCTCGGCGCTGTCGTCCCGGGCAAAGCGCACATCGACGCCAAAGCTTGGCAGCAGGTGGGCGAACAAGGTGTAGGTGCCGCCGTAGAGCTGTGGGGTGGTGACGATATTGTCGCCGGCACGGGTGAGGGTCTGGATCGCATAGTGAATTGCCGCACTGCCAGCCGACACGGCCAGCGCCGCAATACCGCCCTCAAGAGCGGCGATGCGTTGCTCCAGCACATCGTTGGTGGGGTTCATGATGCGCGTGTAGATATTGCCGGGCACGTCGAGGTTGAACAGGTCGGCACCGTGCTGCGCGTTGTCGAATTCGAAGGCGACGTTCTGGTAGATCGGCACCGCGACGGCCTTGGTGGTCGGGTCGGACTTGAAGCCGTGATGCAGCGCGATGGTGGCGTCTTTCATGAGGGTTATTGACCTCCCTGGATGGTGGATGGCCACAATAAATCCGCCCTGGCGTCGACATTTAGATTTTTTTCGGCCCGCGCCCTGTCTTTACGGCATAAGCATCGCCCGACACGCAGCCCTGCACCTTTGCCCGCGTAGAAGGTAAACTTCGCCCCCTGCGCAGGAGCAACCATGAATTATCGTCACGCCTTTCACGCCGGCAACCACGCCGATGTCTTCAAACACCTGACCTTGACCCGCCTCATCGCCCTGATGTCGCGCAAGGAGCAGCCGTTCGCCTACCTCGACACCCACGCCGGCATCGGTCTGTACGACCTGCAAGGCGACCAGGCCAATCGCACCGGTGAATACCTGGAAGGCATTGCGCGCCTGTGGGATCTGGACGACCTGCCGCCACTGACGGCCGATTACATGCGCGTGCTGCACGAGATGAACCCGGATGGCCAGTTGCGCTACTACCCGGGCTCGCCGGAACTGGCGCGGCGCCTCACGCGCCCACAGGACCGTGTGTTGCTCAATGAAAAGCACCCGGAAGACGGCGTGCTGCTCAAGGACAACATGAAGGGCGACCGTCGGGTCAAGGTGCACCTGGGCGAAGGTTGGCATGTCCCGCGTGCCTTGCTGCCGGTACCGGAAAAACGTGCGCTGATGCTGATCGACCCGCCGTTTGAAAAACTCGACGAAATGCAACGCTGCGCGGCCTCCCTCAAGGAAGCCGTCAGCCGTATGCGCCAGACCGTCGCGGCGATCTGGTACCCGGTCAAAGACCAGCGCATGTTACGCCGCTTCTACCAGGACCTGGCCGGCACCGGCGCGCCAAAGCTGCTGCGCGTGGAGTTGCTGGTGCATCCGCTGGACACGCCCAACACCCTGACCGGCTCGGGCCTGGCGATCGCCAACCCGCCGTGGGGCCTGGAAGAGGAATTGCGTGAGCTGCTGCCGTGGCTGTCCAAAAAGCTTGGCCAGACCCAGGGTGGGTGGCAGATGGATTGGCTCATAGCTGAGTAATCCGTTCTAACGTCAAACATAGAACCAAATGTGGGAGGGGGCTTGCCCCCTCCCACATTTTGATTCACGTTGATATTAGATCGGGCAAGTCACGCCGGTGCCGCCGATACCGCAGTATCCCTGCGGATTCTTCGCCAGATACTGCTGGTGATACGCCTCGGCGAAGAACACCGTAGGTGCTTCCTCGATTTGCGTGGTGATCGCGCCCAGGCCGGCCTTGGTCAGCTCTTGCTGGTAAGCCTCGGCACTGGCCTGCGCCGCCGCCAATTGCTCGGGCGTCGTGGCATAGATCACCGAGCGGTACTGGCTGCCGATGTCGTTGCCCTGGCGCATGCCCTGGGTCGGGTTGTGCAATTCCCAGAACATCTTCAGCAGGTCTTCGTATTTCACTTTGGCCTGGTCATACACCACCAGCACCACTTCGCTGTGGCCGGTCAGGCCCGAGCAGACTTCTTCGTACGTCGGGTTCGGCGTAAAGCCGCCAGCGTAACCGACCACGGTGCTGACCACGCCATCGCGCTGCCAGAACTTGCGCTCCGCACCCCAGAAGCATCCCAGGCCGAAGATCGCGAAGCCGACGTCGTCCATGAATGGGCCCAGCAGGGGGTTGCCGTTGACGAAGTGCGTCTCCGGCAGGGTCATCGGGGTTTCACGACCAGGCAACGCTTGTTCTTGAGTAGGCAGCACGTTTTTGTTCACCAGGATTTCCGAGCGCAAGACCATGATCAGTCCTCTCAGTCAGATTGAGTAAGGTAAGAATTCAGACAGCCAGTGTGCCCGAGTGTTACCGCGCTGTCAGGCGATTGGCCCGCGCGGGTAGCGTTTGAGCATCTCAAGCAGCTCTGCGCCGGGGATTGGCCGGTCGAACAGGTAGCCCTGGCCGACGTCGCAGCGATGCCGGCGCAGGAACGCCAGTTGCTCGGCGGTCTCGATGCCTTCGGCCACGACCTTGAGCTTGAGGTTGTGGGCCATGGCGATCACGGCCGAGGTGATTTCCATGTCGTCCTGGTTGTCCGGGATTTCGTGGATAAAGCTGCGATCGATCTTAATGATGTCGATGGGGAATTTTTTCAGGTAGCTCAGCGACGAGTAACCGGTGCCGAAGTCGTCCATGGCCAGGGTCAGGCCGAAGCTCTTCAGTTGGTCCAGTTGCAGGCGCGTGTCTTCGGTGGCTTCCAGCAGCAGGCCTTCGGTCAGCTCCAGCTCCAGCAGGTTGGCCGGCAGCTCTTCTTCCTTGAGGATCGTGGCAATCGAGGCCACCAAGTCCGGGTCGGAAAACTGCTTGGGCGACAGGTTGATTGCCACCTGCAGGTTGCCCATGCCAGCGGCGCTCAGTTGCTTGCTCATGCGGCAGGCCTGACGCGCGATCCATTTGCCGATGGGGATGATCAAGCCGGTCTCTTCGGCCACGCTGATGAATTGGTCAGGGCGGATCATGCCCTTTTCCGGGTGGTTCCAGCGCAGCAATGCTTCCATGCCCAGCAAGCGGCCGCTGCGCAGGCACAGCTTGGGTTGGTAGAACACGTCGAGTTCGTTCTGGGTCAGGGCGCGGCGCAGGTTGTTTTCCACGAACAGCTTGTAGCTGGCCTCGGCGTTCAGCGCTTCGGTGAATACCTGGACCTGGTGTTTGCCGTTGGCCTTGGCCTTGTGCAGCGCCAGGCCGGCGTTGCGCATCAGGGTCTGCGGGTCGCGGCCATGCAGCGGCGCGCAGGCGAGGCCCACGGAGCCGGTGACGCTGATCAGTTGGTTGTCGACGAACATGGGCTTGTCGAGCGTCGCCAGCAGTTGGCTGGCAACCTGCTGGCCGCTCTCCAGGTCGGTGTCGTCGAGCAGCACCGCGAACTCGTTACTGGCAAAACGCGCCAAGCTACCGCCGGCGCTCAGGCTGTTACGCAGGCGCCGCGCCAGGCTGATCAGCAGCTTGTCGCCGGTCTGGTGGCCGAGGCTGTCGTTGATGCGCTTGAAGTTGTCGATGTCCACCAGCAGCAGGCTGATCGGGCTGTCGCTGTCGCGGGCAAAGCGTTCATCGAGGTTGCGGATAAACGCCGGGCGGTTGCCCAGGTTGGTCAGGTTGTCGGTGTAGGCCAGGCGCTCGATGCGCTGCTGGGCCAGCTTGGTCTGGGTGATGTCTTCGTAGATGCCGATGTAGTGCGTCAGCTCGCGGTTGTCGCCATACACCTTGGAGATCGACAGCTGGCCCCAGTAGGGTTCGAGGTTCTTGCGCCGACTTTTGAATTCACCCTGCCAGCTGTTGCTCTTGGCCAGGCTCGACGGTGCGTCGAACAGCAATTCGCTGAGGTTTTCCAGGGCCGGCAATTGCGCCAGGCGGTGGCCGTGGACTTCTTCGGCGCTGTATTGGGTGATCGCGGTGAAGCTTGGGTTGACGTACTCCACCACGCCATCGCAATTGACCAGCAGAAAGGCGTTGGCGCTTTGCTCCACGGCACGTTGGAACAGGTGCAAGGCGCTGGTGGCGGTGCGGCGGTTGTGGTTGTTGATCACCTGGGCGAACTGGTCCGCGAGCTCGCCGGCAAAGGCGATCTCGTCGGCCTGCCAGTCACGCGGGCTGCCGCACTGCTCCAGACACAACACGCCAACCACTTGGCCGTCGACGCGGATGCTCGCATCGAGCATGGCGTGGATGTCTCTGTTGCGCAGGTTCTCGGCCATCTCGCGGGTGCGCGGGTCGCGCAGGGCGTTGGTGGCATCTATGGCGCGGCTGCTCTGCAAGGCTTCCAGGTAATCCGGGAAGCAACTGGCATCGATGGGCTCGGGCAGATGGTGCTGTTGGTCGTCGCGGTGGTAAGCCGAGATTGGCACCAGGCGCTGGCCTTCGAGGTTCCAGATGCTGGCGCAGTCGAGCTGGTAGATATCACAGGCGCTGCGGGTGATCAGCTCGGCGGCTTCCTGCAGCGAATTGTTGACGGTGTAGCGCTGGCGGGCCAGCAGCAGGATCAGTTCCTGCTGGGCGCGCACCCGCTCCAGGTGCTGCAGTTGCTCCTGCTGGGCGCGCTGGTTGAGCTCCAGGGCGATTTGCAGGCGGCTGTTCTGGCTTTCCAGGTCTGTAGCCGGCGCGGTGGAGGGGATCTCGCTGAACAGGCCATCGACCACCATCAGGTAGCCGCGCAACAGATGGCGATTGTGTTGTTTGTAGGCTTCGCCCATTTCCAGCAGGCTCAGGGGACCATCGTTGGTGTGCAGGGTGTAGCGCACCAGGTAGTGAGGGCTCTGGGTCAGTTGCTGCTGGATGGTGTCGTGCAGTTGATAGCGTGCCTGGGGTTCCATCAGGCTGGCGTAGGGCGTGCCGAGCAGGGCGCACAGTTCGACCGCCGGCAGGCCGAATTGGCGTTCGCAATTGGGGTCGAGGTACAGCAGCGCCCAGCTTGCCTCGTTAAGCCGCTCGAAACGCAGCATACCGAGGCGCGAAGGCACCGGTAACTGCGTCACTACCTCGGCCGCCATACGGGCGACATCGGGTTGGCTTTTCATGGGGGAACTCACTTCAAATAACGCGCACGGCGCCGGGCTCACGCCCTCTTTTCTGTTGCCTGCGGCAAGGTTGCATCATGCAGCGCGGGCTGACAAGAGAGGATGAAGGCTAAGTGCTATAAGTGGGTTATCGGCCGGACGGGGGATTTCTGTAGGCGCGGTGACAGAAGGTGTACAAGCCTGTTCTGCGTGTACAGAAAAGCAAAAAAAGCCCCGCCAAATTGACGGGGTTGAGGTACGAGCGTGGCGCTCGGAAATCGGTGCAGGCCGGTCTCCCCGGTGAAAGGGAGACCTGCGCTGACTTACAGCAAGATGGTGCGGATGTCGTTCAGCAACTGGCTCAGGCGCTGCGTGAAGCGTGCAGCAGCGGCGCCGTTGATCACACGGTGATCGTAGGACAGCGACAGCGGCAGCATCAGCTTCGGCTGGAACGCTTTACCGTCCCACACTGGCTGGATGGTTGCCTTGGACACGCCCAGGATCGCCACTTCCGGCGCGTTGACGATTGGCGTGAAGCCAGTGCCGCCAATGTGGCCGAGGCTGGAGATCGTGAAGCACGCGCCCTGCATGTCGTCCGGGGTGAGCTTCTTGTCACGGGCTTTGGCAGCCAGTGCAGCAGCCTCAGCAGCCAGTTGCAGCAGGCTCTTCTGGTCGACGTTCTTGATGACCGGTACCAGCAGGCCATCAGGGGTATCTACCGCGAAACCGATGTTGACGTACTTCTTGCGAATGATCGCCTTGCCGCTTGGCGCCAGCGATGCGTTGAAGTCCGGCAGTTCCTTGAGCAGGTGTGCACAGGCCTTGAGCAGCAGTGGCAGCACGGTCAGTTTCACGCCGGCCTTCTCGGCGACGGCTTTCTGCGCGATGCGGAAAGCTTCCAGGTCGGTAATGTCGGCCTGGTCGAACTGAGTCACGTGCGGGATGTTCAGGTAGCTGGCGTGCAGGCCGGCCGCGCCGATTTGCATCAGGCGAGTCATCGGCACTTCTTCGGTTTCGCCGAAGCGGCTGAAGTCTACGGTGCGGATCGGCGGAATGCCCGAACCACCGGTAGCGCCGCCGGCAGCCGGAGCTTCCTTGGCTTTGTGCATCATGGCTTTGACGTAAACCTGCACGTCTTCCTTCAGCACGCGGCCGTGAGGGCCGGTGGCCGCGACTGCGTTCAGCTCAACGCCGAACTCGCGGGCCAGCTGACGCACGGCAGGGCCGGCGTGAACCTTGGCACCGCTTGGCGCAGGTGCAGCAGCCACTGGGGCCGGAGCGGCCTCAGCTTTTGCAGCAGGTGCAGGGGCGGCAGCAGCGGGTGCAGCTTCAGCCTTGGCAGCTGGAGCGGCGGCCGGTGCTGGAGCAGCAGCCGGCGCAGCGCCTTGTACTTTCAGCTTGAGGATGAAATCGCCAGTGCCGACTTCGTCTTCCAGCTTGACCGCGATGCTTTCCACCACGCCGGCAGCCGGCGAAGGGATTTCCATGGAGGCCTTGTCGGACTCCAGGGTGATCAGCGATTGGTCGGCTTCGACGGTGTCGCCGACCTTGACCAGCAGTTCGATGATCTTGGCCTTGCCCGACGAGCCAATGTCCGGAACATGAATGTCCTGAACAGAGGCTGCGGCCGGTGCAGCAGCCGGGGCCGCAGGGGCCTCGGCAGCAGCGGCAGGCTTTTCAGCGGCAGGCGCCGGTGCAGCAGCGGCAGCAGGCGCCGCCGCAGGGGCCGCATCAGCGGCACCTTCGATTTCCAGTTCCAGCAGTTCGTCGCCTTCTTTCAGGCGGTCGCCCAGCTTCACTTTCAGGCTCTTGACCACGCCGGCTTTGGGAGCAGGGATTTCCATGCTCGCCTTGTCCGATTCCAGGGTCAGGATGCTCTGATCGGCTTCGACTTTGTCGCCGACCTTCACAAACAGCTCGATTACTTCACCTTCACCGCTGCCGATGTCAGGTACGCGAATGAGTTCGCTCACAAAAAATCTCCTCAGCAGTCCAGTGGGTTGCGTTTTTCCGGGTTGATCCCGAACTTGACGATGGCGTCAGCCACCACCTTAGGTTCGATCTCACCACGGTCAGCCAAGGCTTCCAGGGCTGCCAACACCACGAAGTGACGGTCGACTTCGAAGAAGTGACGCAGCTTTTTACGGCTGTCACTGCGACCGAAACCGTCGGTGCCCAGGACTTTGAATTCCTTGGACGGGACCCACTGGCGAATTTGTTCAGCAAACAGTTTCATGTAGTCGGTAGAGGCAATGACTGGACCTTTACGGCCGGCCAGGCACTCTTCGACGTAGCTCTTGGCTGGCTTTTGGCCAGGGTGCAGGCGGTTGCTGCGCTCTACGGCCAGGCCGTCGCGACGCAGTTCGTTGAAGCTGGTCACGCTCCACACGTCGGCGCCGACGTTGAACTCTTCACGCAGGATCTTCGCCGCTTCACGCACTTCGCGCAGGATGGTGCCGGAGCCCATCAGCTGTACGTGGTGCGCTGCTTCCTTGGTGTCTTCTTCGAGCAGGTACATGCCCTTGATGATGCCTTCTTCAACACCGGCCGGCATGGCGGGTTGCTGGTAGGACTCGTTCATCACGGTGATGTAGTAGAAAACGTCCTGCTGCTCTTCGGTCATCTTCTTCATGCCGTCCTGGATGATCACCGCCAGCTCGTAGCCGTAGGTTGGATCAAAGGTGCGGCAGTTCGGGATGGTGGCAGCCAGGATGTGGCTGTGACCGTCTTCGTGTTGCAGGCCTTCGCCGTTCAGCGTGGTGCGGCCGGCGGTGCCGCCGATCAGGAAGCCACGGGTACGGCTGTCGCCTGCTGCCCAAGCCAGGTCGCCAATACGCTGGAAACCGAACATCGAGTAGAAGATGTAGAACGGCAGCATCGGCTGGTTGTGGCTGGAGTACGAAGTACCGGCAGCGATGAAGGAGCTCATGGCGCCCGCTTCGTTGATGCCTTCTTCGAGGATCTGGCCCTTCTTGTCTTCCTTGTAGAACATCACCTGGTCTTTATCGACTGGCTCGTAGAGCTGGCCGACGGAAGAGTAGATGCCCAACTGACGGAACATGCCTTCCATACCGAAGGTACGGGCTTCGTCCGGGATGATCGGAACGATGCGTGGGCCGATGTCCTTGTCCTTGACCAGCTGCGCGAGGATCCGCACGAAGGCCATGGTGGTGGAGATTTCGCGGTCGCCCGAGCCGTCCAGGATAGCCTTGAGGGTGCTCAGGTCCGGGGTCGGAACGGCGAAGCTGTTGGCGCGGCGCTGGGGCACGAAACCGCCCAGTGCAGTGCGACGCTCGCTCAGGTAGCGGGCTTCGGCGCTGTTTGGCTCTGGCTTGAAGAACGGCAGGTCTTCCAGCTCTTCATCCTTGACCGGGATGTCGAAGCGGTCGCGGAACAGCTTCAGGCTTTCAACATCAACCTTCTTGGTGTTGTGCGCCGTGTTCTTCGCTTCGCCGGCACCGGTGCCATAACCCTTGATGGTCTTGGCCAGGATGACGGTCGGTTGTTCTTTGTGGTTGACCGCTTCGTGGTACGCCGCGTAGACCTTGTACGGGTCGTGGCCACCACGGTTGAGTTTCCAGATCTCGTCGTCGGACAAGTCTGCAACCATCGCCTTGAGTTCAGGCGTGTTGAAGAAGTGTTCACGCACGAACGCGCCGTCTTTGGCTTTGTAGTTCTGGTACTCGCCGTCGATGACTTCGTCCATGCGACGTTGCAGGATACCGTCGACGTCCTTGGCCAGCAGTGGGTCCCAGAAACGGCCCCAGATGACTTTGGTCACGTTCCACTGAGCACCGCGGAACACGCCTTCGAGTTCCTGGATGATCTTGCCGTTGCCGCGAACCGGGCCGTCGAGGCGCTGCAGGTTGCAGTTGATGACGAAGATCAGGTTGTCCAGCTTCTCGCGGCCGGCCAGGGAGATGGCGCCCAGGGATTCCGGCTCGTCGCACTCGCCGTCGCCCAGGAAGCACCAGACTTTCTGCTTGCCTTCCGGGATGAAACCGCGCGCTTCCAGGTACTTCATGAAACGTGCCTGGTAGATCGCCTGGATTGGACCCAGACCCATCGATACGGTCGGGAACTGCCAGAAGTCAGGCATCAGCCAAGGGTGCGGGTAGGACGACAAGCCGCCACCGTCGACTTCCTGGCGGAAGTTGTTCATCTGGTCTTCGGTGATGCGACCTTCCATGAACGCACGGGCGTAGACGCCTGGCGAGGTGTGGCCCTGAAAGTAGATCAGGTCGCCGCCGTGTTCGTCGGTCGGGGCCTGGAAGAAGTAGTTGAAGCCGATGTCATACAGGGTTGCGCTGGAAGCGAAGCTGGAGATGTGACCGCCCAGGTCCGAATCTTTCAAGTTCGTGCGCATTACCATCGCCATGGCGTTCCAACGTACCAGCGAGCGAATGCGGCGTTCCATGAACAGGTCGCCAGGCATGCGTGCTTCGTGGGTAACGGGGATGGTGTTGCGGTATGGCGTGGTGATGGCGTAAGGCAGTTGCGAACCGCTGCGGGTCGCGAGCTCGCCCATACGGGTCATCAGGTAGTGAGCACGGTCTTCGCCTTCTTTGTCGAGAACCGATTCCAGGGCGTCCAGCCATTCCTGGGTTTCGACGGGATCGAGGTCTTGCATGGCTTGCTCCAGGGCGGAAAGGCTACCAGAATCGGTTGCCTGAAGTTTGCGACTGGCCTTGTGGGCAGACGACATAAATTCTTGGATGGCCGAAGGTTGCTTCGGCGTCCTGTAGTTTTACTACAAATCGTCGGCCATTTCAGCCTTTCGAATGTATATACGAGTAGTAAAACTACACAAGACCGAGCGGATTGCTCGGTCTGGCTGGTGAGCATAATCGTTATTGTTGATCTTTTGCGAACAAGAAAAGGTAGAAGTTTAATGTTGCCTGCCAAGAACTATCAATTTTCAGCTATTTATAACCTTTGTTCGACAGTCCTTCACCAAGCGTGGCTATCGGGTTCACCGCAACACGCCATTTACGCGCCGAACAAGGATAGACCATGAGCCTTCCAACGCTGGCCGAACTGCCGGCCATTCTTCTCCCCATTGCCCAGCGCGCCGAGCAGTCATTTCGTGACGCAGTGGCCACGCTGGACGACGATCATGGACTTTGCGCGTGGACGGCGCAACGCTGGGCCGACTTCACCCGGGTGTGCGCCGCCAGTGATTTCGTCATTGAACAGAGTGTTCGTGACCCTTTGATGTTGCTGGAGTTGGTGGCCTGGGGCGAGCTGGACCGCGGCTTTGCGCCGGGCGAGCTGTGTGGCCAGATTGCAGGTGCCGTGCAACAGGCAGAAACAGAAGAGGAGCTGGGCCGCGTGTTGCGTCGCCAGCGTACGCGCCAGCAAGTGCGCATTATCTGGCGCGACCTGACCCGTCAGGCCGACCTGGTGCAAACCTGCCGCGACCTTTCCGACATGGCCGACGCCAGCATCGACCAAGCCTACCAATGGTTGTACCAGCGCCATTGTGCACAGTTCGGCACGCCCACCGGCCGGCGCAGCGGCGAGCCGCAGCACATGGTCATCCTCGGCATGGGCAAGCTCGGCGCGGTGGAGTTGAACCTCTCGTCGGATATCGACCTGATCTTCGCCTACCCCGAAGGCGGCGAGACGCAGGGCGTGAAGCGTTCACTGGATAACCAGGAGTTCTTCATTCGCCTTGGTCAAAAATTGATCAAGGCTCTCGACCCGATGACTGTCGACGGCTTTGTGTTCCGCGTTGATATGCGCCTGCGTCCCTACGGTTCGGCCGGTGCGCTGGTGCTCAGCTTCAACGCGTTGGAGCAGTATTACCAGGATCAGGGCCGCGATTGGGAGCGCTACGCCATGATCAAGGCGCGCGTGGTCGCTGGCGACCAGGTGGCCGGGGCGCAATTGCTCGATATGCTGCGGCCGTTCGTCTACCGCCGCTACCTGGACTTTTCCGCCATCGAAGCGCTGCGCACCATGAAGCAGTTGATCCAGCAGGAGGTGCGGCGCAAAGGCATGGCCGACAACATCAAGCTGGGCTCGGGCGGCATCCGCGAGGTGGAGTTTATCGCCCAGGCGTTCCAACTGATCCACGGCGGTCGCGACCTCAGCCTGCAACAACGCCCGCTGCTCAAGGTGCTCGGCACCCTGGAAGGCCAGGGTTACCTGCCGCCGGCGGTGATCGCCGAACTGCGCAACGGCTATGAATTCCTGCGCTACACCGAGCACGCGATCCAGGCGATTGCCGACCGCCAGACGCAGATGCTGCCCAACACCCCGCAAGACCAGGCACGCATTGCCTTCATGCTCGGCTTTGCCGACTGGGCCGCGTTCCATGAGCGCCTGATGTACTGGCGTGGCCGGGTGGACTGGCACTTCCGCCAAGTCATCGCTGATCCGGATGAAGAGGGGGGCGAAGAAAGCGAGTTGGTCGTGGGCGGTGAGTGGTTGCCGCTGTGGGAAGAGTCTCAAGATGAAGGCGCGGCGTGCCGTCAATTGACCGAAGGCGGCTTCGCCGATGCGCCCAAGGCGCTCAAGGCCCTCGCCGGCTTGCGCGGCAGCCCGCAATTGCGTGCGATGCAGCGCCTCGGTCGCGAACGCCTGGATGCGTTTATCCCGCGCCTGCTGGCCCAGGCCGTCGAGCACGCCAACCCAGACCTGGTGCTGGAGCGCGTGTTGCCGCTGGTGGAGGCCGTCGCCCGCCGCTCCGCTTACCTGGTGCTGCTCACGGAAAACCCCGACGCCCTGCGCCGCCTGCTGACCCTGTGCGCCGCCAGCCCGTGGATTGCCGAGCAGATCACCCGTTTCCCGCTGCTGCTGGACGAATTGCTCAACGAGGGGCGCCTGTTCAAGCCGCCGCTGGCGCCGGAACTGGCCGCCGAACTGCGCGAGCGCCTGACGCGCATCCCCGAGGACGACCTTGAGCAGCAGATGGAAGCCCTGCGTCACTTCAAGCTGGCCCACCGCCTGCGCGTGGCCGCCTCGGAAATCGCCGGCAGCCTGGCGCTGATGAAAGTCAGCGACTACCTGACCTGGCTCGCCGAAGCCATCCTCGAACAAGTGCTGGCCCTGGCCTGGCGCCAGACCGTGGCGCGCCACGGCTCGCCACAACGGCTGGACGGCACGTTGTGCGATCCTGGGTTCATCATTGTCGGTTATGGGAAAGTCGGCGGGATCGAATTGGGGCATGGTTCGGACCTGGATCTGGTGTTTATCCACGATGGCGACCCGCAGGCCGAGACCGACGGCGCCAAGCCGATCGATGGTGCGCAGTTCTTCACGCGCCTGGGCCAGCGCATCATTCACCTGCTGACCACCCAGACCAACTCCGGCCAGCTGTATGAAGTGGACATGCGCCTGCGACCTTCCGGCGCCTCAGGCTTGCTGGTGAGTTCCCTTGGGGCGTTTGACCGCTATCAACAGAATGAAGCATGGACTTGGGAGCATCAGGCCTTGATCCGTGCGCGGGTGCTGGTGGGCAGCCAGGATGTGGGCCGTGCATTCGAGCAGGTACGGGCTAAAGTGTTGGGGCGTGAGCGTGACCTGGCGAAGCTGCGCCAGGAGGTCAGCGAGATGCGCACCAAGATGCGTGACAACCTGGGCACCAAGTCCACCACGGCGGGCACCGGTGCCAATGCCTTCGACGCCGCGGCGGTGTTCGACCTCAAGCAGGACGCCGGAGGTATCGTCGATATTGAATTTATGGTGCAATACGCGGCTTTGGCGTGGTCTGCGCAACATCCATCGTTGCTGCGCTACACCGACAATATCCGCATTCTGGAAGGTCTGGAGCAGGTGGGTTTGATGCCCGCCGCCGATGCCCATCTGCTGCGCGAGGTGTATAAGGCCTACCGTTCCGCTGCGCATCGCCAGGCCTTGCAAAACGAGGCCGGTACGGTGGCGGGGGATCAGTTCGCCGACGAACGGCGACAGGTGATGCGAATCTGGAAGGAACTGGGGTTAAGCTGAAACTCGATTAATTGAGCGACGCCAATCTAATGTGGAAACTGGTTGTGTGTGGGCGCGGGCTTGCTCGCGAAGCAGGCGCTGCGGTCTGTCTGTCAGACCGCGGTGATGCTTTCGCGAGCAAGTCCGCTCCCACACAAAGCAGTTCCGTGGCTACCGCAACCTTGGGTAATTATCGATGCGGGGAGGCATAAGCCTCCCCGCATCGTTTGTGGAAACTACATGAATATTCTGATCGTTGGGCCCAGTTGGGTCGGTGATATGGTGATGGCACAGACACTGTTCCAGTGCCTGCGCCAACGCCATCCAGGCTGCCAGATCGACGTGCTCGCCCCTGAGTGGAGCCGGCCGATCCTCGAGCGCATGCCCGAAGTGCGCAAGGCCTTGAGCTTCCCGCTCGGCCACGGCGCCCTGGAGCTGGCAACGCGTCGTCGCATCGGCAAATCCCTGGCCGGCCAGTACGACCAGGCCATCCTGCTGCCCAATTCGCTCAAGTCGGCGCTGGTGCCGTATTTTGCCGGCATCCCCAAGCGCACCGGCTGGCGCGGCGAGTTTCGCTACGTGCTGCTTAACGATGTGCGCACGTTGGATAAAACGCGTTACCCGCTGATGATCGAACGCTTCATGGCGTTGGCGTATGCGCCTGGGGCGGAGCTGCCCAAGCCGTATCCGCGCCCGAGCCTGCAGATCGACCCGGTGACCCGCGATGCGGCCCTGGCCAAGTTCGGCCTGACCCTGGATCGTCCGGTGCTCGCCCTGTGCCCCGGCGCCGAATTCGGCGAGTCCAAGCGCTGGCCGGCGGAGCACTACGCCAAGGTCGCTGAAACGAAGATCCGCGAAGGCTGGCAGGTGTGGCTGTTCGGTTCGAAAAAAGACCACCCGGTGGGTGAAGAGATCCGCCAGCGCCTGATTCCTGGCCTGCGCGAAGAGTCGGTCAACCTCAGCGGCGATACCTCGCTGGCAGAGGCCATCGACTTGCTGTCCTGCGCAGACTCCGTGGTGTCCAACGACTCCGGCCTGATGCACGTAGCCGCAGCGCTGAACCGCCCGTTGGTGGCGGTGTACGGCTCGACTTCCCCAGGGTTTACCCCGCCCTTGGCCGACAAGGTCGAAGTGGTGCGCCTGGGCCTGGAATGCAGCCCGTGTTTTGACCGCACCTGCCGTTTCGGCCACTACAACTGCATGCGTCAGTTGCTGCCGCAGCCGGTAAATGAAGCCTTGCAGCGATTGCAGGGCACTGCGGTCGAGGTTCACTGAGTTGCGGGTACTGGTAATCAAGACCTCATCCCTGGGCGACGTGATCCATGCGTTGCCGGCACTCACCGACGCGGCGCGGGCGCTCCCTGGCATTCAATTCGACTGGGTGGTGGAAGAAGGCTTTGCCGAGATCCCCACCTGGCACCCGGCGGTGGACAAGGTGATCCCGGTGGCCATCCGCCGCTGGCGCAAGAACCTCTGGCAGACCCTCAAAAGTGGCGAGTGGCGGCGCTTCAAGCAGCAGATCCAGTCGACCCAATACGACCTGGTGATCGATGCCCAGGGCCTGCTCAAAAGCGCCTGGCTGACCCGCTATGTGCGTGCCCCGGTAGCGGGCTTCGACAAGCACTCTGCCCGTGAGCCCATCGCTGCGCGCTTCTACTCGCGACGCCTGGCCGTGGCCCGAGGGCAGCACGCCGTGGAGCGTCTGCGCCAGCTGTTCGCCGTGGCGCTGGGCTATGACTTGCCCAAAGGCCTGGGCGACTACGGGCTGAGCACCGAAAAACTGCTCGGCCTGCCGCCGAAAAAACCCTTCGTGCTGCTTTTGCATGGCACCACCTGGGACACCAAGCACTGGCCCGAAGCCTATTGGCGCGAGCTGGCCGAGCGCATGGGCCGCCTGGGTGTGGACGTGAAATTGCCTTGGGGCAACGCCGCCGAAAAAGCCCGTGCCGAACGCCTGGCCCAAGGCTTGAACAACGCCGAAGTATTGCCCAAGTTGAACCTGGCCGGCGTCGCCCGTGTCTTGGCCGGCGCCCGTGCCTGTGTGGCGGTGGACACCGGCCTGGGCCACTTGGCGGCTGCGTTGGACGTGCCGACCATTTCCCTGTTCGGCCCTACCAACCCAGGCCTGACCGGCGCCTATGGCAAGGGTCAGATTCACCTGGGCAGCGACTGGTCGTGCGCGCCGTGCCTGCAAAAGCACTGTACCTATCAACCGACGGCCGACGACCTGCGTCGGTTCGACATCAAGCGCGAGTCGCCCCTGTGCTTCACGCGCCTGAACCCTGAGCGTGTGGCCAGCCGACTGAGCACGTTGTTATTGGCTGAGGAGCTGCACTGATGCAACTGGCTTTTGTTCTGTACAAATACTTCCCCTTCGGCGGCCTGCAGCGCGACTTCATGCGCATCGCTCTGGAATGCCAGCAGCGCGGCCATCAGATCCGTGTCTACACGCTGATCTGGGAAGGCGACATTCCGCCCGGCTTCGAAGTGCTGGTAGCGCCGGTGAAGGCGTTCTTCAACCATAAGCGCAACGAGAAGCTCAGTGCGTGGATGGAGGCCGACCTGGCCAAGCGTCCGGTGGACCGCCTGATCGGTTTCAACAAGATGCCCGGCCTGGACGTGTACTACGCCGCCGACGGCTGCTTTGAAGACAAGGCGCAAAACCTGCGTCATTCCCTGTACCGCTATTTTGGCCGCTACAAGCACTTTGCCGAATACGAGCGTGCGGTGTTCGCCAAGGATGCCAAGACCGAAGTCTTGATGATTTCCGAAGTGCAGCAGCCGCTGTTCATCAAGCATTACGACACCCCGCTTGAGCGCTTCCACCTGCTGCCACCGGGCATTGCCCAGGACCGCCGCGCGCCGCCGAATGCGGCTGAAATCCGTGCAGGTTTTCGCCAGGAGTTCAACCTCGGCGATGACGACCTGCTGCTGGTGCAAATCGGCTCCGGCTTCAAGACCAAGGGCGTCGACCGCAGCCTGAAGGCCTTGGCCGCGTTGCCGTCTGAACTGAAGAAGCGTACGCGCCTGTTTGTCATCGGCCAGGACGACCCCAAAGTCTTCCAACTGCAAAGCGCCACCCTCGGCTTGGGTGACAGCGTGCAGTTTCTCAAGGGTCGCAGCGATATTCCGCGTTTCCTGCTGGGCGCCGACCTGTTGATCCACCCGGCCTACAACGAAAACACCGGTACCGTGTTGCTTGAAGCCCTGGTGGCTGGGCTGCCGGTGCTGGTCTCGGCGGTGTGCGGTTACGCCCACTACATCGCCGAAGCCGACAGCGGCCTGGTGCTGGATGAGCCGTTTGAGCAAACGCAGCTCAATGGGTACCTGGCTAAAATGCTGACCGATTCTGCACAGCGCGCGGCCTGGGGCCGCAATGGGTTGGCCTTCGCCGAGACGGCCGACCTCTACAGCATGCCGCAGCACGCTGCGGATGTGATTCTGGCGGAGCCAAAACGATGAAACTGATACTTGCCGAACCGTTCAAGACGTTGTGGGCCGGGCGTGATGCGTTCGCCGAAGTCGAGAAACTGCAAGGCCAGGTATTCCGTGAGCTGGCGGCGCGCCGCACGTTGCGCACCGAGGTCGACGGCCGCCCGTATTTTGTAAAGATCCATCGGGGTATCGGTTGGGCGGAAATCTTCAAGAACCTGATCACCGCCAAGTTGCCGGTACTGGGCGCCGGCCTGGAGTGGGATGCCATTCACCGCTTGCAGGAAATCGGCGTTCCGACCATGACCGGCGTGGCCTTCGGCGAAAAGGGCAGCAACCCGGCGGACCAGCATTCGTTCATCATCACCGAAGAGCTGGCGCCAACCCTCAGCCTTGAAGACGTGACCCTCAACTGGGTTGCCGAGCCGCCGACGCCAGCCTTGCGCCATGCCCTGACCGCCGAACTGGCGCGCATGGTCGGCGACATGCACCGGGGCGGCGTGAACCATCGCGACTGCTACCTGTGCCACTTCCTGCTGGACACGTCCAAGCCGATCGACCCGCGTGACATCAAGCTCTCGGTGATCGACCTGCACCGTGCCCAAATGCGTGCACACTTGCCGCTGCGCTGGCGCGACAAGGACCTGTCTGCGCTGTACTACTCGGCGCTGGACATCGGCTTGACCCGTCGCGATAAGCTGCGCTTTCTCAAGGGCTATTTCCGCCAGCCGCTGCGCCAGATCCTGACCGAGCAATCGGCCTCCCTTAGCCTGATGCAGCGCAAGGCCGACAAACTGTATGCACGCAAGCAACGTTACGGGGATGCGATCTGATGGCGGGTTGGAACCTGGAACCTGCTTACGCCGCCCTGGCGGATGATTTTGGAAGCCTCGAAGCGGTGTTCGCCCTGCAAGGCGAGCGGCTGACCCGCGACCCGTTGTCGGAAGTGATCCGGGTCGAGCGCGGCGGGGTCAATTACTACGTCAAGCGCTACACCGGCGCCGGCAAGGGCCTGCGTCGCTACCTGGGCAAGCCGCGGGTCAAGTCCGAGTGGCAGAACCTCAAGCGTTTCGCCAAGTGGGGGATACCCACCGCCGACGTGGTGGCCTGGGGCCTGGAGCGCAACGGCCTGGCCTACGACCGTGGCGCGATGATCACCCGCGAACTGCCCAACACCGAAGACCTTTCGGTGCTGGCCGAGCGTCACGATGTGCGCCTGCGCGACGCCAAGTGGGTCAACGTGGTCAGCCGCCAGCTCGCCGAATACACGCGCACAATGCACGATCATCGCTTCACCCATAACGACTTGAAGTGGCGCAACCTGCTGATCGACGACCAGTCGACCCTGTACCTGATCGATTGCCCCAACGGCGATTTCTGGCGCGGTTTCTGGCTCAAGTACCGCATCACCAAAGACTTGGCCTGCCTGGACAAAGTGGCCAAGTATCACCTGTCGGCGACCCAGCGCCTGCGTTTCTATATGCAGTACCGCCAGTGCCGGCACCTGAGTGACTCGGACAAACGGCGGATTCGCCACGTAGTGAAGTTTTTCGAGGGGCGCGAATGAGTGATTTCCTGGCGGCTCAAGACCGTGCGTTGCTGGAGCGCCACGGCCTCGCGACATTCGACGCGCTGTGGGCCAAGCAACTGGACGCAGTGGACGAGCCGAACACCAGCCGTGGCGGCTGGAGCAGTGTGTTTCGCCTGGAACTCGACGGCCACGGTTACTACCTCAAGCGCCAGAGCAACTACCTCACGCGCAGCCTGCACCGGCCGTTGGGCGAGCCGAGTTTTTCCCGCGAATTTCGCAATATCAGTCGTTACCGCAGGCTGGGCATTCCAGCGTTGCAGGCGGCGTTCTACGGCGAGCGCAAGGTTGCCGGCGAACACCGCGCAATGCTGCTGACCCGCGCCCTCGACGGCTGGAATGACCTGGATTCATTGCTCGAACAGTGGCCGCAATTGAGCGACGCCCAGCACCGCGCGATCCTGCTGGCGTGCGGCCAACTGGCGCGCCGGTTGCACAGCGTCGGCCAGGTGCATGGCTGCTTTTACCCCAAGCATATTTTCCTGCAGGCCACTGGCGACGGTTACGCCGCGCAGTTGATCGACCTGGAAAAAACCCGCCCGTTGCTGTTCGGCTGGCGGGATCGGGTCAAGGACCTGGAGCCGTTGTTGCGGCGTGCGCGGCCTTGGTCGGATGCGCAGGTGCGCCAACTGCTGGCCGCCTACCTCGATCAGCCCGAAGACAGTTCGCTGGTCACCACCTGGCTGCAACGCCTGACGAGTCGGCGTAGCCATAAGGAGAATCGCTGATGCGCCTGTCCGAGCTCAAAAGCGCCGGTCGCACACCGAGCTTGCCCCTGACTCTCGACCTGGCGGATGCCGCCGGCCCCGCTCAATTGCAGTTGCTGAGCCTGTTGCGGGTGTTGCCGGGTGAGCGTTACGTGGGCGCCGCAGTCTGGCGCGGGCGTCCGGTGTTGGCCAAGTTATTGGTGGGCGGCAAGGCAGCGCGGCATTTTCAACGTGAGCTCAGCGGTGTGCGCATGCTGGCCGAGCAAGGCCTGAGCACCCCGTTGTTGCTCGCCGACGGCTTGCAGGACGGCGAGGGTGGCTGGCTGCTGTTCGAGTTTATCGAAGGCGCCGAAAGCCTGGCCGATGCCTGGCACGCCGTCGAAGGTCTGCCCCCCTTGGCCGATGAGCAAACCGCCGTGCTGGCCGAGGCGCTGGGCGCGATTGCGCAGATGCACACCAAGGGCCTTTGGCAGGAAGACCTGCACCTGGACAACCTGCTGCGCCAGGACGGCAAGCTGTACTTGATCGACGGCGCGGGCATCCGCGTCGAAGAGGCCGGCAAGCCGCTGTCGCGCAACCGCGTGCTGGAAAACCTCGGGGTGTTTTTCGCCCAGTTGCCGAAAAACCTTGAGCCGTTTACCGAAGAATTGCTGGTGTACTACCTGCTGGGCAACGGTGAGCACGCGTTGCCGCTGCAAGCCTTGGAAAAACAGGTACGCAAGGTCAGCGCCTGGCGCTTGAAGGACTATTTGAACAAGGTTGGCCGCGAATGCACGCTGTTCAGCGTGGTACGCGGCGCCTTTGGCCTGCGTGCAATTCGTCGCGAAGAAGAGGCGGCGATGCTGCCGGTACTGGAACAGGCCGATAAGCTACTCGATCAGGGCCACCTCTACAAAACCGGCGGTGCCGCCAGTGTCGCCAAGGTCGACGTGGCCGGTCGGCCGCTGGTGATCAAGCGCTACAACATCAAGGGCTTCGCCCATTGGCTCAAACGCTTCTGGCGCCCGAGTCGCGCCTGGCATTCGTGGCGTGAAGGCAACCGCCTGGCGTTCCTGGGCATCGCCACGCCCAAGCCTTTGGCCGTGTTGGAAAAGCGCTTTTTCTGGCTGCGCAGCCGGGCCTACCTGATTACTGAATACCTGCCGGGCCCGGACATCATCGAGCGTTTCGCGCCCTACATCGAACACGGTGACGCGCCGGAAAACGAGTTACTGGCGCTGGACCATTTGTTTGCCGAGCTGATTCGCGAGCGCATCAGCCATGGTGATTTCAAAGGCCATAACCTGTTCTGGGATAAGGATCGCTGGTCGCTGATCGACCTCGACGCGATGTGCCAACACAGCTCCGCCGCCAGCTTCGCCCCGGCGTATGCCAGGGACCGCGCACGGTTTATGCGGAACTGGCCACAGGAAAGCGCGCTGTACAAACTGATTGATCAGCGCCTGCCCAAAACCATCGACTGAACGCTCGCTCCTTGTAGTGAGCGGGCTTGCCCCGCGCTGGGCTGCGCAGCAGCCCCAAAACCAGCCGCTGCGATTTACCTGGAACACCGCGGTGCTTCTAGTGGGCCGCTTCGCAGCCCCGCGCGGGGCAAGCCCGCTCACCAGGGTTATTGTGCGGCCCTCAAGTGTTGCGTGGGCAACAGTGCTTGGGCACTTGTGAGTGGAGGCCGACAGCACTTACGCGCTGAATATTTTTATCCTGCTGATTTTTATAGGTAAAAATCCTGGCACGGCCTCTGCAACGCTGCCTGGTGAACCCTTTCACCAGCCGCCCGCGGAGCCTTGTATGCCTTTGAGCCTTTCCTCGCTTTCCCGTCTGATCTGTCTCGGCGCTGCCGTGCTGCTGGGCCACGCCGCCGTCGCCCAGGCTGGCGAAGGTGATGACGCTGTGCCGTCCCTGGCCGGCAAACGCATTGCGGTGAGCATGACCGGCACCAGTCACTATTTCGATATCAAGGCATTCCAGGCGCAGGTGGATGAAATCAAGCGCCTGGGTGGTACGCCGATTACCCTCGACGCCGGGCGCAATGACAAGAATCTGGTGACCCAGCTACAAACCGTGGTTACCCAGAAGCCCGACGCGGTGATTCAGACCCTCGGCACCCTCAGCGTGATCGACCCGTGGCTCAAGCGCATCAGCAAGGCCGGAATTCCGTTGTTCACCATCGATGCGCCGTCGCAGTACAGCCTCAACAACACCACGTCCGACAACGTCGCCACCGGCAAAGCCTTGGCCGAGCAACTGATCAAGGACGCTGGCGGCAAGGGCAAGATCCTGGTGTTCAATGGTTTCTACGGCGTGCCGGTGTGTGCGATTCGTTATGACCAGTTGAAGCTGGCGCTCAAGGATTACCCGCAGCTGGAAATAATCCAGCCCGAGCTGCGCGATGTGATCCCCAATACCGTGCAGGACGCCTACTCCCAGGTGTCGGCGCTGCTCAACAAATACCCGCAGGGCAGTGTGTCGGCGATCTGGTCGGCCTGGGATATTCCACAGTTGGGCGCGAGCAAGGCGTTGATCGATGCCAAGCGCACCGAGATCAAAACCTACGGTGTCGACGGCACCCCCGAGGTGCTGGCATTGCTCGGCCAGGCGAACTCGCCGGTGGGCGCGGTGGTCGCGCAGCAACCGGCGCTGATTGGCAAGACGGCCGTGCAGAACGTGGCGCGCTACCTGGCCGGGCAACGTGATCTGCCCAAGGAAACCCATGTCGCCACGTTGCTGACCACTGCCGGCAACCTGTCACAGGTTCAACAGCTGCGGGGTGACTGATGGCGGCATTGCACCTGCAACACCTGCACAAGCGCTTTGGCGCCAGCGTGGCACTGGAGGACGCGAGCCTCAAGGTCGAGCGCGGCAGCATCCACGGCCTGGTGGGCGAGAATGGCGCGGGCAAATCGACCTTGATCAAGATCCTGGCCGGTATCCACAAGGCCGATGCGGGCCAGGTGAGTATCGACGGCCAGGCCTATGCAAGGCTGTCGCCGCGCCAGGTGGACGCGCTGGGCGTGCAGTTCATCCATCAGGAGCGTCTGTTGCCCGCCAGCTTTACCGTGGGCGAGGCGCTGTTTTTCGGGCATGAATTGCGTCGGGGTCCGTTTGTGGATCGGCGGCGGCAAGACCGTGAGGCGCAGCGCCTGCTGACGGAATACTTTGATTTGCAACTGCCCCCCGGCGCCCTGGTGGGCGAGTTGAACAGCGCCGAGCGCCAGGTGCTGCAAATCACCCGGGCGTTGATTCGCCAGCCGAAGATCCTGGTGTTCGACGAGCCCAGCGTGGCGCTGGTCAAGCGCGAGGTCGACCAGTTGCTGCGCATCGTCAAGCGCCTGCGCGACCAGGGGCTTTCGATCCTTTACATTTCCCATTACCTGCAAGAAATCGACAGCCTGTGTGATGAGGTCACCGTGCTGCGCAATGGCCGCGATGTGGCGGTGGTGCAGCCACGGCACACGTCCAGTGCAGAGATTGCGCGTTTGATGGTCAACCGCGACGTGCAGGAGATGTACCCCAAGGCCAAGGTCGAGTTGGGCGCGCCGTTGTTGCAGGTGCGCAGCTTGAGCCTGGCACGGCGCTATCGGCAGATTGACCTGCAGGTGCGCCGGGGGGAAATCGTCGGGTTGACCGGGTTGGTCGGTTCGGGGGCCAAGGAACTGTTCAAGACGTTGTTCGGCGTCGAGCGGGCCGACAGCGGCACTGTGCACCTGGACGGGCGCTTGCTGCGCCTGCGTTCACCGGGCCAGGCGATTGCCGAAGGGATTGCGCTGGTGCCGGAGGAGCGGCGTAGCCAGGGCATCTCGCCGCTGCTGTCGGTGCTGGAAAACCTGACGCTGGCGGGGCTCTCGCGGTTCAGTCGCTGGGGCTTGCTGAGCCGGCGCGCCGAGCAGGTGGAAACTGCGCGGTTAATTGAAGAACTGGCGATCAAGGCAGCGGGGCCTAACGCCGCCGTCAGCCAGTTGAGCGGTGGTAACCAGCAGAAAGTCGCCCTGGGTAAATGGTTCAGTCGTCGTTCGGCGGTGTACTTGCTGGACGAGCCCTGTGTGGGGGTGGATGTGGGCGCCAAGGTGGAAATCTATCGGCTGATCGGGCGCCTGGTGGAAGAGGGCGCGGCGGTGTTGGTGCTGTCGTCGGATTTGCCGGAGTTGCTGGGGATCAGTGATCGGATCCTGGTGCTGCATCGCGGCGAGATCGCCGGTGAATTTTATGCAGGAGAGGTCGACAGCGATCAGTTGCTCGCCTGTGCGACGGGCGCCGTGCCTGCTGCTGCTGTGCAGGTGCGGGAGGTCGAGCATGCTTGAGGCCATACTGCGCCGGGGCTCGGTGGGGGTGTTCCTGGCGATTTTGCTGGGGTTCGCCCTGGCGGCGCCGGGGTTTCTGTCGCTGGGCAACCTGGCCAATGTGTTCAGCCAGTCGGCCATCCTCGGCGTGCTGGCCTTTGGGCTGACCTGTGTGATTATCGGCGGCGGTTCGAATGTGCTGGCCGGTGGGCTCGACCTGTCGCTGGCGGCCAACCTGGGCTTGTGCGCGGCGGTGTTCAGTCGCCTGAACAATGCCGGCCTGGACCTTCGGCTCACCTTGCTGCTGACGCTGGGCTGCGGCCTGGCGGTGGGCTTGGTCAATGGCCTGGCGGTGGTGCTGCTGCGCCTGCCGCCGCTGTTGGCGACGCTCGCGAGCATGAATGTGCTGGCGGGGTTGGAGTTGGTGCTGACGGAAAATACCGTGGTCTCCACCGACTCGCCGTTGCTGGACCTGCTCAGCGGCGGCACCTGGCTGGCGGTGCCGGCTCTGGCGTGGGTGTTGCTGCTGGCGGCCGGGGGGCTGACCTTGCTGGTCCAGCATTCGGCTTATGGGTTGCGTTTGCATGCCGTCGGCGAGTACCCCCAGGCGGCTGAAGCGGCAGGCCTTCGCGTCGCTACCTATGTGGTTTCCAGTTACGCGCTGTCGGGCCTTTGTGCGGCGGTGGCGGCGTTGTGTTCGGCTGCGTTTTTCAGCGGCAGCACCACCGGCTCCGGCGATATGTTGCTGTCCGTGGTGGCGATTGCCTTTCTCGGCGTGGTGTTTTCCCGGCGGCTGGTGGCGAGTATTCCGGGCACGTTATTGGCGGCGTTGTTGATCGGTTTTCTGATCAACGGGTTTCAGTTGCTCAACGTGTCGAACTTCTGGGTCAACGGTGTGCAGGGCGTGCTGATCCTGCTGGTGGTAGCCGCGTCCAGTGCACTGAATCGAGGAGCCCGCTCATGAACCCGCGTGCCTTGCTGCCGCTGACGTTGCCGCTGGTACTTGCGCTGATCGTGCTGGTGTTTGCCTTGCAGGCGCCGGGCTTCCTGAGCGCCGGCAACCTGAAAAGCCTGCTGCTGAACAACTTCGTGTTGCTGGCGATTGTCGCCATCGGCATGACGTACGCGGTGGCGGCCGGTGGCATCGATCTGTCGGTGGGCACTGCGCTGGATTTCGCCAGTTTCAGTTTTGTGGTGCTGCTCAATGGTGGGCATGGCTGGGCGGTTGCCGCGTCAGGTGCGTTGGTCGCGGCGCTGTTGGTGGGCGTGGTGAATGCGGGGCTGATCGCCGGGCTGCGGATCAGCCCCTTCCTGGCCACGCTGGGCACGTTGTTTATCGGTACCAGCGCCCAGCAATTGCTCTCGGACGGCGGCCAGCCGATCTACATCAGCCAGGGTTTGAAGCCTGAACTGAGCGGCCTTGCACCCTTGCTGGTCGTGCTCGGGCTGGCATTGTTCTACGGCCTGGCATTAGCACGCGCACGCCTGGGCCGCGAACTCCTGGCCCAGGGCACGCAGCCTTTGCTGGCGTATTACTCCGGTTTGTCGGTACAGCGGATTGTCACCGTCGTGGCCCTGGCGACTGCCTTGGCGTGCGGCGTGGCGGGGGTGTTGCTCAGTTCGACGGTCAGCGCCTATGTGCCGCTGTCGGGCAATGCGTTTTTGCTCAATGCCATCGGTGCGGTCTTTATCGGCACCACCCTGAGCCGGCAGGGCCGGGCGAATGTTCCCGGAACCCTGCTGGGGGTGCTGTTTATCAATGTGATCGCCAACGGCCTGCTGCTGATCGGCTGGAACTTCTATTGGCAGCAGGTGGCGACCGGTGTGCTGATTTTTGGGGTGCTGGCGTTTAGTTTTACCAGTCGGCGCCTGCAAACCCGTTGATCAGAATTGGTACTCGGCACCTGCGCCGGCGTACCACGAGCGGCCCGGTGCCGCTTCGTAGTAGCGACCGTTGCCGTCGCCGACGATCACCGAACCGACGTACTGGCGGTCCAGCAGATTGTCCAGGCGCAGGGTCTGGTGGAAGGTCCAGTGCTCGACTTTCTGCTCGAAGCGCGCACGCCAGTTGAACACGCTGTAGCCCGGCGCGGCGTGCTGGCTGTTGGTGTCTTCGACGTAGACCTTGCTGCGGTACATGCCCTCGACAGCGGTGCTGAGCCAGTCGCGGGGTTTCCAGTTGAGTTCGGCGAACAGCGTGGTTTGCGGCACGCCGGGGAGGTAGTTGCCTTTGTCGACGACGGTGCTGGTGCCGCTGACGAAGTCGCTGTCGTAGGTGGCTTGCAGGCGGGTGTAGGCGAGGCTGGTGCTCCAGTGTTCGGCGAGTTGGCTTTCGATACCCAGTTCCAAGCCACGGCGCAGGGTACGGCCGGCGTTTTGATAAGTGGAACGCCCGCCAACGGATTGCTGTATCACCAGTTCATCTTCGGTGGTGATCTGGAAGACGGCAGCGTTGATGCGTGTGTCTTGGCCAAGCCGTGCTTTCAAACCGATTTCGTACTGCGTGCTGACTGAGGGTTTGAGTGCGAAGTTGAACCCGTTTGAGCTGCTGGAGTAGGCCGACTCGGCCTGTGTCGGCGTTTCAAAGCCTTTGCCCGCGCTCACATAGCCGTGCAGGTCTGGTGTGAACGCGTACATCACGCTGACCGATGGGGTGTTCTTCTGGTAAGTCTTGCTGCCGCTGTCGTCGCCGTCGGTACCGCTGATGAAGCGGTCGTCCACTTCCATTTTCATGGTGTTGTGGCGAAGGCCGGCTTGCAGGGTCCAGTCGCCCAGCAGCCAGTTGGCTTGCACGAATGGGTCGAGGCTGGTGGCGGTGTCAGTTTCATCGCGGCCCAGCGCGCCTTTGACGCCTTGCACACCGTTGACGGTGTTGGAATAACCCTGTCGATCATCCTGGCTACGGTCGTAGTCGAGGCCGGCGATCAGGGTCAGGTCGCCCGGAGCGCTGGCGATGGGTTGCAGCCAGTGGGCAGAGCCACCGTAGAACTTGCGGTCGAACGCTACCACCCCGCCGCGTTTGCCTGCGGGGATGGTGCCTGGAATCGAAAGATACTGAATCACACTCCGCCGCCCGGTATACCCCGTCACCTGCAACGTCGCATCGCCGAAATACCGCTCGTAGTTCATCCCCAATTGCTGATGATCGATGCTTTTGCGCGTGTTGTACGTCAGCGCATTGCTGCTCACCGAGCGCGGGTCGGCTTTATACGCCGCCCACGTCTGGCCCAGCGGGTCCTGGGTGCCGTTCTGTTCCAGGCTGCTGTAGATCAGCGCCAGTTTGCTGTCGTCATCGGGCTGGACGTTGAGTTTGGCGAAGGTCTGGTCGCGGCGGGCGCTGCTGTGGTCGCGGTAGCCGTTGGTGTCCATGCGCGAGGCGTCGAGCACGAAGCCCGCACCGTTGGCCGCGCCTTCGGCGCTCAGGTGGTTCTTGTTCAGGCCGTCGCTGCCCACCAGGGTTTCGGCGCCGATGCGCGGCGGGCCTTCGCCGTCGCGGGAGAACATCTGGATCACGCCGCCGGCGTTGCTGCCGTACAGCGTGGCAGCCGGCCCGCGCAGCACTTCGATGCGCTCGGCGGTGTCGAGGTTGAACGTGGCGGCCTGGCCCTGGCCGTCCGGCGTGCTGGCGGGGATGCCGTCGGCGATCAGCTTGATGCCGCGCACGCCAAAGGCCGAGCGGGCGCCGAAGCCGCGTGAGGAGATCTGCAGGTCCTGCGCGTAGTTCTGGCGGTTCTGCACCACCAGGCCGGGGACGCGGGACAGCGCTTCAGAGGCATTGATGCCCAGTTGCCCGTCGCTGATCTGCTCGCGGCTGATGCCGTCTACCGAATACGGCAGGTCAAATGTCGGGCTGGCGCTGCGCGAGCCGGTGACCACGCTGGGGTCGAGGACCAGTGCGGTGTCGTCCGCCCGGGCGGTATCGCAGAGCGCGAACAGGCCGGGTAGCAACAGGGTGAAGCGGGCGAGGGTCTTCATGTGTCAGCCGGAATCCGTGGCGTTTAGGGGGTAAACGCAAAAAAGGGCGCGAGTTTAGTGGTTTAGAAAATTTTTATCATTTGGGAATCAGCCTACGCTGCAAGTCGGACCGTTCGCCTTGGGCCGGCAGAACGGTCGATGTTAGCGTGCCTGGCCTTGTCGATGAAGTTGGTCGAAGTGTCAAAAGGAGTGGTTCGTGAGGCTTACATCCAAAGTCCTGTGGCTTGCCCTGTGCGTGCCGTTGGCCGGTTGCGGAACGATCAACACGGTCTTTCGCCCTGACGTCGTCGCGAGCCAGAACCTGAAGGCTTCAGGCAGCCACTGTGAAAACGTGCCGCGCATCTACAGCGGTGTGATCTATGGGTTCTGTACGCTCAATGGCGAGCCCGCAGCTGATAAAAGCCTGAAGGACAGCAGCTTGATCAGTCATGGCGGCGGCCTGCTGCCGGTTATCGCGGTCGAGTTCGTCGCCTCCGGCGTGTTGGACACACTGGTGCTGCCCTACACGATCTACCGGCAGAACAAGGACGGCAGCATCGAGATCTTCCGTTAGGTTGCAGTGACAACCCGTCGCCACATTCCCTAGATCATCCCGCCGCGTGTTTACGCTATAATCCCGCCCTTTAGCTGTTTCCTGCCCAGGCCGGAAGCACACTTTTTTCAGGCGCGACCCGCCTGCATGCAGACTAAAAGAGGCTAGACCCCTGTGGCATTGACGATTCTTGGCCTGTCCGGCGCCCTTAGCCATGATCCTTCCGCAGCCTTGTATATCGACGGCAAGCTGATCGCGGCCGCCGAAGAAGAGCGCTTCGTACGCGACAAACATGCAAAGAACCGCATGCCCTACGAGTCGGCGAAGTTCTGTCTGGAACAGGCCGGCATCAAGCCTTCCGACGTTGACGTAGTGGCGATTCCGTTCGCCCCGATCAGCTTGTTCGGCGAGGCGCGCTGGCACTATGCCAAGCGTTACTGGTACGCCCCGGACCGTGCACTTGACGCGATCCTGATGGGCAACCGTCGCTACAAGCGCTATCGCAACAAGATCGTCTGGTGCCTGGAGCAACTGGGCTTCGATCCGAAGAAAATCAAGATCGAACCGGTTGAACACCACTTGGCCCACGCCTCCAGCGCCTACCACTGCTCCGGTTTCCAGGAGAAGACCGCGATCCTCGGGATCGACGGCAAGGGTGAATACGCCACCACGTTCTTCGGCTACGGCGAAAACGGCAAGATCCACAAGATCAAGGAATTCTACGATCCGGACTCCCTCGGCGGCCTGTACGGCGCGATCACTGAGTTCCTCGGTTTCGAGATGCTTGACGGCGAGTTCAAGGTCATGGGCATGGCGCCGTACGGTGATGCCAGCAAATACGACTTCTCGCGCCTGGCCTCGTTTGAGAACGGCGAGTTGGTGATCAACACCGACTACGCCAACGTCATTGGCCTGCGCCGCTATAAAGAGAAGGGCAAGGGTTTCTACTTCTCGCCGAAACTGATCGAGTGGCTGGGTCCCAAGCGCGAAGGCGACATCGCCGACGAGCCGTACATCCACTACGCCGCCAGCATGCAGGCGCTGTTCGAGAAACTGGCCTTGCAGATGATCGACCATTACCTGGGCGACATCCTCAAGGATACCGGCAAGCTGGCCTTCGCCGGTGGCTGTGCGCTGAACGTCAAGCTGAACCAGAAGATCATTGCCCGCGATGACGTGAAAGAGCTGTTCGTGCAGCCGGCGTCCGGTGATGCCGGTACGGCGGTGGGCGCGGCGGCGTATGTGTCCCACGCCCGTGGCGTACCGGTGGAGAAGATGGAGCACGTCTACCTCGGCCCGTCCTACAGCAACGAAGACGTGATCGCTGCGTGCGCCAAGCACGAGAGCAAGCCTACGTGGCGCAAGATCGACAACATGCCCCAGCGCATCGCCAAGATCATGGTCGACGGCAACCCGGTGGCCTGGTTCCAGGGCCGCATGGAGTTTGGCCCGCGTGCGCTGGGCGGTCGTTCCATCATCGGTTGCCCGAGTGCGACCGGCGTGGCTGACCGCATCAACCACCAGATCAAGTTCCGCGAGCGCTGGAGGCCTTTCTGCCCGTCGATGCTCGACACCGTGGCCCCGCAGATGATCAAGGTCGATCACCCGGCGCCGTTCATGACCTTCACCTTTGAAGTGTCGGAAGAATGGAAGACCCGCGTGCCGGAAGTGGTCCATGAAGATGGCACCTCTCGCGCCCAGGTGCTCAAGCGCGAATACAACCCGCGTTACTACGACATGATGAAAGAACTCGAAGTGCTGACCGGCAACGGCGTGTCCCTGAACACTTCGCTCAACCGCCGTGGCGAAGCGATGATCTGCTCGCCGAAAGACGCGCTGGACATGTTCTTCGGTTCCGACCTGCAGTACCTGATCATGGAAGACATCCTGGTCGTCAAAGACGGCGTGGACCCTTATGACGCGCTCGGCTGACCGCCACGTCCTGCAGTTCTGCCACGGCTATGACGGGCCGTTCCTGGACTGCGCACGGCAGTACGCCAGTTTGTTCGCAGGCTCCGGCTACAAGGTGACCACGGTGTTTCTCACCGGGGTCGCCGACCCTGCTGTAGCGGCCGGGTGCGCGTGCGATGAAGTGCTGTTCATGGAGTTCAGCTCCAAGGCCATTCGTGGCCTGAAGCTGGGTGCCATTCGTGAACTGCGCAAGATCGCCGCATCGCGTAATTTCAGCTTTTGTATCGCCCACCGTTTCAAGCCGATCTATATCGCTTTGCTCGGCACGCGGCTGCCGGTGATCGGTGTGCATCACGCGTTCGGTGACTACCAGCGCCGCAGCCGCAAGCTGTTTGCCGGGATTTTCCGCAAGCGCCTGAGCTTGCTGGGGGTTTCCGACGCGGTGCGTGACGACATGCGGCGCTGTCTGCCGGCCTGGCCTGCCGCACGTATCCAGACCTTGCATAACCGCATTGATGTTGATGCATTGCGGGCGATCCAGGTGCCTGTGGATGCGGCGCGCGATGCCTTGGGCCTGTCACCGGATGAGTGGGTGGTCGGCAATGTCGGCCGCCTGCACCCGGATAAAGACCAGGCCACGCTGCTCAAGGGCTTTGCCCTGGCGTTGCCGCATTTGCCGGCCGAGAGTCGCCTGGCGATCCTAGGTACCGGGCGCCTGGAACAAGCGCTCAAGGATCAGGCGCGTGAGCTGGGGGTTGCCGACAAGGTGCTGTTCCTCGGCCAGGTGCCGGATGCGCGTCGGTACTTCCGGGCGTTCGATGTGTTTGCCCTGAGTTCCGACCACGAGCCGTTCGGCATGGTGTTGCTCGAAGCCATGGCGGCGGGCGTGCCGTTGCTGGCAACGGCCTGTGGCGGGGCGCGGGAAGTGGTCGAAGGCGTGGGTATTCTGTTCCCCTTCGGCGACGCCGAACACCTCGCCCAAGGGCTGCGGCACCTGGCGGCGATGGATCAGCAGCAACAACGGCAGTGCGCCGAGATGATGCTGGAGCGCTTGCACACGCGTTTCTCGGATCAGGCGGTACGCGATACCTTCTGGCAACTGCCGCACGTTATTGAACTGACCGCGGGGGCTTGATGCTCAATCGATTCCAAGGCTGGCGCGAGCGCGGCTGGTCCGTCGTTGACGCGCCTGCCTACAGCAACGCCTGGCAGCGTTTTGGCGGCAGCGTCGCCACCCACCCGCAGGTGATCGAACGCCTTGCCGGGCTGGCCGATATCCCGGTGCGCTACCTGGCCTGGGAGCAGGGCGGTGAATTGCAAGCATGCATCGCCACTTGGGGGCGTGACCTGGCCTTGTCCAAAGACGTGCTCAAGCAGCGCGGCAAAAAAGGCCTGTTCGACCTGGGTAACGCCGAGTTGATCCTGCCAGCCGCCGCCAACGCCCAGGCGCCGTTGCGCCACCGGGCGCGCTACCTGTCGATCCTGAACGAAGGCCGTTTCAGCGGCCTCAGGCCCCAGGCCGAGCAATTGGCTATGGCCCGCACCCCGGAAGAACTGTCGAAGAAATTCCGCTACAACCAGCGCCGCGAACTGCGTTTGCTGGAAGAGGCGGGCGGTGTGGTGCGGCCGGTGAGCGAATTTTCCAGTGCGCAGTTGGCGGCGATCTACTGCGATCTGTTCCTGCGCCGCTGGGGCTTTGTCGCCACGGGTGCCGAGCGCATGGCTGAGGTGATCGAGCTGCTGCGCGAGTGGCTGATCGGCTCGGTGGTTTTCCTCAATGACGCGCCTATCGCGGTCCAGTTGGTGTACCGGGTCGAATCGCCCGAGTGGATCAGCGTGGAGTACGTCAATGGCGGTGTCGACCCACAAACCCGTGCGTTCAGCCCGGGCAGCGTCCTGAGTTTCCTCAACACCCAGAGTGCTTGGGAGCAGGCGCGTGAAGTCGGCAAGCCGCTGCGCTTTTCCTTCGGGCGCGCCGACCGCGAGTACAAGGACCGTTGGTGCAACCCTGTGCCGGTGCTGACCGTATGAGCCGCAAACAGCAATTGCTCAAGCGTCACCGGCGTAACAAACGGGTCGGCGTGCTGATCGGCCTGTTGCTGCTGGTGGTGATCGGCGTCTGGGTCGTCTGGTGGTTGCCGCTGGTGCTCGGTGTGCTGGCTTGGGTCGCCCACGAGGCGTGGTTTGCCGATCATCTGTTTTATGCGCCCGGTGACGACTATCGATACCGGTTCTGCGCGGATGCCGAGGTGACGGGTGTGCACTTGGAAGGCGGGCAGCTGCGGGTTGATCAACCGGTGGATGGCGCCGCCACCTTGGTGCTGGCGATCACGGTCAAGAGTCGTTGGTTGGGCCGTTTTTTTGATCCGGTTGTGGAAATCTCCGGCGCTGACAGCCTGGATCGACAGGCATTCGAGCGTGGCGTGAATGGGGTTCGGTATCTCAATCTCAGTGGTTTGGCGCAGGACCTGAAGGTCGGAGAGTTGCGTTTGCGCGGGCGCTTTTGCCGCGTGCAAGGCGTGCCCCGATTGTGGGCCTGGGCCAACCCGGACTACTCGGCGCAACGCGTGATGGTCATCGCCCCTCATGCCGACGATGCCGAGCTGGCTGCGTTTGGTCTTTACAGTCAGGCGCAAAAGCCGTGGGTCGTGACGCTCACGGCGGGTGAAATCGAAGCCGAGCACTATCAGCAGATGGGCCTGGACCCGGTCGAAGCCTCGCGAATCAAAGGCCGCTTGCGTGCCTGGGACAGCATTGCCGTACCGCGCTGGGCTGGCGTGCCCGAGGCGCAGTGTGTACAGCTGGGTTATTTCTGCCTGCAATTGCCGGCGATGCGCGCAACACCCGAGCTGCCAGTGGCCTCGCGTGAGGCTGACTTGATGGATGTGCGCCTGTTTCGCCAATTCAACGCCTTCCCATTGCCGGCAGATCAGGACGGTTCGCCCACCTGGCATAACCTGCTGGCCGACCTGCGTCAGTTGCTGCTGATGGCGCGCCCTCAAGTGATCGTGCTGCCCCACCCGGTCCTTGACCCTCACCCCGATCACATCTGCGCGCAGCAAGCGGTGATCGAGGCGCTGCAAGGCTTGGAGTGGCAACCGACAACACTGTTGGGGTACGCCAACCATTTGCATGACAACGACCGCTGGCCCATGGGCGATGCCGGAGCTGGCATCGCCTTGCCGCCGCAGTTCGATGACACGCTTGAATTGCGCCCGTGCAGCCTGTCGCTGTCATTGGCGCAGCAACGTGACAAGGCCATGGCGCTGGGCATGATGCATGACCTGCAGCCCGCACCGCCGTTCAAGCGCCGCGTACGCCGCTGGCTGCAGCGCGTGTTGGCGGGGCGGGCGCGGTCGCCTTATGGTGAGAACGAGTTTTTCCGCAAGGCCGTGCGACGGCATGAGTTGTTCTGGCGTTTGTGAAAGGGAAGGTCATGAAAGTTTTGTTTCTGGTGCAGAAAGAACAGCGCGCCATTCTGGATCGCTTGTACGAAGGCATTGCCGCGCACTGCGAGTGCGATACCCGCTGGCTGAGCAGTGACGAGCAGCGCAACCTGCGCGCTTACTTTCGGCGTGAAGTCGATGTGAGTCGTTATGACCGCATCGTGTTCTTCCTGCGCTTCAAGCAGGAAATCCGTCAGGCCGGATTTATCCGCACGATCCCGAACCTGGTGATCCTTGAGCACGATGCCTACCAGAACTATATCCCGTGTAAATACACCGGTAAGTTCAGTGCGCACTACCGCCGCCTGCCCTGGGCGCGGGTGATCAGCTCCGGTCATATGGTGACCGAGCGCCTGCGCGCCGAAGGTTTTGATGCGGTATTCGTGCCCAAGGGGTACGACCAGACGCTGTTGCAGGCCCAGGGCCTGGAGCGCGACATTGAGCTGGCATTTGTCGGCAGTACCAACAGCGTGGCCTATAGTGGTCGCAAGGCATTGCTTGATGAGTTGGCTCGGGTTGAACCTTTGGTGGTCACACGCACCAAATCCGGTGAGGAATACTGCGCGACCCTTAACCGGATCCGGTTTTTCGTCAGTGCTGACGTGGGCATGGGCGAGTACATGATCAAGAATTTCGAAGCCATGGCCTGCGGCTGTGTGCTGCTTGCGTTTGATCAGGGGGCTGCGGAAAACGAGGCCCTTGGCTTCAAGGACAAGGTCAATGTGGTGTTCTACAAGGACATCCCGCAGTTGCAGGAGAAGCTCGCCGAGCTGCGATCCAACCCTCAGTTGGCGCAAGACATCGCACGTAACGGGCAAGACCTTGCTGTCAGCCAGTTCAGCTTTGCGCGGATCGGCCAACGTATTGTCGAAGCCCTGGCGCCGCCCTTGCGCCCCCGTGCCCCATTGAGTGTGCTGGAAAAGTTGCGCCTGAAACTGGGCGTTTGATATCGGCCATGTGGCCGTCAATGATGGCTACATGATATTATCGAGGCTCGAATGCAATTCTCCGACCAAAGCGACATAACGCTCGTAGTGACCAGTTGCGGTCGCTTCGACTTGTTGAAGCGCACACTCGAGAGCTTCGACCTGTTCAATACGGCAGCCATACGCGAAGTCTTCATTACCGAAGACTCGGGCGATGAGGCGGTACGCCAAGCGATTCCGGAGCACTGGCGCAGTCATTGCACGTTCTTGATCAATCGCCCGAAGCTTGGGCAACTGGCATCCGTCGACCTGGCCTACGAGTCGGTCAAAACCCCTTACATATTCCATTGCGAAGATGATTGGGCATTCTATCGACCCGGTTTCGTTGAGGACTCCAAGGCGGTATTGGAGCAGCGCCCGGATATTCTTCAAGTCTGGTTACGTAATTTCGTATACGACTTGCAGGTGCACAGCCCTTATATTCACCGGGGGCCGCGCGAGGTGATCGACGGGGTGCCGTGTTATCCGTTGTTGTCCGATAAGCCGGAATGGCAGGGGTTCTCGCTGAACCCGGGCCTGCGGCGCATGAAGGAATATCGGTTGTGCGCACCGTTTGCCGGGTTCGAGGGTGAGAAGGGGCTTTCCAAGCGTTACGCACAGTTGAATCTGGCCGCCGTTACCCTGGAAGGTGATGCGGTGCTGCACACCGGCTTCGGTTTGCATGTGGCAACGGCGGAGGAGCGCTTGACCAAGGCACGGCGCAAGCGGCGAGAGCGGATCAAGCTGGCAGTCATGCTGATCCTGGGAATTGGTATCGGCTGGTTGATCCATTAGTAAGTACGACGAGCCACACCAACGCCGCATAAGGTTTTTTCGATGAGTATTCTCAACATCATGTGGGCCGGTGGTTCTGCATATGCCTCGGTGCAGAAGGTTCATCAGCAAATTCTGTCTCACGCAGACAGTCATGTGCCGGTCCATACCTGGTTGCTTCAAGGCAGTGCGGCCGGCTGCGATGGCCTGGTCGAGCAGGCTGTCGAGTGGAACCTCTCATCTGCACGTCTCAAGGGCCGGCACCTGTGGAAGTTGCTGATGCCCTGGATGCGCGCGCGTTTCCAGAAAGCCTTGCCCGGGGATGTGCAGGTTGTGCTCCTGGACGGCATCGGCGTCGCACGTGTGCTTTTACCTCTGCTCAAGCAGTTGCCGCACATACGGGCCGTGGTCATTTTTCATGGCTCCACGCGTTTGCGCAGCGCAGATCAAAAGCTGTGCGAGCAGTTTCCGGCGTCGCAGCTGACACTGACGGCGGTATCGCAAACCCTGGCCAGCTCGCTTGAGGGCTACCTCAAACGGCCAGTGGCCGTGTTGCGCAGCGCCTTCGACCCTGGTGTCTTCCGGGCTGCGGCGCTTTCCCGTGAACAGGCGCGATCCCGCTTGGGCCTGCCGCCAGTGGGCTCGCCCGTGCTGGGCGCGGTTGGTCGGCTGGTCGATGGCAAGGGGTTTTCCTGTTTGCTGGAGGCCTTTGCCGGCGTGGCGGCCCAGCACGCGGATGCACGTTTGGTGATCGTCGGCGAAGGGCCGGCAAGGTCTGTGCTTGAGGCGCGTATCAAGGTGCTTGGCTTGCACGGCAAGGTGTCGTTGCCGGGGCATCTGCCGGACGCTGCAACCCTTTACCGCGCGTTTGACTGGGTAGCCATTCCGTCGACGGAAGAAGGGTTGGGGTTGATTCTGCAAGAGGCCGTGATGGCGGGTGTGCCTGTGCTGACCAGCGAACTGGCGGTGTTTCGCGAGCAGTTGGGTGATGCGGGCTGGTATGCCCCGGCAGACGACGCCGCGTCTTGGGGGCGCCTCATGGAGCGCGCGTTTGCGAGCTCCGGCGAGGACGTTGTCGAGGCGCAGTCGCGGGCGCTGGCGCCAGAGCAGGCCTGGAGCGATTTCACGCAAACCACCCGGCGGCTGTTCTCATGCCGCTAGCAGCGCTTGCTCCAGTGCTTGCATTGGAAAGCGCTCGTTCAGCTTCTCGCGCGCAATATAACGTGCGAAATGTTGCAGGTTGCGACGCGCGAGCTCCGGGTTCAAGGGCGCACGCAGGAAGCGCATGTCGGCGACATCGATCAGGCCCATTTCGTTGTCAGGCGTGACCACGATATTGCCCAGGTGCAACGATCGGAAGTAGATCCCTGCACCGTGCAGGCGTCGAATCAGCGCCACCAGCGGGTCGAGGTTCGTATGCCAGTCAAAGCCTTCGCGGTTGGAAATCTGACGCAGCGTTTCACCAGGCAGCGGGCGGTACAGCACGGCGGTCATGCCGGGCGCCTCCAGTTGGAAGAACGCCAGTACGGTCAGTGTGGGGATCCCGCGCTGCTGCAACTGTGCCACGTTGTCGATGAATCGCTTGGAGTACGGGCGAAACAGCGCGGACGAAAACAGACGCTTGCGGCGAAACAGTTTGAGGATATTCCCGTCGGTCAGCAGGTAGACTTTGGGGCCATAGCTGTCCTTTTCGAGGATTTTGGCACCTTCAATCATCGCGGTTAAATCGGCTTGGGGAAGCCTTGAACATTGCATCGTCGGAAAGCCTTGTGGGAGTCGCGGGCACAGTGATCGGTAATAATGCCGAAAGTTTTAGGTTTTAACCATGCCGGGGTGGCGGGTTGAACGTATTCAGGAGCGGGTGATGCAAGCAAGTCGTTGGGCGCAGGTATGGATGGTTTTGGGGTTACTTTGGTTTTTGCTCGCTATTGCCTTCGCGCCGACCAATAAGATGTATCAACAAGGATTGACGCTGTTTCTCTGGTTGCCGGCCATGGTGTTCGCCTGGTCGGCCCGCGAGCAACTCAAGGCGGTCTGGCACGCGCAGCGCTGGATGTGCGTGATGGTGGGCCTGTTGGCTGTCTGGGGGGCGATCAGCCTGTCGTGGACCAATACCGAAGACCCTTCGCGCGAGGCCAAGCGCCTGCTTTATGTCGGCGCCTTCCTGCTGTTTTTCCCGGTGTTTGCCGGTGGCCAGACCGAACGTGTCATTCGCGTGATGCAGTGGGGCGGTTTTGGCCTGGCGTTGTCAGCACTGGTGGCCATCATCAAGTTTTATGGCTTTGAGCATAATGCCTGGTCTGCCCGTCTTGAAGGCTTGGGCCAATTGTCCCACCCCATCCTGGGGGCCTACGTGATCGGCCTGGCAGCGATCTGGTTGCTGCATTGGGTGCCGCGTGGGCGCTGGATGCAAGCAGGATGGGTGCTGGCGGTCGGGCTGCTCGGGCTGTTTGTGGTCCTGAGCCAAAGCCGTGGCGCTGCCCTGGCGCTGCTGTTGACGGTCGTGGCCATGCCGGCCTGGTGCCGTGATCGTCGTTCCACCGTGATTGCCATTGGCGCGGCGCTGGCTGCGCTGGCCGTGTTCTTCGCCATGCAGTCTCTGATGCTGTCCCGTGGCGTGTCGTACCGCCCGCAGATCTTCATGGCCGCGCTGCAGATGATCTCCGAGCGCCCGTGGACCGGCCTTGGCCTGGGCGGGGACTACAAGGTATTTGCCGATAACCTCTATTTCGATCACTCCCACAACCTGTTCACCCACGTGAGCATCGAGTTGGGCCTGCCGGGCCTGTTGTTGTGGTGCGGGCTGTGGTTCGGTGTGCTGTGGCAAGCCTGGAAGGTACGCGACACGCTCTACGGCAAGGGCATCATCGGGATGTGGGTGTTTTCGTTCCTGGCCATGCAGTTCGACGCCGCCAGCCTGACGGGTACGCCGCGGGCCGAGTGGTTCATCTCCTGGCTGCCGATCGCCCTGGCCAGTGTTTTGGTCTGGGCTCGGGCCAAACCCGATGCTTGTGATAAAGTTCGCGTCCTATCCAATCAGTGAGCTCCACCATGAGTGACGCACCGCCTAAAGCGGAACAGGATTCCAGCCTGAAAATTTACCTGCGGCTGCTGGGATATGTGAAACCGTACCTCGGTATGTTCCTGGTGAGTATCGTGGGCTTCGTGATCTTCGCGTCCACCCAGCCGATGCTTGCCGGGATTCTCAAGTATTTCGTGGATGGCTTGAGCAATCCCGACGTGGTGTTCATGCCCAAGGTCCCGTTTTTCAAGGACCTGAAGTTGCTGATGGCCGTGCCGTTGCTGATCATCCTGATCGCCGCCTGGCAAGGGCTGGGATCTTTCCTGGGCAACTACTACCTGGCCAAGGTTTCCCTGGGGCTGGTGCATGACCTGCGTGTCCAGTTGTTCAACAAACTGCTGGTGCTGCCCAACCGTTATTTCGATACCCATAACTCCGGGCATCTGATCTCCCGTATCACCTTCAACGTGACCATGGTCACCGGCGCGGCCACGGATGCGATCAAAGTCGTGATCCGTGAAGGCCTGACGGTGGTGTTCCTGTTCGGCTACCTGCTGTGGATGAACTGGAAACTGACCCTGGTGATGCTGGCGATCCTGCCGCTGATCGCGATCATGGTCGGCAGTACCAGCAAGAAATTCCGTAAGCAAAGCAAGAAGATCCAAGTGGCGATGGGCGATGTGACGCACGTCGCTTCCGAGACCATCCAGGGTTACCGTGTGGTCCGCAGCTTCGGTGGCGAAGGCTACGAGGAGCGGCGTTTTGCGGCCGCGAGCCAAGGCAACACCGACAAGCAACTGCGCATGAACAAGACCGGCGCGGTCTACACGCCGATGCTGCAACTGGTGATCTACACCGCCATGGCCACGTTGATGTTCCTGGTGCTGCTGTTGCGCGGCGACGCCACGGCGGGTGACCTGGTTGCCTACATTACGGCGGCGGGCCTGCTGCCCAAGCCTATCCGCCAGTTATCGGAAGTCAGCTCGACGATCCAGAAGGGCGTGGCCGGTGCTGAGAGCATCTTCGAGCAGTTGGATGAAGAGCCTGAAGTCGACAGCGGTACCGTGGAACGTGAACGTGTCAGCGGTCGCCTGGACGTGCGCAACCTGAGCTTCACCTACCCAGGTGCCGAGCGTGAGGTGCTCAAGAACATCTCCTTCAGCGCCGCCCCTGGGCAGATGATCGCCCTGGTCGGCCGCTCCGGCAGCGGCAAGTCGACCCTGGCCAGCCTGATCCCGCGCTTTTATCACCACGAAACCGGGGAAATCCTGCTGGATGAGGTAGAAATCGAAGACTACCGCCTGCGCAACCTGCGCCGACACGTGGCCCAGGTCACGCAGCACGTGACCCTGTTCAACGACACCGTGGCCAACAACATCGCCTACGGCGACCTGGCCGATGCGCCGCGTGCAGACATCGAGAAAGCCGCCGCCGACGCCTACGCCATGGACTTCATCGCCGAGCTGCCCAAAGGCCTGGACACCGAAGTCGGTGAAAACGGCGTGCTGCTCTCCGGTGGTCAGCGTCAGCGCTTGGCAATCGCCCGGGCGCTGCTGAAAAATGCTCCGCTGCTGATCCTCGATGAGGCGACTTCGGCACTGGATACCGAATCCGAGCGGCACATTCAGGCGGCGCTGGACAAGGTCATGAAAGGCCGCACCACACTGGTGATCGCACACCGTTTGTCCACCATCGAAAAAGCCGACCTGATTCTGGTGATGGACCACGGCGAAATTGTCGAGCGTGGTACGCACCTCGAACTGCTGGCCATGGGCGGCTATTACTCACGCCTGCACGCCATGGGCCTGGACGAGCCGGTCGCCAACAACATCACTTGAACCGCCTGGGCGTGCAATGCGCCCCGGCGTTTGTATCCGGTCCCTTACGGGGCTTGACCAAAGCCAAATAATTCACTGCTTATCGTTTGCTATGTTGGCCTTCTCGATTCGAATGACGAACGAGAGGGCTAACCTTCTTGCGTGGGTATTGGAATGTTGCAACGTCTGTTGTGGAAACTGCTTCCCAAACACCAGAGGGTGTTTCTGCTGGGGCGTTTGTCGGTGGTGGATCGCCAGGCGGTGAACAAATCCCTGTCTGGCGTGGCAATGCTCAACCCCGGCTTCGAGCGACATAAATGCGTGTTTATCCATGTGCCCAAATGCGCCGGCAGCAGTGTGTGCTCGGCACTGCTTGATGGGCGCTGGCCAGGGCATTTGCCGTATTACTGGTATCAGCAGCAATTTCCCGAGCATTGCGCGCGCAGCTTCAAATTTGCGTTCGTGCGTGACCCGCTGGAGCGCGCGTACTCGGCTTATACCTACTTGCGTGGCAACCACATGGGTGCCCGCGACCTGCAGGCCCAAGCGTTGGTCTGCAGTTTCCGCGACTTCGACCATTTCATTGCTGGCTGGCTGCACCCGGATAACCTGCGCCGCCAATTGCACTTTGCTCCCCAGACTGACTTCCTGGTCGATCACATGGGCCAGATGGCCATGGATTTCCTCGGGCGCCAGGAGTCGCTGGAGCAAGACTTCCAGCACCTGTGCGAACGTCTCGGGGTGGCCACGACCCTGCCACACCTGAATGTTTCACTGGGGCGCCGTAACGAACCGGTCAGGGCGTTTTGCTCTTCGCGAACGCGCCGGCTGGTCAGGCGTGCCTATCAACGTGATTACGAGGTCTTGGGCTATGAATAGCCAATCGCTGTCCAAGGGCTCTGCGGCTATCCGTCCTTTTACCCTGTCGTTGTCGGCGACCGCACGGGCGGTGCTCAAGCACCAGCAGCCGTGCTGTATATGGCTGACAGGGCTTTCCGGGTCAGGCAAGTCGACCCTGGCCAACGCCCTGGAAGTGCAGCTAAACGAGCAAGGGCGACACACCTTTGTTCTCGACGGCGATAATTTGCGGACCGGGCTGTGCAATGACCTGGGCATGAGCGATGCGGCGCGCAAAGAGAATATCCGGCGTATTGGCGAAGTGGCGCGGCTGATGGTAGACGCGGGATTAATTGTGATTGTTTCGGCCATTTCGCCGTTCAGCGTCGATCGGGCGACCGCCAGGGCGCTGTTCGGCGTAGGGCAGTTCTTTGAGGTTTACCTCAGCACGCCGTTCGATGTTTGCGCGCGGCGTGACCCCAAGGGCTTGTACCGTGCGGCGTTGGAAGGGCGTATCAAAGCTTTCACCGGCGTGGACAGTCCTTATGAAGCGCCGTGTGCGGCCGACTGCGAAATCAATACCGATGACGTCGAACTGCCGGATGCCGTGGACCATGTGCTCGCGAAGCTGTTTAAAAAATAACCAGTTTTTGCCAGGGATACACGGCGTGTAAAGCTCTCGAACTAGGCGGCGCTCACCCTGTGCTAATATCGCGCCCCTGTTCATTTTGTATGTGGGTTGCTCCATGAAGTTGTCCATGCCGCGATTCGATCAAGCCCCTGTCTTGGTGGTCGGCGATGTCATGCTCGACCGTTACTGGCATGGTGGTACCTCACGGATTTCCCCTGAGGCACCGGTACCGGTAGTCAAGGTCGAGCAAATCGAAGACCGTCCAGGTGGCGCTGCCAACGTTGCCCTCAATATTGCCGCCCTCGGCGCCCCGGCCTCCCTGGTGGGTGTGACCGGCGACGACGAAGCCGCCGACAGCCTGGCCAACAGCCTGCGCGGTGCGGGCGTGCGTGCGCTGTTCCAGCGCATTGCCCACCAGCCGACCATCGTCAAGCTGCGGGTCATGAGCCGTCACCAGCAATTGCTGCGTATCGATTTCGAAGAACCCTTCGCTACCGACGCTTTGGCCCTCAGCGGCCAGGTCGACGAGTTGCTCGAAGGTATCAAGGTGCTGGTGCTGTCCGACTACGGCAAAGGCGCGCTGAAGAACCACCAACTGCTGATCCAGGCCGCCAAGGCCAAGGGCATTCCGGTGCTGGCCGATCCCAAGGGCAAGGACTTCTCGATTTATCGAGGTGCCAGCCTGATCACGCCGAACCTCAGCGAGTTCGAAGCCATTGTCGGCGGTTGTGCCGATGAGCACGAACTGGTGAGCAAAGGCGCGGCGCTGATGACCGATCTCGACCTGGGCGCCTTGCTGGTGACCCGTGGCGAGCACGGCATGACCCTGCTGCGTCCAGGCCACCCGGCGATGCACCTGCCGGCACGTGCCCGTGAAGTGTTCGATGTCACCGGCGCCGGTGACACCGTGATTTCCACCCTGGCCGCCTCGATTGCGGCCGGCGAAGAACTGCCCCATGCCGTGGCCCTGGCCAACCTGGCGGCGGGCATTGTGGTCGGCAAGTTGGGTACCGCTGCGATCAGCGCGCCTGAGTTGCGCCGCGCCATCCAGCGTTCCGAAGGCTCCGAGCGCGGCGTGCTGACCATCGAGCAATTGCTGCTGGCAATTGACGATGCCCGTGCGCACAACGAAAGCATCGTGTTCACCAACGGCTGCTTCGACATCCTGCACGCCGGTCACGTGACCTACCTGGAGCAGGCGCGTGCCCAAGGCGATCGCCTGATCGTTGCGGTCAACGACGACGCTTCGGTCAGTCGCCTCAAGGGCCCAGGCCGTCCGATCAACAGCGTCGACCGGCGCATGGCGGTACTGGCCGGTCTGGGCGCAGTAGACTGGGTGATCAGCTTCCCTGAAGCGACCCCGGAAAACCTGCTGGCCCAGGTCAAGCCGGACGTGCTGGTCAAGGGCGGTGATTACTCGGTCGACCAGGTGGTCGGTGCCGATATCGTCAGCGCCTATGGCGGCAAGGTCAAAGTGCTGGGCCTGGTCGAGAACAGCTCGACCACGGCGATTGTCGAGAAGATCCGCAACAATGAGTAAAGCTGATCCGTTGGTCCTGATCACCGGCGGTGCCGGTTTTATCGGCTCGCACCTGGTAGATGCGCTGCTCGCCAAGGGTTATGGGGTGCGCGTACTGGATAACCTGTCCACAGGCAAACGCAGCAACCTGGCGCTGGACAACCCGCGCGTCGAGCTGCTGGAGGGTGATGTCGCCGACGCCGAGCTGGTGGCGCGTGCCGCTGTTGGCGCGACGGCGGTGGTGCACCTGGCGGCAGTGGCGTCCGTGCAGGCCTCGGTGGATGATCCGGTCAGTACGCACCAGAGCAATTTCGTCGGCACCTTGAATGTCTGCGAAGCCATGCGCAAGGCCGGCGTCATGCGTGTGGTGTTTGCGTCCAGCGCGGCGGTGTACGGCAACAATGGCGAAGGTGCTTCGATTGACGAAGAGACCACCAAGGCGCCGTTGACGCCCTATGCGTCCGACAAGCTGGCCGGCGAGCACTACTTCGATTTCTACCGCCGCCAGCATGGCCTGGAGCCGGTGATCTTCCGCTTCTTCAATATCTTCGGGCCACGCCAGGACCCGTCGTCACCGTACTCCGGTGTGATCAGCATCTTCAGCGAACGTGCACAACAGGGATTGCCGATTGCCGTGTTCGGCGATGGCGAGCAGACCCGCGACTTCATGTACGTGGAAGACCTGGTGGACGTATTGGTGCAAGCCATCGAAGCGCCCGAGGCGCCGTTGGGGGCGATCAACGTGGGCTGGAACCGCACTACCACCCTCAAGCAAGTGCTGCAGGCGCTGGAGGAAGCGGTGGGCAGTTTGCCGGCTGTGACCTACGGGCCTGCGCGGTCAGGGGATATCCGGCATTCGCGGGCGAATAACCAGCGGTTGTTGGCGAGTTTCAAATTGCCCGAACCGACCCCGCTGAAAATCGGCCTCCAACGGCTAATCAACGGCTAAACGCTATCAACTGTGGGAGGGGCAGGTCGAATCGTCGCACCGCCCCTCCCACATTTAGATCGCAGCTCACTCAGCCCTTGGTTTTCTTCTTCGGCACGATCTTGCGCAGCACGCGCCGCGCCAATCCCTTCAACTTCGATTCTTTCTCCGGCTCCGCCAGGCCTTGCTGCCGTAGCCAATCCTTCCAGCGAATACGTTCCTCGCGCACCAGCCAGCCTTCCTGCTGGGCGAAGCTTTCTGCCAGGTACAAACCCCGTGTGCTGGCCGGGTACAACTGGTCTTTCTTGACGGTGTACAGCTCAGGAACGGGCTGGCCGTCCTTGAGTGGCATCAGGTACAGGTCAGGACGCTTGCGATCCAGGCGTGCCACCAGTTGGTCGCCCTCCAAGCGCTCGTCTACATGGAACAGGCTCAGGGACTTGGCTTCCTTCGGCACTTCCAGGCGCAAGTCATAGATCAGTTGCAGCGACGCCGTGGGCAAATGCACATAAGCCCGCGGGCGTTCGATTAGCTGGGTGGTCGCGCAACGCACCGGGCGGGCCGCGCCGGACAGCGGGCTCAAGCGAAACGGCAGTGCTTCGCGGTAATGCAGCGCGGCGGAGTAGGGTGCGGGTAGCCAGGTATCGTTGAAGCGCCCGCCGAGCCAGCCTTCGGGCGTTTCCAGCAGGCACTCTTCGGCAATTTCCTGGATGGCGGTGTGCAGCGGCAGGTTCAGTTCGTGGGCCGGGACGTAACCGGAGATCAGCTTGAGCACCACGTCGCCGCGGTCCTGGCGACGTTGGCGCACCAACACCCAGTAATCACGGTTTTGCCAGTGCAGGGTCAGGCGCACCGATACGCCGAGGTTCGCCAGTTCGAGGGCAAAGCGTTCGGGGTCTGGCACGTCTACCGGCTTGCGCCGTTGCAGGGTCTGGGCGAAGTTGAGCGGCATGCCCACGCTCTGGTAGCTCAGGCCTTCGGGGGTGGCTTCGACGTGTAGTGGCAGTGTTTTAAAGTTGCTGGGGTTTTTTCTTATGAGCGTTCGCGGCATGTCGGCTCCTTCTTGCGACGGGGTCGGCCGCGTGGGCGGCATCAGAGTTGACGAATGACCTTGGCAGCGGTCGCCACGTTATGGGCCAGGTGCAGCGGATTGATGGTCCCGACAATAGCACTGGCGACGCCGGTTTGCGCAAACAACAGCATGAAACTGGCGTGTATTGGATCCATTCCTGGCTCCAGGCAAACGTGGCCGCTGGCCAGCGCCTTTTTGACCAGGATGCCCTTGCCGTGTGCCGTCGCATATTCAATGACGGCTTTCTCGGCCTGTTCGTTCAAATTGTAGGTGACCATCGCGCAATCACCTTGTTCCAGAGCCTTCACACCGCCTTCGACGGTTTTGCCGGAGAACCCGAAACCGCGAATCTTGCCTTCTTTTTTCAGCTGCGCGAGGGTCTGGTAGACCTCGCAGTCGTTGAGGATATGCAGATCATCGCCGTCCGAATGCACCAGCACCAGGTCGATAAAGTCCGTTTCCAGTCGTTTCAGGCTGCGCTCAATGGACATGCGGGTATGGGCTGCGCTGAAATCGTGGCGGGACACGCCGTCCTCGAACTCTTCGCCGACTTTGCTGACAATCACCCAATCCTTGCGCTGGCCGCGCAACAGCGGGCCCAGGCGCTCTTCGCTGCGCCCGTACGCGGGCGCCGTATCGATCAGGTTGATGCCCAATTGGCGCGCTTGGCGCAACAACATCCGTGCTTGATCGTCATCCGGGATCTGGAAGCCATTGGGGTATTTCACCCCTTGGTCGCGGCCCAGCTTGACGGTGCCCAGGCCCAGCGGCGACACCAGCAGGCCGGTGCTGCCCAGGGGGCGATGCAGGTCGTGCAAGGTTGGCAGGCTCATGGCAGCAGTTGCTCCCAGGCCGGTACGCCGAGGGTGGGTTTGGGCAGATCGGGCAGCTGCTCCGAGGGGCTTGGACGGATGCCGTCACGCTCCAGGCTGTTGATCACCCTGTCGGCGAAGTCCGGCGCCAGGGCCAGCTTGGTTGGCCAGCCCACCAGCAGGCGGCCGTCTTGGGCGACGAAAGCGTTGTCGGGGCGCGTCAGGCCCGATTGCAGCGGCTCGGCACGGTCGACGCGCAGGGTCGCCCATTGAGTCTGGGTCATGTCGATCCACGGCAGCAATTGCGCCAGTTCGTTCTGGGCCGTGGCGATCTGTTCTTCAGGCGTGCGCATCACGCCATCGGCCTCGGCAATGTCACCGCCCATGTACCACACCCAGTTGCCGTCGGCGGCGGGGTGAGTGGTCACGGTAATACGTGGCTTGGTGCCTCCACCCAGGCAGTGGGCGTACAGCGGCTTCAGGCCGGGGCCTTTGGCGATAATCATGTGCAGTGGGCGTTTTTGCATGGCGGGCTGGCTCAGGCCCAGGGCCGTGAGCAATTGGGCTGTACCGCCGCCGGCACTCAATACGATGCGCTGGGCGCGGATCTCGCGGTCATCGACCTTCAAGCCCACCAGTTTGTTGCCGTCGTACAGCGGTTCGATCTGTTGCCCTGCAAGCAAGCTATCGCCGGCCAACTGCGCCAGGCGCTCGATCACGCTCGGGACGTCGACGACCAGTTCGGCCAGGCGATAGACCTTGCCCTTGAAGCGACGGTCTTGCAGCGCTGGCGGCAAGTCCTCGCCCTTGACCTGGTCGACACGACCCCGCACGGCCTTGCTCGCGAAAAAGCTGGTGAGGTTGCCGGCGATAGTACCGGGGGACCACAGGTAATGGGCTTCGGACAGCAAGCGCACGCCCGTGAGGTCCAGCTCGCCGTTACCGGCCAGGGCTTCGCGCCAGCGACGCGGCATATCGGCAATCGCTTCGGAGGCGCCGGTGAGGGCGCCGTGCAGGGCGTATTTCGCACCGCCGTGAATGATCCCCTGGGACTTCACGCTTTGCCCGCCACCCAGGGTGGCATTTTCCACCACCACCGTGGAAAACCCCTGGCGACGCAGGCGCGCATTCAACCAGAGGCCGGCAACCCCGGCGCCGACAATCAGGACGTCGGTGGAAATAACGGATGGCATGGGCGACCTCAGTGTTCAAGACAAGAGGCGCAGTATACAGGCTGTTGAGTGGCGGTCAGTGCCCGGCGGTTTTCGAGAACAGCTGAATCACCACCACACCCAGCACAATCAGGCCCATCCCCAGCATCGCCGGGATATCCAGCTTCTGCCCGTAGATAAACAGCGCCGCAATACTGACCATCACGATGCCCATCCCGGCCCACACGGCGTAGGCCACGCCCACCGGCACCGTGCGCACCACCAGCGTCAGCATCCAGAACGCCACGCCGTAGCCGACGATCACCAGCAACAACGGGATCGGCGTGCTCCAGCCCTTGATGGCTTTCATGGACACGGTGGCGATCACTTCCGAGCAAATGGCGATAGCCAGGTAGTAGTAGGCAGGGTTCATGGGGTCAATCCTCGGTAGGCAGCGCACTTGATAAGGTCGGTATTCTAGGGCTTTGCCAGATGGGGTAAAGTCATTACCTATCCGATATAGAGATGGGTTGGCCATGCAGTGGAATCTGGAGCAGATGCGCTTGTTTGTCGACGTCGCCGAGCTGCGTTCGTTTTCGGCCGTGGCGCGTGGGCAGCGCAAGGCGCAATCGGCGGTGAGCAATGGGATCGCGTTGTTGGAAGCGGACCTGGGCGTGAGCCTGTTTGAGCGTAGCAGTGGCCGCCAGCCGCGCCTGACTGAAGCCGGCACTGTGTTGCTGGAAGAAGCACGCGAAGTGTTGCGTCAATGTGAGCGGCTCAATGGCCGTGCATTGTCGTTGACCCGTGGTGAAGAGGCCTGCCTGCGCCTGGCTCAGGATGAGGCGATGTTGTTCCAGCCGGTGCTCGATAGCCTTGAGGCGTTGGCGGTGCGCTATCCGTTGCTGGAAGTGCAGTTGTCCAGTGCCGCCCAGGGCGATGTGGCGCGCAAGTTGGTGGAGCGCAAGGCGGACCTGGGGCTGTTGTTCTATCACGACCAGATCCCCGAAACCCTTGAGCGGCGCGTGGTGGGCAGTGTGGAAATGGTCACGGTCTGCGGTGTGAACCACCCGCTGGCCAAGGACGGATACGTGACGTGCCAGCGCTTGGCCCAGTACCGACAGCTATTGATGTCGACGCAGACCAGTGTCTACCCCGGCAGCGAAGCCGCCAGCCCGCTGGTGTGGCGCGCCGACAGTTTCTACGTGTTGGCCGAATGGATGATGAGTGGCCTGGGCTGGGCCTGGCTGCCCCGGCATATCGTGCAATACCCGACCTATCAGCAACAAATGGTGGAACTGGACAGCGAGTGGACGCCGCCGGCCCTGGTGGTGGAGCTGGTATGGCGCCGCGACGAGCACCTCGGGCCCGCCGCGCGTTTCCTCGTTGAACGTTTTGCCGAGTGCCTGCGGGCGATTGATTGAAAAAGTGGATAAACTCCGCCGCCATGAATAGAACTCTCTACAGCTGTCTGTTTTACCTGGCGCTGCCGTTGGTGGCTTTACGTCTATGGCTGCGCGCCCGCAAGGCGCCGGCCTATGCCAAGCGCGTGGGCGAGCGCTTCTCCTACGGCTTGCCGGTGATGAAGCCGGGCGGGATCTGGGTGCATGCCGTGTCGGTGGGCGAAAGCATTGCCGCCGCGCCAATGATCCGTGGGCTGCTGGAACGTTATCCACAGCTGCCGATCACCGTGACCTGCATGACGCCCACCGGCTCCGAGCGGATCCAGGCGCTGTTCGCCCACGAGCCGCGCATCCAGCATTGCTATCTGCCCTATGACTTGCCGTGCGCCGCCAAGCGTTTTCTCGATCGTGTGCAGCCCCGGCTTGCGGTGATCATGGAAACCGAGCTGTGGCCCAACCACATCCACGCCTGCGCCCAGCGCGGTATTGCGGTGGCGCTGGCCAATGCGCGGCTGTCGGCGCGTTCGGCCAAGGGCTATGGGCGCTTCGCCAAGCTGACGGCGCCGATGCTGGCGCAAATGAGTTTGTTCGCGGTGCAAACGCACACCGAAGCCCAGCGCTTCTTGAGCCTGGGCGCGCGGCCGGAAACCGTAGAAGTGACCGGTTCAATCAAGTTCGACCTGACCATCGACCCGCAATTGCTGGAGCGCGCCACGGCGTTGCGCGAGCAATGGGGCGCCAGCGAGCGTCCGGTGTGGATCGCGGCCAGTACGCACGAAGGTGAAGATGACGTGGTATTGGCTGCGCATCGCGAACTGCTCGCCAGTTACCCCAACGCGTTGCTGATTCTGGTGCCACGTCATCAGGAACGCTTTGGCCCGATGTTCGAGCTGTGCCAGGCGCAAGGGTTTGCCACGGTGCGCCGCTCTACCGGTGAACCCGTCAATGCGCAAACTTCAGTGCTACTCGGCGATACGATGGGCGAACTGTTGTTTCTGTACGCCCTGGCCGACAGCGCCTTCGTCGGCGGCAGCCTGGTGGCGACCGGCGGGCACAACCCACTGGAACCGGCCGCGCTGGGCAAGCCGGTAATCATGGGGCCGCATGTGTTCAACTTCCTCGAAATCACCGCGATGATGCGCGAAGCAGGTGCGTTGCGAGAGGTGGATGACGCGCAAGGGCTGGCCGAGGCCGTGCGACAGCTGTTCGAGCTGCCGCAGGATGCGCGCAGGATGGCGCAGGCGGGGCTCAAGGTGATGCAGGCCAACCAGGGCGCGTTGAAGCGCTTGCTGGATGGGTTGGGCAGGCTGATCACTCACTGACTCAACAATGATCCAACTGTGGTGTGTTCAATAACCCGGTCGGGCCTTGAGTTGTTCGGCGGCAGCTTTGGCCAGGTCCGGCGGCAGGAAGTCGCGATCCGGGTTGTAGTCCGCCTTGAGATACCGCGCCAGATCCTGCAAATCCCCAGGGTTCAAGGTGCCCGCCGCCTGCTTCAAGCGCAGGTTGTCGAGGATGTAGTCGTAGCGGCTGTTGTTGTAGTTGCGCACCGACGAGTAGAGCTGGCGCTGTGAGTCCAGCACGTCGACGATGTTGCGCGTACCCACCTGGTAACCGATTTCCGTGGCTTCCACCGCGCTCTGGTTGGAGATGATCGACTGGCGGCGCGCCTGCACCTGTTCCACATCGGTGTTCACCGCGCGGTGCAGGTTGCGCGTGTTTTCCACCACCTGGCGGCGCAGGCCTTCGCGTTGCTGCTCGGTCTGCCCCAGGCGCGAGTAGGACTCACGCACTTGCGAGCTGGTCAGGCCGCCGCTGTACAGCGGGATACTCAGGCGCAGGCCGATGGTGCGTTGCTCGACATCGCCGCGATACGGCGTGCCGAAGGCATTCGGGTTGCTGAAACCGAGGGCGTCGTTATCGCCTTTTTCGTATTGCGCCACCGCATCCAGGGTCGGCGCGTGGCCGGCCTTGCGCTGTTTGAGGGTTTCTTCGGCGGCGGTGACGGCGTAGTTGCTGGCCAGCAGGTTGAGGTTCTGGCGGCCGGCGGTTTCGACCCAGGCCTTGGCGTCGTTCGGCAGCGGCGGCAACACCGGCAACGTATGCACGACGCCCTGGATCGAGTTGTACTGGCGGTTGGTCAGGGTGATCAGCGCTTCAAAGGCGTCTTCCACCTGGCGTTGGGCGAGGATGCGGTTGGCGCGAGCGGTGTCGTAGCTGGCCTGGGATTGCAGCACGTCGGTCTTGTCCGACAGGCCCACGTCGAAGCGCTCGTTGGATTGGTCCAGTTGGCGCTTGAACGCGTTTTCTTCGGCCTTGGTGGAGGCCAGGTTGTCCTGGGCGCGCAGCACGGCGAAGTAACTTTCGGCGCTTTGCAGGATCAGGTTCTGTTCGGTGGCCGACAGTTGCAGCGCGGCCTGTTCGTTGACGGCTTCGGCAGCTTGCAGCTGGAACCAGCGGTCGGCGCGAAACAGCGGCTGGCTCAGGGTCGCGCGCCAGGAATGGGCGTCACGGTTGGCGGTGGCGGCGGGCGTGTCGATCTGGGTGCGCACGTTGTTGATATCGGCACCGGCCGACAGGTTCGGCAGCAGCCCGGCGCGGGCCTGGGGCACTACTTCTTTTTGCGCGCCGTACTGGGCGCGGGCGGCGGCCAGGTCGGCGTTGTTATCCACAGCCTCCTGATAGACGCTGACCAGATCGGTTCTGGCAGACAAGGGCGCTTCAGCTGCCCAGACCATTGCGTTGGTCGCACAAGACACGGCAACAGCCAGTGAGAGTTTGCGCAGCATGAGGCGATCCCTAGTGTGAATATTACGGCTATAATTTAGCGCTCAAGGCTACGGCTGGCCAACCCTGGCGTCAAGCCTTGAGGCAGCACCCGAGTGTAGTGGCGCGACCTCGGCACAACAATCCTGTAATTGCGCCATTCATCACGCTGAATGCTCCACTGTTGGCAATTTGCCCACGGCATGGTCTAGACTGGCCGCGTTCTTGTCGGGGTGCCTTGTTGGAAGGCTGAGATCGGTAAATACCGGATCCCGTTGAACCTGATCAGGTTAGCGCCTGCGTAGGGAACAAGATTTCTCGTCACCCGGCGAGTCCTCTTGTGCTTCGTCCGGGATGCTGTTCGACAATCGAACAGTCCTCGTGCGCCAAGCACAGCACTGGTTTCAGTGCGTCCATCCGTCACAGGTTCGCTCCGACAAAAATCCACCGCCTGGATAAGTTGGAGAGCCCGTGATGACGACAAAACTAAAAAATACCGTGCACCTGAGTGAATCGGCCAAGGTCGACTCCGGTTCCGTGCAGCCGTTTACCCGCTCGCAAAAAGTCTACGTGCAAGGCTCGCGCCCGGACATCCGTGTGCCGATGCGTGAGATCAGCCTGGACGTGACCCCCACCGACTTCGGCGGTGAAATCAACGCGCCGGTGGTGGTCTACGACACCTCCGGCCCGTACACCGACCCCAATGTGATCATTGACGTACGCAAAGGCCTGGGCGATGTACGCTCGCCGTGGATCGAAGTGCGCGGCGACACCGAGCGCCTGTCCGGCCTGAGCTCGCACTTCGGCCAGCAACGCCTCAGCGACGCCGAGCTGACTGCGCTGCGCTTTGCCCACGTGAAGAACCCGCGCCGCGCCAAGGCCGGTGCCAACGTCACCCAGATGCACTACGCGCGCAAAGGCATCATCACCGCCGAGATGGAATACGTCGCCATCCGCGAAAACATGAAGCTCGAAGAAGCCCGCGCCAGTGGTCTGCTGGACCAGCAACACGCTGGCCACAGCTTCGGCGCCAGCGTGCCGAAGATCATCACCCCCGAGTTTGTGCGCGAAGAAATCGCCCGTGGCCGCGCAATCATCCCGGCCAACATCAACCACACCGAGTTGGAGCCGATGATCATCGGCCGTAACTTCCTGGTGAAGATCAACGGCAACATCGGCAACAGCGCCCTGGGTTCGTCCATTGAAGAAGAAGTGGCGAAACTCACCTGGGGCATCCGCTGGGGCTCGGACACCGTGATGGACTTGTCCACCGGCAAGCACATCCACGAAACCCGCGAGTGGATCATCCGCAACTCGCCCGTGCCGATTGGCACCGTGCCGATCTACCAGGCCCTGGAAAAAGTCGGCGGCGCTGCCGAAGACCTGACCTGGGAGCTGTTTCGCGACACCCTGGTCGAACAGGCCGAGCAGGGCGTCGACTACTTCACCATCCACGCCGGCGTGTTGCTGCGCTACGTGCCGCTGACCGCCAAGCGCGTCACCGGCATCGTGTCCCGTGGCGGTTCGATCATGGCCAAGTGGTGCCTGGCGCACCACAAAGAGAACTTCACCTACACGCATTTCGACGAAATCTGCGAAATCATGAAGGCCTATGACGTCAGCTTCTCCCTCGGCGACGGCCTGCGCCCCGGTTCGATTGCCGACGCCAACGATGCCGCGCAGTTCGGTGAACTGGAAACCCTCGGCGAGCTGACCAAGACCGCTTGGAAGCACGACGTGCAAACCATGATCGAAGGCCCCGGCCACGTGCCGATGCAGTTGATCAAGGAGAACATGGACAAGCAGCTTGAGTGCTGCGACGAGGCGCCGTTCTACACCCTCGGCCCGCTGACTACCGACATCGCACCGGGTTACGACCACATCACCTCCGGTATCGGTGCGGCGATGATCGGCTGGTTTGGCTGCGCCATGCTGTGCTACGTCACGCCCAAGGAGCACCTGGGCCTGCCGAACAAGGATGACGTGAAGACCGGGATCATTACCTACAAGATCGCCGCGCATGCGGCCGACCTCGCCAAAGGCCATCCCGGCGCGCAGATCCGCGACAACGCCTTGAGCAAGGCGCGCTTCGAGTTCCGCTGGGAAGACCAGTTCAACCTCGGCCTGGACCCGGATACCGCACGTTCTTATCACGACGAAACCCTGCCGAAGGACTCGGCCAAGGTCGCGCATTTCTGCTCGATGTGCGGGCCGAAGTTCTGCTCGATGAAAATCACCCAGGAAGTGCGTGAGTACGCGGCCAACCAGCGCATTGAAGCGGTGGATGTGGACGTGGCCAAGGGGCTGGCGGAGCAGGCGGAGCGGTTCAAGCAGGAAGGTAGTCAGCTGTACAAGAAGGTCTGACCCAGGATTGCAGGTGCCTGCACTGGCCTTATCGGGGGCAAGCCCTCTCCCACATTTTGAATGGTGAACACGTTCAAAGCGGTGGGAGGGGGCTTGCCCCCGATAGCAATCTAAAAAACAACAAATGCCCCTCAGAGATAACACCCTTGAACATTCAACCGAGCACTTACTCCCCCGACATCGCGGTGCCCGCTGACAAAAGAGTCTTCGGTGCCCGCGACCTGTTCTCCCTGTGGTTCTCCCTCGGCATCGGCCTGATGGTCCTGCAAACCGGCGCGCTGCTCGCGCCGGGCCTGGGCCTGTGCGGCTCGTTGCTGGCGATCTTCCTCGGCACCCTGGTTGGCGTGCTGTTGCTGGCTGCTGTGGGTGTGATCGGCAGCGACACCGGCCTGTCCGCAATGGCCGCGCTCAAGCTCAGCCTCGGCGCCAAAGGCGCGAGCCTGCCGGCGTTGCTGAACCTGCTGCAACTGATCGGCTGGGGCTCTTTCGAAATCATCGTGATGCGCGATGCCGCCAGCCTGTTGGGCGCGCGGGCATTCAGCGAGGGCAGCGTGTTGGCCAGCCCGTTGTTGTGGACGCTGTTTTTCGGCGGCCTGGCAACCTTGCTGGCGGTCAGCGGGCCCTTGACCTTTGTGCGCCAGATCCTGCGCAAATGGGGCATCTGGCTGCTGCTCGGCGCCTGCCTGTGGCTGACCTGGAACCTGTTTGCCAAGGCCGACCTGGCCGCGTTATGGGCTCAGGCCGGTGACGGTTCGCTGCCATTCGCGGTGGGCTTTGACATTGCCATCGCCATGCCGCTGTCGTGGCTGCCGCTGATTGCCGACTACTCTCGCTTCGGCAAGCGTGCCAAAAGTGTCTTCGGCGGCACTGCGTTGGGCTTCTTTATCGGTAATTTCTGGCTGATGAGCCTGGGCGTGGCCTATACCCTGGCGTTCGCGCCAAGCGGCGAAGTGAACGCGCTGCTCCTGGCGTTGGCGGGTGCGGGCCTGGGGATTCCGCTGCTGCTGATCCTGTTGGATGAGTCGGAAAACGCCTTTGCCGATATTCACTCGGCGGCGGTGTCCAGCGGGATTTTGTTGCGCTTGAAAGTCGAGCACCTGGCATTGGCTATCGGGGTGATCTGCACCTTGATCGCCTGTTTCGCGCCGTTGGCCCAGTACCAGAACTTCTTGCTGTTGATCGGCTCGGTGTTCGCGCCGTTGTTCGGCGTGGTGCTGGTGGATCATTTCATCCTGCGCCGTCGTGGCCAGGGTGTGGTCACCAGCCTGCATTGGTCGGCGTTGCTGGCCTGGCTGGGTGGCATCGCCACTTACCACCTGTTGGCGAATCTGTACCCGGATGTCGGCGCTACCCTGCCGGCGTTGGTGCTGGCAGGGCTGTTGCAGTTCATCCTGGCTCGGGCCTTCAGCGGCGTACGGGCACCAGCTCAGGCTTGAGGATGCCGTCCAGGCGCGAGTAGGGAATCTGCAACTCGACGTGGCCCAGGGCGTACGGCGCGATAGTGGTGGTGGGGTACTTGAGGATCACGCCACCGTAAGTCAGCGCCACGTTCGGGGTCTTCTGGAAGGGGTAGGTTTTCACGAACTCCGGCTCCAGGCTCAGGCGGGTGCTGATCAGCCAACTGTTGTGCGCCACCTGGGCGGCTTTCCAGAAGGCGTCTTCCTTGCCCGGCAGCAGCATATCGGTGAGCGACAAGGCCTTTTGTTGCTGGCGCGAATAGTTGATGAACGCGCGGCCCGGTTCGCCGTGGGTGGCGCCCTGGTCCAGGTAGCTGGACAGTTCGATGATCACCAAGCCGTCATGCTGCTCGCGTACCTTGGCCTGCAGATACATGCTGTTGTTCGGCGCTGCGGTTTGCAGGAATTGTTCGCGATAGGTCGCAAGGCTAGTCGGCAGCGGGTTGGCGCCAGTCATTTCCAGCAGGCGCTGCTCAATCAACGCATCCAGCTTGGGTTCCTTGACGAAGTGCACGGTGTCGATGTTCACCAGCGCGCAATCGGCGCTGGCACAGCCCGGCCGGGTTTGTTCGGTGGTGTCGCGGGTGGCTTCCAGCGGGGTGCGCCAGCTGGGTTGGAACAGGCTTTGGCAGGCGCCGAGGGTCAAGGCGATGCAGGCCACGGAGGCGATTTTTAAAAGCGACATGGATGTCCTTCGTCTATCGATAAGAGCGAAATTGTGCAGCTTCGACTACCAGCAAGGCAGTCAGTTCGCCACTAAGCTGATTAGAGTGAGTTTGACGCCCGCCGTCTATCCCGGCAACCGGAAGGGGGCTGCACCCAGGGGCGTGAGCGCGTTAGGATGGCGCGAATTGCCAGGCACAACGAGGAAGGGATATGACGGACACAGCAAAATCGACGCCGAGCAAGATTGAGATTGTTCAGCGCGACAATGCCTATAAGGGCTTCTACCAGCTTGATCGCGTGCAACTGCGCCACGAAAAATTCGATGGCGGCATGAGTCGAGTGATCAACCGTGAAGTCTTCGTCCGTCACGACGCCGTTTGCGTGCTGCCGTACGACCCGCAGCGCGATGAAGTGGTGCTGATCGAGCAGTTCCGTGTAGGTGCGATGGGGCGCGGCAACAACCCCTGGCTGGTGGAAATGGTCGCCGGCCTGATCGACAAGGACGAGGAACCTGAGGAGGTTGCACACCGCGAAGCCGAGGAGGAAGCTGGGCTGACCTTCTCTGCGCTGTGGCCGATCACCAAGTATTTTCCGTCGCCCGGTGGCAGTACCGAGTTTGTGCATTTGTACCTGGGCCGTTGCGACAGCGCCGGTGCCGGTGGCGTCCATGGACTGGAAGAAGAGGCAGAAGATATCCGCGTCACCGTCTGGGCTTTCGAAGACGCCCTGCAAGCGGTACGCGACGGTAAGATTTCCAACGCAGCCAGCATTATCGCCCTGCAATGGCTTGCGCTTAATCGCGCGGAAGTGAGGGGGTTATGGCAGTAAAGGCACGGGAACGTTATCGAGTCGACCTGATCGGGTTGCAAGCCGCCTGCGAAGCCAACTATGCGCGCCTGATGCGCCTGCTTCCCGACATGCGCCACGCCCCCGAGGCGCGGCGCATCGGCGTGACCCATGGCGACCAGATGCTCGGCGTGCTGGCCCTGGAAGTCATCGTCAACTGCCCGTACACCACCACCTTGCGCGTGCGCCAGGAGCACAGCCTGCCCTGGCTGCCGGTGCCGCAACTGGAAGTGCAGGTGTACCATGACGCGCGCATGGCCGAAGTGATCAGCGCCGAACATGCGCGACGCTTTCGCAGCATCTATCCTTACCCGAATGTGTTCATGCACCAGCCCGATGAGAAAGCACAGCTCAATGTGTTCCTCGGTGAGTGGTTGAGCCATTGCCTGGCACTGGGTCATGAGTTTGAGGTCGTGCGGTAGATGTGAACTGCGTCTGCTTTCCCGGGTTTCCTCTTTGCGTTCTGCCCCAGCATAATCGCCCCAATTGTCCATTCCTGTGATTGCCTTGGGAGAGCGCCTTGCCGAGCGTATCCGCCTTGAACCCCGACACTGCGCTGCTGGTGCAGTTATCTGACAGCCACCTGTTTGCAGAGGCCGGCGGCACACTGCTGGGCATGAATACCCGTGACAGCCTGCAGCGCGTGATCGGGTTGGTGCGCCAGCAACAGCCGCAAATCGACCTGATCGTGGCAACCGGGGACTTGTCCCAGGACGGCACGCTGGAGTCGTACCAGCAATTTCGCGACATGACTGCACCCATCGGCGCCCCTGCGCGCTGGATTCCCGGTAACCATGACGAGCCGCAGATCATGGCGCAGGCCGCTGCACACAGCGACTTGCTTGAGCCAGTGGTGGATGTGGGCAACTGGCGTATCACGCTTCTGGACTCCGCCGTACCGGGCTCGGTCCCCGGCTATCTTCAGGATTCGCAGCTGCAATTGCTGGCCCAAGCCTTGAGTGAAGCCCCTAGCCGTCATCATCTGGTGTGCTTTCACCATCACCCGGTGTCTTTTGGCTGTGCGTGGATGGAGCCTATCGGCCTGCGCAATCCCGACGCATTGTTTGCCGTGCTGGACCGCTTTCCCCAGGTCAAGGCAGTGCTCTGGGGCCATGTGCACCAGGAAATCGATCGCGAGCGTAACGGCGTGCGCCTGCTGGCTTCGCCGTCCACCTGCATCCAGTTCGCGCCGGGCAGCGAGGATTTCAAGGTCAGTGAGCAGGCGCCGGGCTATCGTTGGTTGCGTTTGCATGCCGATGGGCGGTTGGAGACTGGGGTAGAGCGTGTCACAGGCTTCGCTTTTACTGTGGACTACGGCAGCAACGGCTATTGACGTCTCGGCGGCTAAATATCCAGAACCTTCGCCAGCCTCACTACCGTAACCCCTGGACCCAACTGCCGCAGCGAGGGCTGGATCAACACGCAGTCGTCATGGGGTGTGACGATCTCGCGCCGGTCGTCCCGAGCGATCACTGTTCCAGCCTGGGCTATGCGCTCAAGGCCGCGGAAGTCATCGGTAAAACGGAAGTCCATGCTGTGGGCGATCACCGGTTCAGTGACTTGCAGGCATTGCTGGGGCCCCGGCTTTTCCTGGCTCAGGAGCTTCAAGACGTCGGCCTCGGCGACTGCATCAGTCGCCATCAGGAAGCGTGCGGCAATATCGAGGGCGACGTGTTGGCTTTTTTTAGAAAAATGTTGGCCGGTCTCGATCAGCAGTGCGTTTTTTTGGCTGGCGGGATCGCCAAACCCACCATAGTCACGCATACGCCGGCCATTGGCGTGGCCGGCGTCGACCACCACGGTTGCCGGTACGCCTAACGATTTTGCGAATTTCAGGCCTTTGGCGCAGGCCCCACACATCATCAGTGGTGGGGATTCTTCGTGCATCGAATGGATATCGAGCAGCAAGTCGACACTGTCGATCAGCGGTCGCAGCTCACGTGCGCGACGCAGTTCCACGGAGTCTCGGTCGCCGTCCAGTGTTGATGGTAGCCAGACACGGTTCATGTCCTCGTCGACAAAACGGGTGGCGTCAATGTCGTGTGGGTCGAAGCGGTGATAGGCCTCGATATTGCCGAACGCCAGTGACAAACGGCCTTTGCGAGGGCGCACGCCGCTGCGCAGCAAGGCGTCTACTGCGATTGCTCCGCTGACTTCATTGCCATGGGTCAGTGCCATGACCAGCACATGTGGCCCAGGCGTGCCGCTGTCAAAACTGTGGACATAGTCGATCCCGCAGTTGCCGGCTTTCCATTGGCTGAGATCGGGGAACTCGACTTCCACAGGGTACGGTGTCAGTGATGCACGAACCTGCTCAAGGGTTTTCATGTCTGCCTCCGAGGGCTCAAGGTGGGTACCTTGTCGCGGGGGCGAGCCGCGACAAGCAGGGGGGAACTCGCGGCCCTTAACTGGCGCAGGGATGGGCGCTGCGCATGCGCCGGCCCAGGCAGGCGATCGCCAGTACGCTGATCAAAATGGTTGCCATCACATAAAAGCTCGGCGCCAGTTTGCTGCCGCTTGCCTCGATCATCCAGGTCACGATCAACGGGGCGAAACCACCAAACAGGGTCACGGAAAAGTTGTAGCTCAGCGCCAGCCCAGTACCGCGAATGCTGGTTGGGAAGATGTCGGCAAGCATTGCCGGGATTGGCCCCAGGCAGGCCGCAATCAATACGCCGACAAGCGCTTGCACGACCAGCAGCGTGGAGAAACTGGGGAAGATATTGAGCAGCAGGAACATCGGATAAGACGACAGCCCGGTAATCGACAAGGCGATGGTCAACACTCGGAATCGCCCGTGGCGATCGGAAAGCCCACCGAAAATCGGGGCCATGAGCATCAACGTAATACCGGTCATCAGGGCCCCCAGGTAGGACGACGTGGCAGTGATGCTCAGTTGTTTAAAGGCGTAGATCGGCATGTACAGCTTATGCACGTAATTGAATGCGGTCGCGCCCGCCACCACGCCGATAGCCAGCAACAGGCTGACGTGCCCTTTGATCAGGACATCCCGCAGTGGGGTCTTGACCGCTACGTTGGCTACGTTTTTCTTGAAGTCCGGCGTTTCATCGATTTGTCTGCGAATGTAAAAGCCTACCGGCCCGATCAGCAGGCCGAAGCCGAAGGCTACACGCCAGCCCCAATCGTTCAACTGCACATCCGACAGCGCATAGCTGAGGATCGCACTGACACCCGCCGCCAGCACAGTTGCCAGCCCCTGGGTAGACAATTGCCAGCTGGCAAAGAAACCCCGTCGCCCGGCGTCGGCGTGTTCGACCATGAACGCGGTCGCCGCGCCAAATTCGCCGCCCGTGGAAAACCCCTGGAGCATGCGGGCAACGATGATCAGCAGCGGCGCCGCCAGGCCGATCTGCTCGTAGGTCGGGGCGAACGTAATCATTGCGGTGCCGACCAGCATGATCATGATCGACAGCGTTAATGACGCCTTTCGTCCGGCTCTGTCGGTGTATGAACCGAGCACAATGGCGCCCAGCGGGCGCATCAAAAAGGAAATGCCGAACGAGCCTACGGCCAGCAGCAATGAGGTGGTTTCGTTATCGGACGGAAAAAACTGTTTGCCGATGACGACTGCAAAATAGCCATAGATCAGTAAGTCATAGAACTCCAGCGCGTTGCCGACGCTGGCAGCGATGATCTCTTTCCATGGGCCGCGCCGGGTGGGAGCTTGGGCCGATGATAAGGCGGATGATTGAGTTGTCATGAGTGTGCACCGGGTTTGTTTCACTGTTGGCCTACGGACTCTCCGAACCGCAGCGCGGCCTGGCGACATCGAAGGCGTTAATTGTTATGGGTGAAAGCCCGGATGAAAGTGAACCAAAGGCGGCAGAACGGCAATTGCTCTTTCGGCACAGATTTGAGCTGTTTCGGCACGACCCGGCAGGTTGTTGCCGGCAGCGGTGATAGAGCGCGTAAATCCGGCTACTGGGTGGTGGAGGGGGTCAAGGCTGTCCATATCCTCATCACCATCTCGCTCCGGTTGGCGCGCAGGCGATGCAGCGAAACGTCGAAACTGACGCAAAATTCGGCGCCCCCCGCCATCAGCAGCTCGCCCGATGCCAGCGCGTCGTTGACGACCATGCGCGGCAACCACGCCAGCCCCCGGCCACGCTTGGCCATTTCCAGAATGGCGTCATAGGAGTCCGCTTGGTAAACCATTCGCAGCGCCAGGCGCTGCGGCAGTCGATCCAAATGCCGGGCCAGTACGCTGCGCAGTGTCAGAGTGGGTGAGAAGGCCAGCCAAGGGATGAGCAGGGCGTTGCTGTCGGCGAGTATCTGCAGTTGCGGCTGCCCAGGGGCGCTCGGGGCGCTGACCGGTAGCAGTTCCTCCTTGGCCAGTACTCGGGAGTCGAAATGCTCCGGGTCCAACAGCGTCTGGGTCAGCGGGCTGGAAAAACTCAGCAGCAGATCAACCTCGCCGGCGGACAACCGGCTGATCGCTTCTTGCGCACCGCTGGTGAGCAATGACACCGCAAAGCTGCCCAGTTTCGGGTGCAATGACTCGTACCAATCGGGGAAAAAGTCACAGGCCAGGGTCCGGCCGGTGGCGATGCGCACCGGTTCGTCGCGGCTGAGGGTGTCATTTTTGAACTGCGCTCTGACAGTGCCCAGCAATTCCAGCGATTGAGTGGCGGCATCAAGGAACAGCAGGCCGCAGGGTGTCAGTGACAGGGGTTGCTTGCGCTCGATCAATGGCGTGCCGACCCATTCTTCCAGCGCCCGGATACGTCGACCGAACGCTGGATGCGTGACACAGCGATTTTCGGCGGCACGCGACAGGCTGCGAGTGCGCGCCAGTTCGACAAAATCCTCAAGCCATTCAAGTTGCATGGTGTTTCCCCGCTTGAAGTCGGGCCACTGGCCTCCGGCCATATATCCGGGTTCCCGGGCCGCAGATAGTACCGTCAGCGGCGATCGGCTGCACCCACAAGCCCCCTGTTCCCTGTAAACTGCGCCTCTTTGGCAGCCCCAGCGAGGCCCCCGGCATGTCTGCTTCGATCCTGTATATCCACGGTTTCAACAGTGCGCCGGCGTCCAACAAGGCCAGCCAGCTCATCACCGTGATGGACAGCCTCGGCCTGGCCGACCAACTGCGCGTGCCGGCGTTGCATCACCATCCTCGTCAGGCTATTCCTCAGTTAGAGGAGGCCCTTGCCCAACTGGGGCGGCCGCTGCTGGTCGGCAGCTCACTCGGCGGCTACTATGCAACCTATCTTGCCGAGCGCCATGGCCTCAAGGCGCTGCTGGTCAACCCAGCGGTAAGCCCCCATCGGATGTTCGACGGCTACTTGGGCACCCAGAAGAACCTCTACACCGATGAAACCTGGGAATTGACCCACGACCACGTCACGGCGCTGGCCGAGCTGGAAGTGCCGGCGCCCCAGGATGCGGCGCGTTATCAGGTGTGGTTGCAGACCGGGGATGAAACCCTGGATTATCGCCTCGCCCAACAGTATTACCGGGCCTGTGCCTTGCGCATCCAGGCCGGTGGCGACCATGGTTACCAAGGGTTCGCCCAGCAATTACCGGCGCTGCTCAGCTTTGCCGGCATTGGCGCAGATCAGTATCAATCCTTCGATTTCTCGGCACTGTAATTGCCTTGGAAACCGCAGGTTACTTTTTAATCGAACGACTCACGACGAGACCCCATGGCCACTCCCAGCGCTAGCTCTTATAACGCCGACGCCATCGAAGTCCTCTCGGGCCTCGACCCGGTGCGCAAACGCCCCGGCATGTACACCGACACCAGTCGGCCGAACCACCTTGCCCAGGAAGTCATCGACAACAGCGTCGACGAAGCCTTGGCCGGGCACGCCAAGTCGGTGCACGTCATTCTCCACGCGGATCATTCCCTGGAAGTGTCCGACGACGGCCGCGGCATGCCAGTGGACATTCACCCGGAAGAGGGCGTGTCGGGCGTCGAGCTGATCCTCACCAAGCTGCACGCCGGCGGCAAGTTCTCCAACAAGAACTACCAGTTCTCCGGTGGCTTGCACGGTGTGGGTATTTCCGTGGTCAATGCCCTGTCGACCCTGGTGCGAGTCAAGGTCAAGCGCGACGGCAATGAGTACCAGATGACCTTCGCCGATGGTTACAAAGCCACCGACCTGGAAGTGATCGGCACCGTAGGCAAGCGCAATACCGGCACCAGCGTGTACTTCGCGCCGGACCCGAAATACTTCGATTCGCCGAAATTCTCCATCAGCCGCCTCAAGCACGTGCTCAAGGCCAAGGCCGTGTTGTGCCCGGGCCTGCTGGTGACCTTTGAAGACAAAGGCACCGGCGAGAAAGTCGAGTGGCACTACGAAGACGGCCTGCGCTCTTACCTGGAAGACTCCGTCAGCGACTTCGAGCGCCTGCCCAACGAGCCGTTCTGCGGCAGCCTGGCCGGTAATAAAGAAGCCGTCGACTGGGCGCTGCTGTGGTTGCCCGAAGGCGGCGACAGCGTGCAGGAAAGCTACGTCAACCTGATCCCCACCGCCCAGGGTGGCACCCACGTCAACGGTTTGCGCCAAGGCCTGCTGGATGCCATGCGCGAATTCTGCGAATACCGCAGCCTGTTGCCACGCGGCGTGAAGCTGGCGCCGGAAGACGTGTGGGAGCGCATCGCGTTCGTGCTGTCGATGAAAATGCAGGAGCCGCAATTCTCCGGCCAGACCAAAGAGCGTCTGTCGTCCCGTGAAGCCGCGGCGTTTGTCTCCGGGGTGGTCAAGGACGCCTTCAGCCTGTGGCTCAACGAGCATCCTGAGCTGGGCCTGGCCCTGGCGGAGCTGGCGATCAACAACGCCGGCCGTCGCCTCAAGGCCAGCAAGAAGGTCGAGCGCAAACGCATCACCCAGGGCCCGGCACTGCCCGGCAAACTGGCTGACTGCGCGGGGCAGGACCCGATGCGCTCCGAACTGTTCCTGGTCGAAGGTGACTCCGCCGGTGGTTCTGCCAAACAAGCGCGAGACAAAGAGTTCCAGGCGATCCTGCCGTTGCGCGGCAAGATCCTCAACACCTGGGAAGTCGACGGCAGTGAAGTCCTGGCCAGCCAGGAAGTGCACAACATTGCCGTGGCCATCGGTGTCGATCCGGGTTCGGCGGATATCGCCCAACTGCGCTATGGCAAGATCTGCATCCTCGCCGACGCCGACTCCGACGGCCTGCACATCGCCACGTTGCTCTGTGCATTGTTCGTGCAGCACTTTCGCCCGTTGGTGGATGCCGGTCACGTCTACGTCGCCATGCCGCCGCTGTACCGCATCGACCTGGGCAAGGAGATTTTCTATGCCCTGGACGAAGCCGAGCGCGATGGCATCCTCGACCGGCTGGTCGCCGAGAAGAAACGCGGCAAGCCGCAGGTCACTCGATTCAAAGGCCTGGGTGAAATGAACCCGCCGCAACTGCGTGAAACCACCATGGACCCGAATACCCGGCGCCTGGTGCAGTTGACCCTGGAAGACTACGCCGGTACTTCGGAAATGATGGACATGCTGCTGGCGAAGAAACGTGCGCCGGATCGTAAGGCGTGGCTGGAGTCCAAAGGCAACCTGGCCGAGGTGTTGGGCTGATGCGCACAGGCGTCGTCCTGGCGATCCTGATGTTGAGCGCGCTGGCGGCCACCTCGGTGGTGGCTGCGCCCGTGGCAGAGCTCAAACTCGTGTCCGAGCACCCCGTGGACGGCATGCGCGGCGGCAACCTCTCGGGGCTGGCGCTGTGCGGGGAGGCGTTGTGGACGGTTTCCGACCGCGACGACGACCAGATCTATCGCCTGGATAGGTCGGACACCGTTTGGAAGGCTGAAAAGTTCGGCATCGATGTACCCCCTGTTCCTGAATCCGGGCTGCCCTGGGGATTGCGCTCGCGCACCAAGGCAGCGTCGTTTATTCGGGGCGGTGATCTGGATTTCGAAGGCGTCAGCTGCGATAACCAGGGCGGGCTGTATATCGTCAGCGAGTCTCACGCCGCTGTCCTGCGAGTGTCGCTTCACGGCGATGACAGCTATACGCGATGGTTGCAGATTGCCCCGGGCATGGTGCGTGAGGCCCGGGCCAGCGGCATGCTGCTGCACTTCAATGCCTTGTTTGAAGGGTTGGCGGTCAACCCTGAAGGCAACCAGATCTGGTTGGCGGCCGAGCGTGAACGACGCGGCTTGATTTCGATCAAGCGTGGCCAGAGCCTCTGGAATTGCGACGGTCCTTGCGTATTGCTGAGTGAGGCCGGCCAGGAAGTGCAGCCGGTCAAGTTCACCGACGCCAAGGCCGTGTCCAAGGACTTCGCCGATCTTTCACTGTTCAACGGCAAGCTGTTTACCCTGGAACGGAATGCGTTCCAGATTTGCCGGCGCGATGCGGTCACGGCCAAGGTCGAGCTGTGCTGGTCGTTCGCCGACGAAACCCTGACGCCCGAGCGGCGTTACGCCCAACCTTATGGCCTGGCCGAAGCCCTGGTGGTGGATGCCGAGGGCGCGTGGGTAGGCATCGACAACAACTTCGGCCCCCGTGCCGATGGTGAAAAACGCCCGGTGGTCTATCGTTTTGCCGCCCCGGTCGGCGGCTGGAGTGCCCAGCCTTGAATGATCAAACACTTGAATTGACCCGGCGCAGCGGCAGTTCCGCTGCGCCTTACCAAACAATGATGAGGCCCGCATGAGTGACATCCTCGCAGACAGCTTAGACGGCGTAGAACGCCGGTCGCTGGCTGACTTCACCGAAAATGCCTACCTCAACTACTCCATGTACGTGATCATGGACCGTGCCTTGCCGCATATCGGCGACGGCCTCAAACCCGTGCAACGGCGCATCATCTACGCCATGAGTGAGTTGGGCCTGGACGCCGATTCCAAGCACAAGAAGTCGGCGCGTACCGTCGGTGACGTGCTGGGTAAGTTCCACCCCCACGGCGACTCGGCGTGCTACGAAGCCATGGTGCTGATGGCCCAGCCGTTCAGCTACCGCTACACGTTGGTGGACGGCCAGGGTAACTGGGGTGCGCCGGATGATCCCAAGTCCTTCGCCGCCATGCGTTACACCGAGGCGCGCTTGTCGCGGTATTCGCAGGTGTTGCTCAGCGAGTTGGGTCAGGGCACGGCGAACTGGGGGCCGAACTTTGACGGCACCCTCGACGAACCCCTGGTGTTACCAGCACGTTTGCCGAATATCCTGCTTAATGGCACCACCGGTATTGCGGTCGGCATGGCCACTGACGTACCGCCGCACAACCTGCGCGAAGTCGCTACCGCCTGCGTACGCTTGCTGGATGAGCCAAAGGCCACCGTCGAGCAGCTTTGCGAGCATATCCAGGGCCCGGACTACCCGACCGAAGCGGAAATCATCACGCCGCGCGCCGACCTGCTGAAGATGTACGAAACCGGCAAGGGCTCGGTGCGCATGCGCGCCGTGTACCACATCGAAGACGGCGACATCATCGTCACCGCGCTGCCGCATCAGGTGTCCGGCGCCAAGGTGCTGGAGCAGATCGCCGCATTGATGCAGGCCAAACCGTCGAAGTTGCCCCAAGTCGCCGACCTGCGTGACGAGTCCGACCACGAAAACCCATGCCGCATCGTGATCATCCCGACCAACAGCCGGGTCGACCACGAAGTGCTGATGCAACACCTGTTTGCCAGTACGGACTTGGAGTCCAGCTACCGGGTCAACGTCAACATCATCGGCCTGGACGGCAAGCCACAGCTGAAAAACCTGCGCAACCTGCTGGTGGAGTGGCTGGAGTTCCGGGTGCAGACCGTTCGTCGTCGCCTGCAATTTCGCTTGGACAAGGTTGAGCGCCGCCTGCACCTGTTGGACGGCTTGCTGATTGCCTACCTCAACCTGGATGAAGTGATCCATATCATCCGTACCGCCGAGCACCCAAAAGCCGAGTTGATCGCGCGTTTCGAGCTGAGCGAGATCCAGGCCGACTACATCCTCGACACCCGCTTGCGCCAGTTGGCGCGATTGGAAGAAATGAAGCTGCGTGACGAACAGGACGCGCTGCTCAAGGAACAAGCCAAGCTGCAAGCCCTGCTGGGCAGCGAAACCAAGCTCAAAAAGCTGGTGCGCAGCGAACTGATCAAAGACGCCGAAACCTATGGCGATGACCGTCGTTCGCCGATCGTCCAACGTGCTGAAGCCAAAGCGCTGACAGAAACCGAACTGCTGCCGAACGAGAAAATTACCGTCGTTCTGTCGGAAAAGGGTTGGGTTCGTTCCGCCAAAGGGCATGATATTGACGCCACTGGCTTGTCGTACAAGGCCGGCGACGGGTTCAAGACCGCTGCGGCCGGGCGTTCCAACCAGTTTGCGGTATTTATCGACTCCACGGGGCGCAGCTACTCGGTGCCGGCGCACACCTTGCCATCCGCACGGGGGCAGGGCGAGCCGTTGACCGGGCGCCTGACGCCGCCGCCAGGGGCGAATTTCGAGTGCGTGCTGCTGCCGGATGATGATTCGCTGTACGTCATCGCTTCCGACGCCGGTTACGGATTCGTGGTCAAGGGTGAAGACCTGCAGGCCAAGAACAAGGCGGGCAAGGCGCTGTTGAGCCTGCCGAACAACGCCAAGGTGATCCTGCCGCGACCGGTGGACGACCGCGAGAGCAATTGGCTGGCGTCGGTAACTACCGAAGGGCGTCTGCTGGTGTTCAAGATCAGCGATCTGCCGCAATTGGGCAAAGGCAAGGGCAATAAGATTATTGGTATTCCAGGGGAGCGGGTGGCCAGTCGCGAAGAGTACGTGACCGACATCGCGGTGATCCCGGAGGGCGCCACCCTGGTGCTTCAGGCCGGCAAACGCACGCTGTCGCTGCGTCCCGACGACTTGGAACACTACAAAGGCGAGCGTGGACGGCGTGGTAATAAACTGCCGCGGGGTTTCCAGCGAGTGGATGCTTTACTGGTTGAAACGCCTGTTTAAGGCGTACTAGAGCCCTCGATCTACGATTTAACGCGTAGATCGACGCTTTGGCGCTGGAGTCATGGCGCATATTCACGGATGATATGGCCTTTCCAGCGCCGGCGTGGCCGAGCGTGTTTAGGTTATTTTTAGTATTACATTGTGGTTCGCCTTGTGGCAGCCACCTGGATGGGATGATGACTGCTCCACGCCTTCCTCTATTTTTGATGCTCGCTGGCCTTCTGGGGCTGGCGGGTTGCAGCACGCACCAGCCGGTGTCGCTGTACCAGCTGGACAGCGGAAGTCCGGCGCAACCTGCACAAAGTGCGGGTATGGCGGTCCTGCTGGGCCCGGTGGTGGTTGCCGACTACCTGCAACGCGAAACCCTGCTGCAACGTCAGAACGACGGCAGCCTGCAAGGTTCCACCGATGGTCGTTGGGCGGGCAGCTTGTCCTCCGACATCAACCAGTTGATGCTGCGCCAAGTGGCCGGTCATCTGGACAGCCAGCGTGTGGTCCTGTCGCCTGCGCCCGCCGGTTTTTCGCCGGATGTGCAGGTGTTGCTGACCATCACCCGACTGGACTCGGGGACATCGCAGCCGGCCATCCTCGATGCGCAATGGCGTTTGATCGACCGTCGTGGTCAGGTGCGCGACAGCCGCATCGTGCATTTGCAGGAAGAACACGCGGGTACCACCGCGTCCCAGGTCCAGGCCCAGGGCGTGCTGTTGCAGAATCTGGCGCAGCAGTTGTCGGTGGCCCTCAAGCCATTGGCCAACCAGCCGCCGATTGCCGAGGCGCCGCGCAAGCAAGCCCCGGCGGTGCAGGCCAAGCCAGCAGAGCCGCAGAAGCCGAAAATGCCGATGGCTACGCCGATCCGTACGGATATGGAAGTGTTCAGGTTCTGATCTGACATCGCCCACAAAAAAGGCCCGCTGATTCAGCGGGCCTTTTTGTTGTACGAATAAATGTGGGAGGGGGCTTGCCCCCGATGGCTGAGTATCAGTTAGCACATCATTAACTGAACCACCGCTATCGGGGGCAAGCCCCCTCCCACATTAGCCCTGCAGTGTTCTTCAGGGCTTGCGGGTCTCATGCATCCGCGCCAACTGCCGCTCCAGCATCGACGGATATGGCTCCATCAATCGCTCCACACAGCTGGCGCCTTCAGGGCTGGCAATCGGGCGGATGCGTGCGCGTTGGCGGATCAGCGAGTCTTCACTGATCTTGCGCTCCACCAGCAGCAGGTTGCGGCTGTGTTGCGACAGGGCCAGGGCGTCCTGGGCGATTTCGGTCAGCAGCAGGTCGATCTGGCTCATGCCAAACAAATCGTCACCCACCGTCAGGCCAAGCTGCAATTGCAGGGTGATGCCGCTGTCGGCCACTTCGATCTGCAGGGCATGGCCCAGGGCGCGCAGCAGCTCGCCGCAGCAGATGGCGTTGGTCAGGTAGTCTTCGCCGCTGTCTTCGCTGTGGAACAGCATCAGCGTGCTGCCGTCGTTCAGGGTGTGCAGTTCGCTCTGGTACAGCGAGGCTGCCTGGTCGAGGCAATCGCGATAGCGCTCCAGCAGTTCGGTCAGGCGTGCACGGGGCAGGCGGCGCAGTTGGTCTTGTGCGCCCAATTGCACGGCCAGTACGGCGCTGTGCTGGGGTTCGGCATTTTTTGCCGGCGCGGGTTTTGGCGCGACAGCCGGGCTGGTGGCTGAAGTGTCACGCAGGTCGGCGAACGGGTCTTCGTCGTCCAGTTCATCTTCTTCGGCCTGGATTACCTTGCGTGTGGCGGGCTTGAGGCCGGCCACCGGGGCGCTTTCGTCGAAGCCTGGGTCACGCAGGTCGCGCACTTCAAACTCGGGTTCGTCGTCGTAATCGCTGTCGTCGAACTCAGGTTCCGGTTCAACCTTGGGTGCTGGCTCCGGGGCGAAGCTGGCGTGCAGTTGGCGGGCGAGGTCGCCGATTTCGTCCTGGCGGTCGGTGGCCGGGGTGTGTTCGTCGATATCGCGCAGCCAGATGCGCAGTTGCATCAACGGCGTGGAGATATGCCGGCCCAGGCGCAGGCTCAAAGCCAGTGCCAGTGCCAGCAGGATCGCGCTGAGGATGCCCATGCTTTGCAGGCTGATGGTCATCGGTTGCTGGAATTGCTGCATGTCCAGGCTGATGCGCAGTTGGCCGGCCTTCACGTCCTGGAACGTGATGTTGCTCTGGTACAGGCCTTCGGCTTCACCCAGCAGGCCGTTTTTCGGGCGCTGCCCGGCTTCGGCCATGATGCGGTTGTCCACGCTGTAGATCGCGGCGTGGGCCACCAGCGGGTTCTTGGTCAGGTTGTTGAGCAGCACGTTGAGGCTGAGGATGTCGTTGGACACCAACAGCTCGGTCGCCGAGGTGGCGGTCTGGGTGGTCAAGCTCTCGCCCAGGGCGTCGGCTTGCTCGTGCATGGCCTGTTTGAACTGCAAACCCATCACGCAGGCGTAGATCACCAGGGCCAGGGCGACCAGGATCACATTATGGCTGGCGATGCGTAATGCGATCGGTACACGGCGGTGGCGCAGTGCCCGGAAGATCAGCAGGAAGAAGTTATCGGTTTTTACTGGCGTGGGCCGGTTCACTTGCGCTCGGCTCTCGGTCCGTGAAGTTGACGCGCAGTATAGCGACAGGCCCAAGACCGGCAAAGCGCTGGCTGTGCCCGATGGTCACTGAAAGTGGGTAGAATGCGGTTTTTTTCCAGCCTGGGGGTGCGCCTTGCGCGAAATTGTCCTGATTAACATCACAGGGGTTGACCGTCCGGGTCTTACCGCAGCCATTACCGGTGTTCTGGCCCAGGGTGGTGTGAACATTCTCGACATCGGCCAGGCGGTGATCCACGACACCTTGTCGTTCGGCATCCTGGTGGAAATCCCGAGCACCGAGCAGGCCTCGTCCGTGCTCAAGGACATCCTGTTTACGGCGTACAAGCTGGATCAACAGGTGCGTTTCACTCCGGTGTCCGAAGAGGACTACCAGCACTGGGTGGCGGGTCAGGGCAAGAAACGCCACATCGTGACGCTGTTGACCCGCAAGGTCACCGCCGAGCAACTGCAGCGGGTCAGCTCCATCACTGCGCAGTACGGGTTGAACATCGATCATATCGACCGTCTGTCGGGCCGCATGCCGTTGGACACACCGGCTGATCAGGGCAAGGGTTGCATCGAGTTCTCCGTGCGCGGCGAGCCGGCCGATCCGCAGGCCTTGCGCGCGGAATTCCTCAGCGTGGCCCAAGAGCTGAACGTCGACATCGCCTTCCAGGAAGACTCGCTGTTCCGTCGTAACCGTCGACTGGCGGTGTTCGACATGGATTCCACGCTGATCGAAGCTGAAGTCATTGATGAACTGGCCAAGGCTGCGGGCGTGGGCGAGCAGGTTTCGGCGATCACCGAACGTGCGATGGCTGGCGAGCTGGACTTTCGTGCCAGCTTCAAAGAGCGCCTGGCGCTGCTCAAGGGTTTGGACGTTAGCGTCTTGGACTCTATCGGTGCCTCGCTACGCCTGACAGAAGGTGCCGAAACCCTGTTCGCCGAACTCAAGCGCCTAGGCTACAAAACCGCGATCCTGTCCGGCGGCTTCACCTACTTTGCCAAGCAATTGCAGGCCAAGCTGGGCATCGACTATGTGTTCGCCAACGAGCTGGAAGTGGTGGACGGCAAGGTCACAGGCGTGGCGGTGGAGCCGATCGTCGACGCACAGCGCAAAGCGGATTTGCTGAAGGAGTTGGCCTACAAGGAAGGCTTGCGTCTGGAGCAGACCATTGCAGTCGGCGACGGCGCGAATGACTTGCCGATGCTGGCGATTGCCGGGTTGGGTGTCGCGTTCCGCGCCAAGCCGTTGGTGAAGCAGTCGGCCAAGCAGGCGATTTCGACGTTGGGGCTCGATGGCGTGCTGTATCTGCTGGGCTTTCGCGACCGAGACGGGCAGCTCTAACTGAGTGTGGGAGGGGGCAAGCCCCCTCCCACATTGGATCTTTACAGGTCTGGAATTAGGCTTTCGGCAGTGCGATGCCTTGGCCCATCTGCACCGGCGAACCCGCCACCAGTTCTTCAGCCCACTTAACCTGATCCGGCCCAAACAGCACAATCGCGGTCGAACCCAGCTTGAAGCGACCCAGCTCTGCACCTTTCTCCAGGTGAATCGGCGCGCGTGCCGCTTCGTCGTAGCGCAAGGTTTTCAGTTCGCGCTTCGGTGGAGTCACCAGGCCAGCCCATACGGTTTCAATCGACGCGACGATCATCGCACCCACCAGCACTACGGCCATCGGGCCGCGTTCGGTGTCGAAGATGCAGGCAACACGCTCGTTACGCGCAAACAGATCCGGCACGTTTTCGGCGGTGGTTTGGTTCACCGAGAAGATGCGGCCCGGGATATAGACCATTTCCCGCAGGGTGCCCGCCAGTGGCATATGCACGCGGTGGTAGTCCTTCGGCGACAGGTACACAGTGGCGAAATCGCCGCCCATGAACGGTGCCGCTACCGCCGCATCGCCACCCAGCAATTCCAGCACGCTGAAGCTGTGACCCTTGGCCTGGAACACACGACCGTGCTCAATCGGCCCCAACTGGCTGACCGCGCCATCGGCTGGGCTGAGTATTGCGCCCGGGGTTTGATCCAGTGGGCGGGCGCCGTCCTTGAGGGCGCGGGTGAAGAAGGCGTTGAAGTGCTCGTAGGCGGTCACGTCTTCAACCAGCGCCTGGGACATGTCCACTTGGTAGCGCTTGGCGAACCAAGTGGTGAAGGCGTTCTTGAACCAGCGTACGCGGCACTCGGCAATGCAGCCGGCCAGGCGCGACAGCAAATGGTGCGGCAGCAAGTATTGGCTGAGGATAAACAACTGCTTTTTCATAACTGTCCTTAAACCTTAAATCTCAACGGGGGTGTCGGGGTGGTTGCCCCATTCGCCCCAGGAACCGGCATAACCTTTGACTCGCGGATAACCGAGCGCCTTGGCCACCAGGTAGGTGAAGCCAGAGCGGTGGTGAGTCTGGCAGTGGGTGATGATTTCTTTGTCTTTGGTCAGCCCGAGGCCTTCGAGGATCTGCGGCATGTCGCGGCGGATACGCAGGTTGCGGGCCTTGTCCATGCCAGCGGTCCATTCGAAGTTCACGGCACCTGGGATGTGCCCGCCTTTGGCTGCAAGCACCTTCTCGCCGCAATATTCCAACGGGCCGCGTGCGTCCCAGATACCCAGGTCGGCTGCGCCGAGGCGGCTTTGCAGGTACTCGCGAGTGGCGGTGGGGCCGTCGTGCAGCGTGAGGCTGACCGGGCCGCCGACAGGGGCGGGCACTTCAGTGGAAACCGGGTGTTTGTCTTCGAGCCACGCCAGCAGGCCGCCGTCGAGGTAGTGGTATTTCTGGTGGCCGATCACGTCGAGCAGCCAGATAAAACGCCCGGCCCAGCCGCCGCCTTCGTCGTCGTACACCACGTAGGTGGCGTCGGGCGTGTGGCCCAGTTCGCCGAACAGCTTTTCCAGGTCGGCCTTGTTGGGCAGCAGGCCGGGTGCCGGTGGCTGGCCCAGTTGGGTGCGCTTGGGATCAACGAAATGCGCGCCGGGGATATGCCCTTCGGCGTAGCGGGCGGCGCTGGTGAGGTCCACCAGAATCAGGTGTTCGGCATCCAGGCGACTCAGCAAGTCGGCAGATTCGATCACCAGCGGCAAGCCAGAGAAGTCAGGCATGTGAGGTCTCCTGGGCACAAATGTTGGCGATAAAGGACGACGATTGTAACGCAAGCATCAGGCGCTGCGGTTGGTAAAGCTGTGCAGGGCTTTCTCGATGCATTGGGCGGTTTTGCCGAACGCCTGTACGGTGGTTTCCGAGAACGGCCCGCCGCCCTGGTCGGCAACCATCACCATCACCACGCGGCCATTGCAGCTCATCGAGCGCAGCAGCAGGTGTTCGCCGGTGAACAGGCGGCGCAGGATCGGCGGCAGCAAGGCTGAGAACTGCGCGTGGTTGTCCGGCGTCAGGCGAACCTGGGCGGATTTCTCCAGCAGGCGCTGCAACAGCGTGCTGTTGACCACGTCCAGGCTCAGGTTGGCGGCGTCTTTAGGCAGGCCATCTGCCTGGTGTACGCGCAAGGTGCTCAACGCGCGGTCGGCCATGAACAACAGGACCCGCTGCATGCCGCTGGCCACCAAGGCTTCTTTGGCGCAGGTGGTCAAATGCATGGCGTTGGCAAAGCGGCTCGGCTCCACCAGCAGTTCGGTGCAGCGGTTGCGCCAGACCGCCAAGGCTTCGGCAGTCGGTGGCGGCGCAGGCAGCAGGCCGCGATGAATCTTTTGCACATGCCACGGCCAGATCAGCGACAGCGCCGGGTGCCAGAGGTCGGGCATCAGGGTGGTGCGGGCGCTGGTGACGGCTTGCTGGTGAGCCTGTTGCTGTACCTCGCTCAAGGGCTGTTGCAGGTACAGGGCGGTGAGGTATTGCCAGCGTTGGGTGTGCGGGCAGGTCCAGGACTCCTGGGCCGACATCGCCAGGCCGTTGGCCAGCAGCACGGTATTGGCCGGCTGGTTCAGCCAGCGGCGCAGGTTGGGTTCGGCGTCGAGCAATTGCTGGTGACGCAACGGGTCGTCCTCGCGGGCGATATGCAGCGCCTTTACCAGCAGTCGTTGCTCGCGCAGCAGCAGGTTATAGCCCTGGGATACCCAGATTGGCAGGTGCCACGCTTCGGTCAGGCCCAGGCACAGGTCCAGCAGGCGCACGCCGAACAGTTCCTGCTCGACCTTGCGTGCCGACTCGCCCTTGTGGATGACGCGCAGTTCCCATTCTTCAAGGAGCTTGGGGTAGGCAACGGCCATCGGCCACAGGGGTGACAGAAACAGCAGGCTGCCCCAGTGAATGTCTTGCCACAGTCGCGCCAGGCGGCTGCCAAACAGGCCGTTGGCTTGTTGCGACGCATGCTGGCTCACCAGCAACAGCTGGCGCAGCGCCACTGGAATCTCGTGGGCCGGCACAGAAGGCAGGCGCGCCAGCAGTTCTTCGGCGCGCTTGAGGCCCAGGCGGTTGAGCGCCACTTCGAGGTTTTCTGCCGGTTCCGCCAGGCTGCCGTGGGTATGGCTGTTGGCCTCGCGCATCACGCTGAGCACCAGGGCCGGGCTGTTTTGCATCAGTTCGGCAATATCTCGCAACGAACTGCGGCTGTCGCGGATGGCTTTGCACACCCGGTCATGGCTGGCCTGTGGAACAGGCAGCAGCACGTCGTCCAGGCGCTTGATCCAAGCGGCGAGAGAGAGGGGTCTTACAGATGGGACTGTCGTTTCATTAGCCATGATTGGGGCGCGATCATCACTTGCGGTCAACACGCCCGGAGCGGGCCGAACTGGCTTTTCGCCTTAACGGGCTATAGTCTGGCGCAGTTTTGCCGATAAGAGGAACAAGAGTTTTCCAGTTCCCCCAAATATGTCCATGAACCCGACGGCGCAAGTACTCATCTCCTATGGCTAAAATTATCGGCATTATCGTCGTCTTCGCGAGCGTGCTCGGCGGGTACGTCTTGTCCCACGGTAAAATTGCGGCACTGATCCAGCCTTTCGAGGTGTTGATCATTGGTGGTGCGGCACTGGGCGCTTTCCTGCAGGCCAACCCCGGCTACATGACCATGCACGTGGTCAAGAAGTCGCTGGCCATGTTCGGTTCGCGTTTTACCCACACCTTCTACCTGGAAGTGCTGGGCCTGGTTTACGAGATCCTCAACAAGAGTCGTCGCGAAGGCATGATGGCCATCGAGGCTGACATCGAGGACGCCGCCGCCAGCCCGATTTTCGCCAAGTACCCGGCCGTGCTCAAAGACGAGCGCATGACCGCCTACATCTGCGATTACCTGCGCATCATGTCCTCCGGCAACATGGCCCCCCATGAGCTCGAAGGCCTGTTCGACATGGAATTGTTCAGCCTTAAAGAAGAGCTGGAGCACCCGTCCCACGCCGTGACCGGCATCGCTGACGGCATGCCCGGCTTCGGTATCGTTGCGGCGGTACTCGGTATCGTGGTGACCATGGCGTCCCTGGGCGAAGGCGACCAAGCGGCCATCGGCATGCACGTTGGTGCGGCGCTGGTGGGTACCTTCTTCGGTATTCTCGCGGCCTACGGCTTCTTCGGCCCGCTGGCGACCTCCCTGGCTCACGATGCCAAGGAAGAAATCAACCTGTACGAATCGATCAAGGCCAGCCTGGTAGCGTCCGCCTCCGGCATGCCGCCATCGCTGGCGGTGGAGTTCGGTCGCAAGGTGTTGTACCCGAAACATCGGCCAAGCTTCGCCGAGCTGGAACAAGCGGTTCGCGGTCGCTAAGCCATGGAAAACAACCAGCCGATAATCATCAAGCGCGTCAAGCGCTTCGCTGCGGGGCACCATGGTGGTGCCTGGAAAATCGCCTTCGCCGACTTTGCGACGGCGATGATGGCGTTCTTCCTGGTGCTGTGGCTGATGTCCACCGCCACGCCCGAACAGAAGATCGCCATCGCCGGCTACTTCAAAGACCCGATTGGCTTCTCGGAAAGCGGTACGCCGTTCGTGATCGACCTGGGCGGTTCGCCGCAGTTGGCGCCTGAGCGCACCATCAACCCAGAGGTCAAGACCGAAGCGCCTCAGGAAAACATCCCGATCGAGCGCGACACTGTCGAAAGCATGGCCGAGCAGGTCGAGCAGGAACGCCTGGAGCTGTTGCTGCAAGAGTTGCAGACCAAGGTGGATGAAAATCCGCAGTTGCTGAAATTCAAGGATCAGATCTCGTTCGAGATCACGCCGGAAGGCTTGCGTATCCAGATCACCGATGCCGCCAACCGGCCGATGTTCGATTCCGGCAGTGCACGCTTGAAGCCGTACTTCGAAGACATCCTGCTGGCCATGGCTGACACCATCAAGGCGGTGCCGAACAAGATCAGCATCAGCGGCCACACCGACGCCAAGCCGTATGCTGGCCAGGGTGATTTCGGTAACTGGGAACTCTCGGCCAACCGCGCCAACGCCGCCCGTCGTGCGTTGGTGGCAGGCAGCTACCCGGACCCGCAAGTGGCGCGCGTGGTGGGGTTTGCTTCCTCGCAGTTATTTGAGCCCAAGGATCCGTTCAACCCAATCAACCGGCGGATCGACATCGTGGTGCTGACCAAAAAGGCCCAGCGCGCGATTGAAGGTGATCAGCCGCCCGCTGCGCCAACCCCAGGCGCTGGCGCACCCGGCGAAGTACCGGGCGACCCGAACGCCATCCCGCCAGGGCAGGAGCCGTTGCCGGCCCACGAGCTGCGGCAGAAGCTGAACCTGTTTGATGATGGTGGGGTGAAGGACCCTACGGTGCCTAAGGCAGGTTCCTAAGCAGCACATGCAAAAAGGCCGCGATGATCGCGGCCTTTTTGTTTCTGCCCTATGGGTGAGCTTTCTGTGGCGAGGGAGCTTGCTCGCCACAAGGGTCAGTAACTGCTCTCCGGGAGACTCGCAATAATCGAACGATAGCTGTTCATCCGCTGCTGCTGCACGCGACCGTCTTCCAGCGCCTTGAGCAGTGCACAGCCTGGCTCGCGATCATGCTTGCAATCGCGGAAGCGGCACGTACCGATCAGGTCGTTGAATTCGATGAAGCCCGCTTCCACATCGCTGCGGCTGACGTGGCCCAAGCCGAATTCACGAATGCCGGGGGAGTCGATCAACTCGCCGCCGCCGGGGAAGTGGAATAACCGCGCGGTGGTGGTGGTGTGGGTGCCCTGGCCGGACAATTCCGACAGCGGGCCTACACGGGTGTCGACTTCCGGTAGCAAGCTGTTCACCAACGATGACTTGCCCACGCCGGACTGGCCGACAAACACACTGATACGCCCGTCCAGTTGCTGTTGCAGCTGTTCCATGCCATTGCCGTGGTGCGCCGAAACTTCCAGCACCGGATAACCCAGGGTGCGGTAGACCGCCAGCAGCGCATTGAGCGCCGGGGCGTTCTGTTCGTCGATCAGGTCGAATTTGTTCAGCAGCAGCAACGGGCGAATGCCGGCATGCTCGGCGGCTACCAGGTAGCGGTCGATCAGGTTGGCATGGGGCTCGGGCAGCGGTGCGAACACGATCACGATCATGTCAACGTTGGCCGCTACCGGCTTGAGCTGGCCGCGGCTGTCGGGACGACGCAGTTCGGTGGTGCGCGGCAACTGGGCGACGATCACGCCGATACCCTGGTTGCCCGCACGCCACACGACTTTGTCGCCAGTGACCAACGCCGGTAGGTTGGCGCGCAAATGGCAACGGGACACAGAGCCCGCCAGTTCGCCTTCCAGCGCCTCGACTTCGACCTGCACACCAAAGTGCGCGATCACCAGGCCCGTTTGCTCGGGGCCCAGGTCGCCGCCCTCAAGCGCTTCCACGGCGGAGGATTCACGTTTGGCGGCGCGAGCGGCGCGTTCGCCTTGAATCTTTTCGATGCGCCAGTTTTGGCGACGGTTGAGCTGGCGTTTGGCCATTGGTGTTCCGTGTCGATAATGCAAAGGTTGGGTGAAACGGTCGCGAGTCTAGCACGGCCCCGCCTGCTAAACTGCCCGGCTACGCCAAGGTGCCAAGAGAATCAAGCCATGCAAAACCCACAGAACCTGATTTGGATCGATCTGGAAATGACCGGTCTGAACCCCGACACCGACGTCATCATCGAGATGGCGACCATTGTCACCGACAGCAATCTCAATACCTTGGCCGAAGGTCCGGTGATCGCCATCCACCACAGCGACGCGGTGCTCGCCACTATGGACGAGTGGAACACCCGCACCCACGGCAATTCCGGCCTGACCCAGCGTGTGCGCGACAGCCGCATCAGCATGGCCGAAGCCGAAGCCGAAACCATCGCCTTCCTGGAACAGTGGGTGCCCAAGGGCAAGTCGCCGATCTGCGGCAACAGCATTTGCCAGGATCGGCGCTTCCTCTACACCCACATGAAGGGGCTGGAAAGCTACTTCCACTACCGCAACCTCGACGTGTCCACGCTCAAAGAGCTGGCTGCGCGCTGGGCGCCGGAAGTCAAAGACAGCTTCCATAAAGGCAGCACTCACTTGGCGCTGGATGATATTCGCGAGTCGATTGCCGAGTTGCAGCATTACCGCAAGCACTTCATCAAGGCCTGAAACCGTAGCGACTGAACTGACGCCATCGCAGGCAAGCCCGCTCCCACATTTTGATTTGTGAACACATGCCAAATGTGGGAGGGGGCTTGTCCGCGATTGCGGCGGCGCGGTTTATCGCCAAGCGCCCCCTTTTGGTGCCATCACCAAATGATTAGACTGCCGGCCTCCCTGCAAGGATCGCCATCATGCTGCTGATGCTCTACCTCATCGCAATCACCGCCGAAGCCATGACCGGTGCGTTGTCCGCCGGCCGGCGCGGTATGGACTGGTTTGGCGTGGTGCTGATTGCCTGCGTGACGGCGCTGGGGGGCGGTTCGGTGCGGGATGTATTGCTGGGGCATTACCCGCTGACGTGGGTCAAACACCCGGAATACCTGGTGCTGACCTCGGTGGCGGCGCTGGTAACGATCTTTATCGCGCCGCTGATGCGCCGCCTGCGCTCGTTGTTCCTGGCATTGGACGCCTTGGGCCTGGTGGCCTTCACGCTGATCGGCTGCATGACCGCCCTGGAAATGGGCCACGGCATGCTGGTGGCGTCGGTCAGTGGTGTGATCACCGGTGTCTTCGGCGGCATCCTGCGGGATATCTTCTGCAATGACATTCCGCTGATCTTCCGCCGCGAGCTGTACGCCAGCGTGTCGTTCCTGGCAGCCTGGTTCTACCTGCTCTGTCTGTATCTGGAGTTGCCCAGCGAGCAGGCGATTCTGTTGACATTGTTCAGCGGTTTTCTACTGCGGCTGCTGGCTATTCGTTTCCACTGGGAAATGCCCAAGTTTGTCTACAACGACGACGTGCACTAGCGCGTAGCGTGTTGGTTGAGGGCCCATTGCACATGTTCGCGCACCAACTCCGAGGGGTAATCGCGGCGCGCCTTCAAGGCTTCCAGCACTGGAATGCTCGACGGCGCATTGCCCAGGCCCACGGCCAGGTTGCGCAACCAGCGCTCGTAGCCGGCGCGGCGCAGGGGTGAACCTTCGGTGCTGCTGAGGAATTTATCCTCGTCCCACATAAACAGTTCGGCCAGCTCTGCGTTATCCAGGTTATGGCGGGGCTTGAAATCGCTCTCGCCGGTGTGGCGGGCGAAACGATTCCACGGGCAAACGATCTGACAGTCATCGCAGCCGAACACCCGATTGCCGATCAGCGGGCGCAGGTCTTCGGGTATCGCGTTCTTCAGTTCGATGGTCAGGTAGGAGATACAGCGCCGGGCGTCCAGTACATAGGGGCCGACGAAGGCATTGGTCGGGCAGATATCCAGGCACGCCGTGCAGCGGCCGCAATGTTCAGTGCTGTGAGGTTCATCGACCGGTAGCGGCAAATCGACAAACAGTTCGCTCAGGAAGAAATAACTGCCCGCCTTGCGATTGAGTACCAGCGTGTTTTTACCGATCCAGCCCAGGCCGGCTTTTTCAGCGATGGCTTTTTCCAGTACCGGGGCGCTGTCGACAAAGGCCCGAAAGCCGAACGGGCCGATTTGTGCCTGGATGCGGTCGGCCAGTTGCTGCACGCGCTTGCGGATCAGCTTGTGATAGTCGCGGCCCAGGGCGTAACGGGAGATGTAGGCTTTTTCCGGCTTAGCCAGCAACTGCGCCATTTGGGTATCGCCTGGCAGATAATCCATGCGCAGCGACACCACGCGCAGGGTGCCCGGTACCAGTTCTTCGGGGTGGGAACGTTTGCTGCCATGGGCGCCCATGTAGTCCATCTCGCCGTGGTAGCCCGCGTCGAGCCAGCGTTGCAGGTGCTGTTCATGCTCGGCCAGGTCCAGGCCGCTGATGCCGACTTGTTGAAAGCCCAACTCGCGGCCCCAGTCTTTGATCGATTGGGCGAGGGCGGGCAGATCGGAGGTAATAGCAGGCATGAGACACGGGAAACCGCAGGTTAGATGCGTATAATTCTGCCAGACATCGGAGCTTGAAGACGCATGCCGCAGACAAATCACGAAATAACCGACGTTCAGTCACTGTTGCCCGGCCATTTGCCGCAACTGGCTGCGCGTTCCCCCAGCGCCCGTAAAGGCCAGTTCGGCCACTTGCTGGTCATTGGCGGCGACCGCGGCTTTGGCGGCGCGGCGCTGTTGAGCGCGCAAAGTGCATTGCGCAGCGGTGCGGGCATGGTGTCCCTGGCGACCCGCCTTGAACATGTGCCCGCCGCGTTGGCGCGCTTGCCGGAAGTCATGACCGTGGGCGTGAGTTCGGCCAACCAGCTTATGGGCTTGCTGGAAAAAATCTCGGTCATTGTCATCGGTCCGGGCCTGGGTGAGGCGTCTTGGGGTAAAAGCCTGATATCGGTTGCCGCGAACGCGCAGCTGCCGCAGGTGTGGGACGCAGACGCGCTGAATCAGTTGGCTACCGGCACGGTGAGTCTTCCGAGCGGTAGCGTGATTACGCCGCATCCGGGCGAGGCTGCGCGCTTGTTGGGCGTTTCGACAGCCGAGGTTCAGGCCGATCGCCTTAAGGTGGCGCGCGCGTTGAGCCAGAAATTCAAGGCAGTGGCTATCCTCAAGGGTGCTGGCAGTTTGATTGCCTGCCCCGATGGGCGTGTTTCCCGTTGTGACCAGGGCCATCCGGCGATGGCGGCGGCGGGCCTTGGCGATGTACTGGCCGGGCTGGTGGGCGCGCTGATGGCCCAAGGCATGCCGGCCTATGAGGCAAGCTGCCTGGCCGTGTGGTTGCATGCTACGGCGGGGGATCGCCAGGGCAGCCTGGGTCGCGGCTTGGCGGCCAGCGACCTGATACCTGCCATTCGTCAATTGTTGGAGGAGCAGTCGCCGTGCCTGAAGTAATCCTTTTGCTGGCCGATGAAGACGCCATGGTCGCGTTGGGTCATCGCATTGCGCAGGTCACGGGCGGAGCGGGGCTGATCTTTCTCGAAGGTGACCTGGGGGCGGGCAAGACCACACTCTCGCGTGGGATTATCCGGGGCTTGGGCCATAAAGGGGCGGTGAAGAGCCCGACGTTTACCCTGGTTGAGCCCTACGAGATCGGGACCGTACGGGCCTTTCACTTCGACCTCTATCGGCTGGTCGACCCTGAAGAGCTGGAGTACATGGGCATCCGTGATTATTTCGACGAAGACGCACTGTGTCTGATCGAGTGGCCAGATAAAGGCACAGGCTTTTTGCCAAAGCCGGACCTGACCATTACCATTACGCCGCATGAATCAGGACGTCAGCTGAAGTTGTTGCCCCAGAGCCCGCGCGGTCAATCGTGGTGTGCCGCTCTGGCATTGAAATTCAAATAATTGGTGGGGTTAGGTATGCGCTTTCGCGCGTTGGTTGCTGTCGTAGGGGTGTTGCTTGCGGCAATGACTGTCAATGCTCTGGCTGCTTCACAGGTGAAGAGTGTTCGCCTGTGGCGAGCGCCGGATAACACGCGACTGGTGTTCGACCTGTCTGGCCCGGTCCAGCACAGCGTCTTTACCCTCACGGCGCCTGATCGGCTGGTGATCGACATCAACGGTGCGACCCTGGCCGCGCCGCTGAAGGTGTCTACCGCCAACACGCCGATTACCGCCATGCGCTCGGCCCAGCGCACGCCGACCGATTTGCGGGTGGTCATCGACCTGAAAAAAGTCGTGACCCCGAAAAGCTTCTCCCTGGCGCCGAATGCCCAGTATGGCAACCGGTTGGTGGTCGATCTGTTCGACAACGCCGCCGATGCCGCACCGCCGCCTGCGCCGACGCCGGCCGTGGCGACCGTGCCCGCCGTGCCGGTCAGCCCGTCGCAGCCCCAGGTCAAGTTGCCGCCGCCACCACCCACCCCGGCCGGCAAGCGCGACATTATCGTGGTGATCGACGCCGGCCACGGCGGTGAAGACCCGGGCGCCTCCGGCTCGCGTGGCCAGCATGAAAAAGACGTGGTATTGGCCATTGCCCGTGAGCTGCAACGCCAGATCAACGGCATGAAAGGCTACCGCGCCGAGTTGACCCGTACCGGTGACTACTTCATCCCGCTACGCGGCCGTACCGAAATCGCCCGCAAGAAGGGTGCCGACCTGTTTGTGTCGATCCACGCCGATGCGGCGCCGTCGACCGCCGCGTTCGGTGCGTCGGTGTTTGCCTTGTCTGATCGTGGTGCGACCTCCGAGACAGCGCGTTGGCTGGCCGACAGTGAAAACCGTTCCGACTTGATTGGCGGCGCCGGCAACGTGTCCCTCGATGACAAGGACAAGATGCTCGCTGGCGTACTGCTCGACCTGTCCATGACCGCCTCGCTGACCTCCAGCCTGAACGTAGGCCAGAAGGTCTTGAGCAATATCGGTCGCGTGACTTCGTTGCATAAACAGCGTGTGGAGCAGGCCGGGTTCATGGTGTTGAAGTCGCCGGACATCCCATCGATCCTGGTGGAAACCGGGTTTATCTCCAACGCCAACGAAGCCTCCAAGCTGGCCAGTGCCAGCCATCAGCAGGCATTGGCGCGCTCCATCAGCGCCGGCGTGCGCCAGTTCTTCCAGCAGAACCCGCCGCCGGGCACCTACATCGCCTGGCTGCGTGACTCCGGCAAGATCGCCCAAGGCCCGCGTGACCATCGCGTACAGCCCGGCGATACCCTGGCAATGCTGGCCGTGCGCTTCCAGGTGTCGGCCGCGACGTTGCGCAGTGCCAACAGCCTGAAAACCGATGAGTTGAAAGTTGGCCAGGTGTTGACCATTCCTGGCACTGAATTGGCGGCGCAGTAATGAGCGAATCAACCTTGAACAGCGGGTCGCGCATTGAATTGCTCAGCCCGCGACTGGCTAACCAGATTGCCGCGGGTGAGGTCGTCGAGCGCCCTGCATCGGTGATCAAGGAACTGCTGGAAAACAGCATCGACTCCGGCGCCAAGCGCATCGATGTGGATGTGGAGCAGGGCGGCGTCAAGTTGCTGCGGGTGCGCGATGACGGTAGCGGCATCTCTTCCGATGACCTGCCGCTGGCCCTGGCCCGCCACGCCACCAGCAAGATTCGCGACCTGGAAGACCTTGAGCGGGTGATGAGCCTGGGGTTTCGCGGTGAGGCCCTGGCGTCGATCAGTTCCGTGGCCCGCCTGACCCTGACCTCCCGCACCCGCAGTGCCGAGCAGGCCTGGCAAGTGGAAACCGAAGGCCGCGACATGGCGCCGCGGGTCCAGCCGGCCGCGCACCCGGTGGGCACCTCGGTGGAAGTGCGCGACCTGTTCTTCAACACGCCGGCGCGGCGCAAATTCCTCAAGGCTGAGAAAACCGAATTCGATCACCTGCAAGAAGTCATCAAGCGCCTGGCCTTGGCCCGCTTTGACGTGGCGTTTCACCTGCGGCACAACGGCAAGACCATCCTCAGCCTGCACGAAGCCCATGACGACGCTGCGCGTGCTCGGCGTGTGTCTGCGATTTGCGGTGGTGGGTTCCTGGAGCAGGCGCTGCCGATCGAGATCGAGCGCAATGGCTTGCGGCTTTGGGGCTGGGTCGGGTTGCCGACGTTCTCCCGCAGCCAGGCGGACTTGCAGTATTTCTTTGTGAACGGCCGTGCAGTGCGCGACAAACTGGTGGCCCATGCGGTGCGCCAGGCGTATCGCGATGTGCTGTTCAACGGGCGGCATCCGACGTTTGTGCTGTTTTTCGAGGTCGACCCTTCGGTCGTCGACGTCAACGTGCACCCGACCAAGCACGAAGTACGCTTCCGTGATGGGCGCATGGTGCATGACTTCCTGTATGGCACGTTGCACCGCGCGTTAGGCGATGTGCGCCCGGATGATCAGCTGTCGGCGCCGATCGTGACGGCGATGGTGCGTCCCAGCGGCCCCGAAGCCGGTGAATTCGGTCCCCAGGGCGAGATGAGCCTGGCGGGTAACCTGTTGCAATCGCCGCAGCCGCAGCCTGCGTATACCGCACCGGGTTCCGGTTCGGGTGCGGGTTATCAGTACCAATACACGCCGCGCACGCAATCGGCAGTGCCGGTGGCCGAAGCCCAGGCGGCCTATCGTGAATTCTATGCGCCGCTGCCGGGTGCCGAGCCGGGCGCAGTGGCCTTGCCGGAAGGTGGCGGTGATATCCCGCCGCTGGGTTATGCGCTGGCGCAGCTCAAAGGTATCTACATCCTCGCGGAAAACGCCCACGGCCTGGTGCTGGTAGACATGCACGCCGCCCACGAGCGGATCATGTACGAACGTCTGAAGATCGCCATGGCCAGCGAGGGCCTCAGCGGCCAGCCGCTGCTGGTGCCGGAATCCTTGGCGGTCAGCCAGCGTGAGGCCGATTGCGCCGAAGAGCACCACGGCGTGTTCCAGAAGCTGGGCTTCGAACTACAACGCCTGGGCCCGGAAACCCTGGCTATCCGCCAGATTCCGGCGCTGCTCAAGCAAGCCGAAGCCAACCGGCTGGTGGCCGATGTACTGGCGGACCTGATGGAGTACGGCACCAGTGACCGTATCCAGGCGCATATCAACGAACTGCTCGGCACTATGGCCTGTCATGGCGCCATCCGCGCCAATCGCCGCCTGGCGTTGCCGGAAATGAACGGCCTGCTACGCGACATGGAGAACACCGAGCGCAGCGGGCAATGCAACCATGGCCGACCGACCTGGACCCAGATGGGCCTGGACGATCTGGACAAACTGTTCCTGCGCGGCCGCTGATGAGTGCCTTGCCCCCCGCGATTTTCCTGATGGGCCCCACGGCCGCCGGCAAGACCGACCTGGCTATCGAGCTGACCAAGGTGTTGCCCTGCGAGCTGATCAGTGTTGACTCTGCCCTGGTTTACCGGGACATGGACATCGGCACGGCCAAGCCCTCCAAGGCATTATTGGCCCAGCATCCGCACCGCCTGATCGACATCATCGACCCCAGCGAGAGCTATTCGGCCGCCGATTTTCGCACCGATGCCCTTGCTGCCATGGCCGAGATCACCGCGCGGGGCAATATCCCGCTGCTGGTCGGCGGTACGATGCTCTATTACAAGGCTTTGCAGGAAGGCCTGGCAGATATGCCGCCGGCTGACGCCCAGGTGCGTGCCGAACTCGAAGAAGAGGCTGCACGCCTTGGTTGGCAGGCCCTGCACGATCAGTTGGCGGCGGTGGACCCGGTGTCTGCCGCACGTATTCACCCCAATGACCCGCAGCGCCTCAGTCGCGCCTTGGAAGTATGGCGTGTGAGCGGCGAGACCATGACTGAACTGCGGCGCAAACAAACTGCGCAAAGTGCTGACGCAGGCGCATCTGGACAGTCACAATTGCCCTATACTGTGGCGAATCTGGCCATTGCTCCGGCAAATCGCCAGGTGCTGCACGAGCGAATTGCACAAAGATTCACAATTATGTTGGAACAGGGGTTTATCGACGAGGTCGTAGCACTGCGTTCACGAGGTGACCTGCATCCAGGGCTGCCTTCGATACGTGCTGTAGGCTACCGCCAAGTCTGGGATCATCTGGATGGCAAGCTGACGTCAGCCGAAATGCAGGAGCGCGGCATCATTGCCACGCGCCAATTGGCGAAGCGCCAGTTCACCTGGCTGCGCAGCTGGAGCGATTTGCACTGGTTGGACAGCCTGGACAGCGACAATCTGTCACGCGCCTTGAAATACTTGGGAACGGTCTCCATATTGAGCTGAGTCCTTGCAATTGCCGTCTATCCTTGGGGGTGTGACGGCCATGAGCTATCTATTTTCCGATTTTTTATTATTGATCCTTAAAGGAGTGCGGCACATGTCAAAAGGGCATTCGCTACAAGACCCTTACTTGAATACTTTACGTAAAGAGAAAGTGGGGGTTTCCATCTACCTGGTCAACGGTATCAAGCTGCAAGGCACGATCGAGTCGTTCGACCAGTTCGTGATCCTGCTGAAAAACACCGTCAGCCAGATGGTTTACAAGCACGCTATCTCGACAGTCGTTCCAGTTCGTCCAATCCGTCTGCCTAGCGCAGCTGGCGACGAACAAGGTGACGCTGAGCCAGGTAACGCCTGATAGGAGTCTCCTTTGTTCTTTGAGCGCCACGGTGGTGGTGAGCGAGTGATCCTCGTTCACTTGGATGGACAGGACCCTGAGGCGCGCGAAGATCCGCAGGAGTTTCAGGAGTTGGCAAATTCGGCCGGCGCCGAGACCGTTGCGTTTTTTAACGTACCGCGTCATCGGCCAACCGCCAAATTTCTGATTGGCAGCGGCAAGGTCGAGGAACTGCGCGACCTGGTCCATGCCGAAGAAGCCGATCTGGTGATCTTCAATCACACCCTCACGCCCAGTCAGGAACGTAACCTCGAACGTGTTTTCGAGTGTCGCGTGATCGACCGTACCGGCCTGATCCTCGATATTTTCGCCCAACGCGCCCGTACCCATGAAGGCAAGCTCCAGGTCGAACTGGCCCAGCTTGACCACATGAGCACCCGGCTGGTTCGCGGCTGGACTCACCTTGAGCGTCAAGGTGGCGGTATCGGCATGCGTGGGCCGGGTGAAACCCAGCTCGAAACCGACCGACGCTTGCTGCGGGTTCGCCTGCGCCAGATCAAGGGCCGCCTCGAAAAAGTACGCAGCCAGCGCGAGCAATCGCGACGTGGGCGTTCCCGTGCGGATATCCCTACCGTGTCCCTGGTGGGTTATACCAACGCAGGCAAGTCCACGCTGTTCAACAACGTGACCAAGTCCGACGTGTACGCGGCTGACCAACTGTTCGCCACCCTCGATCCGACCCTGCGCCGTCTGGACATTGGCGACCTGGGGCCGATTGTGCTGGCTGACACCGTGGGGTTCATTCGTCACTTGCCCCACAAGCTGGTCGAGGCATTTCGGTCTACGCTCGAAGAGTCGAGCAATTCCGATCTGCTGTTGCACGTGATCGATGCGGCCGAACCGGATCGCATGTTGCAGATTGAGCAGGTGATGGTGGTACTGGGCGAGATTGGTGCCCAGGACTTGCCGATCCTCGAGGTCTATAACAAACTCGATTTGCTTGAAGGCGTTGAGCCACAAATCCAGCGCGATGAGAACGGCAAGCCCCAGCGGGTCTGGCTGTCGGCGCGAGATGGCAGTGGTCTGGCGTTGCTCGAACAAGCCATTGCCGAATTGCTCGGCAGCGATTTGTTCGTCGGCACCTTGCGCTTGCCTCAGCGTTTTGCTCGACTGCGTGCACAGTTTTTCGAGCTGGGCGCGGTACAGAAAGAAGAACACGACGAAGAAGGTGTCAGCTTGCTGGCCGTTCGGTTGCCGCGCTCGGAGCTCAATCGGCTGGTCAGCCGTGAAGGCGTAGTACCGACAGAGTTCATCGAACAACACACTTTGCAATAAAAGCCTCCGAAAGCGGTTGTGCCGCAGTAGCAGGCATTCTGTAGCATTGGTCGGCGCGCCGTGGGTGCGTCTTTGCTTTATCAGATGGAGAGCGCTATGGCTTGGAATGAGCCGGGTGGCAACTCGAATAATCAGGATCCTTGGGGTGGTAAGCGCCGCAATAATGGCGACCGCAAGGGGCCACCAGATCTCGACGAGGCCTTCCGAAAGCTGCAGGAAAGCCTGAATGGGTTGTTCGGTGGTGGAAAAAAACGTGGTGGTGACGACGGCGGTCGCACAAGCAAGGGCGGCGGCTATGGCCTGCTGGGCCTGGGTCTTGTCGTGCTGGCGTCCGTATGGCTGTACAGCGCCGTCTACGTCGTGGACGAGCAGGAGCAGGCCGTGGTGCTGCGCTTCGGCAAGTACTACGAAACGGTCGGCCCGGGCCTGAATATCTATTTCCCGCCGATCGACAAGAAGTACATGGAGAACGTCACGCGTGAGCGTGCCTACACCAAGCAGGGCCAGATGCTGACCGAAGACGAGAACATCGTCGAAGTGCCGCTGACCGTGCAGTACAAGATCACCAATCTGCAAGACTTTGTGCTGAACGTTGATCAGCCGGAAGTCAGCCTGCAACACGCAACTGAAAGCGCCCTGCGCCACGTAGTGGGTTCCACTGCAATGGACCAGGTGCTGACCGAAGGTCGTGAATTGATGGCCAGCGAGATCAAGGAGCGCCTGCAACGGTTCCTCGATACCTATCGCACCGGTATCACCGTCACTCAGGTGAACGTACAGAGCGCAGCGGCACCGCGTGAAGTACAGGAAGCCTTCGACGACGTGATCCGTGCCCGTGAAGACGAGCAGCGTTCGCGCAACCAGGCTGAAACCTATGCCAACGGCGTCGTGCCGGAAGCGCGTGGTCAGGCCCAGCGCATCCTTGAGGATGCCAATGGTTACCGTGACGAAGTGGTTTCCCGCGCCAAGGGTGAGGCGGATCGCTTTACCAAGCTGGTCGCCGAGTACCGCAAGGCACCTGAAGTCACCCGCGAGCGTCTGTACCTGGACACCATGCAGGAAGTCTTCAGCAACACCAGCAAGGTCCTCGTGACCGGCGGCAAAGGTGGGCAGAACAACCTGCTGTACCTGCCGCTGGACAAGATGATCGAAGGTGGTCGTAGCAGCACCAGCGCACCGGCCTCCGGCTCCAATGCCGCTGCCAATGAAGCGAGCGCCCGTGCGGCCGCTGACTTGCTGCAACAGCAATCACGTACCAGGGAGAGTCGTTGATGAGCAATAAATCGCTGACCGCCCTGATTGTGGGCGTCGTCGTGGTCATCGCTGCCTGGAACTGCTTCTACATCGTGGCTCAGACCGAGCGTGCGGTGCTGCTGCAATTCGGTCGCGTGGTCCAGGCGGATGTCCAGCCGGGCCTGCATGTGAAAGTCCCCTACGTCAACCAGGTGCGCAAGTTCGACGCACGCCTGATGACCCTGGATGCACCGACGCAACGCTTCCTGACCCTGGAAAAGAAAGCCGTGATGGTTGACGCCTACGCCAAGTGGCGCGTCAAGGATGCCGAGCGCTTCTATACCGCGACGTCCGGCCTCAAGCAGCTTGCCGATGACCGCTTGTCACGCCGGTTGGAGTCCGGCCTGCGTGACCAGTTTGGTAAGCGCACGCTGCACGAAGTGGTCTCCGGTGAGCGTGATGCGCTGATGGCGGATATCACCCGTTCGCTGAACGCAATGGCCGAAAAAGAACTGGGCATCGAAGTTGTCGATGTTCGGGTCAAGGCCATTGACCTGCCGAAAGAAGTGAACCGCAGCGTGTTCGAGCGTATGAGCACCGAACGTGAGCGTGAAGCGCGTGAGCACCGCGCCAAGGGTAACGAGCTGGCTGAAGGTATCCGTGCGGATGCCGACCGTCAGCGTCGTGTACTGCTGGCAGAAGCCTATCGCGAGTCTGAAGAGTCCCGCGGTGATGGCGATGCTCAAGCTGCGGCGATCTACGCCAAGGCTTACGGCCAGGACCAGGAGTTCTACGCGTTCTATCGTAGCCTGCGTGCCTACCGTGAAAGCTTCGCGAACAAAACCGACGTCATGGTGCTGGACCCAAGCAGCGACTTCTTCCGCTACCTGGAAAAGTCCAAGTAACCAGCCTGTGATTCTGTAGGATGCGCTCCGTCGGGCGGCTAAAATGCCTGGCGGGGTGATCCTTTCAGAAAACGGGTGTATGATGCGGCAGCCGGGAAATTCCCGGCTTTTTTGCGTCTGCATGTTTGATTCGGCAGGCGTGACAGGTTTTTCGAGGAAAGTGCCCGACGAGGCCGGTTACAGGTCGTTCGTCACGTCGCTCTTGCGCGTGGTTTATGCAGGCGGCGGGTATTTTCTGCTTCACTCAAGGCTCGGCCGAGGGCTGGCCGCCCGGATCAAAGGGGAATGGCGTAATGGCAACGGTAGACCGCTGGCTGCTGCCAGATGGCATCGAAGAAGTACTGCCACCGGAAGCTGCGCGCATTGAAGTAGCGCGCCGCCAGGTGTTGGATCTGTTCCAGAGCTGGGGTTACGAATTTGTCGTGACCCCCCATATCGAGTACCTGGAATCCCTGCTTACCGGCGCGGGCCAGGACCTGGATCTGCGCACCTTCAAGGTCATCGACCCGCAATCGGGCCGGCAAATGGGTTTCCGCGCTGACATTACGCCGCAAGTGGCGCGCATCGATGCGCACACCCTGCGTCGCGAAGGCCCGAGCCGCCTGTGCTACGCCGGCAGCGTGCTGCATGCTCAGCCGCGTGCGTTGTCGTCTTCCCGTAGCCCGATCCAGTTGGGCGCCGAGTTGTACGGTGATGCCAGCCCGAGCAGCGACGTTGAAGTGATCAGCTTGATGCTGGCCATGCTGCAACTGGCTGACGTACCAGATGTCCACATGGACCTGGGGCATGTCGGTATCTACCGTGGCCTGGCC